>NZ_JBGEHK010000023.1:0-1087 GCF_041403425.1 Roseovarius conchicola | reverse complement strand
AAAAGCATGATCGCGGATGGGGACGACGACGAATGAGGTATCCCGCATCCGAGAAACTCGAGATCATCCGGTTGGTTGAGCGGTCACATCTGCCGACCAAGCGCACCTTGGACAAGCTGGGTATCCCCAAGACCACCTTCTATCGCTGGTATGATCGGTATCTGGCCGGTGGTCCCGAAGCCCTGGAGGATCGCCGCCCCAGGCCGTCACGGGTCTGGAATCGTATCCCGGAACCTGTCCGCGAGAAGATCAAGGACCTGGCCCTGAAGGAAAGTGATCTGTCGCCGCGGGAGCTAGCCGTGCGCTTCACCGACACGGAAAAGTACTTTGTGTCAGAGGCTTCGGTCTATCGCATCCTCAAGTCCTACGACCTGATCACCAGCCCGGCCTATGTGGTCCTGTCAGCGGCGGATGAGTTCAAGGACAAGACCACGCGGCCAAACCAGCTCTGGCAGACCGACTTCACTTACCTGAAGGTCATCGGCTGGGGATGGTTCTATCTCTCGACGATCCTCGACGACTTCAGTCGCTACATCATCGCCTGGAAGCTCTGCACGACGATGAAGGCGGGTGATGTGACCGATACGCTGGACTTGGCGCTAAAGGCCTCGGGCTGCGATCAGGCGACGGTCCTACACAAGCCAAGACTGCTCAGTGACAACGGCTCCAGTTACATCTCCGGCGACTTGGCCGATTGGCTGGAAGATCAGCAGATGGACCATGTGCGCGGCGCTCCGTATCACCCGCAAACTCAGGGCAAGATCGAGCGATGGCACCAGACCTTGAAGAACCGCATCTTGCTGGAAAACTACTACCTGCCCGGTGATCTCAGGCAACAGATCGATGCCTTTGTCGATCACTACAATCACCAGCGCTATCACGAGAGCCTGCAAAACCTCACCCCGGCCGATGTCTACTTCGGGCGCGGCCAGACCATTCTGAAACAACGAGAAAGGATCAAACGAAAGACCATCGAAACGCGACGCTTGCTCCACCGCAAATCCGCCGCATAATCACAACAACCAGATGCGCCAGACCCTCTCTTAGCTCAGGCCGCCATCTGTCCCAAAATCCCTGACGACGGACA
>NZ_JBGEHK010000022.1:0-1152 GCF_041403425.1 Roseovarius conchicola | reverse complement strand
GGTTTTGCTTCTTATTGTTGCCTCACCTTTGTCGGCTGGCGATTGCCGCCCTGACGGAATGTCCGACAAGGAAGCAGAGCGTATCATTACTATAGCGACCGAGCAGGGCCAGAGCTTTCGTGCTGCAATTGACAAGATGCGTGCGGATGGAGTCACCTATAGAAACGATACGGCCTATGATGATTTGATTGCCAACCCAGAACAGTTGATTGCGCTCGCAAGAGAACGGCATGGTGGAAGAGAAAGCTCACAATACAACAATGACCCGGAACTTTTGGCTGAACTTGGGTATCAGGTTGAAGGGTTTCTGGAAAGCAATACTAGCCGTTGGGTGAAGAAGGATAACTACAACTACTTCACTATAGAACTGGCTAAGCGGCTTCGAAATCTAGCAGTCTTAGTAGGCGGTGAGCCTTCTGCATCTGACTTTCGATACAAATTGGAACTGTCGAAGTTCGTGTTTGCCCTTGATCACTTTGCGGAAGGCGCAGAGTTCAAATATCTGGCCGGGTCAACCGCTGTAGGCGATCAGTATGTAACTATCTACAACTACTTTTCTGAAAAATGGGCTTTTCGGGGGCGCAAACCAAACTATCGAATCCGAATTTTCTTAACGACCGATCCCGATGGCGTAAATGTGACCTTTGACAATATTGCATTCGGTCCCGGAGATCTTCTCAAGAACACATGGCCCCTCTTTCAAGACGCCAATGAAAACTGTTTGGCAAGCTACAATTCCGAAAGTGAAAAATGACTGTCCGGGTTTATCTAGAATCAAAAGAAGTTGGAAATACTAGCTTTGGGCACCTCTATTTAGTCCTACGCGACGATGACAATCCGGCATTCGAAGCACAAGTCATTCGCGGTGGTCCAAGTAGTTTTTCCCTTTTATCCCCGATTCCGCTCTTGGAAATCCAGACCGGTAGTCTAGCGGATTCTGCAGATACCTATACCGAAGGAACTCCACAGGGGCAGCGTTTTTCAATCGACATCACAAACGAGATTGGAGGAGTTGAAGTTTGGCCCGATTGTCCGTCGTCAGGGATTTTGGGACAGATGGCGGCCTGAGCTAAGAGAGGGTCTGGCGCATCTGGTTGTTGTGATTATGCGGCGGATTTGCGGTGGAGCAAGCGTCGCGTTTCGATGGTCTTT
>NZ_JBGEHK010000021.1:0-3910 GCF_041403425.1 Roseovarius conchicola | reverse complement strand
TCACCTTGGCCATGGCATTGAGTATGTTTTGACGTTTGTGAAGAACTTCATGGCTTCTGTGACGCCTTCTTTGACGGCGTTACCGGAGTCTTTGATGCCGCCGAAGGGGGAGGTTTCGATGCGGTATCCGGGTTGTTCCCAGATGTTGCAGGTTCCGACATCAAGCCCGTTGATGAACGCGATCGCGCGGTTCAGGTCGTTGGTGCAGACGCCCGAGCTGAGGCCGAACTGGGTGCCGTTCGAGATCGCCATCACCTCGGCATCGTCATCGGGCACGCGCACGATGGGCACGATGGGGCCGAAGGTTTCCTCCATCACCAGCTCGCTGGAATGGGGCACCTTGTCCACGACGATGGGCGGCAAAAGCGCGCCCTGGCGGCCGGGGTGATAGAGGATCTCGGCGCCTTCTTTCTCGGCCTGGTAGACGCGGTTTTCAAAGAGCTCGGCCGCTTCCTTGTGGATCACGCAGCCCAGTTCGGTCCCGGGGTCCTGCGGGTCACCGAAGCGGATCGCCCTGGCCTTTTCCAGCACCAGCGGGACAAACTTGTCGGCCACGCTTTCCTGCACCAGGATGCGCTTGATCGCGGTGCAGCGTTGCCCCGAGTTGCCGGTGGCCCCGGCCACGGCGATGGTCGCCGCCTTGTCCAGATCAGCCTCGGAGAGGTCATTCAGGACGATCAGCGGGTCGTTGCCGCCCAGTTCCAGCGCCTGGCGCTTGTAGCCTGCTTTAGAGGCAATCAGCTTGCCCACGGGCACACCGCCGGTGAAGGTGATGATGTCGATATGCTCGTTCACCATCATTTCCTCGCCGATATCCTTGGGCCAGCCGGTGACCACCTGGAACATCTCGGGCGGCAGACCGGCCTCGTAGAGGATATCGGCCAGCGCGATGCAGGTCAGCGGCGTCAGTTCCGTGGGCTTGCACACCATGCAATTGTTGGTCGCAATCGACGGCGCAATCTTGTGGCTGACCATGTTCAGAGGATGGTTGAAGGGCGTGATCGCGCTGATCGCCCGCACCGGCTCGCGCTTGGTGAAGATCTTGCGATCCTTGCCGTTATGGGTGAGGTCGCAGGAGAAGATCTCGCCATCATCGTTCATCGACTGCGCCGCCGCGAACTGGTAGACATCCTGCGCCCGCTTGGTCTCGTAAATCGCGTGCTGGTGGCAGATGCCCAGTTCCAGCGTCAGCCATTTTGCCAGGTAATCGCGGCGCTCGCCGATCAGTTCGCCGGCGCGCTTGAGGATCTCGCTGCGCTCGTAGCGGCTGAGCGTGGGTGTGTAATGCGCCGCGATCTCAAAGGCACGGCGGGCATGCTCGGCATTGCCCGCGGGCACGGTGCCAACGACTTCCTCGGTATAGGGGTATCTGACCTCGATCACGTCATCGGTGAAGACAACCTCACCCCCGATGCGCATCCCTTCGTTGCGGATTTCCGTCTTGTCCATTGCACCATCCATGTTCAAAGCGCCGCCGCTGTGGTGGCGTAGAAGAAAGCATCAAAATTGCGCAGAACCGGGCGTTCAGGCAAGGGCAGAACCCGGTTGCAGATGAACGGCACTTCCTGTTCGGTCAGCCCGCCATGGCTGCGCAGAGGCTCGTTCAGGGCCGCCAGATCATGCCGGTGCTCGGAGGTGCCGATGCAGATTTCCTCGCCCGAGACCATCACGATATCGCCGATCCGGTCCGAGGGCAGCTCGAACCGGGCCACCGCCTCGGCATTGGTCAGCACATGGGTGATCCCGTCCTGCGCCAGCAGGCGCTTTGAGATATCGGCAATATCCGCGCCTTCCGGCAGATAGCAGGTGGCAAATGAGCCAAGCGCGCCGTGGTGCACAACATAAGGATCGGTGATCGGCAGGATGACGCGGGCATTGCCCTCGCCCAGCCATTCATCCATCAGGTCCTGCACATAGATCACCGATGGAGAGCCATCGGCATGGTGCTTGGGCTTCATGCCATGATCGGCCGTCACCACAACCGCAGCCCCCAGCGCGTCCAGTTCGGTCAGGTACCTGTCGAACATCTCGTAGAAGGATTTGGCTTCGGCCTGGTCGGGGCTGTACTTGTGCTGCACGTAGTCGGTGGTGGTCAGGTACATCACGTCCGGCGCCCATTCCTTCAGCAGCTTCACACCGGCGGCAAAGACGAACTCGGAGAGCTCCGCCGAATAGACCTCGGGCTGCGCCATGCCCAGCCACTTGCTGCCCTCGGCCATGCCGTGCTCTTCCTGGGTCGATGTATCGGACTTCTCGGCCGAGAAGCAGATTGCACGGTCCTGGTCAAATTCCAGCCCCGCCCCCAGAAGCGCGCGCAGCTTGTCCTTGGCGGTGACCACGGCCACCCGCGCACCGGCATCGTAAAACGCCTTGAACACGGTCGGCGCGCGCAAAAACCGCACATCGTTCATCATCACTTCTTCGCCCGTGTCCGGGTCGATCAGGTAATTGCCGCAGATCCCGTGCACCACCGGCGGACGGCCCGTCGCGATGCTCAGGTTGTTGGGGTTGGTGAAGGACGGCACCACCGAATGCGCCAGCCGGTCCGTGCCCTCCGCGCGCATCCGCTTCAGCGTCGGCATCAGCCCATCCGCAATCGCCTTGTCCAGGTATTCCGGCTCGCACCCGTCCAGGCAAATCGCGATCGCACAAACCTTCGGCACCGCATAAGCACGCCCGTTCGCTACAACAGGAGATTGAATTGTCATTACATAGTTCCTTTGTTTTTCAGGCGGCCAGTTTGGCACGTTCTTCCAGGGCGGCCGCAGGAGGCGCGGCACTTGCAACGCCCATTTCGCTCAGCGTTTCCTTGGCGGCAGTCACGACCTGCCGCATCACGTTTTCGTCCATCTGCCCGATACAGCCGACACGGAAACTGTCCACGACGGTCAGCTTGCCCGGGTAGATGATGAAGCCTTTTGCCTTCATCAGCCCGTAAAAGCGGTCAAAATCGAAATTCCCGTCCGCCGGGCAGAAGAAGGTCACGATGATCGGGCTGAGCCAGCGATCCTTCAGCAGGGTCTCGAACCCCAGATCGCGCATGCCATCGACCATGACATCACGGTTGCGCGTATAGCGTCCGCCGCGCCCGGCAACGCCCCCCTCGATCTCATGCGCCCTCAGCGCCTCGAGGAAAGCGGCAACCACGTGGGTCGGCGGGGTGAACCGCCACTGGCCGGTCTTTTCCATATGCGCCCACTGGGCATGCACATCAAGGCTGAGCGAGTGGCTGTTGCCCTTGGCCGCCTCAAGCTCGGATTTGCGGGCGATGACAAAGCCGAAGCCGGGCACGCCCTCGATGCATTTGTTGGCCGAGCTGACCATCGCCTCGTAGCGCAGCTGCGCCACCTCCAGCGGGATGGCCCCGAATGCCGACATCGAATCAACCAGAAGCTTGCGCCCCGCCGCATAGGTCACCTCGGAAATCTCCTCGACCGGGTTCAGAATGCCCGAACTGGTCTCGCAATGGATCACGACCACATGGGTGATCGCCGGATCCTCCGCCAGGATCTGCGCGACTTCCTCGCCGCGCGGCGGCAGGTAATCGCCCTTGTCCAGAACCACATGCTCCCGGCCCAGATACGCAAGGGTCTGAACCGAGCGCAGCCCATAAGCCCCGTTGGCCAGAACCAAGGCCTTGCCGTCACGCGGGATAAACGACGCCAGCATGGCCTCAACCGCGAAAGTGCCGCTGCCCTGCATCGGCACACAGTCAAACGCCTCCGACCCCGCCCCCAAAAGCGCCAGCAACCGCGACCGCATCTCGCGCGTCATCGCCCGGAAATCATCATCCCAACTGCCCCAGTCACGCAACATCGCCTCCTTAACTTCATAAGACGTCGTCAACGGACCAGGCGTCAGCAAATACGCCTCGCCCAATCGTGGAGAAGGTAACGGGGACTTGGTCATG
>NZ_JBGEHK010000020.1:0-4597 GCF_041403425.1 Roseovarius conchicola | reverse complement strand
GCCAGCGCCAGACTGATAGTATCCAAAGCTTGCCCGACCATTGCCTTGTCGCTGCGGGCCTGTCCGGCCTTGGCCAGCATGTCCCGGTAGCGCGCCCCTTCGACCGTATTGCAGAGCGCGGGCAGGGGTGGGATATCTGGAGACAGGCCCTCCTGTTCGAACAGCGCTTTGCCGATGTCCAGAAGTTGAACCCGGAGGGCGGCGGGCATGTCTGGCGGCCAGTGATGGGCGAGGGCGGCGTTGATGTTTGTCTCAGACAGCTGCACCGACCCGGCCAGGGCGTGATCATAGAGGATTTGGGTTTCTTCCCGGGCCAACCGTTCCAGCCGTCTCGGGTTTTCCTTCCAGAGCCGATACCCGACATAAGCAGGCACGACGATCAGCGCGATCCAGGAGACGGCCAGCGCCAGTAAGAGTGCAAGGGCCAGGATGACCGCCCCCAGCAGCGCACTGGCGTAGTCTTCGGCAAAACTGCGGGCCATCAGAACTCAATCACAGTGCGCTCGGCCGTATCGGCATTATCGTCCAGCCACAGTTTCATCTGCGCCAGAGCGTCAAGCAAGCGCTCTTCGTAGATTTTGGATTGGCTGGGTGTGGCGCAGAGGAAACGGTCCGGGGCCTCATTCATCAAATGCTCAACCCGCAATTCAAACTTGTCGTCGCGGGCATCGACCTTTGCGGTGGCCGGACGACGATCCAGCAATTTGGTTTTGAGCAGATTGCGTTGGCGAACAATTTGTTTTTCTTCATGGGTAAAGGCCACCTTCAAGACCACCTCATGATAGGTGGTCTTGAAGAGCCATCCCTTGCGAACCGTCTCGTGTTCAATCGATACCCGCATCCCTCAGGGCCTCTCGGCAGAGAAGGGTGGTGAGGGTGGGGATGAACCTGCGAGAGCAGGTGAAGTCACGGGTCCAAGAGCACTGTATCTGAGACAGTATGGTCCATTATGCTCTGCTATGCACCCCCACACCGAACCCCCACGGGGGTTGGGGGTCTGCATGGGGGTCGAAATTAGCTGCAAACCCGGGCCTTCAGCTGAGTTTAACATTTGGATTGACGCCCAACTGGTCGATATATCTCTCAGCAGCTTCGCGACTGGCAAATGTCATGCTGGAGTAATGATATTTTCCATCCCGCAGCTCAATAATCCTCCCTGCGTGTTCGATGGTTTCTTCCGGAGCTCCGAGGCGATTTGATGCCAGTTCGGTATCCACATAGTGCTTGGCTCGTGTGAGAAACTCAAACTTGCGTCCGTCCACGATATACTGATCATCCCTAAACTCAATTTCATGACCGTTATGCGCGACTAGCGAAGGTTTTGCCTCGGTTTCTGAAGGGGTCCCGGTTGTAGGCTTGGATTGCGGGTAACCATGTTGTGCTGTTTCTGCAGTCTGATCCGCTTTCGGAGTCTTTAGTACGGCAAAGCTCTGCGGGGTGTCAGTGTGCTTGTTCAGGCCGCGCCGTGAAACGTCAAGCTGATCACGCGCGATCTGCAGCATCTGCTGCCCGTACTCGGCTGAGTCTACGCCAGCGCGTCCGATCTGGGCAAAGACCAGACCCATGAAGCCTGCGAATGCCAAACCCGCTCCCGGTATTACGGCACCGATGATGGCAAATGTATTTGGACCCGACCCGAACCCCCGGCCCATTTGTCCGACCGCTGCCAATCCTCCAAGGACTGCAATGCCACCCAAGACGATGACACACCAGGACACAAAGGTTAAAAAACTGAAATAGCCGCGTGCGGCTTCATAGGATCGCATAACTCTTCCCCCTCATTCTTCCCAAGCAAAGGCTGCAATCTCCGGGTGTGGGTTGTCAAATAGAATGTCGCTCTGCGTGTGATGATGCTGGCTGGCGAACACAAAAAACCACCCCGTGTCGGAGTGGTTTGTGAAAGAACAAGAAGAACAATTGGTGCTGCGCTAGCCCATGGCCGCCGCCAGCGCCTCAGGTGGGCTGATCAGGGCCTGTTCGGCCAGTGCCAGGGCTTCGAAGATCATCATTGTGCGGGGCTCGAAATCAAAGATGCGGCGTTTCTTTTTTGGCAGATAGCCGGTGATTTCCGGATGCCGTTTGACGAAATGCACGGCCTCTTCGTATTTCGATGGGAAGTGGCGGGGTCGGGCCAGCGAGATATCCAGCACGTAATTGTGGCTCGCCAGATCCGCGATGGCAGCGATCAACCGTCGTGCCTTTTTGCCTTTCCGGCACAGCGCATCGCATTTCTCCGTCACGACCACATCGGGTTTCAGATCATTGATGAGAGATTGTACGAAAGCCACAAGCTCAGCCGGGTCTTTCGTGGCTTTGACGGTCATCCCCCAGTCCAGCAGCTTGGTTTCCTGCAAATACACATAACCGGCCCGACCAGAGGCCACGGCGATGGCCAGAACCTTAAGCGACGCCATGGTCAGGTGAAGTCTTAAGCCGCCGCTGCAGCTTGGCCAGCGAGCCGTCGCGATTAAAGGTGTGTGCCGTCTGCTTGCCGGGATCCGGCAAGGTCTTGCAGCGCTTTTTGAGATGCGTTCGGCGTTCCGTCATTACCGTCGCAAAGAAGCTCTCAAACGACCGGCCGTAGATCAAAGACAGCTCGATGATCTGCTCCAGGGACGGGCGCTGCTTGCCATTCTCCAGATCGGACACGAAGGATTGGTGGCTGTCCAGCAGGTGCGCCAGATCGCCTTGGGTTAAGCCCGCCTTACGTCGTGCCAGTCGCAAGTCTTGGGCAAATTGGGTGCTCATGAAATTATTGATTAAACTGATAGAGCATCAGTCTAGGGTGCCAAAGCCGCGTGTCCTAGCAGGCACGCTATCGGCAGTGGTGATATGGTGGATGGGAGATGGTCTTCGCGGTGTGCATGCGACGTTGCCCGGAGAGGCCTGCGCCGGACCCCGTACGGGTCCGGTACCATACATTCTCAGGTGCAAGCGTGTGCGTCTCTGCCAGGCGGAGGGTCGGCGGCTCAGCGACATCGGTGACTGATGTGATTGAGCCCCGGTGAGACGGCTGCGACTGCCGGAGCTGCTAGCGCGAAGACGTATGATCCTTCTCACTTCTTACACATCTGCGCATTCGCCAAAGAAAAACGCCGCCTGACTAGCAGGCAGCGTATCTTGGGTGGTGATAGTTTCTCAGAACAGTTTGAACTGGCGGCTGTCTTCAACGTGTTTCAGCCAGGCCGGGTCTTCTGCAGCCTCATCCAGCCAGGCGAGCACGTAAGGCTCAATGGCATCTGCATCGGAGATACAGTCTGATGGTATAAAGGCCGAGCGATAGCCCGTTTGCGTGACCGGCAATGTCTCAGAGCATCTGAGTTCAAGATGCCACTGGCCGGAGTTCAGCCAATTGGCTTCATAGGACACATCAATGCGGCGTTCCTGCCAGATCAATGTCAGCGTTTCATAACCGTCGCGCGCCATGCTCAGTACTCCGTCGGGAGCATGATGGTCAGCACGCGGTGTGTGATGCCTTCGTTGGCGGGGTTTTCACTGCCAGCGGAGAGATCTGGGGTGTAGTAATCTATCTTCCAGAAGACCTTCTCGCCCTGCACCTGAACCGCGCCAAAATCGTGCTCGCCCCACGGGTCGTTGTCTTCTGAGAAGGCCTCAAAAGATCGGACGGCCTGAACCGCTGCGACGGCAAACACACTGCCGCGTTCCTGAATGCCGATGGTGAGCATGACAGACCCGTTGCCCACGCCATCTCGGCGAAACCGGTCATTGAGTTCGCGGATGCGCTGATGCGGTGGCACCTCCTGGCGCGACCACACGAGCTTCGTGCTGTCTTCGCACTGGTGGCAGTGGGCGGCGTCAAAGACGTTCTCAAGCTCCCAGAGCCCGCTCTCAGGATTCCAGCATGCCCAGGCGTCTTTAGCTACGCGCTCAGAGCCACATGTCTTACAGCGCGGCACGGCGCCGATATCTTCTTCTGTGTTTTCTTGCAGAGTACCCATAGTTCATCTCCTTCCGGTGAAGCGCCAAGGAGGGATTTCCCAAGCGCTGCGCGGAAGGTGATGAGTGGTACAGAACTATCTATCAGTATGATGGCGTGACTGGTTAGAGAGGGATAGCAGGCACGGTATCATGGTGGGTGATATTTTTTAGTTCAACTTTTGAGGGTTGGGCAAAGAGCAGCCCGCTGTGTAAACTTAGCTGTTTGGGTACCCTGACAGCGGTCTCGAAATGGGAATTTGAGAAATACCAAGCGGTGTCATACTGGTCCGTGGCGAGGTTGCGCTTCGTGCCCAACACTGTCCGAGCCAGTCGAAAACTACTCTTATCTATCGGACTACAAAGGTAAGGATATCCTTACTGTACAACCTGAAGAAAAACCTCGTCTCATGTATCAACTTTGACATGCATCAAGGAACCTGCATCGAACCAAATGTACGAATTAACACCATGGAGGTTGGAAAAGCGTCGTTATGAGCCTTTTAGCAAACCAAGTTCTGAAGTCGTTGGTGCCTTTGGTTTTGCTTCTTATTGTTGCCTCACCTTTGTCGGCTGGCGATTGCCGCCCTGACGGAATGTCCGACAAGGAAGCAGAGCGTATCATTACTATAGCGACCGAGCAGGGCCAGAGCTTTCGTGC
>NZ_JBGEHK010000019.1:0-11703 GCF_041403425.1 Roseovarius conchicola | reverse complement strand
CGCGGTAGCGACAACATCGGGGTTGCGGCTTCAAAGGCGGGTGACGCCTGGACCAGAAAAGGGTGAGCTCCAATCAAGTCAAGCACCAACAATCAAACCAAACCATCTGATTAGGGGGCGCCACCATATTGCGCTTCACTGGCTCTGACCAGTTGATCTAGGAACACATCTCGAGCTGGATGGACAACTTGCTGTTCGGGCAGGAAATAGGCCAGTTTGATCCTTGGTGCCAGAGAGCAGGGAACAAGCGAGATCTGATCGCGGAATTCGGACGCGATTGCGGCAGGATCTACAAACGTGAAGCCGAGGCCATCCCGTACCATCGACTGCGCGACATCTGAATTCGAGACCTCATGAGCAACCTCAAGGTTGGCTTCGTTTAGCGAAAGCGCTTTGTCGACGGCAAGCCGCACGACAGTATGCCGGTCCAGAGCGATGTAGCGTTCAGCATTTAAATCTTCTGGCGTCAGACACGCGCGACCTGCCAAGCTATGTCCGCGCATCAGCATGATCTTGAGTTCGGCTTCAGCAAGAAACCGGGTGCTGGGAACTTCAACCGGGATCGGGAATGTAGAAACGCCGACGTCGTAGTTGCCGTGCAACAGGCGCCGTCCAAACTCGCGGCGCGGGCAAACCTCGATTTTGTATTTTTGACTCCTGTCGTGGCTATCAAAGGCGGCCAGCGCGGGAATAACCAAACTGTTAACGATCCGTGGCAGTGACAGAATACGAAGAGGTATAATGGTTTCCGTGCGGTTCTGGGCAATCACCTTGGGGATGTTGTCGATTGAACTGAGGATCCGCGTTGCCTCAAGCAACAGAATTTCCGCTTCGGGTGTGGGCAGCAATCGCTTTCGGGATCGGAAAAACAAGGTTTCGCCAACCTGCTCCTCAAGTATGCGGACCATCCTGCTTGCTGCGGGTTGGCTGATGTTCTGATCAGAGGCCGCCCGGGACAGAGTTGCATTTTCCATGATCGAGACGAACAGCCTGAGAGCTTTGATATTCATAATGTTTTAGGACTTGTTCCATTTTATGAAAGAAATGATCCATTAATTCTAATTTATCAATGTGTTTGGATCAACTACTAAAGATTCGAGAGCGATTTGAAACAAAATTGGGAGTGAGAAATGCAAAGAAGAGATTTTCTCGGCGGTGTCGCTGCAACGGCGATGATGATGACGGCTTCGCCGGCTCTGGCTGAGTGGAAGCCGCGCCGCCCGATCAACGCAGTGGTGCCTTACGGTGCCGGTGGCGGAACCGACACGATTGCGCGCGCACTTACAGGGGCGGTTGGCGATGCGCTGCCTGTGCCAATTGTCATCGTGAACAAGCCCGGTGCTTCGGGCATAACAGGCGCAACCGAAGTGAGCCGGGCCAATGCCGATGGGGGGACGATCCTGATCACATCCGCCGGGTCGTTAGTCTTGAATTCAATCATGAAGGACATCGACATTGATCCCTTCGAGGATTTCGTGCCAATCGCACAAGTAGGCGACCTGACCACATCTGTCATGGTGCCGGCCAACAGCCCGTTCCAAACGATGGATGACCTGATCGCCGCTGCCAAAGAAAATCCGGGCGGCCTGCGTTGGGCGCACACCGGACGCGGTAGCTTTCACCACGTTGCGGGTCAGGGCTTCATGAATGCCGCTGGTATCACTGGCGTCGATGTGCCGTTCAAAGGCGGCTCTAACACACGGGCAGCCGTGATCGGTGGTCAGGTCGACTTCGGCATGATTGGCATTCAGCAGGCCACAGGTTTCAAAGATGAGCTGCGTGCTTTGGCATTGGTCAACAGTGAGCGTGACGCGTTTGCGACGGATGTACCTACCTTTGCTGAGTTGGGTATCGACGCACCGGTGATCAGCTCGCCAATCGTTGTGTTTGCGCCTGCGGGCACGCCAGACGACGTCATTGAAGCGTTGCAGGCTGCGGTTCAGACAGCGGCCGCCAGCGATGCCTTTACCGAGCAAATGGAAAATCGCGGCAACAAGCCGATCTTCCTCTCTGGCTCGGAAGTCAGCGCCAAGCTGATGAAAATGAGAGATGACGCGCAGGCGATCGTGGACAGCCTGTCCTAATCGACAGCCTGTCCCAACCAGCAATGCCGGAGGTTTGGCATGTCACGGATCAAAGAAGACGTTGTCATTGGCAGCGTGATACTCGCGATCGGTCTGGCGGCACTTGCCGCCAGTTTCCAGATCGAACCAGACTATTCCGGTCAGACGGGTGCGCGCGCGTTTCCGATAATGAGTGCCGGTGCGCTATTGCTATTGGGTGCGCTTCAGCTTTTTAGCGCATCCAGAACCGACGCGCGTCCTGCACCTGAGAAAAAGAAAGGTGGCCTGCGAGGTCCCTTTCTGCTCTTGGGGCTGGTCGGTGCCTACCTGTGGCTGATCGGAAAGCTGGGATACTTGATCGCCACCGGCCTCGTGGTTCCGGTGGCGCTAGCGATGTTTGGTGTTCGCAATCCGGTGGGATTGGTGATTGCGGCGGTTGTTGTGCCTGCGATCTATCACCTGATCTTTTTCGAGCTTCTGGGTGTGTTCCCTCCCTACGGTCAGTGGTTTGACCTTCTTGACGTCATAAAGGGCTGAAGTACGTGGATATTTTCATCGGTCTTGCGACTGTTCTGACTGATCCGGTTCTTCTGGCCTGGGTCTTTGCCGCCGCCGTTGTTGGCATGGTTGTGGGGGCCGTGCCGGGGCTGACAGCATCAGCCGCCATCGCCATGCTGGTGCCCCTGACCTACTATATGGATCCGCTCGCGGCGCTGGCGTTTCTTTACGTGATTGGCAAATCTGGCCGCTACGGCGGTTCCATCGCGGCAATTCTGTTCAATACGCCGGGAACGGCAGCATCTGCCGCGACCCAAATTGACGGCTATCCTTTGGCCCAGCGAGGGCAGGCGTCAAAGGCCATGAAGGTTGCGACCGTCTCCTCTGTGATCGGGGATTTCTTCGGCGAAATGCTCTTGATTGTTGGAATTGGTTTCATCGCGGCAATCGCGCTGAAACTGGGACCGCCTGAACTATTCGCTGTGTATGTCGCGGCCTTTGTTGTCATTGGCTCTGTGATCGGGGATTCGATCTTCAAGGGTTTGGCCAGCGCCGCCCTTGGCGTTCTGATAAAAATGGTCGGCGTCGATCCCATCACCGGGACCGAGCGTTACACCTTCGGTCAGATCGAACTGTCGGACGGCATTTCGCTTGTGCCGCTGATGATCGGGATTTTCGTCATGGGTGAGGTGTTTGAACAACTTGCCAAGCGTAGCATTCCGCCAGAGATGACGGACCTGCCTGATGACGAGGACGCGCGGGACAGAAATCGTCTGACCTGGGCGGAATACCGGCCCTGTTTGCCGCATGTGTTCCGCTCTTCGATCATCGGATCGTTGATCGGCATGTTGCCGGGACTGGGTTCGACCATTGCTGCCTTTGTCGCCTACGGAGAAGGCAAACGCCGCGCTAAAAACCCCGAAAAATGGGGCAAGGGCGCGCTGGAGGGCATCGCCGCCCCCGAGGCCGCCAACAACGCAGTGTCCGGCCCGTCGATGGCACCTCTACTGACGCTTGGTATTCCGGGGTCAACCATCGGCGCGATCCTTGTCGGCGTGTTCCTGATCCACGGCATCCAGATCGGTCCGACCCTGTTTGTTACCTCGCGAGAACTGGTCTATTCGCTGTTTGCCTGCGGTCTGATCGGGATCGTCGCCTACGGATTGGTCGGGTATTTCGGTGCGTCCTACATCGGACGTTTCATCACGCGCATTCCGACGAATATCCTTTATCCGCTGATCATGATCACTGCCGTCATTGCGTCCTATGTGTCGCGCGGTAGCCTGTTTGATGTCGGCGTGATGATCTTCTTTGGCTTCGTCGGCTGGGGTATGAAACGCTATAACTTCAACGCTGCGGCCTTTGTGATCAGCTTTGTGCTGGCCGGCGGTGCCGAAGAAGCCTTCCGCCAGTCCCTGCTGCTGTCTGATAGCGGTGTGTTGATCTTCCTCACCCGACCGATCGCGCTGGCATTCATCCTGCTGGGTGTTGGCGCGCTGTGGTTCCGCATCCGTTCACTCAGAAAACCCTCGATCAAGGCGCCTCTCAGCGACGCCTGATAAGAAACCCAGAAAAGGTTCAAGAATGCCGTCTAATACATATCGCCCCGACTTGATGGGATCCGCCACACTGGACAAATCTGGTCCCTTCGTATGCGGGTCTTGGACCTCATTGACGTTGACATACACGGCAGGGCATTTCGGGATTGACGATCTGGGCGGGATTAAGATCTCGATCCGGTCGGCATCCGACCAGACGCCGCCGCAATTCGAAGACCCCACAGCACCGGGATATACGACGATTACCGTCTCAAACGGTGCCAGGCTGAAATACTGGTATCGCAAGAACAGCAATATCCGGCCCTGGGGCAATACACTCTATATCCAGTGCCTGAAATTCCTGTCCGAAGGCGACACGATCACGGTAACAATGGGTGACCCTTCGCAAGGTTCGCCTGGTATCCGGATGCAGACCTTCGTGGAACACGCCTATGAATGGCGTGTCTTTGTCGATGCCTTTTCGACCTATGACTATACCGTCATGCCGCTGGACCGGCAGCCCAAAGTGCAGTTGGTTCCTGGCCCGGCGGCCGTCCACAAAGCCGTTCTGCCAAGCTTGCGCAAGGTTGGGGATAGCTTTGCTCTTGGGCTGAAGGCCGAGGACCGCTGGGGCAACCCGACACCGGATGACAAGGGCGTGTACAGCCTGCGCGCCTCTGCCCCCGTTAAGGGGTTGCCGGAAACGGTCAACATGGCGGAAAGCAATTGCGGAGCGGTCCGTTTGGAGGGTTTGTCTGTGGATGAACCCGGCGATCTGGTTGTCGAAATGCGGGACGACGCTGGTAACGTGGTGGCCAAGTCCAACACATTGCGCTCCTCAACCGAAACGCCCTTCCGGCATTATTGGTCCGACATGCACGGGCAAAGTGGCGAGACCATCGGTACGAACACCGCACGCCAGTATTTTGAATTTGGCCGTGACAAGGCCTTCATCGACATCTGCGGCCATCAGGGCAACGATTTCCAGATCACCGACACGTTCTGGCAGGAACTCAACGACCTGACGGCGGAACTGAATGAACCTGGCCGCTATGTGACGGTGCCGGGCTATGAGTGGTCCGGCAACACTTCTGTTGGTGGCGACCACAATGTCTGGTTCCGCACCGAGGGGCGGCCAATTTACCGCGCGCAGCGGTCCCTGATCGTGGACGAATCTACAGACGAAAACACCTGTATCGACGCCCATCAGCTTTTCGACCGCCTGAAGGACGAAGACGCACTGATTGTGGCCCATGTGGGTGGCCGATATGCCGATGTGTCCTTTGCCCATGACGCGAAACTGGAACCTTCTGTCGAAGTCCATTCGGCCTGGGGCACCTTTGACTGGATCTTCGAAGACGCCTATTCCGCAGGCTATCGTGTTGGCATCGTGGCCGCGTCTGACGGGCACAAGGGCCGCATTGGCGCAAGCTATCCGGGGTCCGGCAAATTCGGATCGCTGGGCGGTTTGACCTGCCACCTGATGCCGGACCTGACGCGGGACGATCTGTTTGACGCCTTCCGTCATCGCCGTCACTACGCCACAACAGGGTGCCGTCCCTATATTGATGTTCGTGTTAACAATCTGACCGACGGTGCCTTACGTAAGTTCCATGGTGATAGCGATAATATTGAGAGCGCCCATATTGGCGATATCGCCACCTGCTCCAACGAAGTCGTTGATCTGGAAATCGACATTTCAGCACATTCCGGGATTGAACGGATCGAGGTCAAAGACGGTCTGGAAGTGATCAAGCACATTCAGGTTGCTGCAGAGGAACGTCCCACAGGCAATCGCATACGCGTGCAATGTGAGGGTGCTGAATACCGGGGCCGCTCTCGTCGCGTAGATTGGGATGTAAACCTTGGCCTCACAAACGTGAGGTTGCTGAAAACCCAGGCAGTCAATTTCTGGAATGCGGACTGCGGGGTAACCTCGGACGAGACATCGGCCAGTTGGAGCTACGTCACGACAGGCGGGTCGCATGCGGTTGATTTGTGGCTGGATGATGCCACCTCAGGCGAGATCGCGTTCAACAGCAATGAAACCGACTTTACCATCGATCTGGCGAACCTGGGCACGGAGGATTTGGTCCAAAAGTGCGGTGGTCTTGAAAAAGCGGTTTGTGTCATGCGGCTGCCCGACGCGGAGTTGCCCTCCACCGCCACCCACACCGTCCCGGTCAACCTGACTCCCGGTTCTGAACGCTGCCTATTCATCCGCGTGGTGTTCGAAGACGGCCACATTGCATGGACAAGCCCGATCTATTTGACACTGGCATAGCGGCGAGACGTGGGAGAACAGCAGGATGCAAGAAAGCGTTGAAACGACAGTCGACCTGACCACCGAACTTGGTGAAGGTTTTGCAATCGATCCCGGCGGCATTCCGATTGACGTTCTTCAAGATATCACGCTGCCCGAATCCGGACGCAGATTGCACCCGCGGCATGTCTCGGAACGGGCGGATGAGGCACTTATTCCCCTGATCTCTTCGGCGTATCTTGCGTGCGGGCTGCATTCAGGCGATCCGGTTCATTTGGCGCGTCTGATCCCCGGGCTGCTGCAGCGGAACATTCGGATCGGGGCGCATCCGTCCTATCCTGACATGTTCAATTTTGCGCAACACCGCATAGCCATGACAAAGGAAGAAATAACCGCCTGCATTCTTTACCAGTTCGGCGCGCTGAGTGCCTTGCTAAAGCCCCACGGCGAAAAAATCCGCTATGTAAAATGTCACGGCGCGCTTTATTTCGACGTGGCAGCGGAGGACTGGGCCTGCGATGCCCTGGCCGATGCGGTGCGCATCTTCGACCCTGAGATCATCATTGTCACACCTGCCGGAACGACCACACTGCCACGGCTTCAGACGACGGGGTTGAGGATAGCGCGCGAGTGCTTTGCAGATCGTGGCTATGACCGCAGCGGACAAATCCTGCCCCGCAATCATCCCGATGCGTTGCTGACATCCGCAGATCAGGCTGTCGCGCAAATCATCAGCATCATGACGGAAGGATTGGTCAAAGCGTTCGATGGTGCAATGGTGCCGCTTGAGGCTGATACGGTCTGTTTGCACAGCGATACGCCGGGCGCTGCGGAGATGGGGCGCGACATTATCAAAGGGCTGCAAACGGCGGGGATCGAGATCGCCTCATTTGAGTGAGACGCGAACTGATGAATTTCCGAAGATCACACACTACCAACCTAATGTAAATAGGAGGACGATATGAAACTCAGGAACAGGATCAAAACGGTCGCCGCAACCGCGGTGCTCATGACTACACTGGCAACGGCTGCTGTCGCAGACTGGGCACCGTCGGGACCCATTAAGCTTTTGATCGGCTTTGGCGCCGGTGGTGGCACGGATACCCAGGCACGGCTTCTTGCCACGGAAATCGAAGGCCGACATGGCTGGCGCATCATCCCGGAGAATGTAGCCGGTGCAGGCGGCGCAGTGATGGCCGCAGGCATGAAAGATGCCCCGGCGGATGGCCTTACCATTGGTTTGGCGATCGATACAACGTTCAGCTATGGAACGATCAATAACGACTCCATCGCACTGGAAGACTTCACCTATATCACGACAACCGCAGCCTCTCAGTTTGGTGTCCTTGCGCGGGCCGACAGCGGGTGGAAGACCCTGGCGGATGTTCAGGCAGCCGCACAGGCCGGTGAAAAGATCGTCTGGACCAACGTCAGCCCGCTGACACAACTCGCCTCAGAGGTTGTCGCCAAGCATCTTGGCATCGAGGTCAACCATGTGAACGGTAGCGGTGGCAAAGCAGGGGTCAACGCGTTGGTTGCACAAGATGCAAACCTGGCTTGGGCCGGCGGGGCACAGCGTGGTCTGGTTGCGGCGGGCGAGATTGTTATTCTGGCCTCGGCCGAAAGTGAATCGCTGGTGCAAAACCCCGATGGTGAAACCCTCGCGGATGTGGGCATTCCCCAAACATTTGGTTTCAAGTTCACTCTTGCCGCGCCGGCCGGTCTGCCCGATGAGGCGCGGGATGCCATTGCCGATGCAGTCGTAGGGATCATCACCGACGATTCCACAGAGACAGCACAGTTCATTGCCAAGCAATACCCGCCTGCGGCAGTTGTTTTGACCGGTGACGAGCTGTCGAACTACCTGTCCTCGCAGAAGGGTGTCTACGAATCTCTGCTTGCCCAGTTCGGAAACTAACTGGACCGCAACGTACTGGAGAACTGCACATGACACGGCGTTGGGAAATCGGAATTGGTCTGTTTGGCCTTGTGTTTGCGCTGTTTGCGCTGACGTTCTGGTTTCCCAACGACATCAAAGGGGGTTTTCTAGAAACGACAATTGCAGGCAAATCCGCACCCGGCGACGCGTTCTTTCCTGTCATCCTGGCCATTCTCATCGCTGTTTTGGCGGCGGTGCAGGTGTTGCAGGGCGTTCTATTGCGCCTCGGCGGCGAGACAAGCACTAACGCGCAATACATCACATTGGATAACCTGAAGTTCCTCAGCGTTCTTGCAGTCATTGTGGGTATTTGCCTAGCGTTGATGTACTGGCTTGGTCCGTTCGTCGTTGCCCTGTCGGGTCAGGAAGCCACCTATCGCCAACTGATTGACACCGTGCCTTTCAAATACGTCGGCTTTGCCGTCGGAGGCGGCTTTCTGACCTGTACACTTATCTTCTGGGCGGAGGGCAAAGCGAGTATGCGCGCCGTGCTTGTGAGCCTTGTCCTGATCGCCGTCCTTATTCTGGTCTTCGACGTTGCCCTAAACAACGTCCAGTTGCCGCCCAATTCGGATTACTGATTTGGAACTTGCGCTCACCTATATCACCCTTGGGGTCCAAAGCGTCTTTTTTGATTCGACAGGTGCTTTCATCTGGCTTCCCGTTGTGATGGTTCTTGTCGGGCTGATCCTTGGGATCGTGATCGGCGCAACCCCGGGATTGAATGGCCCGTTTGCCATGGCAATCTCACTGCCAGTCCTCATTTCGATTTTTGGCACCGACAACGACGCCTTACTGCCTGTGCTCGGCTTCCTGATCGGGGTCATGAAAGGGGCGACCGTCGGTGGCGCTGTCCCGGCCATTCTATTCAACACGCCGGGGACACCAGATGCTTATCTGACAACGCTCGACGGATACCCGATGGCCCGCAAGGGCCAGGGGGTCAAAGCGATGAAGATAGCACATTTTTCATCCGTCTCAGGCGACACGTGTTCCGATATTGCGTTGTTTGTCGCCGCTCCCACGCTCGCCATCTCTATTGAAGCCGCTCTGGATCTGCCGGAAAAGGCGGCCCTCATCATCCTGTCGTTGTCGTTCATGGCGGCAGTCTCGGGGCGGTCAGTGACCAAGGGTCTGCTGACTGGGGTGTTCGGAATGCTGCTGGCCCTTGTCGGGACGACTCTTTCCGGGCACGGCGCACGGATGGCACTTGATATTCCGGACCTTGGAAACGGCCTGCCACTGACATCCGCCGTGCTGGGTGTTCTGGTTCTGGGTGAGGTATTCACGGCGATCGAAGACCAAACCCGTAACCACAAGGTCCAGAGCAATTTGGAGAACCTCGTGTCCCCGGGGGATCAGAGTTTCCGTTGGCCGGATGTGCGGCGCCTGCTTCCGACCATCGGCCGATCCGCGGCGATTGGCACCGGCATCGGGGCGCTGCCCGGCATTGGCACAACCCTTGCCGCAACGCTCGGCTACGAGGTGGCGCGAAAGAAATCGCCTAATAAGGACCGTTTCGGAACCGGTGAGCCAGAAGGAATCGCGGCCACAGAGGCAGCCAACTCTGCCGTTTCCGGTGCCAATCTGATCCCTGTGATGAGCCTTGGTATACCCGGCAACTTTGCTGCTGTTTTCCTGATCCTTGCCGTTGAATCGATTGGTGATTTTACGTTCGGCCCACAGGTCTTTCGTTTCACGGAAATCAAAGTGATCGAAGACTACGGCACCATTATGAACGAAGAGCTTGTGATCGCCTTTGGTATTTTCACGCTGATGGTCTTTGGCAATATTTTTAACTGGTCCATCGGGCGGTACGTGATGCTGTCGTTGGGGTTGCTGGCAAAGATCCCTACCACGATCACCCCGGCATTGGTTTTGCTGATCACGCTTACTGCGGCCTATGCGCAGGACGGTGGTTTTGTCGCGGTATTCACCGCCCTTGGGTTTGGGTTGATTGGGTATGTCCTGCGGCGGTTGGATATCTCGCTTCTGCCGTTCGTGATCGGGTTTATCCTCTCGCCAAAACTGGAGGAGTTGGTTCGCAGTGGTTACTCCGCTTCAGGTGGTGACCCATACTTCTTGCTCAAATCCCCAATCGCGTTGTTTTTTCTCCTGACCTCGCTTGCGATCATATTACGAGCCTCACAGAAGAAAGATGCTGAAACACTAAAGGATACGCTGAGTTGACGGAATCTCGGCTTCGAACATAATTCACACCACTTCCGGCTCTTGCGGGCGCGCCGAACTTGATAGGCTGGCCGCAGTGATCGATCTGGCACCTCGGGGTGACGGGTGGATCATACGGCATCCTCCCATGGCAGCGCGCGAAACCTGGGTGTTTGGTAAATGCCGTGCAGAACGAAGAACAGCGCGGCGGTCAGACCTTCTCGATCATCCCGTTTGTGGACAATGGCGAGCGGGAGCAGAGCGAAGGTGCCGGATTGTCGCTGGTCGCCTGATCACTGACCGAAGGTCACGACATATCGAGCAGGACGGTTGGGTCTCAGACCAACCGAGCAGGGAGCCGCGGAAACGTGGCTCCCTTTTGCTGTTTCGGCAAGGCTGACGGGTAATTTCGCGAATGGCGACCATCAATGCTCTGACGAGTAGGGTGCGACCAGCGTTACCTGCGGCTGTCGCCCTGACTGGTCGATCTGTCGCTATTCCTGAAACTGTTTTCGCGCCGATGCCAGTTTCACCCAGTCACGGCCACCAAAGGCGACGAGCGCGAGATAGATGATACCGGCTGCGACATCCGGTTTGAACACGATGGTCAGGCGTTGGCCGGACCCACCGTGGCGCACGAGCCAACCTCTGAGCCTCCCCGACAGTCGCACACCAGAGGTTGGATTGGACGCGATCGAGTCCAACAATACATCCACTTCATCAAGGCGACGCTCTGCTGCCGCAACATCCCCATCTGTCACGTCGACAATGTGATCCACCATGCCGATGAGATCCCGCTCGAAGAACGGGTGCCGGACGAAGTGCATCAGTTTCTTTGCGTCAAAGCAGCCAGATGTTCTCGGGCACTTCCAGTCACCCTCGTGGCTTCGCCAACCGGTTCCCACTGATCGAGTGGCAGTGACAAACGCCGTTCCAGTTCTGCCTCGAGAACGGACCTTTCCCGCTCACGTTCCGCTTTGGCCTTCGCCAATTCTCCGGAGACCGCCGCGCTCATGTTTGGATACTCCCCGGCCTCGACCAGTTCTCTGGCGAAGGCGTAGGCGGTATCCGTAAAGCTGACGGTCTGTTTCTGAACGCTCATGTCGGCTCCTTTGGTATTCCAACAGACTACCGCGACGGACGTCCATTGGCAATGGCGTTCAGGTTCAGGCCAGCGCAGGGACAGATAGGCTGACGGCTTCACCCGCTCGTTCGCCAAGTCGCAGGGGAGAA
>NZ_JBGEHK010000018.1:0-14021 GCF_041403425.1 Roseovarius conchicola | reverse complement strand
GCCCGCGCTCTGCAATACGGTCGAAGGGGCGCGCTACCGGGACATGCTGGCCAAGGCCGGACAGGCCCGCAGCGACAAGGCAATGGTCGGGCAAGCTTTGGATACTATCAGTCTGGCGCTGGCTCCAATTGCGAACGCCGTCCCACCGCTTGAAGGCGAAGTGCTGGTCGAGGTCACTCAGTTCACCCAACCCCTGGGTCAGGCGGTGCAGAATGTCATCGCACCGTTTTTTGAAGACAACGACTATCAGCTCTTCAAAGCCTTGCGACAACGGCTCGATGCCAACCTCACAGGCACCCATCGCACCAACCCGGTCTATCCAGTCGATTACAAAGGCGATGATGTGGTGGAGACCTACCTGCGCGGCACACATCTCAAGGCGCTCTTCTGGCTCAAGACCCCTTTCACCATTCCCGACGAGCGCCGCTTTGAGCACATGCATATGGTGGCCGGATCCGGGCATGGCAAAACCCAGACCCTGCAATACTTCATCTCCAAGGATCTAGAGGCCGTGGCACGGGGTGACCGGACAATCATCGTCATTGATAGTCAGGGCGACCTCATCAACACCATCCTGGCGGCCAAGACCCTGCCGCCTGAGCAGATCGTGCTGATCGATCCAGAAGACATCGGCTATCCGGTTTGTCTCAATCTCTTCTCCGTCGGGCAGCATCGACTGGACAGCTACAGCCCGCTCGAGCGCGAGCGGCTGACCAACTCCATCATCGAGCTTTATGATTTTGTTCTGGGCTCGCTGCTCTCGGCCGGGATGACCGCCAAGCAGTCGGTGGTCTTCCGCTACGTGACGCGGCTCATGTTCCATATTCCCGACGCCACCATCCACACTCTGCGCGAATTGATGGAGCCGGGCGGCACTGAGACATACCGCGACCACATTGCCAAGCTGGAGGGCACGCCCCGCCGCTTTTTTGAGACCGAGTTCGACAGCAAGGAGTTCGCCAACACCAAGACCCAGGTGCTGCGCCGCCTCTATGGCGTTCTAGAAAACCAGACCTTTGAGCGGATGTTTAGTCACCCGCAATCCAAGTTCGACATGTTTACCGAAATGGGCGCAGGCAAGCTCATCCTGATCAACACGGCCAAGAGCCTCCTGAAAGAACAAGGCACGGAAGTCTTTGGACGCTTCTTTATTGCACTGATTGCCCAGGCCGCGCAGGAGCGCGCCACGCTGGCCGCCCGCGACCGTTTGCCCGCCATGGTCTATGTGGATGAAGCGCAGGATTACTTCGATCAGAACATCGGCGTCATCCTAAGCCAGGCCCGGAAGTATAAGGTCGGGATGGTGATGGCCCACCAATACCTTGGCCAGCTCGCGGGTGGCCTGCAGGAAGCCTTTGAGGCCAACACCTCCATCAAACTGGCCGGGGGTGTCTCCGCCCGCGATGCCCGCACCCTGGCCGGACAGATGTCTGCCGATCCGCAGCTGATCCTGCAGCAACCCAAGGGCACCTTTGCCACCTATGTGCGCGGCCTGACCGAGCGCGCGGTCCCGATGAGCTTTCCGTTCTTTGTCTTGGAGAAGCTGCCACAGGCCACAAAAGATGAGATTGCGGCCATCCGGCAACAGTGTCGTCAGGCCTATGCGGAGCCATGGTCGCCCACGGTCCACCATGAGCAGCCAGACGAAAAGGAGCCGCCCGAGGCTCAAGATAAAAACGACCCTGACGACCCACTCAAACCTTCGCCAGAGCTGTGAGTTCCGGCATGCTGCGCGGTATGACCTATGCCGTACCAAAACAAACCCCAACATCCCTGCGCCCTACGGCCCGAGAGCTGCGCTGGTTTGCCCATATCGACCGCCACGGGCCTCAGAGCAGCGAATTCCTCTTCGAGTGGACCCGAGACACCCATCGGTGCAAAGACACCGCTCTCAGGCGCTTACAGGCCCTTAGAGAGGCTGGGTACCTCTACCTACCGCGCCAGCAGCGCCAGATCGCCCGTGCCGAGTTCAACCCTTACGTCTATGACCTGACACAGAAAGGGTTTGAATATCTGAGCTATCACCAGTCACTGGAACGCGCGACCAGACCGACAGGGCATTGGTGGCACGGGTTCTGGGTCTCGGTGGTCACCAGTGCCATCGAGATACAGGCGGCGCGCACCGATCTGGAGTATGTCCCTGCCGCCCGCATTTTGGCCATTAAGCAGGCCACGCTTGGCATGCCCTTAAGCAAGGGTCAGCTAATCCCAGATCAGCTCTTCGCCATCAAGTATCCAAATGGCTACCGCGCGTTTGCCCTCGAAATGGATCGCGGAACTGAGCCGGTGCAATCTCAGGCGGCCCGGAAGTCCTTGCGGCAGTCTGTGGCGCAATATCGTGAGGTGTTAGAGAGCAAATTGCACCAGAGTCACTATGGTTTGAAGAGCAATCTGATTGTGCTCTGGGTGTTTCAGAGCTGTGCGCGGGAGCGGCAGTTTCGGGCGTTGTTGAGATCAGATGAGACCGCGTTCAGGACTGCGGTTATTGAGGCGGAGTTTCCCACAACGAGCGTGATCCTGGATAACGCTGAGTACGTGCTGTCGTTCTAAATGCATTCCACTTCCAGCACGTGCTCGAAATTCTATAGAAGCAGTGGTTTGGGGAAGCACAGGTAATTCTGCTTGGCCAGCGACTGGACCTTCGGTGCAGAGGGACAATACAACACAGTCTCCCACGAAGCAGACATGCGATACATCCAAACGAAGAAACGCAGGCCGTAGCCTGCGTTTCAATGTGATGCAATCGAATGCTTGTTAACGGCTCGACCGCGAATTTTGAACTCTTTTATTATGCAGGCTGGAGCCCAAGCGTCAAGCACCCTTTCAGGTTGAATTCTCTGTTGCGTGATGCAAGTGTTTTAGTCCTCTGGGGAGAGGTAAAATGCGCTTAGGTCTGGATATCGGAACGAATTCCATCGGCTGGTGGCTCTATGCGACCGAGAACGATCAGATCGCCGACGTGCTCGACGGCGGCGCGCGCATATTCTCCAATGGCCGTGATCCAAAATCAAAGGCCTCCCTTGCCGTTGATCGTCGTGCCGCCCGGGCGCAACGCCGTCGGCGCGACCGGTTCTTGCGCCGCAAGGCCGCATTAATGAAGCGGATGGCGGAGGCGGGGCTGATGCCTGCCGACCCGGCCGAGGCCAAGCAACTGGAGTTGCTGGACCCCTATGCGCTGCGAGCCCAGGGGCTTGATCACGCGCTGCCGCTCACTCATTTCGGGCGCGCCTTGTTTCACCTCAACCAGCGGCGGGGCTTCAAATCAAATCGCAAAACGGACCGCGGTGACAATCAAAGCGGCAAGATCAAAGATGCCACCAAACGGCTGGACGAGGAAATGGCCATCAAAAAGGCGCGCACCTATGGCGAGTTTCTGCATATGCGGCGCCTTGAAAAACCAGAGAAACCATCGCTTCAAACGCGCATGAACAAGGATGGCAGTCGAACTGATGATCGGATGACCAAGACCGTGCGCACACGCCTGTCTGTCGCCCGTCGCGACAACGCCGAAAAGGCAGAGGCAGGGTATGATTTCTATCCCGACCGCCGCCATTTGTCAGACGAGTTCGATCTGCTGTGGGCAGCACAGGCATCGCACCACCCGGATGTGCTGACCGACGATCTGCGCGACGAGATTGCGCTGATCATTTTCCATCAACGGCCTCTGAAATCACCCAAGGTCGGGATGTGCCTCTTTACCGATGAAACGCGCATTCCCAGCGCGCATCCGCTGAACCAGCGGCGCATCCTGCTGGAAACGGTGAATGCCTTGCGGATTACGGCACGAGGCGAGCCTGCGCGCGGACTGACCCGTGAAGAGCGCGATCAGATCATTCATGCGCTGGATAACAAGAAACACACCAAGTCGATGTCCGGCATGTCGATGAAGCTAAAGGCGCTTGGCAAGGTGATCAAGCTGCGCCCGGAGCAGTCGTTCACCCTGGAGACCGCCAATCGCGATTCTATTGCCTGCGATCCCGTCCGGGCCAACCTGTCCCATCCGGCCCGCTTTGGCCCACGTTGGTCCCAGGTTGACGCTGACGGGCAATGGGACGTGATCCAGCGTATCCGTGCCGTGCAGAGCGAGGCGGAGCATAATGCATTTGTGGTATGGTTGATGGACACGCACGCCCTTGACCGTGAGCACGCAGAAGGCGTGGCACACGCCCCCTTACCCGAAGGCTATGGGCGATTGGGGCTGACGGCGACAATGCGTATATTGGAGAAACTTGAGGCGGATGTGATCCCCTACAGCGCCGCGGTTGCCGTCTGTGGCTGGCATCATTCGGACGGGCGGACTGGCGAGGTTTTGACGGAACTGCCCTATTACGGGCAAATCCTCGACCGCCACGTGATCCCCGGCACATATGATAAGGCCGACGATGATGTGACCCGCTATGGGCGTATTACAAATCCGACGGTGCATATCGGGCTCAACCAGTTGCGGCGTTTGGTGAACAAGATCATCACCGTCTACGGTAGACCGAATGAGATCGTTTTGGAACTGGCCCGCGATCTCAAGCTGTCAGAAGATCAGAAGCGCGACTTGCAGCGTGATATCAAGAAGAACACCGAGGCGGCGATTGCGCGGGGGAAGAAGCTGGAGGAGATGGGCATTCCGAATACCGGTGCCAACCGGATGGAGCTGCGGCTTTGGGAAAGTCTCGGCGATGATGTGATGACCCGCAACTGCCCTTACTCCGGCCAACGCATCAGCGCAGGAATGCTGTTCGATGGGTCCTGTGACGTGGATCACATCCTGCCTTATTCACGCACACTGGATGATGGGTTTGCCAATCGCACGCTTTGTCTGAAAGAGTTCAACCGTCAGAAAGCCAACAAAACTCCATGGGAAGCCTGGGGCAATACTCCGCAATGGGAAGCCATCGTGGCCAACCTCAAGAACCTCGCGCCCAACCGGGCCTGGCGTTTTGCGCCTGACGCAATGGAACGGTTCGAGGGCGAGAAGGATTTTTCGGACCGCGCGTTGAAAGACACCCAGTACCTGTCGCGTATCGCCCGCACATACCTAGATGCGCTTTACGATGGGCAGGACAAAAAACGCCATGTCTGGGTAGTACCCGGTCGGATGACCGAAATGCTGCGCCGTCATTGGGGACTGAACAATTTGCTCACCGAAGGCAAAGCCGCCGTCAAGACCAAGAACCGCACAGATCACCGCCATCATGCCATTGATGCTGCCGTGGTTGCCGCCACGGATTACAGCCTGATCAACCAGATCAGCAAAGCCGCTGGCCGTGATGAAAAAGACGGCAAGGGTGCGGAAGAGGTTGCCCGCACCACCCCCGCACCTTGGGACGGGTTCCGCGCCGATGTAAAAGCCCAATTAGACAAGATCATCGTATCCCACCGCGCGGATCATGGCCGTATCGACCGGGAGGGTCGCAAAAAGGGTCGCGACAGCACCACCGGTCAACTTCATAACGATACCGCTTATGGCATTGTGGATGATGAGAGCGTGGTCAGTCGCACACCATTCCTGTCGCTTAAACCGGGAGATATCGAACTGACAACACGCGGCAAGAACATCCGTGACGCTCAGTTGCAAAAAGCACTGACTGTGGCGACCAGAGGCAAGGAGGGGAAATTGTTTGAAGAGGCGCTGCGCGCCTTTGCAGCAAAGCCGGGTCCTTATCAGGGCATCCGCCATGTGCGGCTGATCGAAACCCTGCAAGCTTCGGCGCGGGTGCATGTGCCAGATGCGACTGGCAAACCAGTAAAGGCCTATAAAAGCGGAAGTAATTATTGCCTGGAGGTTTGGAGGTTGCCAAATGGTAAGATTGAAAGTCAGCCTTTGACCACATGGGAGGCGCACAATCTAACATCTGTCAAACGCCCGCATCCGGCAGCCAAACGCCTGCTTCGAATACACAAAGATGATATGGTTGCTATTGAACGCGATGGGGAGACCGTGATTTGCTACGTGCAAAAGACCGACCCCGCAAATGGCGCATTCCTAGTTCCTCACAATGAGGCGAACGCCGACGCGCGCAACAAGGATAAATCCGATCCTTTTAGGTGGTTTCAAATGTCTGGCGGTTCCTTGATCAAAGCAGCTGCGCGCCGCGTATATGTCGATGAAATGGGCCGCATGAGAGACCCAGGTCCAGCCTCATAGCAGGCAAGATTCGCGCGAATCGATAAATTCTGCCATGCTTCCAATGGGTTGAGAGTGTGATACATGGATCAGATCATCGATATAGCGACAGACGGTCGCCACTTGTCGCGGGATCGTGGCTTTCTGAAGGTATCTGAAGATGGCGAAGAAATCGGACGTACGCCTCTGGATCAGATCGCCGCTGTCATCGTGCATGCCCACGGCACAACCTGGTCCACATCCCTTCTGACCGAGTTGGCCGAACGCGGCGCGCCTGTTGTCTTATGTGCCGCCAACCACGCTCCGAAATCCGTATTGATGCCGCTCGAAGGTCACCATGTTCAAGGTGCGCGTATGCGGGCACAATGGCAGGCCAAAACGCCGTTCATCAAGCAAGCCTGGAAACAGGTGGTGGCTGCCAAAGTCAGGATGCAAGCCGCGACCCTCGAGGCCATTGGCGAACCGCACGCACCTCTGCTGATGATGATCCGCAAAATCACCTCTGGTGACAGCACCAATATCGAGGCGCAGGCCGCGCGCCATTATTGGCCGCGTCTCATGGGGCCTGATTTTCGTCGCGACACCGGAGCAGCCGACGAAAACGCACTGCTGAATTATGGTTACACCGTCTTGCGGGCCGCGACCGCCCGCGCGGTTGTTGCCGCTGGTCTGCACCCCACGATCGGCCTCTTTCACGCCAATCGCAGCAACGCTTTTGCCTTGGCTGATGATCTGATGGAACCGTTCCGCCCATTGGTTGATTGTGCCGTCCGTTCCATTGTTATCGCCCGTGGCGCTGAGGTTGACACCGATGCCAAGCAAGACCTTGCCCGATTGATCGCCACCGATCTGCCTCTAGGTGACGGCGTCACACCGGTTTCGGTGGCCTTGATGAAATCGGCGACCTCTCTTGGTCAAAGTTTCGAGGCCGGGAAACTAGTCCTCGCGCTACCAGAACCCCCCGATGCGTTGACCCTGGCGGGACTGGGGAAATGAGCGCAACCGTAACCCATTTGTCAGGATACCGTCTTATGTGGATTCTTGTGATGTTTGATCTGCCAACCGACACCAGGCAACAGCGAAAGGCGGCGGGCATTTTCCGCAATTTCTTGCTGGATGAAGGGTTCGAGCGCAGCCAATTCTCGGTCTATGCCCGTTTCGTGAACGGCAAAGAGGCCTTTACCACGCGCGTGAACCGAATCGAGCGTCATTTGCCAGATATGGGCGACATTCAGATCCTGAACTTCACCGACCGCCAATATCGTGATATTGTTCATTTCTCGGATCAGGGCCGTCGGAAGGCCCGTGAGAATCCAAAGCAATTGGTGATGTTCTGATGCGATTCGCGCTGAAAACCCACAACAGCCTTCTGACTAAGTCCTTTGGTTTCAGGATCTTAGACAGAGAGCTATTGTAGCTGTTCAAAATTCGCGGTCCAGCCGCAACAAGCCTCGAGGACATTGAGATCGAGGCTGGATTGTAGCTGTTCAAAATTCGCGGTCCAGCCGCAACGATATAGGCGATTCACAATGCCGGATGAAGATTGTAGCTGTTCAAAATTCGCGGTCCAGCCGCAACCAGGCGGAACTAGGGACGTTTCGGCAGAGTATTGTAGCTGTTCAAAATTCGCGGTCCAGCCGCAACCGTCATGGGGACGGGCACTTACACTTTGCTATTGTAGCTGTTCAAAATTCGCGGTCCAGCCGCAACCTGCGCGAGCGCATCCACAAGCGCGCTGCCATTGTAGCTGTTCAAAATTCGCGGTCCAGCCGCAACGTGCCTTTGCGGCGCATGACCCGCGCCCAGATTGTAGCTGTTCAAAATTCGCGGTCCAGCCGCAACTGGCTTGTGGCCGTGTTGTTTCAGAGGGGCATTGTAGCTGTTCAAAATTCGCGGTCCAGCCGCAACTGATCGACATGCCGGGCATTTCCGATCCGATTGTAGCTGTTCAAAATTCGCGGTCCAGCCGCAACGCCCGGGCGGCAAGGGTGGCCTTGCGGCCATTGTAGCTGTTCAAAATTCGCGGTCCAGCCGCAACGCCAGCCAGCATGTCGCGGTCGATGGCGTCATTGTAGCTGTTCAAAATTCGCGGTCCAGCCGCAACAGGGCCATGCCGGTGATCCTGACAGACCCGATTGTAGCTGTTCAAAATTCGCGGTCCAGCCGCAACTCTATTTGGGGTCATGGGTTTGTTGAGTTTATTGTAGCTGTTCAAAATTCGCGGTCCAGCCGCAACGCTATCGCTGTAGCATCCTATGTTACCAAGATTGTAGCTGTTCAAAATTCGCGGTCCAGCCGCAACCTATGCCTGCTGACGTTGGTAATTTTGGTAATTGTAGCTGTTCAAAATTCGCGGTCCAGCCGCAACGTCCGCCGAAAGGTAAGAAGGTTTTCTATGATTGTAGCTGTTCAAAATTCGCGGTCCAGCCGCAACGATCGCCTCGGTCGCACGCTCAGCGGCGTGATTGTAGCTGTTCAAAATTCGCGGTCCAGCCGCAACTACAGCAACACCCACAGCGCCGACGCCATCATTGTAGCTGTTCAAAATTCGCGGTCCAGCCGCAACCTTCGCCACCCTGCGCACCGAATTCGATGATTGTAGCTGTTCAAAATTCGCGGTCCAGCCGCAACAACGGTGCTGGACTTGCTGCGTGCTTATGTATTGTAGCTGTTCAAAATTCGCGGTCCAGCCGCAACGACGGGACCTATGATCACGGCTATCCTGCTATTGTAGCTGTTCAAAATTCGCGGTCCAGCCGCAACGGAAGACCCGCGTTGACGCTGGTTCGGGGAATTGTAGCTGTTCAAAATTCGCGGTCCAGCCGCAACTGCGGGGCATCACGCCCGCGAATGGGTATGATTGTAGCTGTTCAAAATTCGCGGTCCAGCCGCAACACCGTTCCACACAACACCGGGCATGAGCTCAATTGTAGCTGTTCAAAATTCGCGGTCCAGCCGCAACAGATACTTCCGGTGCCGCTCGCTCACGGCGATTGTAGCTGTTCAAAATTCGCGGTCCAGCCGCAACAGAAGACAGCAACAAGCCCCCGGCAAGGTTATTGTAGCTGTTCAAAATTCGCGGTCCAGCCGCAACATTGAACAGGGTGTCACGGTCCTTCTCGCTATTGTAGCTGTTCAAAATTCGCGGTCCAGCCGCAACACGATCCCGGGGCAAGCCAGCGGGGCCACCATTGTAGCTGTTCAAAATTCGCGGTCCAGCCGCAACGTCCAGCGTACCGTTTCGACGCGGCAGATCATTGTAGCTGTTCAAAATTCGCGGTCCAGCCGCAACAAATGGAACCTAGTTTCTAATGTCGGTTATATTGTAGCTGTTCAAAATTCGCGGTCCAGCCGCAACAGACCTGGCCCGCTCCCATTTGTCTCACCTATTGTAGCTGTTCAAAATTCGCGGTCCAGCCGCAAGCTGCATAACGGCGGCTGTATCGCCCGCGATCTCTGTTTTAAGCGGCAATAAATGGACGACCGAGCTGTGCACACCCGGCCGCCCACGCTCCCGCACGGGGAGTGTCGTTAGGGCATTTCTCTGCTATCCAGCCGTTGTTGAAGCCAATCTAATACCTCACTCTCGACCCATCCCACTCTGTTAGGGCCGAGAATGATCCGTTTGGGGAATTTCCCGGACTTCTCCAGACGTGCAATGTGTTGCGGCGAATACAAGACCAACTCCTTCAACTGGCGCTTCGACAATATCCTCATCGCTATCTCTCCATGATTGAAGAGCATCGCGATGCTCGGGTTTCGACAAATTCCCCGAGGAGTTGTCAGTTTAGCAATCAGCAGTCAGTTTGACGAGAAATTCGTCATAAGCCGCCACGGCGGCACGCATTTCTTCAAGATATGTATGCCGGTTGTACACGGCAGCAACGCCACTAATGGTTCCCGAGACATGATTGAGGAGCTTCTCCGTAACGTGGATAGGCGTCCCTAATTTGGCGTGGGTGGTCGCAAAGGTTCGCCTAAGATCGTGCAAGGTGTAAGGTGCGACTTCTTCAAGCTGCCCATCAAACCGCTGTTTGGCTTTACCCCAACCATTGAAAACAGTCCCGTTCTCGTGGTTGGAGGGAAACAAATACTGGTTGATGCGCGGTAGGCCAGAAAGTACCTCCACTAACGCCTCGCCAATTGGGATGCTGTGTATGCGACCGTTTTTGGTCAGCTCGGCAGGTAACGTCATCAGACCTTCGCCTTCATCAACGAAAGCCCATTTAAGATTTGCAGCCTCGCTACGCCGCAGACCAGTCAAAATAAGTATCTCGACTAGGGGGCCATACGGGTAAGGCACAAGTCGAGCCTGGCGGAGTACGGTTCTCAGCTCGTCTTCGTTAAGTACCCGCTCTCTAGCGGTTGCTGGTTTGAAACCACGGAAGCCCTGCAGCGGGTTGCTAGGCAAATAGTCCTCACGGACGGTCCAATTCATGAGAGAGCGCACAACTACAAAAGCATGGTGCTGTTCACTTGATGAGGTCGAGATACGACGGATTTTTTTTAACAAATCCCGCTTTTGGATATCAGCCAAGTTACGTTTTCCGAAACGGAAATGCGCATCTAGCCGCTTGCGATAATACGCAACAGTGTTGGGTTTGTTCTTACGTTCACAGTCTTCAAGAAACCGCTCGCGGGCCACTGCCCAGCTGATGGAGCGTTGGGTATCGAGGCCAAGGGTGTATTCAGCCAATAGTTCTTTAGCTTTGTCTCTGGCTTGTTTGAGGCTCACGGTCGGATAACGCCCGATGGTCTTGCGTGTGCGATTGGGTCCGTACACCAAAACAAAGCTCTTGGCACCGCCTTGAGACACGCGCACCCCGAAACCCGAAAAGTTCTCATCCCAATACGTCACCTGCCCCTTTGGCGACGGTAAGATGGCTTTCAGGTAACGGTCAGTCAGACAAGTGGTAGGCATTCTTAGGCTCTCTATAGGCTCGGAAATAACACGTGCTTAGGCGTTTTCAGATGTTCCGCCATGTTAATAGATTTCTCTTAATATTTTGATAATGAATAAATTTAAGGATGTCTATGTTCAGATATGTGAAGCACCCAAAGTGGATTGAAAATCCTCGTGTCGGTGGTTCGATTCCGCCCCCGGGCACCACTTTTACTAAATCAAATCAAGTGGTTATATGCGTTTTAATCGTGGGAGCGCTTGCTGAATTTGGGCCGGGGTATCATTCGGGTATCAAATCGCGCACAGCGTTAAGCACGTTGCCGAAGTTCCAATCCATCGAAACGATGGATGACGTGTTCATTCGGCATCCTCCAATCCAACCCAACGCGCAACCGCGAGATCGGCCAACCGTTCGCCACGTTCGCGGATTTCTTCTTCCGTCCACTGGGGCTTACTGCTGAACCATTTGTTTAAGAACAAACCTGTGTGTTCTTCAAACTTGGCTTTCTTCTCATCAAAGCTCTTGTTGCCGGATGAGATGTTAAGCCCACCAGTCAATAGCGTCAGGTTGCCCAAAGTATGCAGTGTAGCGTTTCTCGCAACTGCATTTGCGTCTTCGTCCGACGGTTGACCAGTAGAACCATCCTCGTATGGCCAATCATCTCCCCATGACTGAGGCATGACGTGTTCGACCCAAAGGTCTGACGGCTGGTCAGTCTTCTCGGCAAGTTTCGATTTGCTAGCTACTTCAAGTTCCCAAAGAATGTCCGTTAGCCGAGGGCGCGGCGAAATTGCGTAGGCGCTTTCATTCAGGATGCCTTTCCGAACGTCACTATCGCTTGGAAACCGGCTACTGGCCCCTGCTTTTTTGGAAAAGTAGCCTTTGAACGACGCAACCGACACGCCGTTGGAAAGGAACTCGGCGGCAATTGATTGGAATACCTTGTTGAGGTTCTTGGTCGTGAGGTTGCACAACGTTCGGCGCACCAAATACGAATAGATCAGTTCAACCAGTTGTTCCCGCTCCTCCGGGGGAACGTCTTCGCTGCCGATTTGCAAAGCAACCGGATAGACTGTCGTAACCTGCCATGTGGTCAATTTGCGACCGAGCCATTGTAGGGAAGGATCGCAGTCTTCCTTTCCTTCAAGCGTTCGATAGACCGGAGCATATCGCTCGATAAGTTTTAGCTCGTCCTCGACGTTCTCGAAACGTGGTTTGCTTTTTGGTACAGCAAACGCCCGATACTCCGCGTAAAGTTCTCGGATTGAAATCTTCTGACCAGTTTCGGCGGCGAGCATATGAGCGAGAAAGTGGTCAAGGCGTGGACGAGTTGGGCGGGCGTTAGGCGCAGGTTCACGCCACCACGGATGATCCAGAGGGTCCCATAGTTTCTTGTATAGAGTTTCCACCTGAGCCTTCTGCTTCTCTGCGCGATGGAAGATGTTGTTGCGCACGAGGTCCATTGCCAAAAGCGGCTCGCCTTTGGAATTTAGAGTCTCAAAGATCACTTGCGCGTCAACGCTTTCGCCAAGTGTGATTACCACCAACTTCAAACGATCCAGCAGCGCACTTAGGAGCGCCTCTAGGCGCGCCGACACGTCTTCGGGCGTCACACCCTCGTCAATCTGATCCTCTGTATCTTCAGGCTCGTCTAGGGCCCCTTCAAGGTCTTGCGGCCCCTGCTGCACAAAGGCTTCGATCCATTGACGGAACAGATGATAGGCGCGGAACGCCCGTTCTGGTCGGTTCTTTGGCACCGACTTGCCCCAGAACATCGATTTATACTTTTTGTCGGCTTCGGCAGCGGTGAGATCGATAATGTCGTGGAACAGGTCGCGGTCGGAGGGCGTCGGGGTCAGCTTGAACCGCGTGAGAGGATCAGTGTCTTTTCCCTTCGGCTCATTTGTCAAATAGGGTCGAATTTCTTCAATCATGTGATCCTGACCATGACTGCGAGCAACCTCGCGCAAGGCGGCAAGGAAAAGCTGGAAAGTGGTCAATCGCTGCTGGCCATCCACCACCTGTACTGTGGGCGTGAATGCAAACTTTGCGCCGCTATCGACCGGGGCAAGGATCAGCGCGCCCATGTAGTGTTCGAACTTACTTTCTTCGTCTAGCACCTCGGCCGCTTTAGCCGTGACATCCTCCCAAAACGGGATCAGACGTTCGTCGCCCCACTGATACTTGCGTTGATAAAGCGGCACCATAAAACGGCGCGCTTCCTTCAATACGACTTCAACCGGATGATCGTCTGCGTCCATCTCAATTACTCCTAACCAATAACCACATTGTCGCTGTCACGCGGCAGCTCCCAGAACTCGACGTCATGCGGGATCATGTGGCTTTGTGTGCGACGAAAATAAGCGAGCAGGCTTTCACCCGTGCGGACACGCAGGCTCTGCTCGACGAAGAATATCTTGCGGTAGATGGGTGGGGCCATGTGGAAATAAAACATCGCCTCCGCCCAGTTTTTCATCTTGGCGCTGGGAACCACGTCGCCCTTTGTCCAAGTCTGCGACTTGCACTCGACGATCACGGGCGGGTCTGCCAAGCCAAGATCGAAGGTGTGCAGCTTCTTGTCGTTCCCCAGACCACAGGGCACCTTGTGGTTCATCTGCAAGGGGATGCCGTGGGCGGCTAGGATGACGCGGGCGCGGGCCTCGAAATCACGGCCGACATGGGCGTTGCTGATCGATCCTTCACGCTGGAAATTGGTCATTCTGCGTTCCAAACGTGCGCGGTCTCGGCGTCAAAAAAGCTGTAGGAAACCTTGCGGCCCCCGATTGCATGAAATGCCGTTAGCTTGGCGTCGAACTCTCGAAGCTTGCCTGCGTCCGGTTTGTAGATGCCGAACCAGACATGCTTGGCTTTCGATCCTGTCTGACGTCAGCGTCGATGGGACAGTTTAGGGCGATTTGATAAGGGAGGGTTTCTGGCCCATCGTAACCACCAAGGAGTGGAGATGAGACAGAAACCCGGAACACGTAAGAGCCACGGCG
>NZ_JBGEHK010000017.1:0-18277 GCF_041403425.1 Roseovarius conchicola | reverse complement strand
CGCATCGAAACCTCCCCCTTCGGCGGCATCAAAGACTCCGGTAACGCCGTCAAAGAAGGCGTCACAGAAGCCATGAAGTTCTTCACAAACGTCAAAACATACTCAATGCCATGGCCAAGGTGAAACATATCTCCCAAACTACGGGGCCCTGCCTCCCATAGGGCCCCGCTTTTTTTCCTGACTTCCTTCGCATCACACGCAGTCGAAGGATGGTTACGGCTGCGCCTGCCTGGTTGAGCATGGATAACAGAACACCCAACCGTTGCCAGCTATCACCCTACCTTACGCCCAAAGGAGAACAGATAAATGCTTATCGGGGTCCCGAAAGAAATCAAAAACCACGAGTATCGTGTTGGATTGACGCCTGAGAGTGCCGCCGAACTGATCGCGCACGGTCATTCGGTGATCGTCGAGACCAGCGCGGGTGCCGGTATCGGCGCAGGTGATGATGCCTATGTCGCGAGCGGTGCAAAAATCGTCGAGACGGCTGATGAAGTCTTCGCAACCGCCGATATGATCGTGAAGGTAAAAGAGCCACAGGCTGTCGAACGCGCCAAACTGCGCGAAGAACAGATTCTCTACACATATCTGCACCTTGCCCCGGACCCCGAGCAAACCAGAGATCTGGTCGCATCCGGTTCGGTCTGCATAGCATATGAAACGGTCACAGATGGGTCCGGTGGCCTGCCGCTATTGAAACCGATGAGCCAGGTTGCGGGCCGAATGTCGATCCAGGCCGGTGCAAATGCGCTGGAGAAAGCCAAGGGCGGCAGTGGCGTGCTGCTGGGCGGTGTGCCCGGCGTTGCCCCTGCCAAAGTTGTTGTCATCGGTGGAGGGGTTGTTGGATTTAACGCCGCTCAAATGGCCGTGGGATTGCATGCCGATGTAACCATCCTTGACCGCAATCCGGCTGTTCTGGAAAAGCTCAGCAATCATTTCGAGGCGTCTGCCAAGGTCGTCTTCTCGACAAAAGCGGCGCTTGAAGCTCATGTCAAAGAAGCGGATCTGGTCATCGGTGCCGTACTGATCCCTGGCGCCGCGGCCCCGAAACTGGTCACAGCCGACCTGATTGGCAAGATGAAGCCCGGTGCCGTTGTTGTCGACGTTGCAATCGACCAGGGCGGTTGCTTTGAAACGTCGAAAGCGACCACGCACGCGGATCCCACTTATATGGTTGGCGACGTCGTGCACTACTGTGTTGCCAACATGCCCGGCGCCGTGGCGCGAACGTCGACATATGCACTGAACAACGCCACGTTGCCGCACGCCATTGCAATCGCCAACAAGGGATGGAAAAAGGCGCTGGCTGATGACGCGCGTCTTGCAAATGGCCTGAATGTTGCAGGGGGCAAAGTCACATACCAAGCGGTCGCAGATGATCTGGGCTATGACCACGTGCCGACCGCAACGGTATTGGCAAGCTGATCGCAACCGGTCTGGCCTGGTGATCCGAAACCAGGCCAGCCCCCGCAGATGCCGGAAATAGCCCGCACGAACGGCTTGCTGAACATGCTGAAGGCCATTCGTTTGCATAGCCACTCTTGCTGAGTGGGCAGCGTGAGGGAACAGATTACCATGGCGATCCTCTCCTTTCTTGTACAACTCTTTGGCGCGACGATGTTGCTGCTTTACTCGGTGCGGATGGTGCGCACCGGGATCGAACGCGCTTTCGGATCGGGGTTTCGCCGGGTTGTCACACAAAAATCCAATTCACTTGTATCGGCTGCCTCCGGATTGGGTCTGGCGTTGGTGCTGCAAAGTTCTGCGGCCGTTGCGTTGCTTGTCGCTGGCTTTGCTGGCGCCGCCGAACTGTCATTTCCTGTCGGTCTAGCCGTCATTCTGGGGGCGGATCTTGGATCGGCCTTGCTGATCCAGATCCTGTCCTTCCCGCTTGACTGGCTGGTGCCGCTATTGCTGGGAATTGGCGGGTTTGCGTTTGTCAAATCGGAAAGGCGAGGCGCCAAACAGGCAGGCCGCATCATTCTTGGGATCGCGTTTATCCTCATTTCGCTGCGGTTCCTGCGCGAAACGATGGATCCGATCCGGGACAGTTCATTTCTTCCTGCAATCGCGGGTTTTCTTGCGCGTGATTTCATCGCCGCATTTCTGGTCGGCGCGGCATTGGCGTTTGTCATGCATTCCAGCGTGGCCGTTATCCTGATGTGCGTCACCCTCGTTGCAATCGAGACCGTTCCTGTCGAAGCTGGCGTGTCGCTGGTTCTCGGGGCGAATCTCGGGTCCGGTTTGATCCCTGTCTGGCTTAGCAGGGGCATGTCACCTGCAGCCCGCAGACCCCCGCTGGCAAACATGACCCTGCGGGGACTTTGGGCCTTTGCCACACTTCTTTTTGTTAACCACGTTCCGGTAATACCGTATCTGGCCGTTTCCTCGGCGGGTCAGACCCTCGTGAATGTGCACCTGGCATTCAATCTGACATTGCTGGTGCTTGCCCTCCCGTTTGTTGAGCAACTGGAGCGCGTCTTTACGGGATTGCTACCCGACATTGCCGAAAAGCCTGCGAAACAAGAGGAAGAACACCGTTCGGCGCTGGATGAAGGCGTTCTGGATACACCCGCGCTGGCGCTGGCGTCGCTGCGTCGCGAAGTCCTTCGGATGCTGCATCTGTGCGAAGGCATGCTTAAACCCGTGATGGATGTTTATCGATCGGGTGACAAACAGCACGCGCGTTCGATCATCCGCGAAGACCAGAATCTCAACGATGCACTGGATGGCGTGCGCAAATTTGTCGCCAACATGCCGCAGGACTCCATGACCGACGAACAGAGCGAGCTTAGCCGTGAATTGGTGGAATATGCCATCGCGATTGAATCGGCGGGCGATATTGTAGTGAAGCGACTGGTGCCGCGGGCAATGCAGAAATCCAAGGAACAGGTGAAGTTCTCAAAGGAAGGATTTGGTGAACTTTGCAGGCTGCATGAGCAGGTATTGTCCAATGTTTCATTGGCTGCAAACGTACTGATTTCGGATGATCTTGAAAGTGCGCGGTTGTTGCTCGAAGAAAAGACGGAATGTGCCGTCAACGAACGAACCAGCCGGGAAAAGCATCTGGGCCGGCTTCAGTCCGGGGCACAAATAAGCTTCGAATCCAGCAATATCCATCTTGAAACACTTCGCGCGCTCAAAGACCTGAACAGTCAGATAGCGGCCGTGGCCTATCCCATTCTGCTCCGTGGCGGCCAGCTTCTGGAAACGCGTCTGATCGAAAGTATAGACATCGATGACACCGGGAAACCGGGGTAGGTTTAAGTACGCTGTCCTGCTGTGAGTTCAAAACGACCAATGCTGCAGCTTTGAGAACGGAACACAGACGCCTTTGCGCTGCCGTTGGCGCGGGGTAGGTCATGAGCATGACCCGGGATATCTGGTGACGAGGGCAAGACGCGCCCCGGGTTGGCGTCAGGGCGCGGCAGCCTCTGAATCCGCATGAGGCTTTTCATGGCCATCCACAGGCGCTTGGCGCGGCGACAAAGAGGCTTCGGATGCCTGAAAAACGCATTGTCCCCGGCGGATGGTGAACAGGATTTTGCGGTTCTGGATTTCAGCCGGGTGTTCCAACGGATTGCCGGACAATACGACAAAATCGGCCAGTTTCCCTTTTGTGATCGAGCCGCGCTCGTGCTCTTGAAACACTTGCCAGGCGGCATCGATGGTTTGGGCGCGCAGCGCGGCAAAGGCCGAAATCTTCTGGTTATCGTCCAGAGACTGCCCTGATGCGCTGAGCCGGTTCACCGCGCAATGGGCAAGATGCAGTGGCCGGGTTGGGGTGACAGAGGCATCATTGTGAAGTGTGTAGCGGACACCAAAGCGTTCGGCAGATCCTGCAGGCGAAATGCGCGCAGCCCGCTGGGGCCCCAGAAATGTATCCAGATGGCGATCCCCCCAAAAATGGATATGGGCCGAGAAGAAGCTGACCGTGACGCCAAGGCGCGCCATGCGCTGCAATTGATCATCGCGCAGAACCTGCCCATGAATGATGGTGTGGCGGTGATCGGTGCGGGGGGCGACCTCTAACGCGGCTTCGACAGCATCGAGAAACATGTCCGAACCCGCATCGCCGTTGCAATGGCAATGGATTTGAAACCCCAACTCGTGCAGCTTGCGCACCTCGCGCATATGCGTGTCGCGCTCCACATAGGTCATCCCGTTCGGCGCATCCCCGTTGGATGGCTTGTGATACGGCGCGGAGAGAAAGGCGGTCTGCATCTGGAAAGCGCCATCGGTGAACAGTTTGCGGGGGCCAAGGCTGAAATACGGCGTCTCGGGCCAGTCGAGCGGGGTATCCCCCTGGCTGAGGCCCGGCTCCAACTCGCCGATGGGCAGCAGCATCAGGTCAATGCCGGGATCGGTGCCCTCGGGCAGGCTGGCGAAATGCGTTAACAGGTCCAGCGAGGCCCACGCATTCTGCGCATAGGTCACGCCATGGGCCAGATATTCGTCACGGCAGGCCGCAAACCCGTCCCAGAAGCGTGTGCGATCAATCAGGAAATCGGTATTCCCCATCGCGCCCATCGCGGAGATGCCTTCAATCACGCCGGTCAGCGCACCGGTTTCGGGGTCGCGTCCGAAACGGCCACCCACCGGGTCAGGCGTATGGCGGTCGATGCCCTGCAAACGCAACGTGTAGGAATTGGCTGTCCCGACATGCCCGGAGGCGTGCAGCACCCAAACCGGGTGATCGGTCGAGACGCTGTCCAGCTCGGCGCGGGTGGGCATGCGGCGCTCAGAGATGGCGGTGTTGTCAAACAGCACGCCCATCACCCACTCGCCCTTGGGTGTCTCGGCCGCTTTCGCGCGCAGCCGTCGGATCGCGGTTTTCATATCGGTGCAATCCCCTCTGGGCGGGGCGGCCAGGTCGACACGAAAAAGCTTAATGAAGCCGGGATCAGGGAAATGACCATGCGGATCAATAAAGGCGGGCAACATCGTGCAGCCTTGCAGATCATGTACGGCGACACCTGCCTCTGCCTGGTGACGCAGATCCGCTTCTGCACCCACGGCAAGGATACGATCATCCTGCGTCAGAACCGCGTCGGTCTCGGGATTTGCATCATCCATCGTCAGGATGGTGCCGTTTACATACAGGGTTTGCCGATGGCTCATACGTCTCCCTCACCCAGCCTGTTAGATGAAACGCCTCCCGCGCCGGCAACAGCGCGGAAGGCTTTGGCAGCCCGGGAGCAGGCTACACCATCCACCAGCGTTCCAAAATACGCCGGCCGTCAAACCCACGGACCCAGGACAGGTCGCCATGAGCGATCTTATCGTTGCGGGCATGGACCTCGTTGGCGAACATCGGAACGATGTTACCGCCTTCATCCCGCAGGATGATCTGAATGTCGCGGTACATTTCCGCCCGCAGGCCTTCATCCAGTTCGGCGCGTGCCGCCACCAGCAACTCGTTGAACTTCGGGTGATCCCATTGCGTGTCATTCCACGCCGCCCCCGGTGCGAACCCGGTTGAGAGCATGGTGTCTTCGGTGGGATAGCCACCCCAATAGCTGGCGCTCCAGGGCTTCTTCATCCACACGTCCGACCAATAGCCATCATTGGGTTCACGCACGACATTGATGTTGATGCCTGCGTCCTTGGCCGAGGCCTGGAACAGCACGGCCGCATCCAGCGCGCCGCTATAGGCCGCATCCGAGGCACTGAGGTTTATTTCGATATCGCCCAGACCGGATTTCTCCATATGGTGCCGGGCTTTGTCGGGATCATAGCTGTTCTGTTCAATATCCGCCGCGTGATAGCGATAAGAGGGTCCGATGGGATGATCATTGCCCACCACGCCATGGCCAAACAGGATCTTGTCGACAATGTCCTGACGGTTGATCGCGAATTTCAATGCCTTGCGCAGTTCAAGATTATCGAACGGCGCCATCTTGGTCATCATCGGGAAGGTGTAATGCAGCGGCCCGGCGCCTTCTTCGATGATCACACCCGGTGTGCGCGACATCAGCGCCAGGGTCTTCAGCTCGACCCGGTCGATGCAATCCACTTCGCCGGTGATCAGCGCGTTCTGGCGGGCGGCAGGATCGGTGATCGAGTGCAGCTCAATCGAATCCGCATGGGCCGCGCCCTCTTTCCAGTAGTTCGGGTTGCGCTCGAATTCGTAGTGCCGTCCGGGCTGCTCGCTTTTCAGGATATAGCCGCCTGATCCACCACCTTCCCAGTCGATGCTGTTATCCTTGGTGGGATAGATGCCAAATGTCGCCTCGTTGAAGTTGAACGGGAAGTCCGCATTTCCTTCAGACAGGGTCACCACGATGGTGTTGCCATCCGCCTTGATCTCGGTCACCGCGTCCATCACCGGCTTGCCGACCGAGGTCGAGTCTTCGCCACGGTGATAGTTGATCGAGGCAATGACGTCCTCGGCCGTCATCGTCTTGCCATTGTGGAATTCCACACCGTCACGCAGTTTGAAGGTCCAGACCTTGGCATCGGGGGACGAGCTCCACTCGGTGGCCAGCGATCCCACCAGATTGCCCTGCGCATCCAGCTCGGTCAGCGTGTTGGCAACACCGTAGGCCACAACCCATTGCAACCCGTTGGTCAGCGTGGCCGGGTCGCGCGTATCAGATGTGGAGCCATGCCCCATGGCAAGCCGCATATGGCCCCCTTTGCTGGGTGTCGCGGCGCGGGCCTGACTGAAAAGCCCTGTTCCGACGCTCAGCGCCATCCCCAGGGCCGTGCTGCGGCCAAGAAATTCGCGGCGCGACATGCTGCCTTTTTCAACCTGGCTCAACAGCCATTTCGCATGTTTATCCTGTGCATTCATGTCTTGATTCTCCCGAAGGCGCTCTTGGCGCATATCCTTGTCATGCACTCAGGGTCGTCATTCTTCTTGATAATTTAAACTTCGCAGGTTTATTTAACTGTAAGCAAATAGAAGCTAGTTCACTTACACTCACGAAATAAATGCAGGCCTTATGGAAGATTTTTCGCAGAACCTGCGCAGCATATGCGCCGATTACGGCTCCATCGCGCAAGTGTGTCGCGAGATTGGAATCAATCGCCAACAGTTCAACCGCTATCTCAATGGCGGGGGCATGCCCTCGGCGCACAACCTGCGCCGCATTGCACGTCATTTCGATCTGACCGAGGCGGAACTGTTTTCGGATCATGGCGAGTTCACCCGCCGGCACATCCTGAACCAAAAGCGCACCGCAAGCGGCCCTGTCGATTTGATGATCGGCCCCTTTCGGGATCAGATGCAGGCGCTGCGCAGATATCTGGGCTTCTACCATTCTCATTTCATGACCCCCACCTGGGACGGCATGATCCTGCGCAGCCTGATTTGGCTATACGAAAAGGATGGGTATGTGATGTCCCGCTCTGTGGAACGCGTGATCGCCAGGGACGGCAGCGTCGAACAGAAATCACGCTATGAAGGCATGGTTTCAAAACGGGGCAACCGCATTTACGTGGTCGAACATGAAATGGTACGGGACGGCAGCATCGTCGAGACAATCCTGACGCCCTCGCACCGCCAGCAGGTCAGGTTTCTGCGGGGTATGACGATGGGCGTTGCATGGCGCCCCCATGTCAGCCCCTACGCGTCCCGCGCCATCTGGAAACGCATAGATAGCAAGGTCGCTTTGCGGGACGCTCTGAAAGCCTGTGGCACCTATCCGCATCAAAGCCGCAGCATTGATCCAACCGTGCGCGCGTTTTTGAGCGACCCGCAAGATCAGATGCCTTCGAAAGCGTCCAACCATATCCTGTCATGACCCGAGATAACAACCTCAAGGCCTTCGATCAGGCCTTCGGGTATGCCGATATTGTGTCGGGTCGCGGTACGGGGATGTCAATCTTGGAACAAAGCCGGCCAGAAGTTGCTGACCATAACACTGTTTTTCAACTATGTTTCGAAATTCCGATACGGCATCCTGATGCAGTTCGGCGTTGTGATAGCGCGGCAGTTCGTAGGCAAGCCGTACCATCCTGGCGAGGCCATTTTCATTGATCGGCAGACCGTCATAGCCGATTATGGAAACCGACCCGTGAATTCCCTGCATCATCTCGGAGATCGATACATCTTTCTGTCGTTCCCCCATCGCTGTTTCCGCCAAGCCACCTAAAAGGCGGCATCCTTTTGAGTAGCCACGTATTCGCTGGCTTGTGTAGATCAACGGGTGGTTTGAGAGGTAGTTAGAAAACCGCGATACAGCTGTAAATTACTGAAAAATATTGGCTTTGACGGTTTTATTGGCGCCCGAACGGAGGTGCGACTCCAGCTGCCAAACTGTTGCAGTGTTCAAAGCGAATGACATCGCCAATAGACTAAGGTTCGTTTTCGAGACACAACAGCGGGTAGACAAAGCCACTGAATCGCCGATCCTGTGTCTCAGGATCGAAAAGTGCCACTACACCTGTTTCGGCATTGTTGCGCGTCAACATCCATAATGGGTCGATCAGTTCAGCATCTCCATTCCACCAGTAGCGCAACCCCTTTTCCTTCAGCCACCTGGTTTCGGACAAGCGACTTTCGGATAGTTTGTATACCTCCAGATGCACTTCGCCCCTGAATTTTCTATTGTCACCCGGGTGTCGCACGCGGCCGATCGGGCGACCACGTTGCAATTCTTCTCCGACATAGAGGTGTGGCATGTCGCGACGCTGAAGATGATTGAACTCACTCAGATAGACGTGCCCGGTCTCCGGAAGATTCAGATCAGTGGCCTTATGAAGGATCAACAGGTTCCAATCCCGCCCCCAGCCATGATCCACGGACCAAATCGCCAGGATTCTACCATGGGCCGGTGCAATGACCGTGTCTCCTATTTCACCCAGATCGATGCCCGTGTGAGGACGATCACGTAGAGTACCGTCCAGGTCCCTCAGGTCGCTGTAGCCCGAACTGATCTTCCCGCAAGACATATGTGTCGGATAAACTGGGGTTGTTTCCGCCCGTCCATCCGTCGCACCGCAGGTTGCGAAAACCAGCAATGCAAGACTTGGCTGAACGAGGCGGGATATCATGAGTCGCTTTTGATCAATGCAAAAAGGGTTGCCTGTCTGCTCTCAAGATCGGTCCCGCGCGATCTTATTACACCGGGGCCTGCGCTGATACGCGAGGGTGCAATAATGAGGCTACGGGCGCCCGTGGAGCAGTTGAAGATGGGTCGGATCAATAAATTTTGCCACAACTCAGAAGTTTTCATCCCTATCCCCGAGAAAGCGACCGGTGGGGCGGCCGAAAAGACAGCGAGGACAAACGCGCCTGTTTTGGTTGTCGCACAGCAGTCTTTCAGTTTGCGTTTGGTTGTTGGCAAACCGTCACTCTGACCGAGACAGGCGGTACACCACGGGTTCGTCCCGCATGTATTCCAGAAGAACGGTGTCGCCAACGGCTGGCCCATCGACGGACTCGACAAAAACGTGCTGGGTGATTGAGCCATTGATCGGATTGCCCGCGCTATCGACGGCTGTGCTGTCTGGCACTTCGTATTGCAGGGTGTACGCCATCCTTCCTCCGTCCAGGGCTTCAACATCAACGACCTTGCCCTCGGCCTTGCTCCATTCTTCGCTTTGAAGGCAACCCGAAAGAGCGATGGCTCCAGCCAATAGAAAGATTGGGTTTTTCATTGATTTTACTTCCCTAAATGCAGGTTTACGAGGTTAGCGGGGGGCGAGTGTCATTCATTTAGCGCGACATTGCACCGCCTCTGAGTTAACTCGAGAGTTTCACCAGAGCGAACGGGCGTTGTGGTCAGACCAAAGCTGTTGATCTCCGACGCATTCATCCAGTGGATATGGTCTGCATCTGCACTGTTCAGCGTGTACCAATAGAAATCAGAGTGAATTCCCATTTCGCGATAGTATGCCAGATAAAGCTGATGTTCCGGATCGTCCCTTGGCAGATCCCGGCCTTGCTCTGATCCGAAAAAACCGCTTACGGCCCAGCTGTGCACACCAATGCACGCATCCGGGGCAGCGACCCGAGTCACACCGGCAAGAAACAGGTCGGTGCCGCCCGAGGCAACCATTCCGCCGGGTGGAATGATCGTGGACACCCCTGCGGCCCGCAGCATCCTGGCCAGTTCCAGGTTTGCTTCGTCATCGTCCGATCCGGGGATATTTCGCAAGGTGACAACCCGGATATCCGGTCTTTCGCGCAGCGCGCCTGCCACGATTTCTGGCGTGGACGTGTCGATAACCCCGTCCAGTATCAAGGTGTCGCCCGATGCCGTGATGCTGAACTGTTCCTCGGCATGTGTATCGCCCTCGCAGGCAGCCGCGAGCAATATTCCCACAATTCCAAGCATTTTTAATGTGTTACTCATCCTCTGAGCCCTTTCTTCTTCTGCGCACCGCCTCAGGTTTCGCGGATGCTCTCGTCGAGCATGCGGAACACCGGGTAAAGGAAATATGAGATGACCTGGCGCTGGCCGACCTGCACTTCGGCGTTCAGGGTCATGCCGGGAAGGGCGCGGAAGCCTTTCGGCAGATTGGTCAGAACCTTCTCAATCGGCGGAATCGAGACCCGGGCCAGATAGTGAACCTCGCCGGGGGCAACCGCGGTGTTGCCGTCGCGTGCGCCGACAAAACTGTCGCCGCTCAGCGATTCTATCCGGCCTTCGACCAGCCCGTGTTTCTGGAAGGGAAAGGATTCGATCTTGATACGGACGTGGTCACCAACCGACACTTTGCCGATGTCGCGGGCGGGAATCCATATTTCGGCAAGCAAATCCTGATCGGTCGGCACCAAAGTAACAACACCTTCGGCGGCGCTGACCACCGATCCGGTGTTCCGGTCGGCCACATCCAGAACAAAACCCTGAAACGGCGCCTCGATTGTCGAGGTTGCGCTGCGTCGGGTTGCTTTGCGTAATTCTTCCTGCACTGCGTCGCGGCGGGTGCGGGTGGCGATCAGGTCTTCAAGGACTTTGCGTTTCCATTGCGCGGCGAAACTCTCCAGTGCACGTTCGACACCGTCGATTTCCGCGCTAATCTCGGCAAGCTGCTGCCTTGTCGCCGTCAGCTGCCGCTCGATAGTCAACGTACTCAGATGCTGTTTCAGAAATGCCGCGCGGCTGGTGTTGCCATTCTCCGTCAGCTTTTCTTTCATGCCCTCAAGCTCGCGCATCACGTTGAGCTGCTCCTGAAGCTGTGCCGCATCCCGGCGCAGACGCTGCGACGACGCTGCGAGCAACCAACGTCGCGATTCCATTTCTGCAACGCGGGCAGCGCGTTCGGCCCGGTTGCGTGTGTTCAAATCCTGTTCCTGCAGCGCATCTTCACTTGCCCTGACCGGTTCAAAGGGTTCCTCGCGGCTTTCCGCGCCAAGCCGGTCGAGCTTTGCGGTCAGCTTCGACAATTCCGCCCGGAGACGCATTTCGTCTGAAGCTGAGAACGTCGGGTCGAACGCAACGAGAACCTCGCCCTTTTCAACGACCTGACCTTTCCTGACATTCAGCTCGCGCACGATCGACGTTTCCAGCGGCTGCAGTACGACATGGTTGCCGACAGTGATGATCTTGCCACGCGCCGTGACATAGCTGTCGATGCTGCTGACGCTGGCCCAGGTCACCAGTGCCACGATAAGCACCGCGATCAGGTAAAGTACGCTGCGGGCCAGCGCCGGTGCGCGGCGCTGTTCGATCCGGTCCGCGTCGGGCAGGAAATCAACGGCCTCACCGGGCGGTGTGCGCTTGGCAATTGGGGTTTTGGTCTTTGACATCTCGGTTCTCCGAACTTCTCTGTCGAGATTATTGATTGAGTCGGCTATTCGGCTGCTGTCATGTAGCTGTTCTGGCGCATCCAGAGGTTCCAGTAGATCGGGCAGCTTTCCATCAGGGCGTCATGAGGCCCAAGCCCGGCGGTCTTGCCCTGATCAAGAACCAGAATCTCATCGCATTTGACCATCGAGGCCAGCCGGTGCGACACCATGATCACGGTGCGGCCCTGACGGATCATTTCCAGGTTTTCCTGAATGATGCTTTCGCTTTCCGGGTCCAGCGCCGATGTTGCCTCATCAAGGATCAGAATCCTGGGATCGCTCAACAGGGCGCGGGCAATCGACAGCCGTTGCTTCTGGCCGCCCGACAGGTTCGGCGCGCCTTCGTCCAGTTCGGTGTCATAGCCTTTGGGCAGGCGCTGGACGAACTCATCCGCACCCGCCATCCGGGCCGCATTGAAGATCTGTTCATCCGTGGCAGTTGGTGCGCTGATGCAGATATTGTCACGGATCGTGCCACGAAACAGAAAGCTTTCTTGCAGGACCACGCCAGTGTTGCGGCGCAAATGGGCGATATCCAGCTCGCGTGAGTCTATGCCGTCGATCCGGATCGACCCGGCCTGCGGCTGGTGCAGGCCCTGCAATAGCTTGGTCACCGTGGTTTTACCTGACCCCGACCGCCCGACGAGCCCGACCATCGTTCCGGCCTCGATCTTGAAGCTCAGACCATCCAGCGACGGCTGCGGGCTGCGCGGATAGCGGAATGTGACATCATCGAACTCGATCTCGCCCTCGATAACGACCTGTGCGCCGCCCGCCGCCTGAGGTTCCTGCGGATGATTCATGATGTTGCCCAACATCCGAACCGAAAGCGCGGTTTCCTGATACTCGTGCAGCAGTCCGACCAATTGGATCAACGGCTCGGCAACCCGACCGGCGAGCATCTGGAAAGCAATAAGCGCGCCAACGGTCAGAATTCCGGCAAAGACGTCGAAAGCGCCGATGGCGATGATTGCAATCAGCATCAGCTTTTGCAGAATCTGGATGACGAATTGCAACGCTGCCGACATCTTGCCCACATCGACACTGGTCTCGACCGCGTTGACGGCAGTGGTTTCCCAAGTGTTCCTGCGCTGTGGTTCCAGCGACAAGGCTTTGACGGTCTGCATCCCGTGAATGGTTTCCACCAACAGCGACTGGCGCGCGCCTTCGGCGGCGTAAAGCCGCTGCAAACGGTTCCGGAACGGCCCGAGCATGCAGAATATGAAAAACGCTGTCAGCCCGCCGAAACCCAGAACAAGCAGGGTCAGCTTGCCACTGTAAAAGATCAGCGCGGGCAGAAAGACGATCAGCGAAAGCACGTCAATCGCACTGACCAGAAGTCGCCCGGTCAAAAATTGGCGGATCACATCAAGCTGCTGCATGTGTTTGGTCAGCACACCCGCCGATTGCTGTTCGAAAAAGTCGATCGGCAGTTTCAGCAGATGGGTAAAGGCGCGCATTGTGATGCGTACATCGACCTTTTGCGTGGCAAACAGCAGAATGTATTGCCGCACGAAGGTGAACGTCGCCTCGAACAGGATTGCGATGGCGACCCCAATGGTCAGCACGGTCAAGGTTGACACGCTCTGATGCACCAGCACCTTGTCCACAACGATCTGGAAGAAGATCGGAGTCGACAGGCTGACCAGCACCAGCATGGCGGCCGCGATCAGCACATCGCGAAATGCTCTGCGTTCGCGCCAAAGTTCGGGCACGAACCACATCAGATTGAACGGACGCTCCGTATCGGTGATCTTGTGGCGTCGCTTGACCAGGATCAGTTTGCCGCTCCAGCGTGCCTCGAATTCCCGTTGCGGCAGGGCCTCGATATCCCCGGTATTCGCATGCGGGTCGAAAACGACCGCACGAGCCTCTTCACCGGGGGAGTCGCCGGATTCTACGCCCAGCAGGATGATACATCCGCCATCGACAAGCGGCACCAACGCAGGCAAAGCGCCCGATAAGCTTTGCAAACGATCAAAGTCGGAACTGATCTGGCGAGCGGTGCAACCGCTTTTGCGGATGATCTGCAATAGCTTTGATGTCCGCAGACCGGTAGAGGTCAGCCCGTATTCGTGGACCAACCGGTCTACGTTCAGGCGCAGACCAAATTCACGGGCAAGCGTTACGAAGCAGTCTAGTGCCGCAAATCCGGCCGGGCCGGAAACCGCCTCGGTCGCCTTGTCCTGTGCAGGTGCAGATGAGTTGGTCATTTTTTTGCCCTCCGGCCGATCGGTGTTCATTTCTGGGTTCCGGACCCTTCTGGCCTTAGCGTGCCAGAAGGGTCCGGGGGGAGCCGCTCAGCTTAGGGGGGGCGAGCGGTTGCAATTCGGAGGCTGGCTGGAGTCATCCTGCCTCCGACCTCTGCGGGTAGTCTGATGTCGTGAGTGGCGGAAACCCGCAGAAACATTGCTGGCACGAGTCAACGTGCGCCGACAGGTTTTGTCTGACGGCGCACCCTCTGAACTCAGCTTGAAGCCAGACCTGCCGCACCGGACAACGAGCGATCATCCGGACGACGCAGGCCGGAAACCGACTGACGGACACCAAGCCCGGAAGCCACGCTTCTGAGTGGCGACGGGCTGGACGCTTCGGCACCCGCCTGAGCAGCATCGGCGCGGACATGTGGCGAAAGGCTGGCAAGGCTTACCGTTTTCGGAGCCGGAGCCGCTTTGCCTGACAAGCTGACCTTGTAGTCACCACCATCAAGGAAGGTCGGATTCGAGAACTTGAAATACGCGTAATCCGTTTGCGACGCCGTGAAGGTCACGGTGGTTTTGCCGTTTGCGGTGCTCACTTTTGCATTGATGGCGTTGCCCAGCCCGTCCAGAACCTTGATGTCCGGCCGACGCTCGATCCCGGCTGCGCCGGAATTGTCCGCCTCAAGGGTAAAGCTGTATTGCCGTCCCTTGGTCAGATAGGCCTGATACTGGTCGGTATCACCCATGACCAGCGTGCCTTTCGCGCTGTCGCCTTCGCTCAGATAGTTCTTGAAGTTGCTGAAGGTCGCATCGCCATCGTCGCGGGAAGGACGTTCACGCACCGCAAACTTATAGGATCCGGTTCCGGCGGTGTCGCCACTTCTGACGCGGATGTAATAGTCGCCCGTTTCATGGAAGATATGCGAATAGCGCCGCAGCTCGTCCTTGCCCTGACCCCAGTCCTGCCTGCCCCATTCAGGGCTGACAAGGTTGCCTTTTGCGTCGACGATGTCGATCTGCGGATCGTTCAGCGTTCCGTTGCCCGACGCTGCACCAGCGGCCAGAAGCTGGTACTGCTTGCCTTTTTCAAGGCGCACCTTGACCCAGTCCTGATCACCCGAGGTCTCGATATTGCCCGACAGCACTTCGCCAAGCTTGGCGCTACGCTTGGTGGTCGCATCGCCTGCCGCGTCATCCTTGGGGGCCGGACCCACCGAGGACATCGAGACCTTGTATTCGCCTGTCGGATAGATGCCGCCGTTCACACGCAGAGCATAGGAACCGGACTCTTTGGCCGTGAAGGTCAGTTTGCTGTCCCAGCCGGTAGGGGCGGCAGGGACGTCCTTGACTAGCTTTCCGTCCTGCGAGAACAGCTCAAGCGAGACGCCCGTGGTCAGGGGAAGACCTTTCGATCCGTCCGGTGACGCGTCGAACGTGTACGTGCGGCCTTTCACCAGGTTCACTTTGAAGGAATCCGAATCCTCTGTGCCCAGGATGCGGTTCAACGAGCCTTTGATCGACGCACCATCTTTCAGAGGGGTCAGATCTTTGGGAACGGGGTAAAGCCCGGTCTTGGGATCGAGGGTGCCCACGGTTGTGTATTCATCTGCACCCTCCACCACATGGCGGATATGGGCCGAATAGCTCCCGGTCTTGGCCGCGTCTCGGCTGCCAACCTTCAGGTAATAGTCTCCGGTCTCACCGCTGAAGACGAAGCCGCGGAATTCGTCGGATCGACGAATACGGTTGGAGTTCGTGATGAAATCGTTGAAGAAAATCCCTTTTGTGGGTTTTCCATCGGCGCCGAAGACCTGCAGGGTCGGGTCTTCCAACGTGCCCATGCGCGAGTTTTTCCCGGTCACGACCAGTTTGTAGCCCTGTCCTTTGACCAGGTGGACCTTGATCCAGTCGGTTTCGCCCGCTTTCGAGATGTCGCCTTTGACGATGCCATCGAGTTTCAGTTCATCCGTCACGGCATCTGCGCCGGGGAACTTGTCGTGAGTAGCCATGTTTCTTTTCTCCTTCCGGTGCCCGGGATTGGCACCAGACAATCATTCTTGTTGAGTGGTTCGCGCCGCAGAGTGGAAAGCCGCGCTGACCTCATTAAGAACTCAGGATCGTGGGGCGGACAGGGTTAGAACCGTTGCCTTGGAGTTAGTCGGGCATGGTACGTCATCGTTAATTGCCGTGTTAACTAAATTGACGGCACGAGGTAACATTTTGCCTGTGAAAACAAGAAACATTTCCGATGTTAGATGTAACTGTTACACACTTGATTCGGGGAAAACGATTCGTTTGTAGGGGCGCGTTTGACAGGATGCCAGAGAATCCATCGATGACGCTGAAGTGTGAGCTAACCCGTGAGGCAGTCTTTGAACAGCTTGAAAAAATTCTGTCCAGCGATGCGTTTACCAACTCGCAACGCATGCAGAGTTTTTTGCGATATATCGTCACCGAAACTCTGGAAGAGCGCAGCGATCAGCTGAAGGAATTCACGATCGCGCAGGACGTGTTCGAAAAGGGCGACGACTACGATCCAAAAAACAGCTCGCAGGTGCGGGTTGAGGCTAATCGCTTGCGCAAGCGGCTAGAGAAATACTATTCAGAACACCCGCAAGACGAGATCGTCGTATCGCTCCCCAAGGGGGGATATCGCGTCCAGTTCGATACGTTGGAAAAAAGTAGATTGATTCAGGCCGAGGAGTATTTCTCTGACCTGGTTACTGCCCGGGCACGTCGAAATAAGCTGCGGATGGCACCGATCCTCGCTTTGGATATCCAGCGCACGATCAAATATCAGGGTGATTTCGATGTCGGCGAAAACCTGAAATTTGCGCAGCATCTGATAAACCCCACTATTGAAAAACATGAGGGCGTTTTTTCCGGTATCGCGGGCGATGCACTGATCTACGAATTTCCTATCGCGGAGGATGCTCTGTCGGCAGCACTTGCGGTCTTGGAATATCTCAAATTCAGCAACACCGGGGCGCCCGAGCAAGAAGGACGTTTTGCCCGGATCGGCCTGGATTCTGGCAGCGTTCAGGACGGACCGAAGGGGCTGACTGGTTCTGCGGTGGATGAGGCGGTCGCAATGATGGAGACCCCACCACAGTTCGACTTTGGAGTAACCGGCAGCATATGCGACCAGTTCAATCGCCGCAAAAATGTTCATTTCACCTATATCGGCGGTCGTCTATCCCAAGACAAATCCCGACGGTACAGAGCATATGGCGTTCAGTTAGGGCAATCGCCTGAAACTTCACAGAACGTACTGGGCTTAAATGATTTCCAAACGTCGACCTCCAGGTTTGGAACGTTGGGTATTGTTGGCAAATCCGCAATTGCGCTTGTTTGCGCGGTGGTGGCGTATGGAACCTACCACTTCACGGTGGAGATGCCGCGCCTTTCCGCAGAGCTCGATCAGGCTGAGGTCAAGCTTCACGTCGACCAGGAAAAGGCCTTGATCGCTGTCTTCCCATTGACCGCCATTCCCGGCGATCCAGAGGATTTGGAAGAAGCAGAGGATTTGACGGTTCACACCATTTACTATTTGACGCAAAATCCTGATCTCAGCGTGATTTCGCATGGTGCCACACACCAGTATCGCGGGCGCATTATGGATATGCGGAAATTTGGCGCTGAGGTCGGTGCCCGATTTGTGCTTTCCGGTACACTAGCACTGGAGGGGGACGAACACAGCGTATCTGCCGAGCTTATTCGGGTGTCCAACGGACAAAATCTTTGGTCCGGCTCGATTGCATTTGATGAGACCCGGGTTTCCGATGACCGTCCACTTGAATCCTTACTGGCCGAAATCCTCGCCAAGGACACCTACAACGCCCTGCTTCAAGAGCTTGATGAGTAGACGCTTGCAGCAGTGTCTAACGTCAATGCCCTTGGGACAGATTTGAGATTCAAAATTTGTCTTTCTGAGTCGTGCCCTTTGCTCAGTGAGGTCCGCTTTCTGCGCTTCGAGATCGTTCGGGGACAACGCAGCGTTCGGCCCTCTGGGCTAGCGCACCCAGTTGCCAGATTTGGAACTGACCTTTGACCCCGATGTTCTTGAAATTCGACATGCAACAACTCAGGTAAAATCACACATTGAAATTTAGGAAAGTCGGGAAGTCTACAAACATGCTGATTGCAGAAGAAGAACACCCATTTGTAAACTGCGCAATCGAGGCGAACGATGAAGAAGGCCAATTCGTTGGCACTGTCCGTCGTCAGGGATTTTGGGACAGATGGCGGCCTGAGCTAAGAGAGGGTCTGGCGCATCTGGTTGTTGTGATTATGCGGCGGATTTGCGGTGGAGCAAGCGTCGCGTTTCGATGGTCTT
>NZ_JBGEHK010000016.1:0-19897 GCF_041403425.1 Roseovarius conchicola | reverse complement strand
CAACCCAGGGCGCGGCCAAGCAGGTGGGCGGCAACGTGGTGATCGACACCGGGGGCGGCAATTCCATCACGCTCAATGGCGTGAAAATCAGCGATCTGGACAGCTCGGATTTTATCTTCTGAGGCTTCCCCTCCATTGGCGGTCACGACAGGCCGCCAATGGAACGCATCAGCCCCGCGCAGTAGATGCATCCCAAGAATTCCAGTAAGCTCTTTTCGAACATCAGGACCGTGAAGCTCGGTGCCGCCTGACTTTACGTGGCGCTGATAGAACGGGCGAACGGGAGGAATGGGCCGCCCTTAACGATGAGGTAATCTTTGGTTCAGTTGTATTCGGGACCGCATTAAAGGCCCCCGGTCGACTTAAGCTGAGCCGATCTGCTTAGGTAGATGCATACCAGCATAGAAGGGCCGCATCTTTTCTGCCAACACAAGACAAGGATCGCGCAACTTATCTTCAAAATAGGGCGCTGGCAGTGGTGTTTTGTAGCCAATGACCGGCTTCAAACCTTACGCAGGTTCTAGCCCACTGATGGCGGTATACGCTTGGCATGCCGAGCGCCCTCCGGGGTGATGAAGTCCAAAGACAAGGTATGGTCCATATATTGCATGCGATGCTGTAGCATCTGGCGCGTCAAACGGTAGAGATCGGCGGCGAAGTTCGGGTCTGCCGCGACGTTCTTCATTTCTCCGTCGCCATGAGCGTCAAACAAGACAGGCGGCAAATCGGACGCGAACTCGACAAGCGTAAAGCGGTCCTCGCGAAGGATTCCAAGGCAAGAGTTGCTGGTCGAGGTTCCAAGAGTCGTTTGCCAGATCGAAGGGGCTTCGGGATTGCCAAAATCGAGTTCGGAAAAAGAATATGTGCGCCAATCGTCAGGGGCTTTCCCCAGAAGGAATGGCATCAAGGATCGCCCGTCCATGGAATTGGGAATTTCCTGACCGACCCAATCGAGGATTGTCGGGGTCAAATCAATTGACTCGGTGGGGTGGTCCACGCTGGTTCCTGCGGCGTCACCTGCCAGCTGAGGCAAACGGATGATCAGAGGCGTGCGATAGGCTGCGTCGTAGATCGACATCTTGCCCCAGGCATATCTGTCGCCCAGCATTTCACCGTGATCGGCGGTGACCACTATCATCGTGTTGTCATATTGCCCGCTGTCTTTCAGAAACTCGATCACGCGCCCGATGTGATGATCCACCTCTGTCGCCAGACCCAGATAGATCGCCCGGAGGGTCTGGATGTTGTCATCCGTCGGCTCCAGATCGGGGAAGCCTTCCACCACGTCAGCCGGTGTTGCGCGGGCCAGGGTGGGGCCAAAGAAGGGATGCTGTGCGATTTCCTCCTCCGGTGAACCCAGTCTGGACGGCAAGGGCAGTGTCGCCGGGTCGTACATCCTGTTGTAAGGCGCAGGTGCAACAAGTGGGGGATGGGGGCGAATATAAGTCAAATGCGCAAACCAGTTCTGATCGCTGGATGCGCGCATATGGTCGAGGAACGCGTCGGTCAGAAAGGCGGTGTCGCTGTCTTCCGCCGCATAAACAGCGGGGTCATTCAACGCGGGCACCCCGCCGGTCGGCGATACGGGTTTGAACAAGTCGTAATAGTCTTCAAAACTGTAACCGCGGTTATTGAGATGGGCCCGCCAAGGGAAAGACGTGGCAAAGCGCATCTCGACAACCTCGTGAAAGCCGGTCATCGGATGTTCATAGGTCTTGAGCGCCGGATCGTCCTTGTCATGCACCCGGGGGTCCTGGGACGTATCGGTGTAGCCAAACAGCATGGGCGTATACCCGGCCTTGCGCATTTCGGTCGCGATGTTCGGGGTATCGTGGCGCAGCGGTGTCCCGTTTCGGACCGACCTGTGGTTCATGGCATATTGCCCGGTCAGGATAGACGCACGTGAGGGCCCGCAAGGATTGGTGACCGAGACATGATTGGTGAACGTCACGCTGCCTTGCATCAGCGCGCGCAGGTTGGGCAGCTGGACATATTCCGCTAGTGCACCCGTCACGCAATCGGCGCGCAATTGATCAATGACGATGAAAAGGACATTACGTGTTTCAGGCATTGAGGAATCCATGCGTTAGGCTTGCCCCGAATGCATACGAGCGCGCAGCCAGCATTTTCAAGAGAGCGGGGTGCGTTTTTCCAACGTTTGCGACAATCGTTTCACAAGCTTTGGAATCTGCCGCTCACTGGCCCCGGAAAATCCCAGAACAAGAGCGGGGCGATTGAGGGGGGTGACCGAATACACGGACAAGGGCAGAGATTCTATGCCCTCTTCCAGCAAGGCGCGATGGGCGGCCTGATCATCCACACCCTGGTGCAACCACGCCAGCATATGCATGCCCGCATCGGTGATCTGGGGGGTCAGAAGGCCCGAGCACTCGGTTGAGAGGCTGTCAAACAAGACATCCCGACGGTCGCGATAGGCCCGGCGCATCTTTCGGATATGTTCGACAAACCGCCCGTCATCCATGAAGTCGGCCATGGCCTGTTCCACCACCGCCGACGTGCTTTGCCCCAGCAGGTTCTTGGCCTTGGCAAAAGCGTCGGACAGCCCGTGTGGCACAACGATGTAACCCAGCCGCATGGCCGCAAACATGGATTTGGAAAACGTGCCGACGTAAAACACCCGCCGTTCCCGATCAAGCGCGCTGAGCGCAGGCAGGGGCCGCCCCCGATAGCGGAATTCACTGTCGTAATCGTCTTCGATGATCCAGGCATCGTTGTCCTTGGCATATTGCAGCAGGGCCAGACGGCGAGACAGGCTCATGGTGACGCCAAGGGGTTGTTGATGCGAGGGGGTGGTGAAAATCGCCTTGGGTTTGGGATGTTCGCGGGCCGCATGGCGAATATCCATCCCTTCGCCATCTATCGGGACAGGGGCAACATTTGCGCCCATGATCTGCATCACATCCCGTCCGGCGATATGGCCGGGGTTCTCGTACCAGACGGTATCCCTCCGGTTCAGCAGCACAAAAGCGATCAGCACAAAGGCCTGTTGTGCCCCCGAGGTGATGACAATCTCCTCGGCATCAACCTGCATGCCGCGGGCATCTGTCAGGTGCCGTGCGATAGCGGCGCGCAAGGCTTTGCTGCCGATAACATCGCCGTAACTCAGGTTCTGGCGCGTGTCTTTCTGCGCAGCCTCGGAGGTGTATTTCATCCACAGTTTCAATGGAAAAAGGTCAAGCGCGGGCACGCCGGGGCGGAACGGGGCCGTCGCACCATGCCGAACGCTGGCCTTTGAGGACAGGATCGGGGTGGCATGATCGGGAAGGTCGATCTGAGGCGTGTTGATTGCTCTGAACGGGGCGCGGACCTTGGGGGCCGTTTCCAGGGCCAGGCCTGCGGTCACAAAGGTGCCCGAGCCTGTTTTGGCGTTCAGATATCCTTCGGCAATCAGCTGTTCATAAACCGATTTGATCGTGATGCGGGACACGCCGAGTTCCGAGGCCAGGTCGCGTGTCGAGGGCAGTTTTCGCGAGGAGGGAAGCGTTCCGTCCAGGATCAGACGGCGCAGTGCCGTCTCGATCTGGCGGTAGATCGGAACCGGGCTGTTTCGATCCACGTCAAACCCGTGCAGCAGGACAGCTCCGACATGTTTGGGCAAAGGGCGCACTCCAAATGGATATAAAGATTTTGTCCAAATGGGTATATTCCGCAGGTCCACTTGTAAATAACCATGATGATCGTCCGGGCCTGCCGGGCGTGTGATCTGACAAGAACGGTGAGACAGAATGACCAGGATCGAAGACTATGCCTTCCCCAAGGGGCTGCATCTTTTGCAACGTTGGCAAGCGGGTGACGAGAACGCCAAAGAGGAAATGACACGGCTCTTCGATGCGGCCATCGCCGGGGCGTTCGACGAGAATTTCAAGCGGCTCGCCCCCGCGAACGAGGTGCATTCAACCGCATCGGTGCATATGTTGGGGCTGGCACTGCTGCATGATCTTTATGGCATCGAGTCGCATGAGTATTACCACGAGGACCCTTATCGCTATGCGCGGGCCAACCTTGCCGTCAGCAGGCTTTTGGGGATCTCCAAATTCTACATGACCTGGGCGCTTTATGCCTGGACCTGCGAACCGCTGGGCCAGACGATGATGTACCCGGACAAGTTTCCGCCGGGGGCCGATCCAGACGCCATTCTGATTACCAAAGAGACTTGGCGCGATCTGAAGACACCGGATTTCACCACCGGCGTTCCCAAGGCCATCGACAATATCCTTATGGCCACGCAGAAATTGACCGGGGCCGCCCCAACCCTGCAAATATCTGCGCCCTATAGCCTGGCGGCGGATATTTATGGGCAAGAGCCCCTGCTGGCCGATGTGGTCAATGACCCGGACGAGGTGAACGCACTCTTGGACCATCTGGGCGATGCGGTTCTGGGGCCGTGGATGGACCATCATTTTGAGCTGTTTCCCGACGGATGGGTCGAATTGTCGGATGCGTCGGGGTCGCCTTTTTTCATCGGGCCGGACAACTGCATGGGCATGTCGATCCGATCCATTCGGCACATGCTGCGGGACAAGCCTTATGCCGACCGGGTGTTCGACAACAATTACCGCGGGGATTTCGTGGCCGAGGTGCGCAAAAAGGGGCGCGCGGCGCGGCGACGGGGGGCCATCAAGGAAGGCGCCTCGACGGCAGATCGCGCCAAGCTGTTGCAGCTGACCGAGGCCAAGGTCAGCGTGAACCCGGTGTTCATCATGCGTCTTGAGGCCGACAAGGTGGATATCTCGTTCTATGAAGAACAGGCCATCGCGCGGAACATGCCCCTGACCGTCGGCATCGGATCGCCCGAGATTGACCGCAACAGCATCGAAGACCTGGACGCAACCAAAGCCGAAACGGCGGCCAAGGCGCGCTCGTTTGTGGATGCGATCAAGCGCGTTTGTCAGGCGGTTGATCTGCCCGAAGACAATCATGTGGGGCAGTCCTGGCCCAGCCATATCTATTTTGAGGACGTGAATGGCCAGTCTCAGTTCGAGCTTGTCGAGCTGATCCTGAACGAGATCTATGACGATCCGGTGATTGAGCGCTAGGCGCGGGGTGGTCGGGTCATGAATACGCCTCTCGTGTCCTGCAAGCCATCCGCCAGCACCCTTGCGGCGACGCGGGTCATGCTGTTGCTGGTAGATGGGGTGTCTCTGACCACGGTGTCCTCAACGCTCGAGCCTTTTCAGCTGGCCAATAGGTATATGAGGCGGATCGCCTTTGACGTTCAACTGGTGTCGCTGGATGGCAGGGACCCAACCACGCAGGCGGGCATACCGATCCCCTGTCAGGCGGCCTCGGGGGATGTGTTGGGGGCCTGCGATATGTCCGGGCGACCCGACTTGGTCATACTGTGTTGTGGCCAATCGGTGGACGGCCCGTCGCAAACCTTGTTGCAGAGATTTGTCAGGAAACTGTTCCGTGCCAGCATCCCCGTCTTCGCCCTGGGCGCGGCCTGCGAGGTGATTGCCGGCACCGGGATACTGAAAACCCGGACATGTGCAGCGCATTGGAAAAGCCTGGCCTCGTTGGGGGAACGGTTTCCGGACCTGCAGTTTGACAACGTGCTGTTTGCATCCGACGGCCGGTTCACAAGCTGCGCCGGAGAATTGGCGGCGTTTGATCTGATCGTTGATTTCATCGAACAGGTCTGCGGTGCAAGGATCGCCGGAGAAATATGTAATCACTTTCTGGCCTGCGGAAAGCGCAGCGGAGAGACCCGGCAATATCTGGGCGCTGACGCGCTGATCTGCGAGGATGAGAGGTTTCAGAAGGCCCTAAGCATCATGGTCGACAATATCGAAACACCGATCACAACCGCGGAGCTTGCCAATCGGCTGGGCCTGTCCACGCGGCAGGTTGAACGGATTTTTGCCAAGAACGGATTTCAGTCGCCCCTGAAATACTATGTCCGTTTGCGATTGAACCGCGCACGCCAACTGGTCGAGCAGACCAAGATGCCGTTGATTGAAATTGCGCTGTCCTGTGGCTTTGAAAGCCAGACGAATTTCAGCAAGAACTACAAACGCGCCTTCGGGAAAACGCCGTATGCCAGCCGTGTCCGAACCGCGCGCCCTCAGACACAATCATCTTCGGGCAGCTGAACGTAATAGTTTTCGGCGCTTTTCTCGGATTTCAGCGTTTCGCGACAGACATTTGCAAATGTTTCGATCAGCTTTGTGGGGATCGAGCGATTTGTAAACGCCAGCCCGTATTGTGGCGTTGGCACATTATCACTCAGCGGAACATAGACCAGTTCGCTGCCATCATAGGCGCGCTCGTTCACCGGGCGCATGATCAGGATCGCATAGCCTTCTCCAGCCCCCACAAGGCTGCGGACCAGTTCGTAAGATTTGGCCTGATGTTTGATCCTGGGGGTCAGATCGGCCTGGGAAAACAGCGAAAGAAAGAACTGTTGGGTGATCGGCAGGTTTAGGGCAACCATGTCTTTGTCGGCCAGTTGCGCCAGTGAAATCGAGCTTTGCTTGGCCATGGGATCATCCTTGGACAGCAACACATAGGGCGGCGCCTCGATCAGAGTTTCAAATTCGATGCCGGGGCTGGGATGCATGTTGTAGGTGAGGGCAACGTCGATCCTGCCTTGGGTTAGCATGTGATTGATTTCGTCCAGGTCGGCCTCGTGCACCTGAAGGGAGATATCGAATCCCCGTTCCCGCAATCCCCGCAGGATGATCGGGATGATAAAGGCAGCGGTGGGCAGGAAACACCCGACCTGAATCACCCCTTTGAGCGTCTGTCGCAGGTTGCGTGCGTCATCATCAAACTCCTGGGCGTTCTCAAGCAAGAGCCGCGCCCGCGCAATAAAACGCCGTCCCACCGGGGACAGGACCACGCGATGCGGCCGTTCGCGGATAAAGAGTTTCAGCTGGTATTCTTCCTCAACCTTTTGAATTGCAGCACTAATTGCCGGTTGCGAGATTGCCAGATTTTCAGCCGCCGCCGAGATGCTGCCGTAATCGGCCACCGCGACGATGTAGGACAGTTGGCGGAAGGGGACCATTATAAGAAAACCTGAGATTGATTGATATTATAATACTATTTTACATGCATAAGCCAACGCGTTCAACTTGCCGGAAGAGTTCTGATCGCTTTCCGTTTGCCTTTGGAGGGGCGCATGGACGGCGTGAGGAACCACCGTCGATATCGGGAGGGATGTCATACGGTTGTTAAAATGACGCGCGAAAAAGCCGTCGATCTATTAAACCTGGGAGGTAAAATCATGAAATCAACACATCTTGCAACGGCTGTAGCTGCTGCTTTCATTGCAGGTGCGGCCCCGGCTGTGGCTGAGAAACTGGATGTTGCCAGTACGTTTGGCACCAACAACCTTCTCGGACAGATGGGTGTGAAATTTGCCGAGAATGTCGCGATTGCGACGGGTGGCGAATTGGAGCTTGAACTGGCCGAGCCTGGCGATCTGGTGCCGACGCTTGAGGTCTTCGACTCGGTCGCGTCCGGCGCGATTGATGCCGGGTGGGACTGGATGGGATACTGGTCGGGCACGGTGCCGGTGGCACAGTTCTATGGCGGCCTGCCTTTTGGCCCGACATCCGAAGTCTCGTCCTCATGGATGTGGAACGGGGGTGGCATCGAGATTATCCGCCGCGAATATGCCAAGCATGGTGTGATGGTATTCCCATGCTTTATCGAGCCACAGGAAACTGCAGGTTGGTATCGTGAAGAAATCACTGGCCCCGAAAGCTATGACGGGATGAAAATCCGTATCTCGGGCCTCGGCGCGAAAGTACTGACCAAACTGGGGGCGTCAACGCAGCTGGTACCGGGCGGCGAAACCTTCCTGGCACTGGAGCGGGGCCGCGTGGATGCGGCCGACTTTGCCATCCCGACCGTGGACGAGGCGATGGGGTTCTATGAAATCGCCAAATACAATTACTTCCCCGGGTGGCACCAATCGGCCAGCTGGTTCTCGTTTATCATGAACAAGGATATGTATGACAGCTGGAGCGATGAGCGTAAGGCCCAGATGCACATGGCCTGTCAGGCAACGATCCAGTACACGTTCAACCGTCTGCCCGCCGAGCAGATGGACGTGATTGCCCGCATGGCAGAGAAGGGCGCAATCACCAAGCGTCTGCCGGACAGCGTGATGGAACGTCTGCGCGAAGCCTGGGCCGAAGTTCTGGCCGAAGAGATGGCGGCAAAGCCGGTCGTGAAAGAGATGTATGAATCTCTGCAGGCGCATCAGGCCAAAGTGGACGCCTGGAACGATCTGCAAAGCCTCGACTAAGCACACCTGACGACCAGCACGGAGGCCAACCAGTGACACGCGCTTTGGTAAGTTTTGCCCGGATGATCGAACGCATTGGGCGTTGGTTGGGCGAAATCACCAGCTGGCTGGCACTGGGAACACTGGTCTCCGTACTGGTTGCGGTTATCGCCAGCGCATTGCGCGCGAATGTGATGCTGGACTGGGGGGTGGATATCCCCCTGTTCGGCGACAATCTGACAGTCAATGACGTGATTGACTTGGAATGGCATTTCTTTGCGATCATGGTCATGATCGGGGGTGCCTATGCCTATTTGGATGACAAGCATGTGCGATCTGACCTGATTTATGCCGGGCTGTCTGACCGAAAAAAGAAATGGGTTGATACGCTTGGGGATGTGTTTTTGATGCTGCCCTTTGCCGCTGTCATGTGCTGGTTGTCGATCGGTTTTGTCATGCGCTCGTACAATTCGTCCGAAGGGTCGGATTATGGCGGGATGCTGGACCGGTTCCTGATCAAATCCACCATCCCAATCGGATTTGCGATCCTGTTTCTGGTTATTTTGGCGCGGGTCATCCGGCGGTTGCTGGATGATGAACTGGCGGCAAGCACATATTCCAACACTGACGAAAGCGTGTAACGCATTATGGAATTTCTCGTCGAATACAGTTGGGCGATTGCGATGATTGTTGCCCTTGTGGTGGGGGTGTTCACCGGCTATCCGGTGGCGTTTCTGCTATGCGGGCTGGGCATTGTCTTTGCCATTCTGTCGGGCATCCCACTGAAATTCATGGGCACGGTGGTGTCCAAAATCTACGCGGGCACTTTGTCGAACTGGCTGCTTCTGGCGGCGCCACTTTTCATATTCATGGGGCTGATGCTGGACAAATCCGGCCTCGCCGAGCGTCTTCTCCTAACGCTTGAGCGGCTCTGTGGACGGCTGCCCGGCGGGTTGGCGTTATCCGTTGCGCTGCTCGGCATTATCATGGCGGCAAGCACCGGGATCGTCGGCGCGTCGGTCATGCTGCTGGGGGTCATCGCGCTGCCGGTGATGATCCGGCAGGGCTATGACCCGCAATTTGCCACCGGGGTGACCGCGGCCTGTGGCACGTTGGGCATTCTGATCCCACCCAGCATCATGCTGGTCTTTATGGGGGCGATCCTGCAGGTCTCGATCGGGGGGTTGTTCAAGGCCGCCTTCATCCCCGGCCTGCTGTTGGGATCGGTCTATATTCTCTACATTCTGGGCGTGGGTATCCTTGCCCCGCATCGCGCGCCGGTGCCGGATCGCAGCGAGATTGACAAGATTGCACAGAAACAGGGTCATCTGATCGTCGAGCTGTTGGTGAACCTTGTCGGCCCCCTGTTTCTGATCGCGGCTGTTCTGGGATCAATCATGATCGGCCTGGCCACCCCGACCGAGGCGGCGGGTATTGGCGCCGGTGGTGCCCTGTGCCTGGCGCTGATCGCGCGCAAGCTGAACTATGGGGTCATGCGCGATGTGGTGCGCGACACCTCAAAAACCACGGCCATGGTGATCTTCGTGATGATCGGTGCGGCCTGTTTCAGCGCGGTGTTCAAGCGTCTGGGCGGCGACGACATGATCGAGGAATTGTTCATCGGCACAGGCTTTGGGCCTTATGGGCTGTTGATCCTGATGATGGCGCTCATCTTTGTCATGGGCTTCTTTCTGGAATGGATCGAGATCAGCTTTATCGTTCTGCCCCTGTTTGCGCCCATCGTCACCTCGCTTGATTTCGGGTTCGACGCGACGCGGCCGGAAATGCTGATCTGGTTTGCGGTTCTGGCGGCGGTGAACATGCAGACCTCGTTTATCACGCCGCCCTTCGGCTATTCGCTCTTCTACCTGCGCGGGGTGGCGCCGCCCGGCGTCACGATCAAGACGATTTACCGGTCGTCCATCCCGTTCGTGGTGCTGCAACTGATCTGCCTGACCGCCCTTGTCATCTTTCCCGACATTGTCTTGTGGCTGACCCGGCTGTGATGCCGGACGCCCCCTGCACATTCTTCCTCAAGAGGCCTAAAATGACGACCAACCAAGAGATAGAAACCAGACGTGACAACGCGGTGGCCCGCGCCATTGCCTATTCATCGACCTTTGTGGCGGACCGGGCCGAAAACGCCGAGGTCTGGGATGTAGAGGGCAAACGCTATATTGATTTCTGCGGCGGGATTGGCTGTCAGAACGTAGGTCACCGCCACGACCACGTTATCTCGGCCATCAAAGATCAGTTGGACAGCCTGACCCACACCTGTTTCCAGGTGACCCCTTATGAAAGCTACATTGCCCTGGCCGAGCGTCTGAACGCGCTGTTGCCCGGCGATTTTGCCAAGAAATCCCTGTTCTTTTCCGCAGGGGGGGAAGCGGTTGAAAACGCGGTCAAGATTGCCCGCTATCACACCGGTCGCCCGGCCCTGATCACCTTTACCAATGGCTATCACGGACGATCCTATATGGGTATGGCGCTAAGCGCGCGGATGGTGCCGTTCAAGCAGGGGTTCCGGCCCTTCCCGACCGAGATTTACCGCCTACCTTTCCCGGATGACTTCCACGGTGTCAGCCTGGAGGACACGAAACGCGCCTTTGAGACCTTGTTCCGCAGCGATTGCCCCCCCGATCAGATCGCCGCGATCTTCTTTGAGCCGGTGCAGGGGGAGGGCGGATACAACATCGCCACGCCCGAATTCCTCGGCTATCTGCGCGCGCTGTGTGACGAACATGGCATTGTCCTGGTGGCCGATGAAATCCAGACCGGGATGGGCCGCACCGGCAAGCTGTTTGCGATGGAGCATTTCGGCATTTCGCCCGATCTGACCTGCATCGGCAAAAGCATCGGGGGCGGCTTGCCCATTTCGGGCATTGTCGGGCGCGCTGATATCATTGACGCGGTCCCCCCGGGCGGGCTGGGCGGCACGTTTGGCGGCAACCCGATTGCCTGCGCGGCGGCCCTGGCCGTGTTGGATGTGATCGAGGGCGAAGGCCTGTTGCAACGCGGGTTGGAGATGGGTCAGCTGATTGATGCGCGTCTTCGCAAGATGGCGCAGCGCAACGGGTTTCACTGCATCGGTGATGTCCGGGCGCTGGGCTGTATGAACGCCATCGAAATCGTGGCCGACCGCGACAACCGCGACCCCGACGGTGATCTGACCGCGAAGATTGCGTCAATCGCTCTGAAGAAGGGGTTGATCCTGATCACCGCCGGGCCTGCCCGAAATGTGATCCGGTTGCTTGTGCCCCTGTCGGCCTCAAACGAGTTGGTCGAAGAGGGCTTGGATATTCTGGAAAACGTTGTGGAAGAGGCATTGGCCTGATCGCGGGGTCAGGACAGGAGACACCCTATGAAAATCAAGGCCGCCGTACTGAGACGATCCGATCATCCCCGGCCCTATGCGGACAGCAAACCCCTGTGCATCGAGGAAATCGAGCTGGACCCACCGCAGCATCGCGAGGTGTTGGTGCAGATCAAGGCGGTTGGGCTGTGCCACTCTGATCTGGTGGCCATCAATGGCGAACGGGGCAAGCCGATGCCCATTGTCATTGGCCATGAGGCCGCAGGAATAGTGGTTGAACTGGGCGATGGTGTGACCGGTTTCGAGGTCGGCGACCATGTGGTGCCGTCCTATGTGGCAAGTTGCGGCCATTGCGAAATGTGCGGTGTCGGGCGGCCTGCCCTGTGCGAACCGGCGACGGTGTCGAACGCGGCCGCCGTTTTGCGCGACGGCACGACCCGGCTGCACAAGGATGGCGAACGCATCCATCATCATTCCGGCGTGGCCGGATTTGCCGAGTATGCCGTCTTGCCGATGGAAGCTTTGGTCAAAATCGACAAGGATATCCCTTTCGAGCACGCTGCCTTGTTTGGCTGTGGGGTCGTCACCGGCGTTGGGGCCGTGGTGAACACATCCGACCTGAAAGCCGGAGAAAGCGTGGCCGTGGTCGGCCTTGGGGGTGTCGGACTGAGTGCGTTGCTGGCGGCGCGTGCCGCAGGGGCTGGCAAGATCGTGGCCATAGATCTCAGCGACGACAAACTGGCCATGGCAAGCGACATGGGCGCGCATCTGGTGATGAACGCAGCCGATCCGAATTGCGTGCAGACGATACTGGAGGCAACCTCGGGGGGTGTGCATGTCGCGGTGGAAACGGCCGGATCGCCACGCGCCTTGTCGATGGCCTATGACGTCACCCGCCGTGGCGGCACGACAGTGACAGCAGGGATGCCCGGACCGGAGGCAGAGGTCACGTTTTCTCACCTGAGCATTGCCGCGCAGGAACGGACCCTGAAGGGGTCTTACATGGGCAGCTGTGTGCCCAAGCGTGACATCCCGCTCTATATGGCGATGTTCAAGGGAGGCACCTTGCCGGTCGACCGCCTTTTGACCCGCACAATCGGGTTTGATGACCTGAACGCCGCGATGGATCGACTGGACGACGCCGTGACCGTGCGAGAAGTGTTGGTTCCCTGACATCTCAGGATACGCTTTGTGGCGGGATGTGCCCTGTCTATCACATAGCATCAAGCACGCGCGGTTTCGCATCCCCTCAGGGGCTCCGCGCGTCTAGGGCCGAAGCCGATTCAGTTCCTTCAACCGGTCTGCCTCCTCTCACCAAGACAAAATACTCGGCGGAAGCCTGTTTGCGCACCTCTTACGATCCAGAGGCGCGCGTGATCGAAAGCAGATAAGACCAGTTCTTAGCAGGCAATATCGGTGGAAATCTCCGGGGATTTTCTACAGATGCGCACAGAAAGCGAGAAGATGGGTTGTCGCGGGTGACAAAGTTCGGCGTGTACGAGACATCTCATGACCAGCGCCGTGTAACAGGCAACAAATCCATGGACCATCACATCAATGCTATTCCGGCGCGTTTGCTGGGAAAATATCTATCTATAGGGGAATTCTATCATTCTACAGGCAATAACGATTTTTCTTTTAGGAATTTTCTGCCAAACTTTATAAATTCACCAGACGCAGGCCAGGGTTTAATATGCCAAACCTCGAGCCTGCCAATTAACAGGAGGAAGAATGAAACTATTGAAATCATTGTTTGCGACAGTGGCAATTGCCGCTCTGGCAAACAGCGCGGCCGCTGAAACTGAACTAACGGTTTACACGGCGGTGGAGGCTGAAGACCTTGCCCGCTACGCAGAGAAATTCAACGAAGTTCACCCGGACATCAAGATTAACTGGGTGCGGGATTCGACCGGTATCGTGACCGCCAAGCTTCTGGCCGAGCGGGAAAATCCGCAGGCGGATGTTGTCTGGGGGCTGGCGGCAACATCGCTGCTGCTCTTGAAATCCGAAGGCATGCTGGAGCCCTATGCGCCCGCAGGTGTAGAGAATCTGGATCCAAAATTCGTCGATGCCGGCGATCCGCCCAGCTGGGTTGGCATGGATGCCTGGGTGGCGTCGGTCTGCTACAACACGGTCGAGGCTGAAAAGAATGGTCTGACACCGCCAACATCATGGAAAGATCTCACTGACCCGATGTATGAGGGCCATGTGATCATGCCGAACCCGAACTCGTCGGGTACAGGCTTCCTGGATGTGTCGAGCTGGCTGCAGATGTTCGGAGAAGAAGGCGGCTGGGAATACATGGATGCGTTGCACAACAATATCGCACGTTACACCCATTCCGGCTCAAAGCCCTGTAAGCTTGCTGCTGCCGGTGAAATTCCGATTGGTATTTCGTTTGCCTTCCGTGGCGCGAAGTCCAAGGCGGCGGGTGCTCCGCTGGAAATCATCGTGCCAAGCGAAGGTGTGGGCTGGGACATGGAAGCCACGGCGATTGTCGCCGGTACCGATGATCTCGAAGCTGCACAGAAGCTGGTCGATTTCTCGGTCACCCGCGAGGCCAACGAAATGTACAACGTCGGTTACGCGGTTGTCGCCATGCCTGGCGTCGCCAAGCCGGTGGAGCATTTCCCCGAAGGCCTGCTGGATGCGATGATCGACAACGATTTCGAATTCGCGGCCAACAACCGCGCGGCGATCCTCAAGGAATGGCAGAGCCGGTACGACGGCAAGTCGGAACCGAAAAACTAAATTTCCTCTGGACTTGGGAGGGCCGCTTGGCCCTCCTTTTTTCCGCGGGGAAGATACAGTCCCCGTGCAAGACTCAACTGACAATCTGATGACAAGGACGATCCCTGTGACCGAGGTGACCGAAACACCCGAATTGTATCTGAGCATTGATAACCTGTGGAAAGCCTTTGGTGAATTCCTCGCGCTCAAAGACATCTCTCTGGACATAAACGAGCGTGAATTCGTCTGCTTTCTTGGGCCCTCGGGTTGCGGTAAGACGACCTTGCTGCGCGCTATTGCCGGACTGGACCTGCAAACCAAGGGTACCGTGATGCAGGGCGGCAAGGATGTGTCGAACCTGCCACCATCCGAACGGGATTTTGGGATCGTGTTCCAATCCTACGCACTCTTTCCCAACCTGACGATTGAAAAGAACATCGCCTTTGGCCTGGAGAATACCGGGCGCAGTAAGTCCGAGATCGCGGTGCGGGTGGCCGAACTTCTGGCACTGGTCGGGCTGCCGGAGCAGGGGGCGAAATATCCGGCGCAATTGTCGGGCGGTCAGCAACAGCGGATCGCGCTGGCACGTGCTATTGCCACCAATCCGGGCCTTCTTCTTCTGGACGAACCGCTGTCGGCGCTGGACGCCAAGGTGCGAGTGCATTTGCGCCACGAGATCAAGGAACTGCAGCGCAAGCTGGGCGTGACCACCGTCATGGTGACCCATGACCAGGAAGAGGCGCTGGCCATGGCGGACCGGATCGTGGTGATGAACCACGGGGTGATCGAACAGGTCGGATCGCCTACCGAGATTTACCGCCATCCCGCCAGCCTGTTCGTGGCCGATTTTATCGGCGAAATGAACCAGATCCCGGCGCAGGCGGGGGCACGTGATGCGGTTGTGATTGGTGGGTCGACGTTGAAATGTCAGGGTCACGCTTTTGCATCCGGCGAAAAGATCGTGGCGGCCATCCGCCCCGAGGATGTCATCCCCCATGGGGACGGCGCGCGTTCACCCGGGGCACCGGATGAAATCACCACGCCTGAAAACGCTTTCGAGGTCGAAGTGGCCGAGATGGAATTCCTGGGCTCGTTCTGGCGATGCCGGTTGCGGCACGAGATCTTTGGTGAGGGCGAACTGATCGCCGACTTCTCGATCAACGCGGTACGGCGGCTGGAGCTTGCGACCGGCAAGACCATGATGATTGAACTGCCCGAAGGCCGCCTGATGGCGTTCACACCCGCGGGAGAAGAAGGATGAGCGATATCAGCCTCGACAAGCTGCCCGAGGGACCGGTCATCAAGGGAAAACTCAGCCGGGATGATGTGATCATGCGGTTGGGGATGGTGGTGATCGCGCTCTACCTCGTCGTAACGCTGGCCTTTCCACTGTGGGCGATGCTGTCCAAAAGTTTTTCGACCTTTCAGTTCAATCTGGGCGCTTACGAGCTGCAGGTCAGTGACGAGGAAGGGAGTTATAGCGGCGAGATCCTGACACCTGCGGAGCTCAATGCCGAGATGCAGGTGTTGAGCGAAACAGATCTGATCGCCGGGTCCGACAGCCGCATGGGGCTGACGCAGTTCTTCCCCGATTTCAGCTTCCGCAGCTCGGTCATGTACCAGATCAGGAACACATCCGAGACCGGGCGTTTCCTGGTCGGCTCCGAGCTGAAAACCGGCACCGACTGGCTGGAGCTGGACAGCAATACTTTCCGCCGGGTGCAGATCAGGCCGGAAAAGTCCACGGGGATGGGGAACTTCATCAGCTATTTCTCGACCCCCGCGCTGTTTAACTCGATCAAGAACTCCTTGGTCATCGCGGTGATCAGCACCATCGTGACGGTCACGCTGGCCTTCTGGTTCGCCTATGCGCTCAATCGCAGCTGCATGCGGTTCAAAGGGTTCTTCCGACTGGTGGCCATGGCGCCCATTCTGGTGCCGTCGCTGTTGCCGGGGATCGCGCTTGTGTATCTCTTTGGCAATCAGGGGATGATCAAGGAGCTGCTTTTCGGCGCCAGCATCTATGGCCCCATCGGCATCGTGATCGGGTCTGTCTTTTTTACTTTCCCGCATGCGTTCATCATCATCTCAACCGCGCTGGCGATCTCGGACGCGCGGCTCTACGAGGCGGCGGCCAGCCTGCGGTCGACCCCCTGGCGGACCTTCTGGACGGTCACCATACCGGGTGCGCGTTATGGCCTGATCTCGGCGGCCTTCGTGGTCTTCAACCTGGTGATCACCGATTTTGGTCTGCCCAAAGTGATCGGCGGGCAGTTCAACGTGCTGGCGGTCGATATCTACAAGCAGGTGATCGGTCAGCAGAACTTCGAGATGGGCGCGGTGGTATCGGTCGTGCTGGTGATCCCGGCGATCCTTGCCTTTGCCATCGACCGGATGGTGCAGTCGAAACAGGTCGCGCTCTTGTCGGCGCGGTCGGTGCCCTATCAGCCCAATCCGAACCCCAAGAGCGACCGGATATTCCTGATCTATTGTCTTGTGGTGGCCTTCTTCATCATCGGCATACTGGCGGTTTGCCAGTTTGCGGCGCTGATCAAGTTCTGGCCCTATGACCTGAGCTTCAGTCTGACCAATTACGATTTCGACCGCATGGATGGCGGCGGTTGGGGGTCCTACTTCAACTCGATCAAGCTGGGGCTGTTCACGGCCGTGGCCGGGACATGCGTGGTGTTCTTCGGCGCATACCTGGTAGAGAAGTCCAACGGGTTCAAAACCGGTCGGGCGCTCTTCCAGATGTTTGCGATGCTGCCGATGGCCATTCCGGGCATGGTGCTGGGGTTGGCCTATATCTTCTTCTTCAACAACCCCTCGAACCCGCTCAACGCGATCTACGGAACGATGGCGATCCTTGTGATCTGCTCGGTGACGCACTTCTACACCGTGTCGCACCTGACCGCCGTCACGGCGCTCAAGCAGATGGACCGGGAATTCGAGAGCGTCTCGGCCTCGTTGAAACAGCCCACGCTGAAACTGTTCGGCCGGGTCACCGTGCCGGTCTGCCTGCCGGCAGTTCTGGACATCTCAATCTATCTCTTCGTCAACGCGATGACCACGGTCTCGGCGGTCGTGTTCCTCTATTCGCCACAAACAACACTGGCGTCGATCGCGGTGCTCAACATGGACGACGCAGGCGACATCGCCCCCGCAGCGGCCATGGGAATGATGATCTTCTACACCAACGCAGCCGCAAGAATCATCCACTTGCTGGTCTCAAAGGGTGTGCTGACCCGCACGCAGGCGTGGAGAACCCGCTAAGGCCGATCCAAATGGCTGCCCGCATGATAAAGTGATCGCCCCAAGGTGTTTCGTCTCGCATTCGAGGCGCCACCTGGGGCGACACGCGCGTCTCATCTGAACCTTGTGATGCATTTCGCGAAAACCTCTAGGTCAGGTTTCGCGGGACGCTTTTGGTTGCGGTGCCGTGTGCATCATTTGCAATCTGCATCGCTGGACGCCTGATGCATGAAAGGCGTCGGGAAAAAAGCACATCAAACGTATCGCCGCCGCACAGGATCGTGTGCCTGTACCAACCGCTTTGGTCAGCCGCTCAGGGCGATCACGACAATACCGAGTGCCAACAGCCCTGCCGCAAACAAACGCCGCAACATCGCCCCTTCGCGAAGGAATAGCCCACCCAGCAACACAGAGATAGGGATGGATGCCTGGCGCATGGATGTCACTGCGGCCACGTCACCGCCCAATTGGTAGGCGATCAAGATCAGGTAATAGGAGGAATAGGCAAGTACGCCGGGGAGAATGACATGCGCCCAGGAAAAACCGCCCGAGCGGGGCGTTGACAGGGTTGTGACGGGCTTTCGGCGCAGCCAAACTGCACCGTAGAAAAACACCAATGGCCCTTCGACAAAGACCACCAGAACCTGCGGTTCTATCGTGCGCATCGAACCTGCGTCAGCCAGCGAATAAATTCCCGTTCCACACATCGCCAGCAACGCCAGGGCAAGCGAACGCCGGTCATCCAGAATGCGCGAACCGCGCCGGTACAAAAGCAGGAAGCCCCCTGTGACAGCCATGGCGATGCCAAGCAACACGGTCCATGGATAGGTCTGTCCGAACAAAACAATACTGACCACCACGATAAACACCGGCGAACTTCGGATGATCGGATAGTAGGTCGACAAGTCGCCGCGTGACAGCGTTGCCGTCAGGCAGGTTCCATAGATGATCTGGCCGCATACGGATGCGGCGATCAGGGGCCAGGCCATCAGGGCGGCGCTGAAATCAACCCCGACAACCAGGCCGTGCGCAAGCGCGCACATGCCCATGGTCGCGGTCAATACCAGATACCCAAGCTGCGGATCCGGGTTTTTCTTGAGCAGGAGGTTCCAGAGCGGATGCATCACCGCTGACGTCAACACAAGCGCCACAATTACCAAGCCCATGTCGCGTCCTCTTTTCGTCAGCCGCTATAACAACACGACGGAAATGCTTTTGACTTTGGCACCCGGCTCACATTGTTTCGCCCGAGCCGAGCGCTATTTCACGAAACGCACGTATAAGCCGGACATCCCGTCGCTGACTGAGATAGACAATCGATTCATCCATATGAATGCTTGCCCCTTCCAGGGGCAATTTGCGAAAATGTGGTTCGCTGCCGAATTCCGCATCCGAGACAAACCCGATACCTGTTCCGGCAGCGACAATCGCGCGAACGGCCTCTCTCCCTTCGGCAATGATCGCGGGCTTAAGGGTAATCCCGACCTGCTGCGCTTTTTGTTCCAATGTCATGCGCGTCTTTGACCCGTTCTCGCGAAAAATGAGGGGATATTTCTGCAAATCACTCATCGAAAGTGTCTGCTTTCCCCCGGTGTCGAACGAATTTGCGCAAAACCCGAAGATTTCTGTGGACCCAAGACTGATGGACTCCATGTCTTTACCCGGGGTCAGACTGCCCAGCACTCCGATTTCGGCATCGTAGCTGCGCAATCTTGACACCACCTCTTCGGTATTGCCGGTCATCACTGAAATGGTGATCCTGGGAAACTTCTCTTGAAACGAGGAAAGAATATCCGCGATGTGATAGGCCGAGTCCGCGACGATCCTGAGCTCACCGGAAACGGCTGCGCTGGATTCACTCAGCAATTCCGCCATCTGCTGTTCGACTTCGAAATAGTGAAGCGAAATCTTTAACAATGCAGTGCCAGTTTCTGTCAGGGTTACCTTTTTGCGGTCACGCTGGAATAGCAAGACATCATAGGATTGTTCCAGGTTTCTTACCTGCTCTGAGATGGCGGGCTGCGTCAAATTCAGGGCTTCTGCCGCCGCGGAAAAACCGCCATGCAGGGCGACATGATGGAATGCTTTGAGTTGACTGTGTCGCACTGTTTGCCTCGCTTTCCATACTATAGAATAATTCTATTTATTTGTCGGATTAAACGATTTTACATATATGAATTACTCCTGCAATTCTAATTTTGAGATTTTCAGGAGTATGAAACCATGACCAAGTCCCCGTTACCTTCTCCACGATTGGGCGAGGCGTATTTGCTGACGCCTGGTCCGTTGACGACGTCTTATGAAGTTAAGGAGGCGATGTTGCGTGACTGGGGCAGTTGGGATGA
>NZ_JBGEHK010000015.1:0-49819 GCF_041403425.1 Roseovarius conchicola | reverse complement strand
GCGCAGTCCTCACTCCCGGGATTTTTGGGCGGTTTCCCCGCGGAATGCAGCTGGGTGGCTCTGCCCCGCGTCATGTTCGATCAGTTGCAGGGCTATGACCCGGCCTTCCAGAGCCCCGGGGGCGGGCTGGTAAATCACGATTTCATTGTCCGGGCTGCGGATTTGCCGGATACAGCTTTCATTGTGCTTTTGGGCGAAGGTGTTTTTCACCAGATCCACGGCGGTGTTGCAACCAACGTGAATCTGCGCGACCATCCGTATAAAGATTTTGACACTGAATACGAGAAATTGCGCAACAGACGTTACCACCGCCCTGAAATCAACGATATTGTGTATTACGGCTCCATGCCCGAAGCGGCCCGGAGGTTTCTGGCCTCCTGAGGCGTGCATCAAGGAAAACCTGTATCGGCGGCGCTGATTGGAAAGGACCAAGCATGGCAGATCTGATCGCTGTTCCCTATCAAAAACGGTTCTTTCTGGCGACGCTGATCATCATCGTGCTGACCTATCTGTTCTGGACCGGTTCACGTTATCCCGCACTTGATGAAAAGGCGATGATGTCCGGGGCGATTCAGCTGGAAGATTCATTGAGCTTCGAAGCGATCTTTCCGCTGACCGATGACATGGGTGTGCTTGAACGGATCTTTTGGTCGACCCTGAACTGGGTCAACACCAACAAGAAAGGCATGACATTCGGTGTCCTGTTTGCAGCGGCCTTTCTGACCCTCGCTTCTTACGTGCGACGCCGCAGTTTTCAGGGTGGTTTTGCCAATTCCGCGCTCGGCATGGTGATCGGCGCACCATTGGGTGTCTGCGTGAACTGCGCGGCCCCGATTGCCAAGGGAATGTATTCGGCCGGAATGCGGGCTGAAACCACGCTCAGCGCCATGATCGCCTCGCCCACGCTGAACATCGTGGTGCTGACCATGCTGTTTTCCCTGCTGCCGATGTATATGGCGCTGATGAAGGTCGGATTGAGCCTGCTGATCATCCTTGTGCTGGTGCCATTGATCTGCCGCATGCTCGATACTCGCGAAATAGAGCCCGAGACACCCGTAGCAACGCCGTGGAGCGCCTCTGAGCTCAATCCGGCACCCGACCAGCCGGAAAGCTTCCTGCGCTCCCTGAGCGGCGTTACAGCCGCCTTTATGCGGAATTTGTGGTTCATCATCATGCTGACGGTGCCCCTTATGCTGCTTGCCGGGTTCATCGGGGCCGTGGTTGCCACCCTGCTGCCCCAGGATCTGATCCTGGGTCTGCCTTTCTCAGTCTGGGCGCTGATTGTGATTGCACTTGTGGGTGTTCTGCTACCTGTGCCCATCGCCTTTGACGTGGTGATGACGGGTGCATTGCTGGGCCTTGGTCTGGCCCACGGCTATGTCATGGTGCTGCTGTTCACCCTGGGCACATTCAGTGTCTATTCCTTCATGATTATCGCGCAATCCGTCGGTCTTCGCGCCGCCTGGATGCTCAGCCTGTGCGTTGCCGTTCTGGGCGCAGCCGCAGGCGGCGCGGCCGAGTATTACCATCGCTGGCAGACCGAGCGAGCGCTTGAGATGCTGTTGCAGGACGCGCAGGCGCCCACGCCTGTTCCATGGGGTGCCGCGATGGCAGCCGGAGCCGACCCGTGGTCTGTTATCAGTGACGATTCCAGCCAAATCACAGTGTTAGCGGTGCCCTATGCACCCCCCTCGCCCGCTGCAGAAACCGGTTTTATCCGCTCCGAGGCCATGGAAGCCGGGATCGACAAACCGCTGGAGTTTTCCTTTCGCGACATGTGGCCGCCTTTTTGGGAAGGCCGCTCGCTCAGTACCGGTGATCTGGATCGCGACGGAGACCTCGATCTGGTCGTCGCCTCAACCGAGGAAGGGCTGTACCTCTATGCCAATGACGGGACCGGACAGTTCGCCCGCCTCGATGTCGATCTGGGGCCGCTGGCCGATATGCATGTCTTCAACGCCGCACTGGTCGATCTGGACAATGACGGCTGGCAGGATTTGTTCATAGCGACCTACCTGCAGGGCAACTGGATCTGGAAGAATGTGGAGGGCGCCTTCGGGACCCAGCCCCCCCTGCCCGTCCCCAACCGTGCCGATGCGGTGCTGAGCCTTGCTCTTACTTTTGGGGATGCCGATGGCAACGGCTTTCTGGACGTCGCCTTAGGAAACTGGGCCGCGGGCTGGTACCGCCGCATTCCCGGCGAGGAATCGCGCAATCGTATCCTGTGGAATGATGGCACCGATCTGGGCGCGCGCTTTGCCGATCTGCCGGGCATTCCAGGCGAAACGCTGTCGATCCTGTTTTCCGATATGGATCGCGACGGCGCACAGGACCTGATCGTCGGTAATGATTTCGACATTCCCGACTATTTCTACATGGGCGATGGTGCTGGCGAGTTTGCCATGGTCGACCACGCCAGCGGGCTGATCCCGCACACCACAACCACCACGATGGCGATCAAGACCGGGGATTTGCAGAATGACGGCACACCAGAGATTTACCTGGCGCAGATCGCCGGGCGCTCATCCGGGATCGCCGAAGTGCTGAAAATGCAGGACCTCGACCTCTATTGCGATGGCATCGCAAACGCGCAGGCCAAGGCCATTTGCGAGACCAACATGGAGATCAAGACATGGTATCGCTCTGGCAACAGCTTCGATCCCACCTACGCCAGTGAATGCCAGGAACTGGAGGGCCGTAACCGTGATGAGTGTCGCGCGATGCTGGTCAAAGACCTGGCCATTCAAAAGCGCGACCCGGGTCTGTGCAAACTGATCCCGCAGGGTCAGGATATCCCCCGCGCCTATTGTAAGCTGCATTTCCTGCCAGTGCGCGAACCCACCGCCGCCGAGATCGAATTGACCCATCCGCAAATCCTGCGCTCGAACGTGCTGCTGGACTGGCAGGGCGAGGCCTATTCCGACACGGCTGAGGATATCGGTCTGGATGTGGGGGGCTGGAGCTGGGACACCAAGCTGGAGGATTTCGATCTGGATGGCGATCTGGATGTCTACATCGTCAACGGCACATGGGTCCCGAACGAAGTCTCACCCTCCAACCTTTACTTTCGCAACAATGGCGATGGCACCTTTACCGAGGCCTCGGGTCCTGAGGGTCTTGAAGACTATCTGATGACCGCTTCCGCCACAGCGTTCGATGCTGACAACGACGGCGATGCAGACATGGTCACCCATCCGGTGAACGGCCCGCTGGTGATGTTTCTGAACACATCACAAAACCAGCGTCTTGGTTTTGAATTACGCGATGATACGGGAAACCGGGATGCCATCGGGGCGCTGATCACGCTGGAAGATACCACCGGCCGCCGCCAAAGCCGTGAGCTGCAACTGGGCGGCGGGTTCATGTCCTTCGACGCCCCCCGCGCCCAGTTCGGCTTAGGCGACCTGGCCGAGGCGACACGCGCAATCATCCGCTGGCCTGATGGGGCCGAGACCGTGATTGACGGACCCCTGCCCGCTGGCGCGCTTTACCGCGTGACGCGTCAGTAAATCCCAAAATTGCCCACGGGCAACTTTTCGTCAGATGGCCGGATAAATCGGGAAATTGCCCACGGGCAATTCTTGTTTGTCAGTTCGAAAAACGATCTTTCAGATAGGCTTTGAATGCCGCCTCAAGCGAGTCGCGGCTCAGCGCATCTTCAAACTCCATCACCACCTTGCGGCCTCTGCGGCGCACGGAAATCCCGGCCTCGCCCGCGCCGCGCCGATAGACCTGCGCTGGGTTCACAGGAGCTGCGGACGCAGGCTTTGCAGCCCGGGTCAGACGACGCATCACAGCCACCGCATCGACAAAACTGCCCCGGCCCGCCCGCGCCTGTTCCTGTTCGCGCTTGATCGCTGCAGCTTCTTGCAGAAGCGGTTTGGAAGACTCTGTTGCGGCCAAAAGCGGCTTTAGCTCGCGCGCGTTACGTTCCCGCAGATCGCGCACAGACGGGAACGCATCGACGATCACTTCAGGCAGCTTGGCCAATTGCAGGTAGCGCGAAAGCCAGGGCTGGCTCACCTCAAGACGCTGTGCCATCGCCTTCTGCTTGCCACCGTAATAGCGCTCCACCGCGTCGGCATAATCAATCGCACGTTCGTAATCCGAGATATCCTCGCGATCCCGGTTCTCGATATCGGCAAGGCGAAACGCCTCTTCATCACTCAGATCACGCAGCTCGATCAGGTATTTGAATTGGCCGTAATTGTTTGCCCTGAGCCAGGACACAGCAAAGTGTCTGCGCGCGCCGCAAATCACCTCGTATTCATAATCCGGATCGGATGAAGGGCGCACGATGGCCGGAAACTCCTGCCGTCCCTGCGAGCGGATACCATCAATCAGGTCGCGGCAATTATCCTCGGTCAGCAGGGCGTAGTCGCGGTTGTGGCGATCCCACATGCGACAGGCTGCGGGGTCGACCCAATGCAGCGTCTTTTCCTCCAACTCACCCGACAGACGATCGCCGATGGTGGTCGAGCGTTTGAGGAACCGTGCACTGGCCCGATCGGCCGCATCCGGGGCAGGGGCATCAAGCCCGCTCAGAACATCGTCAAGAATAGCATCATGTTTGCGTGTCATAGCAGTCCCTCACGGCGCAGGCCCGCATGGTGGCTGGGCCAGGTTTTTCGGATCAGCAGTTCGGTTTCGCGCCCAATGGCGTCGAGGTAGGCGCGGCAGCGTTTATGGGTTTCGGTACGTGCGGCGGCTCCGGTCAACTCGTACACCGTGCTCAGGTTGGCGGTGGCATTGTCGATCTCGGCGCTGTCTTTCAGCACCGATTGCATCATGTCCAAAGGAAATACCGCATCCATCATCCGCTTGATCGCCATATGCGCCGATTTATTGTCGTTCATCTTCGTGGCGAGAATCTTAACAAAAGCGTAATCGCGCGCGCCGCCCATCTGGGCCAGCTGGCTGAGCGTGGCGCCCAGCATCTTGAGGAAATGCGCGGTCGAGCCAAAGTCGATATTGTTGGGCGGGGCAGGGATGATCAACGCTTCGGCGGCACGCAGCACCGATAGGGACAGCATCCCAAGGGCAGGGGGCGGGTCCAGCAAGATGACGTCAAACCGGTCCTTGATCGTCTCTAATCCGCCGCGAAGCCGGTCCAGCACAAAGACCTGATCACGCGCCATACGCGCGGCGAACTCATATTCTGCATCATAGAGACCCAGATTGGCAGGGATCAGCGCGATGTTGGGCCAATAGGTGGCGCGTAACGCATAAGACAGGTCCTGCGGGCCACCGTGGCGGAAAAACGGGTAGAGCGTGTCTTCCTCTTCGTCGACATCCACATCCGGGTTCAGGCCGAACATTGAGGTGGTGCTGGCCTGACTGTCGCAATCAATCACGCAGACGCGGTAGCCTTTGAGCGCCAGAAACTGAGCGAGATGGCAAACAAGGGTGGACTTTCCGACGCCCCCTTTGAAATTCTGGATCGCCAGCACCATCGCCGGATCACTTTCCGCACGGTGGGGCAGGGTGCCGAACACGGTGCGCATCCGGTTCAGATCCGCCAGGCTATATCCGGTGCGCCGTCCTGACACCGGGTCTTTCTGGGGGGCGGGCAGACGACCATCCGCCTCGGCATCGCGGATCAGCTTGTCGCTGCGTCCGACCATGTCGCCGGCGGCGCGAACATTGAACCTCAGTTCCAGTTTTTTCTCGCTGCCGGGGGCATAAAGCCGGTCACGCAGCCGGGAAATCACCGTGTTGGCTCGGTTGGAAAGGTTCTCCAATTCGTCTAGCGTGACGGGGGGAAGGGCAGATTGCTCCATCTGGGTGCTCGTATCCTCTGGGGTTTTCTCCGAATCATGGACTGTGATGCCCCTCGACTCAAGTGTGAATATTTTCTGAGAAACTCAAAAATGTCGGAAATCCGTGACATCTTCCGATATCGCTGAACCTTGGATCTTTCCAGGCATGGTTTGGGCTGGAAACTGCCTTGCTTATGCGAACTTGTCCTTGCGAGAAGCGTGAAAGGGGGGCTGTTTGGTTGAAACGCTTGCGAAACTCGTCTTAAACCCAAAAAACAAATCTAAAAAACCAATGGTTCTAGATTCCTAATGTTCTCTGTTCTAGTGCGCTAATGTGCTAATATCATTATAAAAATTCGATCCATAATTACATCCTGGGACGTCATTACCTACATATTGGGAGCATTCGGCTTACAGATCGGGCGTGAAAGCTTACGGATCGGGTGTACCCGAAGGCTTACTTCTTGGGTGCGTGTATTAGAGTCTAAACAGGCTTGATTTTCGCTCATATTTTCGGGCTCTTGGTTGGGTAGCAGCGAGAGCCCGATTCGGCTTGGCTTACTTTTTGGGTGCCACCCGCCAGATAGACGGGCTGGCGATTTGCTGCTAAACTTACATCAGAATGGCCAAAAAATGTAAGAGAAAACAGGCCAGAGATGAGCACGGGCGATGAAGACAGGCAAATCATATCGCACCATTGATGCGCGGCCAAATGCCGAGAGCCTGGTGAAACCGGGCGAGCTGGTGGACCTTGTCGAGGTCACGCCGCTGACCTTGATGGATCGGCGCATTTACAACCAACTGCTGGAAAACGCGTGGGACGTGATCGAGCGGCCCGTGACCCATGTAATCTCGAAAGCTGATCTGCGCGGATCGCACAATTCCAACGATAGGGTAGGGGAGTCGATCGAGCGGTTGATGTCGGCGATTGTCAAAGTGAAGGTGACCCATGAGGGCGAAGATGCGATCGAGCGGGTGCAGCTTTTGGGCGGGAACATCGAGACGACGCGCCGCGATGGCATTCTGGAATACGAGATCCCGTCGCGCCTGCGCCGGATCATCAAGGACAGCACTGTCTTTGCCCGCCTGCAGCGCGAGGTGATGTTCGCGCTCAGCTCAAAATACGCGCTGACTCTCTACGAGATGATCCAGAAACGCGGCAATCTGCGCTATCGCTCATCCGAGAAGTTTTCACTGGGGGATTTGCGCGGCATCCTTGGCGTGCCCAAGGGTAAGTTGACCTCGTGGTCCAATCTGAAACTGCGCGCGATTGATCCGGCGGTCAGCGAGGTGAGCGCGCTGTCGGAATACATGGTCGAGGTGCACCCGCTGAAGACCGGGCGGCGCGTGACCCATATCGAGCTGCGCTGGTGGCGCAAGGATGGCAACAAGCAGGCCGAGGCCGAGCGCGAATTGACGTTCTCCAAGGTGGGCCGCAAGGCGCGGATGGATGGTGCTGTCGATGATCTGAAACCGCGCCCCGCCTGGTTGGAAAACAAAAGCGCGGCCTTGCGTACTGAGACTTATGAAACCGCGCGGCTGCGGCATCCGGGCTATGACATTTATCATGTTGAGGGCGAGTGGCGCAGTTGGGCGGCAGGCAAAGAGGCCGCCCGCGACCCGGACCGCGCCTATCTCGCCTTTTTCCGCAGTTATGCCGAGAAAAACCCGATCTAGGACGCATTTGCGCTGTTTCGGTTTTTGGGGGTAGGGTGCTCTATCTACCCTTGAAAGGAACGTGGTCGTGACCTCTGTTCGCCTTAGATTGCTGGTTCTGGCTTTGGCGCCTCTGGTGCTGTTGCTGCCGCTGTTGCTGATCCTGGGCATGATGCGCTGGACCGCGGATTATGACGAGTTGCTGATCGCCAAGGTGGAAAGTGATCTGCGCATCGCCGAGCAATATCTTGCCCGGATCATGGTACAGACCGGGGACGATCTGAACGGTGTTGCCGAATCCGTTGATTTCGCCGGTGTGCTTGACTTGCCCGAGGCCACGCAAAACGCCTTTTTTGCCCGTAAACGGGCCGAACTTGATCTGGATTTCCTCTATTACCTGCCGACGGACGCATCAGCGGACGCGGCCCGGCGCTGGCCGGTGATCGATACCGGTGTGAACGGGGACTCTGCCACCCGCATTGATATCTTTTCGAGCGATAAGCTGCGCGGGCTGGACGTGGGGTTGGCTGATCGGGCGCGCATCGATCTGATCGACACCGAGGCTGCGGTGCCCACCGACCGGGTTGTCGAAGATCGCGGTATGGTCGTGCATTCGGCCAGCCCGGTGCAGATGGCAGGCCATTCTGGTGTGTTGGTGGGGGGTATCCTGCTGAACCGCAACCTTAACTTCATCGACACAATCAACGCGCTGGTTTATCTGAACGCGGTCACGGGTGGCGAATTGCAGGGTACTGCCACGCTGTTCCTCGATGATGTGCGGGTCTCGACCAATGTGCGGCTTTTTGAGGATGTGCGCGCCTTGGGCACCCGTGTTTCGGCTGCTGTGCGTGGTGCTGTGCTGGACGAAGGGCAGACATGGCTCGATCGGGCCTTCGTGGTCAATGATTGGTACATCTCGGGTTATCTGCCGATTGAAGACAGCTTTGGGGAACGTGTCGGCATGCTGTATGTCGGGTTCGTCGAGGCGCCGTTTACCGCGGCCAAGAACGCGGCGGTTTGGTGGATGGTGGCGGCCTTTGCCGGTGTGCTTCTGCTTTCGGTGCCGGTGTTCCTGTGGATGGCACGGGGTGTTTTTGCACCGCTGGAGGGCATGACCCAGACCATGCGCAAAGTGGGGCAGGGGGATTTCTCGGCCCGCAATGGCAATGTGCGGCGCCGCGATGAGATTGGTCAGGTGGCCTCGCATCTGGATGATCTGTTGGATCAGGTGCAGGATCGCGACCGTAAACTGCGCGCTTATGCCGATGAGCTTAACCTGCGCGTGGATCAGCGTACCGCTGAATTGCGCACCGCGAATGAAAAGCTGGAAGAAACCTATCGCCAGCTTGTTATGAGCGAGAAACTGGCCTCGATCGGCGAGATCACGGCAGGCGTTGCCCACGAGATCAACAACCCGGTGGCGGTGATCCAGGGCAATGTCGATGTCATCCGCGAAAGTCTGGGGCAGGGGGCCGCACAGGTCGAGACCGAGTTGAACCTGGTTGATCGTCAGGTCATGCGCATTCAGGCCATTGTCGGGAAGTTGCTGAAATTCGCCCGGCCCAGTGAATACTCGGATTATGACGAGCGTGTGCCGCTGGCCTCGGTGATCGAAGACTGCCTTGTTCTGGTGGATCACGTGCTGACGAAAGGGCAGGTGACGGTGCAGACCACTTTGGAAGAGGTTCCAGTGGTGCGTGCCGATCCCGGTGAGCTGCAGCAGGTTGTGATCAACCTGATCATGAACGCAGTGCAGGCGATGGAACATAAGGGCGAATTGACCCTGAGGCTGACACCGGAAACTCGCGAAGGGGTGGCCGGAGCGAGCCTGATCTTGGCCGATACCGGGCCGGGTATTCCGGCGGACAAGCTGGGTTCGGTTTTTGATCCGTTCTACACCACGAAACAGGCCGAAGGCACCGGGTTGGGCTTGTCGATCTCGCAAGCTTTGGTGCAAAGGGCAGGGGGGTTGATCTCGGCCCGCAACCGCAAGGAAGGTGGGGCTGAATTCACGGTCTGGCTTCCTGAGGCCGCGGCAAACTCGATGGCGGCGCAGTAGCCTTTCAGGTGCTGTATCTTGGAGCCGTCGTGCGGGCCATCAGCCCGGCCAATGATATGCCGGACAGGATGTGCCACATGCCCCAGAAGGCCGCCACCACGGCCATGCCACCCAGCCCGTCAAAAAACCCGAAGATCAGGATCAGTCCGAGGCCGGAATTCTGAATGCCGGTCTCGATCGTGATGGCCCGGCGATCAAAGGGGGAAAGTCCGGCAAGCGTGGCGGTGGCATACCCCGTGGCCAGGGCCAAAGCATTGTGCATCAGGACCAGGGCCGCCACCGCCGTGGCGTATTGCAGGAAAAGCCCCCAGTTGGCGGCAAGTGCCAGCACGACAAACGCGATGAAAATGCCCATCGACACATATTGTAAGGGCGTGCGCAGACGCGCCGTGATATCCGGCCGCGTCACGTTCAACATCATGCCAAGGCACAGCGGCAGCACCAGCATAAGCCCTACAGTGATCGCCACAGATACCGGATCAATCGCGGTTTGTTGCAGTATCTCGCGGGTGGGGCCGTAAAGGCTTCCCCAAAAGGCGATGTTGGCGGGTGTCAGGAAGATCGCTGCCACGGTGGAAAAGGCGGTCAGAGACACGGACAGTGCGGCATTGCCCCCGGCGCGATAGGTGATGAAGTTCGAAATGTTGCCGCCCGGGCAGGCCGAAACAAGGATCAGCCCCAGCGCAATCGAGGGCTGTGGTTTGGTCAACAGAACAAGACAGAAGGTCAGGGCTGGCAACAGAAGAAATTGAGAAAAAACGCCTGTTATCAGTGCTTTAGGTTCCTGGGCGAGGCGTTTGAAGTCACTCGGTTTCAGTTCCAATGCGATGGAAAACATCACCACCGCAAGAACGAGGTTCAGAACATTCAGGCTGCCGGGCGAGAAGTTCAGGATCACAGCATCAATTTCTCCGGCTGCTGTGGTGCTCATCTGGTCCCCGTTTCTTCTGGTTGATCCACCGGTATGCGGGCCTTTTCATCGCCACCCCGGATCCCTGCAGTGAATGTGATGCAGCTTGCGTGTTTAGTCCATGAAAACTAACAGACACGGGGTGCACAGGTGCAGATCGCCAAATGGCATGTTAGCCTGCACATAACAGTAAAACCGGATTGCAGGCAGATTTTGGGCAGGCACAAGAAAGACAATCCCCTGGACGACCTTCTGCGCGCGCGGTTGCGTATCCCGGAAGGGGCCGACCGGCGGCTGAAGGTATTGCGGTGGCTGATGGAAGCGGTGGATATGCTGAACCGCGCCTTCACGCGGCAGCCGTTTTTCGCCCTGCGCGAAACCGAACAAATCCTGATCGAACTTGACGGCAGAACCGGCCCCGACCTCATCCGGGCCTTGCTGGCCATGAACGGAGGGACGCAAATCATACCGCATGGGCTGGAGAACATCCCCGCAGTGGGCGCTGTGGTTATTGGTTCGACCCATCCGATTGGCACGTTTGATTTTATCGCCCATGCCGGGGCTCTTCTGGATCATCGCCCGGACCTCAAGGTTGTTGCCGGCCGCGAGACCGAGCGCTTTTTGGGGGCCGACCGGATCATCGCCGTGGATTTCGACCGCAAGGACAAGGTGCTGTCCGCGCGGCAGACCCGTGCGGGAATGATGGCGCATCTGGAGAACCAAGGCGCGCTGCTGGTTTTTGGCGCGGGCCGTGTGCCGGGTATGAAAGATGGGTTGCTGGTTGAACCTCCATGGCGCACCGGCGTCACTCATACCTCTGCGGCGTGCGATGCCCCGATTGTTCCGGCCTCCGCCGACATGCGTAATTCGCGCCATTACTATCGGACCAGAAGGTTGGCGGGGTTCCTGAGCGGGGGCAATGACGAGTTCGGCCGCAAGGTCGCGTCATTGCGCTATGTGTCCGAGTTGATCGCAAAGCTTGGCGGCAGCTATCACGTCCATTACGGCCCCATACAGCCCCCCGGAACAGCCCCTGAGATATTGAAAGACCTTGCTGAAGGTCTGGTGCCGGGTCTTTATCGGCCAACGTGAGTGGGTGATCAACGCAAGGGGCCGGTTTTCTGACTCGGTATATTTCCAATGAAGCAGTTTTGCGCGTAATGAAGATTATGTTAAATAAGTAGCATCAAAAGCCCTGAAATACCATGTCCAGCGCGGCTGTGATCTGGGCGAATTCGGGTTCCAGATTGCTGACCACGTCGCCCAAGGCTGATCGGGGAACGGCGGCCAGGAACTGAGGCACCATCACATACGCCTCACCGTTGATCTCAAAGACAGGGTTCAGGCGGGCCGCTGGCTGCGGGGCTGTCGCTTTTGGCAGCAAGGGTACGACGACCCGGGTGATCAGGTGATCCAGCAACTCGGCCTGCACATCCAACAGCAGTCCGTCGCCCGAGGGAAAGGCATGGACGTCATATTTGGCCATCAGAACTGACGCAGATGCGACAGGGGAAGCCCGTGTTGCTCGGCAAAGCGGTTTGACGCCTCCAGCGCCTCGGCATTTTCAACCCTCCACTGGGCCGCGCGTGTTTCAGCGATGGCCTGACGGATGCCATGTTCGGCTGCGCGCGACAGGTTGATCTTGAGCGCACGGGCATCGCTGAGCAGGCTGTGATCCAGCGACAGGTTGGTGGGTTTGCGGGTCTGTGCGTGTGGCATAGGCTCAATATAATGCGCCTGATCATGCGCGTCAAATATGCGCATAAACCTATGCTATTCAGACCAGGATACGATTTTCCGATCAATCGTCTTGCGTGACACGCCCAGTCGCCGTGCCGCTTCGGCCCGGTTACCGCCGCACAGATCGAGGATATGCAGAATGTGCCGTTGTGCCACCAGATCGAGGTTTTCGATAGCCTGTTCCCCGGTCATCCCGCCCTGCCCGGCGAATTCCTCGGGGAAGGCACCGAGGATGACGGAGCGTTCGATCAGGTTGCGCAGCTCGCGCACATTGCCGGGCCAATCATAACGGCGCATTTTCAGCAGCGTTTCCTCGTTCAGTTCCAGTGCAGGCAGCCCGAGGCGTTGCGAAAACTGCGCCATGAAATGCGAGGCAAGTTCGACAATATCTTCTGAGCGATCTTTCAACAGCGGCATCTCAAGCGACATGACATTCATGCGGTGATAGAGATCGGCGCGGAACTGGCCCGCGGCCACGGCGGCTTCAAGATCGGCATTGGTGGCAAAGAGGAAGCGCAGGTTTAGCGGAATTTCCCGTTCGGCTCCGACCGGGCGCAGCTTCATGTCCTCCAAAACGCGCAATAACGCCGCCTGAAGTGCGTCTGACATCTGCGCGACCTCATCCAGAAACAACGTGCCGCCATCGGCCAGAAGCAGCAGCCCGGGCTTGACCTGATCGCCATGATGGACCTCTCCAAACAGTTCAGAGACGATCTGATCCGGGGCAATGGCCGCGCAATTGATCGCGACGAATGGCTTTTCTGATCTGGTCGAGACCTTGTGCAGATGCCGCGCAGCCAGTTCCTTGCCGGTGCCGCTGGCGCCGGTCAGGAGAACCGAGGTTTGCAGCGGGGCCAGCTTGGCGATCAATTCACGCACTTTTTGCAAAGGCAATGATGTGCCCAGCAGAGGCCCCCTGGCATCTTCGCCAGTCAGTTCGCGCAACAGCAATGTGTTATCGCGGCGCAGGTATTTGCGATCCAGCGCGCGCGCCATGGCCCCGAGAATCTGATTGGCGCGAAAAGGTTTCAGGACGAAATCACTGACCCCGGCGCGCAGCGCGGTAATTGCCGTTTCCAGATCGGCATAGGCCGTGATCATGATGACATCAGCGAAAAAGCCCTTGCGTCGCTGTTCCACCACCCAGTCCAGCCCGGTGGTGCCCGGCATGATATTGTCGAGGATCACAAGGTCGAAATGGGCCACATCCAGAAGTTTCGACGCCTCGGCGGGGGACGCGGCCTCTTCCAGTCGCTTTACACGCGGGGTCAGCGTCTTGGACAGGAAATGCCGCATGCCCGGTTCGTCATCGACAACCAGAACCGAGGCACCGGACAGCATGCCTTCATATTCGGCTGGATTCTCCGGCTTGGGATTGCGTAGCGGCTGGCTCATCACCGGCTGTTTCCTCAGTCAAGTCGTACATTGTCGTTGGAAAACACCTCTGCTGCGGAAAAACCAGCCTCTCCCAGCCCGTACCAGGCCACGACGGCGATTACGGCAATGGCGGCAAATCCGACAAACATAGCTTTCATGAGTCTTACTCCCCCGAAGTGGTTTCTTTGAGAAAGGCGATCAGGTCAACCCGGTCGGCCGGGTCGGCGATCACCTGCATTGGCATTTTGGAGCCGGGAATATAGTGGTCCGGCCCTTCGTCAAACAGCGCATCAATGGTGTCATCCGACCAGATGATATCAGATTTGGCCAGGATGTCCGAATAAGGATATCCCGGAACGTCGCCCGCCGGGCGGCCAAAGACACCGTGCAAGGTTGGTCCCGCCTTGCGCGAGGGGCCTGCCTCGAGCGCGTGACAGATCGAACATTTGCGCATGAATTGCCGCTCGCCATTGGGCATATCCTCAGCATCGCGCAGGAAAGACCGTTCACCATCAATGCCGGGATCAAATTCGCCCAGAAGGGCCACGGGCCAGGCATAGGCGACGTCATCCAGACCACCGGCATAGATTGTCGTTCCGTCGCCTGAGAAGGCCAGCGCCCAGACCGGCCCTGCCCGTGTGGCGCGGAAATCGCGGGTGATCTTCCAGTCTTTGGAATCGAGCATCATGATATAGCCATGCCCGTCCCCGACAGCGATCTGGTTGGTCTGCGGGTGATAGTCCATCGCCAGAATGGGGCGGCGCTCCAGCGTGAAATCCGCCAGCTCTTCGCCCGAGACGGCATCGACAACCCGGGTGCCACCATCGACAGCCCCATAGGCCACCCAACCGTCCCCGGCGATGACCTGATTGATCCCGAACCCGTGTTTGACCAGTGGCAATGGCGATCCGCCCGCCAGGTCATAGCGCCACAACACGCCTTTCGAGGTGGCTGCGATCAGGGCCTCGCCCGACGGGTCAAACGCCACGGCATTCACACCTGCGCCGGGATAGGGCAGTTCGGTAAAGCTGTCGTTGCTCCATAACCGGATCGACCCATCCCAGCTGCCTGTCGCGACGTGTGTGCCATCTGGCGAAACTGCAATTGAGGCAATCTTGCCCTTGTGCTGGCCCAGAACGCGCGGGGCTTCGCCCCACACGCGCAAAGCGAAATCATCGCCACCCGAATAAAGCTGTCCGTCCGGACCAAAGGCCAGCGCAGTCACCGCCGCGTCATGGCCCTCCAGCCATTCAGGGTCGCGACCTGTCCAGAGCCCGACGGAATTGTCAAAGCTGGCCGTCGCCACCTGTCCGTCGGGCGACACGTCCAGACCCATGATCGGGCCACCATGCCCTTTGAGCGTGGTGAAGTCCTGCGCGGCCAGTGGCCCGGCACAGAACATCGCCAGAAACAAAACCACACGGAGCAAGGAGCTACTCCGCCGGGGTTGCCGATTTCGATGGCGGGGCCGCCTCGCCCTTGGCGGATTTCACCTCGTCCAGCCAGATCGAGTGGTGCTGATGCGCCCAGGCCTCGTCCACCTCGCCCGTGCCCATGGCATCATAGGCCCCTTCCATACCGACCGAGCCGATATAGATATGCGCGATGATGATCGCCATCAGCACGAAGCTGACAATCGCATGCCAGGCCGAGGCGAAGGCCATTTCCTCTTGCGGGGCGAGGGCTGTGGGGAAGTCCGCCATGCCCAGCAGACCGGGAATACCCATGCTGTTGAGCACCGAGAATGTCTTGGCAAACAGCGGCAACTCGAACGGGAACAGCATCGAGACGCCCGAAACGGCGATCGATCCGCCCAGCAGGATACAGGACCAGAAGATGATCTTTTGACCTGCGTTGAATTTCTTGGCGGGCGGGTGCTTTTTCCCAACGATGCCGCCAGCCTGTGCAAACCAGGTGATGTCGGTGCGGTTGGGGATGTTGTGCCAGACCCACATGAAGAAAATCATGATCAGCCCCAGGATAAAGGCCCAGGCGACGTTGTTGTGGATGTATTTGGACCACAGCAGCAATGTCGCGTTGAATTCATTGCCCAGTACGGGTGCGATATAGTCTCGGCCATATTTCACCAGTAATCCGGTGATACCCAGCAGGATGAAGGATCCCGCCAGAAGCCAGTGGGCGAAGCGTTCGATGAACTGAAAGCGGGTGACGGTGCGCCCGGTTTTCTCTTCGTCGAGCTTGATCTTGCCGCGCAGCAGGTAGAACAGAACCAGAGCTGCCAGCGTACCAAGCAGCAACCAACCGCCATACTTGGCCAGAGGGCCTTTGCGGAATTCATACCAGGCCATGCCACCATCCTGCACCAGAACCTTCGCCACATCGCCGCCCGCGGAGACGCTGATATCTGCCGAGTTGAAGCGCAATGCGCGCCACAGTTCGGGGTCAGAGGCACCACCAAGCGTGCCCAGTTGCTCGCTCATCGCGGCGGCGCTGTCGGGATCGCCGGTGCGCGTACGGCGGTTGGCATCATCGACGGTTTCACCCCGCTGGCGGGCCATGATGTCTTCCAGCGTTGGTGCACCACCGGTGGCGGCACGATCAGCACCATTGGCCTCTTGCGCCGCGATGGGCAAAGGAACGGCCAGAAACAATGTCAGAATCAACGAGAGAATTACACGCATGGGTGACCTCGGTCTGTTGGACGGGTCCAGACGCCTCTTACGGGCGTTGGCCACTTTGAATGAGTGATGATAGCCCGGCCCTGAAAGGGGGGCCGGGCCGCAGATGGGCATGCACAAGGCACGCCCATCCTGATCTTACGGCTTAGCCGCCTTTCTGGTCGTAGGCTGTACCCCAACCCCAGGCGCCCGAGCCAAAGCCGCGGGCCACCACACGCTCGCGGTAGATGTTGGCGACCACGTCGCCATCCCCCGCCAGCAGGGCCTTGGTGGAACACATCTCGGCACAGATCGGCAATTTGCCCTCGGCAATCCGGTTGCGGCCGTATTTGGAGAACTCGGCTGTCGAGTTGTTCTCCTCGGGGCCACCGGCGCAGAAGGTACATTTGTCCATCTTGCCACGGGATCCGAAGTTGCCCGCCTGCGGGAATTGCGGCGCGCCAAACGGGCACGCGTAGAAGCAATAACCACAACCGATGCACAGATCCTTGGAGTGCAGGACGACGCCTTCTTCGTTCTGATAGAAGCAGTCGACCGGGCACACCGCCATACAAGGCGCATCCGAACAATGCATACAAGCCACGGAAATCGAGCGTTCGCCCGGTTTACCGTCCTGGATCGTCACCACGCGGCGGCGGTTGATCCCCCAGGGCACCTCATGCTCGTTCTTACAGGCCGTTACACAAGCGTTGCATTCGATGCAGCGCTCGGCGTCACAGAGAAATTTTGCTCTTGCTGCCATTTTCTCTTTCCTCCTTACGCCGCAGAGATTTTGCAGAGAGTCGCTTTCGTCTCCTGCATCTGCGTCACTGAGTCATAGCCATAGGTTTGAGCGGTATTGGTGCTCTCCCCCAACACATAGGGGTCCGCCCCTTCGGGGTATTTGGACCTCTGGTCTTCGCCCTGGAAGTGCCCGCCGAAGTGGAAGGGCATGAAGGCAACGCCCTCACCCACCCGTTCGGTGACCATCGCCATGACTTTGACCTTGCCGCCTTCCGGGCCTTCCACCCAGACCTGCGCGCCGTCCCGGATACCGATATTATTGGCATCTCTGGGATGGATTTCGACGAACATGTCTTGCTGAAGCTCGGCCAGCCACGGGTTTGAGCGCGTCTCATCGCCACCGCCCTCATATTCGACCAGACGGCCGGAGGTGAGGATAATGGGATAATCCTTGCTGAAATCCTGTTTCTGGATCGAGGCATACATGGTCGGAAGACGATAGAACTTCCGGTCCTCGTAGGTTGGATAATCCTCCACCAGATCGCGGCGATTTGTGTACAGCGGTTCGCGGTGCACAGGGACCGGATCCGGGAAGGTCCACACGACAGCACGGGCCTTGGCGTTGCCGAAGGGCGCGCATTCGTGCTTGATGGCGACCCGCTGGATCCCGCCCGACAGGTCGGTTTTCCAGTTGGTCTTCTCACCGGCAACGGCATCGATTGCCGCACGCTCTTCGTCGGTGAGATCACCATCCCAGCCAAGGTCCATCAGCATCTGCATGGTGAACTCAGGATAGCCATCCTGAATTTCAGACCCTGCAGAATAGACCCCTTCGGCCAGCAGATTGTCACCATCGCGTTCCACACCGAAACGGGCGCGGAAGGTCAGGCCACCCTCAGAGACAGGTTTGGACATGTCATAGAGGTTGGGCGTGCCCGGATGGTTCATCTCTGGGGTACCCCAGCACGGCCATGGCATCCCGTAATAGTCGCCATCCGCCGGACCACCGATCGCCTGCAGCGTCGTGCGGTCAAACGTGTGCTGGTTGGCCATGTGCTTCTTGATCCGCTCGGGGCTTTGCCCGGTATAGCCGACCGTCCACATGCCCGAGTTGAACTCGCGCGTGATGCTTTCAACATTTGGCGTTTCCGGATCGTCCATCTCGATATTGCGGAACAGGCGATCAGCAAAGCCGAACTTGTTGGCCAGCTTGGCGATGATCACTTCGTCCGGGATACTTTCGAACAGCGGCTCGATGACCCGCTCACGCCACTGCAGAGAACGGTTGGAGGCGGTGACGGAACCACGTGTTTCGAACTGGGTACAGGCCGGCAGAAGATAGACACCATCGGTCCGGTCATGCAGCACGGCGGAAACGGTGGGGAACGGGTCGATCACGACCAGCATGTCCAGCTTTTCCATTGCCGTCTTCATTTCCGTCATCCGGGTTTGCGAGTTGGGCGCATGGCCCCACAGAACCATCGCCCTCACATTGTTGGGCTGATCCATGTTCTCCTTGTCTTCCAGGATGCCATCAATCCAGCGCGACACAGGGATACCGGTGAGGTTCTGGAGCGATTTGTCCTTGCCCTCGGCGTCCTTGATCATGTCGAATTGACCGGCAAGCCATTCCGGATCTTCGCCCCAGACACGGCCCCAATGGGCCCATGCGCCTTTGGACAGACCGTAATAACCGGGCAACGTGTGGCTGAGAACGCCAAGGTCGGTTGCACCCTGCACGTTGTCATGGCCGCGGAAGATGTTGGTGCCGCCACCGGTGGTGCCCATGTTGCCAAGCGCAAGCTGAAGCACACAATAGGCACGGGTGTTGTTGTTGCCGTTGGTGTGCTGTGTGCCACCCATACACCAGATCACGGTGCCGGGGCGGTTGTTGGCCATGGTGCGGGCCACGCGACGCAGTTGCGATCCCGGTGCACCGGTGACACGTTCCACCTCTTCCGGGTTCCACTTGGCCACTTCATCCTTGATCTGGTCCATTCCCCAGACACGGGTGCGGATGAACTCTTTGTCTTCCCAACCGTTCTCAAAGATGTGCCACAGGATACCCCAGACCAGCGCGACGTCGGTACCGGGACGGAAACGGACATATTCATCCGCATGGGCCGCAGTGCGCGTAAAGCGCGGGTCACAGACAATCACCGGAGCGTTGTTCTGCTCTTTGGCCTTCAGCAGGTGCAACAGCGAGACGGGGTGCGCCTCGGCCGGGTTGCCGCCGATGATAAAGATGGCCTTCGAGTTGTGGATGTCATTGTAGCTGTTCGTCATGGCGCCGTAGCCCCATGTGTTCGCCACGCCGGCCACGGTTGTCGAGTGACAGATCCGGGCCTGGTGATCCACGTTGTTCGTGCCCCAGTAGGCAGCAAACTTGCGGAACAGGTAGGCCTGTTCATTGTTGTGCTTGGCCGAGCCCAGCCAATACACGCTGTCAGGTCCGCTTTCTTCGCGGATATTCATCATACCATCGCCGATCTCGTCGATGGCCTGCTCCCAGCTGACGCGCTTCCATTCCCCGTTTTCTTTTTTCATCGGGTACTTCAGACGGCGTTCGCCATGTGCGTGCTCACGAACGGCTGCACCTTTGGCACAGTGGGCCCCAAGGTTGAACGGGCTGTCCCAGCCGGGTTCCTGACCCGTCCAGACGCCGTCCGACACTTCGGCAATCACGGTACATCCGACCGAGCAGTGCGTGCAGACTGTTTTCTTCAATTCGACCGCGCCGGATACAGCGTTGGCCGCTGCATTGGCCTGCTGCACCGTACCGCCTGTTGCAGCAATTGCCGCCAGACCCCCGATGGCAAGCCCCGACCCGCGCAGGAATGCGCGACGGTCAACCGAGGCATTTGCCGCCTCGGACAGGATCGAAGTCCGCTGGGGGCGTCTCGCAACCCCGTTGGTCTTTTTCCTAAGCATGTTGTTCCCTCCTTGCTTGCTCGGGCGCGCGCCCTCACTCGCTTGGTTCTCAGTTCAGGATCTCAGCAGTCGGGCGTCTCGCAACCAGTCGCTGATTTCCGCGTGTGATCTCGTCCGGCTTAGAACCGGGCGCTATCGTAGTAGGCGCGTGTATGCTGGGTGTCCTGCATGGTCTCGCGCGTCAGGTCAGGCTCGGCCGCTTCTGCGGTCGTGCCGCTGGTCGCAACGGCCACAGCCGCCAGGGGCGCTGCCGTTCCTGCCAGTTTCAGAAAGTCGCGGCGATTGGCCCCTTCTTCCTTTGACATGAGAGGTCTCCTCTCTGGTGTGATGCGCCAGTCGCCTGCCGCGGGAAGTGAGTGCGCCGTGGCGGCACACCCGGTGAAAACGTCAATCGCCGCTCAGCCGGAAGGCCTCGCTTTCGATCGCGATGAACGCGCGGCCTACAGTGCCGACCGGCGCGTAGAAAACCGAGCCTTTCGCAGCCTCAAGATCGGCAAAGAAATGCGCGGCCCAGGGCGCGATATGCTTGTTATAGAAGGTCTTTTGCTGCTCCAGCGAAGCCGGTGCGCCGAAACGGCCCACGATCAGGGCACCCATCATCTCCATCAGGCTGGCAATGTTGTCTTCTGGCTCAAACACGTTATCTGCACGTGCCAACCCCTGTGCGGCCATGTCCTGACGTAGCGTGGCCAGTGGTTTTTCATTCAGGAAGCCGGTCAGGTAGTAGCTGGCATATGGCAGCAACTCGCCCCGGCCCAACCCGATGAAGAGGTTGTTGAACTCGCTTTCCACTGTCTTGGGCTTGGACAGTTTCGCGACCTTGGACAAGGTGGTGATCGCCTGCCCCAGATCGCTGTCATCCCCCAGAAGTGTCTGTGTCTGGGCCAACAGCATTTCATCCGGTGGACCCGACAGGATCAGCCCGAGGAAATTGTAAAGATCCGCGCGCATCCGATCTTCTTCGGACACCTGAGGGGTGGGCTCTGCGGTCATGGTCATCTCTTCTGTCATGCGGATGTCTCGAACTGGAATGTCATGCGGCGGCGGGGCGCGGCCAGAACCGGTTCCTCGTCTTCGCCAAACTCGTAAGCGGCAATCGCTGGCTCCTCGGTCAGAACCGGGACGGGCATCTCTTCCGCCTCATCCTCAGCCAGTAGTTCTTCGGTATCTTCTTCAACCGGTGCGTCTTCGCCCTCAGGCGCTTCTACGTCAGAGTTTGCTTCTTCCTCGGCCTGTGCCGCCAATGCCTCGACATGGGCCAACATGCCTTTGCCCACCTGATAGGCGGTCTGCATATTCTCGATCACGGTGGCGCTGTCGGTGAAATCCTCGCCGTAATCCACCAGCCCATCCAGATTGGCCAGCACCGGGTTCAACCGCCACAGCCGACGCAAAGCGCGGGTTTTCAGACGTTGCGGCACGGCGGAGTTCATGAATTCGCGCACCGCCTCGGGGCTGTTCAGCTCCTCGGGCTGCGGCAGGTCCAGCTCTTGCAGAATCTCGGCATCATCCCGTTCGGCCAGCGCCGCTTCGGTTTCGGCCACCTCGGCGGCCTGCTCGGCAAGAACCTCTTCGGCCACAGCGGCCTGACGACGGGACCAGAAATCGTTCAATTCACCCTCCGCCTTTTCAGGCCGGGCGAGGCATAGATATCCGCCGCCTTGCCGATACGCGGATCGCCGATGCCGTCCTGCACCAGATCGATCCGCTTCTTGTCGCGCTTGCGCTTGATGAATTCTTCTTCTTCGTAATGTTCGGCAACGAAGCTCTGTATCATGGCCAGCATCGCTGAAGGCATCGCGACCTTCTCGACAATCTCTTCGCCGCTATCGGTATAATCCTGCGCCTCGTAGGGCGAGGCCGTGACCAGCAGCATGTCATAAGGTGCTTCCCCTGCCCCGTCGCGCATGACGACATAAAGGCTGGGCACTTGGGAATGGAGGTTGTGCTGGTAAGCTTCGGAGTCGGCGCCGTGCAGTTCAAGCTGAAGCGTTTCGGCGTGGTATTCGATGACATCCCCTTCGCGGCGCAGTTCACGCCATTTGGCCGGGCCGGTCCCAAGCAGCACGCCGCTTACGGTCCAGTTCCATTTCTGCCATCGGGTCACCCCAGGTTGCCGACGGATCACGATGCCAACAGGCACGGCGCGATACGCCTTCGGATTGAAAATCATCCGGGCAGTCCTCCTCCACGTATACAATCGAATGCCAGTCCTTGGTTTCAAAGCGATTTCTGCGGTGATCCCGGCGATTGGCTCAGGTTCGGTCATTTTGGGTATGCCCGCAGGGTAAGTCCGGGCGGCTTGGACGAATTGTCCAACCCGACTGAAAAAGTCAGGAAATGGCGTCTGATGGCAAAAACGAATCACCCACGAATCAGGACGGCAAAATGTGGGGGTTTTGGCATTGTCCGGTCGGACAAAACCGATTGTGGGACGGGCGCATTTATGCCTAACCTTTGCACGCAGTTACGAAAAAACGACCAGCAAAACGCCAGTTGAAAAGGACGGAATTCGATGTCTAAGACCTTGATAACATGTGATTGTCTTGGGACGCAGGCAATTGATTCCCAAGCCCTGTCTGACGCAACCGGTCTGACTGTCAAATCCCCCTGCTCGGCGCTGTGCACCAGCCAGATCGAGCAGGCAGCCGAGGCTCTTGGCTCTGAGGATGTAATTATTTGCTGCACCCAGGAGGCCCGGATTTTCGAGGCTCTCGCGGCCGAGTTGGACCGGGAGGCACCCCCCCTGCTGGACCTGCGCAACCGGGCGGGATGGACCGACGATACCGCCACGAATATACCCAAAATGTCCGCCCTCATCGCCGAAGCCACCCTGCCTGCAGAACCGGGCAAGAGCATGGACGTGATCTCGGAGGGGCTGTGCCTGATCCTTGGCCAACCTGACATCGCCATGGCTGCCGCGGAACAACTGAAGGATCATCTGGGCGTGACCGTCCTGCTGGAACAGCCGGATGATCTGCCCGACACCCGTGCTTATGATGTGGTCATTGGCGATCTGCGCCGTGCAGAAGGGGCGTTGGGGCAATTCCGCGTGGTGATCGATCGCCTGCAACAGGTAAATCCCGGCGGGCGTGGTGCCTTCGCGCTGACCGAACCACAAGATGGCGGCGTGTCGGAATGCGACATCATTCTTGATCTGCGCGGCGACACCCCGCTGTTTCCTGCCCCCGAAAAACGCGAGGGATATCTGCGCGCCGATCCATCGCATGCGCCCTCCGTTGCGTCGGTGGTCATGGACGCTTCGCATCTGGTCGGTACGTTCGAAAAGCCACTTTATGTCCGGGTTGAACCGTTGCTTTGCGCCCATTCGCGGGCCGAGCAAACCGGCTGCAACCGTTGTCTTGATCTGTGCCCGACCGGTGCGATCACCTCGGCCGGTGAGCATGTCAGCATTGATCCAATGATCTGCGCCGGGTGCGGCGCCTGTTCATCGGTCTGCCCCTCGGGCGCGGTCAGCTATGATGCACCCCCGGTCGGCCTGACCTTCCGCCGGGTGCAAACCCTAGCTCAAGCTTATCTATCTGCCGGTGGTGAGGCCCCGCGCCTGCTTGTCCATGACGCCCATGGGACCGAGATGATCCATCTCGCCGCCCGCCACGGACGTGGGTTGCCTGCCGACGTGATGCCGCTGGAAATGGACGCGATCGGCGCCTTTGGTCACGCCGAGGCAGTGGCCGCGCTGGCCGCCGGGTTTGCCCATGTCGCCCTGCTGCCCGGCCCCGGTGCGGATCGCGATGCGATGACCGCACAGGTTGCCCTGAGTGCAGCGATTGGCGGAGAGGCCCGCGTCAGCCTTCTGGATGTGACCGACCCGGACGCGATGTCCGATGCGCTTTACGGCGCGGACACGCCCCCTGCCCCGGTTGCCAACCCGGTGCGCCCGATGGGCACCCGCCGTCAGATCGCGCGGCAAGCCGCCCGCGCGCTGCATCCGGACACGGAACACTTGCCCCTGCCCGAAGGCGCGCCCTATGGCGCGGTGCTGGTCAATACCGATACCTGCACCCTGTGCCTGTCTTGCGTGTCGCTGTGCCCGTCCGGGGCGCTTGGCGACAATCAGGACAAACCCCAGCTGCGCTTTCAGGAAGATGCCTGTCTGCAATGTGGTCTTTGCGCCAATATCTGTCCCGAGGATGCGATCACGTACGAACCCCGGCTGGACTTGACCGATGCGGCATTGCGTCAAGAAGTGCTGAACGAAGAAGAGCCATTTGCTTGCGTGGAATGCGGTAACCTGTTCGGCTCAAAATCTGCGATTGACCGGATCACCGAGAAGCTGACTGGCCATTCCATGTTCAGCGATCCTGCCAAACTGCGCATGATCCAGATGTGCGATGATTGCCGGGTCAATGCGCAGTTCCATTCGACCGACAATCCTTTTGCCGGCAAGGAACGCCCCAAGCCGCGCACGACCGAAGACTATTTCAGCGACCGCAAGGATCACTGATGTTCGAGAGGTTTACCAAGATCGGCTGGCGGCATCACGGCGACATAGGCCAGCATGGCCTCGAGCTCGTCCAGCGACAATTCGATGGGAGCTATGGGCGAGGGCAAATCCGGTGGAAACGGGTCCGTGACTCCGGTGATCTGTGTGAACGCGGCATGTGGTTTGAGCTGGTAGAACGCGGCAAACCGCGCCTCCCAATCCGACATCGTGCGCAACACACCGAAGCTGGGCGTCGAGCCGATGCCCCAACCGCGCGTCGCCTCGTCCACCGCATGACAACGGACGCATTTGGCACGGGCAAGGTCATGGCCCAGCTCTGCATCCCCGCTGATGGTCACCGCAACCGCCTCGGCCTCGCCCGGCTCTGCCAGGGTGAACAACGGCTGTCCATCCGGCGCGTATCCCGTCACCGCGCGCTGACCAACCTCGGACCGCAACCACTTGGCCAGTTTCCCGGTGCCCGGATGATCGGGGTTAACCACTTCCAGTTTCCAGACCTGTCCGGCCCCTTCAAACAAGGATCTGCCCGTATCCCCCAACAGCAAATCCGCCTCGGCGGGATCGGCAACCTTCTCAACCCGCACCTGGGTCTTGAGCGAAAAGCGCGGCAGGATGTAAGACAGGACACCGGTTTCGGCCAGCGCCTGGGGCACGTGCAGCCGGACAAGCTTGTCATCCGCCAACGCCCCAAGGGGCAGGCAGATCAAAACACAGGTCAAAACACGTATCAGCATGGGACCAAGCCTAGGCCCCTGCCCGCCTTTCCGTCAATCCAACACAAAGGACCCTCCCAATGAGCGAAGATTTCAACATGTCGATGCGCAAATTCCTCAAGCAGGTTGGCGTGACCTCGCAACAGGCCATCGAAGAAGCCATGCGCGGGGCGGATACGGCGGGCAAGACCTATGCCATCAAGACCGTGGTCACCATCGAAGAGCTGGGCATGAACCATGAAGTGACCGGCACGATCAACGGACAGGACTAACCCCATTGACCCTGAGCAGAGATGCCGTCACGGCGGCCCTAAAGACGATCAATGATCCTATCGCCGGCAGCGATATCATGGCCAGTGGTGTGGTGCGCGCCCTCAATGTGGACGAGGCTGGTACGGTTCGTTTCGTGATGGAAATCGCGCCCAGCCACGCCAAGGCCTACGAGGCCGTTAAGGCCGAGGCCGAAGCGGCGTTGAACGCGCTTGATGGTGTGAGTGGCGTGAGCATTGTTCTGACCGGCCATTCTGACAAGGCTGCGCCACCGGACCTGAAACCGCAACGTGCGGCGGAACCCAGCGGCCCCCAGAAAGTACCCGGCGTGGATCGGATCATTGCCATCGCCTCGGGCAAGGGCGGCGTGGGCAAATCCACCGTGTCGGCGAACCTGGCCTGTGCTTTGGCGCAACAGGGACGGCGTGTCGGTCTGCTGGATGCGGATGTCTATGGGCCGTCTCAGCCAAGGATGCTTGGCGTCTCTGGTCGCCCAGCCAGTCCTGATGGCAAGATCATCCTGCCAATGCGCAATCACGGCGTGACGATGATGTCCATTGGCCTGATGACCAACGAGGATCAGGCGGTGGTCTGGCGCGGGCCGATGCTGATGGGTGCGCTGCAGCAGATGATGAATCAGGTGCAGTGGGGGGCACTTGATGTGCTTCTGGTTGACCTTCCCCCCGGAACGGGCGACGTGCAAATGACGCTCAGCCAGAAGTTCCATGTGGACGGTGCGATCATCGTTTCGACCCCGCAGGATGTTGCCCTTCTGGATGCCCGCAAGGGGATTGATATGTTCCAGCAATTGAAAGTGCCAATTGTCGGGATGATCGAGAATATGAGCACGCATATCTGTTCAAACTGCGGCCATGAAGAACACATGTTCGGCCATGGCGGCGTTGCCGCCGAAGCGGCCAAGATCAATGTGCCTTTGCTGGCCGAAATCCCGCTTCATCTGCAGATCAGGCTGGCGGCAGATGGAGGTGCACCGGTGACGGTCAGCCAGCCCGACAGCCCACAGGCCAAGGCATTTCAGGACGTGGCCGCTGCCTTGGTGGCCACGGGCGCAGCATGAGCGAGGCAAGCCTCACCTTTCCGCCGCTGATGTGGGGTGAAGCCGCTGAGGGCGATGCCCTGGGCCACGCCGCACGACGCGCCACCTTGGGATGTGATGCGGGGCTGGTCACTTACGTATTAGGTGCCACGCGGATCGAAGCCGCGCTGGTTTTTGCCCCCGAAGTGCCTCTGTCCAAAGCGATGGTGATGTTGCCGCTTTGCGCTGTCGGGTTTCAGAACGCATTGGGCGCCTTGGCCCCGCCCGAGGTGGCAGTGCATCTGGATTGGGATGGTGGGCTGCGCATCAATGGGGCAAGCTGTGGGCGGTTTAACGTACTCAGCGCCACGGACGATCCAGATGCGATTCCTGACTGGCTGGTCGTCGGCTTCACCTTGCCCTTGCTGCCTGACTCGGATGATCCCGGCACCACCCCCGATCAAACCGCGCTTTATGCCGAGGGTTGCGCCGATGTGGACCCGCCCACCCTGATCGAATCCTGGGCCCGGCATACGCTGAACGGGATCAACCGCTGGGAAGATGGCGGCGCACAAGCCCTGCATACGGAATGGCGCGGGCTGGCGCATGGCATCGGTGAAGCGATCACGCGCGGTGATCTGAGCGGAACGTTCCTTGGTATTGACGAGGATTTCGGCATGTTGCTGCGCGATGACGAAACCACCCACCTGATCCCCCTGACCGATCTGCTAAAGGAGACCGGCCAATGAAACTTGCCCGCGCCATCCATTTCGACGAAAGCGACCAACGCGTCTTTTCCAGCCCGGCGCGCACCGGCGAATGGTGCATCTCGGGCGGGTTCGAGTTTTCCAACTGGACCGAGGGCGATCTGACCGGCAAGGCACGACAGGCTTTTGCTAATGGCTGGTTCGGCCTGGAAACCGGCGGTCGGGTGACCTTTGTGGCTGTCACGATCATTGAACCTACCGAATTAGAGACACTTTCGGGGCTTCTGGCCCAGCATTTCGTGACCTATTACGGCGCTCCGTCTGTGGAGGCAGCCTTGCCCACAGCGCAGGAAGAAATCGCCCAGATGGTCGAACTTTGCGAGGATCATGCGCCTAATGATCTGCTCACGGTCTCGCGCGAGCTGTCAGAGGCGGGCGTACGCGAAGCCTACCGCGTGATCGAACGCCAGGAGGCGGCGCTCGATCAATTTGCAATCCACGGCTCGCTGGACGAGTAACAGAGCCTATTTCGCCTCAACTGCGTTGAAAACGAATAGGGTTTCCCCGTCGATCTTGTAGCTGTCGATCAGGTCTTTGGCGCGTTCCCCGGTCAGCCAACCCTCCAGCTTGATGGCCAATTCGTTTTGCACATGGGGGTGCAGCTCGGGGTTCACCGGCAAATAGGCGTACTGGTTGAACAGCACGGGATCACCGGAAAACAGCAGCGCCAGATCGCCTTTGTTGCCAAAGTTCAGCCAGCTGGCCCGGTCCGACAGGATATAGGCATTCATGCCCGACGCGGTGTTCAGCGCCGCGCCCATGCCAGCTCCGACAGCATTGTACCATGCCCCTTCAGGGTTCAGCCCGGCTGCATTCCACAAGGACAGTTCTTTCTTATGGGTGCCGCTGTCATCCCCGCGGCTGACAAAGGTGGCCTCAGTCGTTGCGATCTTTTGCAGGCTGTTCTTTGCGTCAGAAGCATCCGCGATTCCGGCCGGATCATCCGAGGGTCCGACAAAGACGAAATCATTATACATGATCTCGCGCCGGTGCGTGCCATACCCATCTGCCACAAAGGCCTCTTCTGCGGCCTTGGAATGCACCAGAATGGCGTCCACATCCCCTGCCTGTCCCAGTTTCAGGGCCTGCCCCGTTCCAACCACAAGCAATTGCACCTCAAGATCAAGATCGTCTTGAATTGTGGGCAAAAGTACCTCGGCCAGCCCGGAATTATGAAAAGATGTGGTTACGGCCATGCGCATGACATCAGCTGCCTGCGCCACTCCGGCCCACAGAACCACAGCAAATGTAAAACCAAGTTTCAGTCTCATTCCACGATGTCTCCATTCAAGAAGGCCCGCGCCTCGGGCGTCTTCGGCCCGTCAAAGAAGGAGTCGGCAGGGCCGGTTTCATGCACGCTTCCATTCAGTAAGAACACCACCCGGTTGGCCAAGCGACGCGCCTGACCAAGGTCATGGGTCGACATGATCAGCCGTGTGCCCGCTGCGCTACAGCCCAGCAATATCTCTTCGATCTCGCGGGTCGCGCGGCCATCCAGTGATGCGCTGGGTTCGTCTAGAAACACCAGCGACGGGTTTTGGATCAACGCCCGCGCCAAGGCGACTTTCTGTTTTTCGCCGCCCGAAAGAACAGTGGCCGAGCGGTCCAGCATGTCCGACAGGCCCGCCCGCGCGGCCCAGTCTTTTGCCATGCTAATCGCTTGGTCCCGCGCCATGCCGTGCATCTGTAAAGGATAGACAAGATTATCGACGACTGACCGGCGCAACATGACCGGCTGCTGAAACACGAAAGCCTGCGCGTTGCGCGCCGTCTTGGTGTCGCAGGCCCATCTGATGGTGCCATCATGCAGCCGCGCAATCCCATGCAGCATGCGCAACAGGCTGGTTTTGCCGGATCCATTTGGCCCGAGGATCACGCAGATCCCCTGCCCGTCCAGCTCAAGGTCGACCGGGCCTACCAGTACTTTGCCCCGGCGCCGGGTCAGCGCGCCTTTCACGCTCAGAGGAAATAGTTCGCTTACCATCTGCCATCCCGTTCCGTGCGGCTCAGCCCGTGAATCGCAAAGTTCACGGCCAGCGCCAGCGCGATCAGCACAAAGCCAAGGGCCAGCGCCAGCGCAAAATCCCCTTTGCCGGTTTCCAGCGCAATGGCTGTGGTCAGCACCCGTGTGACATGATCAATGTTGCCCCCCACGATCATGATCGCGCCGACCTCACCGATCCCGCGGCCAAACCCGGCCAACGCGGCGGTCAGCAAGGCGCGGCGGGCATCCCACAACAAGGTTTTCACCTTCTGGGTCTGCGTGACATTCATCGAAATCAGAAGGTCGTGATAATCATGCCAGAGATCGCGCAGCGACTGGTGGGCGATACTGGCAATCAGCGGCACAATGATGATCATCTGTGCGATGATCATTGCGGTGGGTGTGAACAAAAGCCCAAACACACCAAACGGCCCCGAGCGCGACAGCAAGACGTAAACGATCAACCCCACCACCACGGGTGGCAACCCCATCAGGGCATTCAGAACCGCAATCACCGTGCGCCTGAACCGGAACCGGCGGATCGCAAGAAGGGCTGCCAGTGGCATGGCAATACAGCAGGCCAGGACCAACGCCGTTAGCGTGATCCGTAAAGATCGCATCGCGATTTCCAGCAATTCTGCATCGGCGCTGATTACAAGCCAGAATGCCTGCGACAACCCCTGCCACAGATCGACCATCTGTCGATCCTCCTCCCGTCTAACGGATGGAAATTGGCAGCTTCTTTTGCGGGTGACCAGCCCAATTGCACAGGGTTTGTGCAAAAGACCCAGCCTGTCCCTTTTCCGGGCATCTCGCGATTGGACAGTGGTCAATTTGACCGCCTTTGCCCGTATTAAGGGCTGGCTGCGAATTTGACCTGGACTCAGCCTGCCACCACCGCCTGCAAATCGAAGATGGGCAACAGGATCGACAGCACGATCACCAGCACCAGTGCGCCCACCACCATCATCAGCATAGGTTCCAGCAACGCGGCGATGCGTTTGCGTTCGGTCGACAGGCCGTTTTCCACCAGCATCGCCGCCCTTTCCGTCATCCGTGCAAGGCGAGACGACGCCTCGCCCGCGTTGATCAACTGCCGCGCAACTGGCGGAATTGGGCTGAGATTCTCAAGCGCCGTGCTCAGGCTGTCGCCCGATTGCACCGCCTGCGTGACCGCTTCGGCCTCGGCACGGAACCGGTCGATATCCATCACCTGCGCGGCACTTCCGGATGCGTTGATCACCGGTTGGCGACTGGCCAGAACCAGCGCCAGCGTGCGAAGATATTGCACAGATGCCCCTAACCGCATCAAACGTCCTATCAAGGGCAGGCGTAGCCCTAACCGATAGCGCGCTTGTCGCAGCGGTGGTACGAATCGCGTCAGTACACCCAGCACGATCAGGCCCAGCAGGATCGCACCGAGAAGCATCTTATGCGCACCGATCCAATCACTGACGGCCAGCATCCTTTGCGTCAGAACCGGCAAAGGCCGCCCCGACAGTTCAAACATCGAGACGATCTCGGGCGCGACATTGACCATCAGGATGGTACAGACCAGAACCGACACCGCCGCCACGAAACCCGGATAGATCAGGGCCGTGGAAATCTGCGCCTTGTCGGTGCCAAGCGTATCGAGGTGGTCGGCCAGCTCGTTAAAGACCTGCGCCGCATCGCCCGCCGTCTCGCCTGAACGCACCGAGGCGATGTAATAGCGTGGGAACCCGGCGCCGCTGCGTTCCAGCGCCTCGGACAGTGGGGCGCCATCCATCAGGGCGGCTTGCGCGGCGGCCCCCACCCGATCCAGCGCCGCGCTTCCACCTGCGCGCACCGCATCCAGCGCCGCTTCGGCGGGCATGTCGGCGGACAGAAGCACCGCCATCTGCCGGGTCATCACCGCCTGCAATTCCGGGCTTAGGCGTGTCCGCGAAAAGGCCCCTGCCCCAACCCGGCGTGCCCGTGCGGTCAGCTCCGAGGCGTAAAGTCCCTGATCCTTCAGCTTTTCAGCAGCATGAGTCTCGGTTTCCGCCACCACGGTGCCGGTCTTGCGCCGGCCCTCATCGGTATAGGCGATATAGGCGTAAGCCTTCACGCCACATCCCCCACCACGCGCAGCGCTTCGGCCAGCGATGTGCGCCCGGCCCTGACTTCCGCCAGGCTTTGACCAAATAGCGTTTCGGCCTCCTCCAGCGCGAGCGCCTTCATCTCGGCCTCGGTTGCGCCGCGATCTATTGCTTCGCGCAGGCTGTCGCCCACTTCGACCATCTCGAAAATGCCCACCCGACCCGCATAGCCCGACCCATTGCAGGCCTCACAACCAATCGCCGTGTGAATCTCTGCGGGCAAGGGTAGGTCATGGCGTTGGAAATGCGCGGCTTCGGCGGGTGTGGGCGCATGGGGTTGGCTGCATACTGCACACAGGCGACGCAGCAATCGTTGCGCAATCACGCCGCGCAGAGTGGCGGCGATCAGAAAGTTGTCCAACCCCAAATCACGCAAACGCACCACGGCCCCGACCGAGCCGTTAGCGTGCAGGGAAGAAAACACCAGATGCCCGGTCAGGGCCGCCTGTGCGGCAACGCTGGCGGTTTCACTGTCGCGGATTTCGCCCACAAGAATCACGTCCGGGTCCTGACGCAGCGTGGCCCGCAGACCCGCGGCAAAGGTCATGCCGATCTCGGCATTGATCTGGCTTTGGCTGATCCCTTGCAGGTCATATTCTATCGGGTCTTCCACAGTAACGATATTGCGCTCGTCCTGGTTGGCGAGGTTCAGCAAGGAATAAAGCGTCGTTGTTTTGCCCGAGCCGGTTGGCCCCGTGGCCAGAATAATCCCGTTGGGTAAGGCCGACATCCGTTCCAGCAACGCCTCTTGCGCATCCGACAGCCCTAGGTTCTTCAACGGCATCAGACCTGTCGAGCGGTCCAAAATCCGCAAAACAATCCGTTCGCCGTAGTTTCCGGGCAATGAGCTGACACGGGTATCGATCAGCCGCCCGCCCAAACGCAGCGGGATGCGGCCATCCTGTGGCAGGCGGGTTTCGGCAATATCCAGCCCCGCCATCACCTTCAGCCGTGATATCACCCGGCGCACCGGCACATCGTTGCGGTCCATCACCGACTGCAGAAAACCGTCAATGCGCATCCGCACACGCAAACCACCCTCATAGGGTTCGACATGCAAATCCGACGCGCCCGAGCTGACCGCGCGGCGCAACAGCTGGTTGACCAGCTTGATCACCGGCGCATCGCCGCTTTCTTCCAACAGATCGCGCTGTGCCGTGGGCCCGGACATGTCTTCAAGGTCGAAACTGGGTTCAGCCTCACCCGCAGGGCCATCGCCATTGTCACCTTCATAGAATTGCGACAGGGCGGTCTCAAATCCCGCGCGGCTCTGCTCGATCAGCTCAAGTTCGATCCGGCCCGCGCGGCGTTGCGCTTCGCGCAGGCCTTGCGCCGTGGCATCCGGGCCAACCACCAGCCGCGCCCCGTCCAGCAACACCTGCGCATCGCGGGCAAACGCAAAGGGCAGGCGCGGACGCGGACTAGTTGCCACCAAATCTGAGTCGGGTGGGGAGTGGAGGGAAGTTTCGGGTTTGGGCGACGTCATCAATAAATCCGGCATCAAAAGGTTGGTTCAGATCTGCCCCGTCAAATGGCAGGCCGCCCCCGGGGCTGCGCGGGTAGTGTCCTTCATCAATGGGCTCAATGGCAAGGCTTGCTGCTTTCGCTTCGCGCGCCAATGCCCGGGTCAGCCGTTTGGCCTCTTCCTCGGAATTCACAACTTTGGGCCGCAGAAGCACCAACAACACCCGCTGGCTTTTCGATGCGTTCTTGCCGCGGAACAACCCACCAACCAATGGCAGCTTGGACAAGCCGGGCACTTCCTGCTTCGCACTGCCCGATCCGTTTTCCAACAAGCCGCCCAGCATCACCACGTTGCCATCGCGCACCAGCACGGTCGTGGAGAGCGAGCGTTTCGAGGTGATCTCGCCACCGGTCGACGCAGTGTTGCGCGTCAGGTTCGAGACCTCTTGTTTGATTTCCATTTTCACCGTCTTGTCGGCGTTGATCTGGGGCGTGACGTTCAGGGTCAGGCCGATATCCTCGCGCTCGATGGTCTGAAACGGGTTTTCCGGGATCGCGTCATCGCCGACCGTCGAGAACGACCCGGTCACGAAGGGCACGTTCTGCGCCACGATAATCTCGGCCTCCTGGTTGTTTAGGGTCATGATCGACGGGGTCGACAGCAGCTTGGTGGACTGATTGGTTGCCACCGCCGCCAGAAATCCGGCCAACCCGTTGTCACCCGTGGGCACGCCGCCGATGATCCCGCCCGATCCGGCATCAATCACCGTGCCCGAAGACACGCTTGAGACAAGGTTGGTCAGGCTGGGGCGCCCTTCCAGCGAAAATTGCGCGCCGCCCACGACAGCGGAATTCACGATCGCGCCAAACTGCACCGACAGATCCGAGAAGGTTTCGACCGACATTTCGAAAATCACCGCTTCGACCAGCACCTGAGACGGGCGGCGATCCAGATAACGCACCATATGTATAATGTCGTCCATCTGATCCTGCGGAGCGCTGACCAATAGCGTGTTGGTCTGCGGTTCGGGTACAATCCGGATTTCACCCTGTTGTTGGCCTTCGGCGTTTTGGTTCTGCAGGCTGCGCAAAACCACGTCGGCCATCGCGGCCGCCTCGGCATAGTTCAGACCGATGGCATGGCTGACCGTGTTGTTCTGTTGCGTATCCAGACGGGCGGCCAGGGTGCGCACCTGCTGGCGCAAACTATCAGGCCCCGAAATCAAAAGCGCGTTCGAACGCCGGTCGGCGGTCACGCTGGCGCCGTCGGGAATGATGTTCATGGATTGCACCACCTGCAAAACCTCGGCAGCGTTGGCATTGCGCAAGCGCAGGATTTCAATGGGCGCTTCCTGCGGCTGGTCCAGACGGGCAATCAGGTTCTCGATCCGGCGGTGGTTCTGGCCACGGTCCGACAGGATCAACAGGTTCGATCCCGGTACCGGCGTCAGCACCGCCTCGGCGGGCAGCAAGGGGCGCACCACCTCGATCACTTCATTCAGCGGAATATGTTCGACCTTGATCACGCGGGTCTCGTAAGCCCCACTTCCCGGTGCCCCGCCCGACAGCTCGCGCGCCGTGTTCATCGCCACGATCCGGTCCGAGCCTGTCCCCTCGACAATCGTCAGCCGGTTCAGCTCCAACACGCTCAGGAACACTTCGTAGAGTTCATCCGGCGTCATATCGCTGGGGGCCAGAACCGTCACAGTGCCGCGCACCGCCGGATCCAGCACATAAGATCGCCCTGTTGCCTCGGAGACGATCTGCACGAAACTGCGTAGATCGGCGTCCCGCAAGTTCAGCTCGACCTGCGCGTCTGCCCGCATGGGGGCAAGACTTGCCAAGCCCAAGACAAGGATCAGGACGGCCCACGCCGCCCGCAACCGTACAAATAGTACCATGACCTGCTCTCTGCCTCTTGGTCCACCGCCTCGCGCCCCGGTCTTTATATATGGGTGTCACGGGAGATGTGTTCTTATCCTCAAGCTTCACTGTAGCCTATTTTATTTGAAATAGCACCTTTCATTATAGCCGCGTCAGATTTTATGGATTTGATGTGCAATTGGGACTCACTGTGGCGGACCCGCGAAGCGATCGTTTCTGCGTTTACTCGGGAAAGCCCAGCAAAGCCGGTTCATCGCCTTCTGCACCAGCCCACAAACCTTGTTCGTCGATCCGCGCGACGATCACTCCCGCACCAAGGTCGTCCCCGACGCGCAACACCTGATCTCCGGTGGGATGAGATACCAGCGCCCAAACAGCCCCATCCGCCCGCACAACCCCGCTCAGCGTGTAGCCAAGGCTGTCAAGCGGTGGCGCGTTCGGACTCGGCGGTTTGGCCTCTTCGGCCTGCGGAGGTTCTGGGGGTTGCGGCGGTAAAGGCGGCATCTTCTCGCCAAACAGGATCGGCCATGCCCGGGGCGGCATCGCCTGCGCCGGGGGCTGTGGTTCGGCCTCACGCGCGCTTTCGGTCCGTGCTGACACCGGATCATAGCTGACCTGCATTTCCTGCCACAACATCTGCCCCGCCCACCCGGCAGCACCCAGTGAGATCAGCAAAGCAAAAAAGGCCACAAACCGCATGACTGTCCTTCCTTGGCAACAGGCATCAAAGAGTTTTCCACGCTCAATAGACGCATATTCCGCGTGATGATACAGTCGCACATTGAAAGATAAAAACAAAGACGAGCAGACAGATGCAGGTAAGATCACTGGCAACCGCCGGATTTTTGGGCTTTTCGCTCCTCGTGCTCAGCGCGTGTGACGAAGGGACCGGTATTGGCGAGAAGAATTTTCAAAAGCAATATGGCATCGCCCGCGATGCGCTGGAGCGCGGCCGCTATTCGCAAGCCAGTCAGGCCTATGCCGCGCTTATTCCAAAGGCCGGACCACTGGCACCGCGCATGCGACTGGAATACGCCCATACCCAGCTGCGGGCCGGCCACTACGACAAGGCGTCAGCCCAGGCCAGAGCACTGTCCCAGACCGACGACAAGTCATTGCGCTCGGCTGCCTTGGCCGTACATGGCACCGCCGAACATGAACTGGGCGTGGCCGCGCTGAACGCAGGCGACCGGGCGGCGGGCAAGCGCCACCTCCTGGCGGCGAAAGCGTCTTTGGGCGAAATGCTCAAGGCCCATCCCGGCATGGACCCAATGGGCGCGATGGCCGGACGTCAGGCTTCAATCAACGTCCGCCTGCAATCCCTCTGAACCGCCCCCAGCATGCTGAGACCTTGGACAAGATGATCCTTGCATCCATCAGGCGGTTTTAACCCGGATCAGGCTTGGAGCGGCCTCTCACGATTGGTATCGGTGCGGGATCAAGCCGACCTTCGTCATGCGCCAGCCACCAGAGGCCAACGTCAGCCCCTGGGGGGGCGGCCGCCATTTGCTTCAGGGCACTTTATGGTCGCAAAGTACATCCACAGAATGAACGCAGCGCCGTCTTAATACAAATCGCCAGCCCAAGGGAGGGGCTGACGATGGCCGGGCCGCTGCGCGGCTGTTAACCGGCTGGGCGCGTAGCTGTGACGACCGCTTTGGGTTCGAAGCCGACATTCGCTGCACCCTGCCCCGAAGGCTGCTTTTGCCAAGTTCGCTATCATGGGTCAGGTCTTTGGCGCGAGGTTCAAAATCATCCTGCATCCCAAGACGCCATCATCTTTGCATCCGCGCGTTTACTGCCCCAAGGGCTGCAAGGTCAGGCCCGCTTCCACGACAGCAGAGCGGTCGGTGCGGTCGATCCTCAGCGCCGTGATCTGGTATCCCCATGCCGGGTCCTCGGCATCCATCCAGCGCATCAGGTCGACGAAATTCACGGCGTCAAACCGCAGGGCGATCTCGCCGCCATCCCGTGTTTCAAGGGTACTCAGACTGGGGCGCAGCTGGGCCGAGATCAGGCTTTGCTCTAAGGCCGACGCGCCGATGGCCGGGGCCACAACCCCGGAGTCGGATGGAAGGGCCAAAGCTGCCTTTTCCGCCTGACGGCCCATCACCCAACTGTCCAGCGCCTGCGCCTCGGCCAACGCGGTCTGGGCAGAACTGCGCGCCTCGGACAGCGGCAAAAGCCAGCCCAACACCAATGCGGCGGGCAGAATGACGACGACAAGCAACGCCAGCAAAACGCGTTCGCGCGGGGCAAGCCTGATCAGGAAATCGATGAACCGTTCGATCATCCGCCCTCCCCCGCAATCGTCTTGTCCGGGGCGGCGATGCGCAATTCGGTGCGCACACCGTCTTCACCCTCGCTGACCCGGCTTTCCACCACCGTCGCCACCAGACCGGCCTCGCGCAACGCGGCGGCAAGATCATCGGCCGCGGCAAAGTTCTCCACCCGCACCACAGCGCTTAGCCCGTCTGCGACCGTGTAGGCGACAAAGTCGGGTTGGGCCTTGCGCGTGGTCATCACATCTGCGGCCAGACCCAGAAGATCAAGGGGCGACACGCGTTCCCCTGCCCCCGCCGCGGCCACCCGCGCCTCGGCCAGCGCCCGGCTGACCTGAGTGCGGATATCCAGCACCGGCCCCGTGGGCACGAACTCGGCGCGCACCGTTTCCAGGGTCGCTGCACGATACTGTGTCGCCTGATCTTCCAGGCCACGAATGGCCAGCATCTGGGCTGCGGCCCACAGGCACATCGCCAGCGCCCCAATCAGAACGGGCCAACGCCACGGAAGGATACGGGCTTTCAGTTGCGCCCGTGCCGCGCGTGGATCACGCCGCAAATCAAATGCCAGCTCGCCATGCGCCAACACGCGCGGAGGGGCAAAGCCGACGGCAGACAGCGCTGTCTCACTGTCCGCAACCGGCACGTCATGCGCCTCGAACAGAGCCTCGATTTCGGGCGTTAGCGGCTGAGGGCTGAATACGGCGCGGGGCATCGGATCGGCGGCCGCCAAGGCATCCTTCAAAAGGCGCAGGGCAACAGAAGGGGTTGCGCTAAACCCATCCTCAGGGCCCAGCCGGGTCAGTATAGTCGCCCCATTACCGGCGATGGTCCATAGCCCCGCATCGGTCGGCAAGGCCAGATAATCGGGTAAGACCGCTTTGCATGCCGGGCCTGCCATGCGACGCCAATCGTCCAGCCTGTCACGGTCAGCCACCAGCACGCGGGACCAGTCCTGCGGATTTCCGGGGCCGTGGAAGGGGCGGATTACGATCTTGTCATTGCCGCCGCCCAGGGCATCACGCATCTGCCGCTCGGCCACTTGTTCGCGGGCATGGCCACGCAGGGCGTCGGGCAGTTCAACTGCCAGCAAGGGTACATCACCCCCCGGAACCAGCCCGATCTGCCGGGCCGTCAGGGCCGTGCCCGCCTCTGACAGGTAGGCAAACGAGTCGGGAAAGGGCCCACCTGCCCCGTCTCCGTCCACTTTGATCTTAGTGTCGGCGTTCACCACTGCTTCTCCGCTCACCACGTGTCCAGACGATAGGCCACTTGCGCGCCCACAGGAAGCGGCAAGCGTTGCAAAACCACGTCGCGGCGTGCGATTTGCCCGTCCAGCGCGGCTGTAATCGTGACCTCGAACCATTCCGAGCCGATGCCAAACCGATCTTCATCAAGGTTTTCAACCAGTTCAGCGCCGACCGCATCAATCAGGCGATTTTTGAAGTCCTCGACGGACGTGAATGGTTCTGTCGCGCGCGTGCGCAGAAGCGTGTCCAGTGCCGCCGGGCTGGCACCGGGCAGAAAACTGGCCAGCACGGGCGCGGTGACCGTGTTCACATTCAATTTTCCACCCCCTGCCAGAACGGTGACATAGGGGTCGAGGCGCTCAAGCGCGTCGTCCGGAATCGGCAATTGATCCAGCATCAGGGCCGCTCCACCGGGCAGATCTTCGGGCACGCCCTGATCGCGGCGGGCCTCGCTATCCCCGCCGCCCGGGCCAAGGGCCGCGATAATCTCGTCCCGCACACGCGTGGACACGCCCAGCCGTGCCACCAGCGCCTCGAAAGCGTTGCGCACCACGACATCCTCGGGATTAGTCAGCCAGTTGAGGTTGAAACGTCCCTGCAGGTCCGTGATCTGGCCCGCAACACGGCCGCGATCCAACGACAGATCATTATCGTCGCGTGCCCAGGCTTCGCCTTCGTGATCCATCGCCCCGATATCCCGATTGAGCAGCGATTGCGCCAGAACCTCATACGCGTCCAGATACAGCTCAAGCTGTACCGCCTGTCCGGCGGCCAGCACCCGGATGCGGCTCCCTTCGGCGCGGGCCAGCAGCGCCAACGCGACCGCGGACAAAGCCGCGACCAGCACCAGCGCATTGATCAGAACAAAGCCGCGCGACCTTCTCATTGAAAATACTCCAGCAGCACGATCTGACCGTAATCCCGGGTTTCCAGCGTAACCTCGATCGCGCGAGGTAACGTGTCGGAATAAATCTCGGGCGTGGTACTGCCCGCACTGTCATCATCAAGCGCGGGGCTATTGCCGCTCTGAAGCGCCCCGCTGGGCGCGCGCATCCCGTTGGTCCATCCCTGTCCTGCCCAAAAACTACGGAAGGCAACGCCTGTTACCCCCTCCAGCACCGGCACCTGTGGCCCTTGCTGGGCGGCGCTCGCGGGGTAAAGCGTGGGCCAGACAGCCCGCGTCAGGCGCTGCTGATCGGGATCGAACTGCCATGTGACGCGCTGTTTGTGCATCGCATCACTGCCACCGCTGGACAATGTCAACGCTGGCTGCCCACCCACGGACAGGCTGAACCCTCTGGACCCGCGCAGCGACCTGAGCGCCGACAAGGGCGCGCCCTTCTCGGGCGGGAAAAACAGCATCGGCAAGGCCGCCGACAGATCATTGCGCAGCAACGCAACCCCCTGCCCCATCTGGTTTGTCTGTTCCGCCGTGGCGCTCAGACGGTCCCGCATGATCAGGCTGCCAGACAGGCTTTGCAGACCCATCACCGCAATCAAGGCAAAGACGGCCATCGCGATGACCAGTTCGATCAAGGTCAGGCCCCGCGTCATTGCCCCGGCCCCAGCGGGCTTACATAGGCCACAAGAAACGCCCCCGGCCCGTCCGGGCCGCGCACCGCCACGCGCGCTTCGATCAGCCCCCCGGCTGTACTCGTCGTGTCGGTGGTGATCTGAAAACTGCGTCCACCCATCTCCACCGTCGCGGGCAGGCTGCCCGATTGAACAGCGCCATAAAGCTGGAGTTCCTGCACCCGGTTGCGGGCCACGATCTGGGCCAGAACACGGGTCTGCATGCCCCCGATCGCCACGCGGGACTGATCGGTGGCACGAATGGCCGCAATGCTACCCAGTGAGAGAACCATCACGGCGATGACCAACTCCAGTAGGGTCAGCCCGCGGGTGGTTCGCTTCAGCGCACGTCGCATGTCAGCCCCGCCCTGCCATCGGCCTCACAGCGCCCACCATCCGCAAAGCCGATCGTGAAAACACTGGTCCGGCCATTGGACAGAAACCGGATATCCGGTGCGTTCAGGACAAAGGTTTCGTTTTCCCGTGCAAAGGCGACATCGCCGCGCCAGGGCTGTATCGCCTCTGAAAATGCCCAGCCCTCCGGCCCCAGACGCGCCGTCTGCAACCCGTCGCCCTGCACGACGAGCCCACGCGTCTCGCGGCCCTGGATAGCCAGGGCACGCTGGGTGGCAAACTGATCGTAAAAGCGGGTCATGTCGGCCGTGCCGCTCGCCTCTGGCCCGCCACGCCCGGCAACCAGAACCGCCCCCACGCTCAGCACCGCCAAAACCGCGATCACCACCAGAAGTTCAATCAGGGTAAACCCGGCCTGCGGGCCTTTTCCCGAGGTCAGCTTTGTCCCCACGAGCCTATATCCGCATCCGCGCCTGTGCCGCCGGGGGCCGCATCCGCCCCATAAGAAAAGATGTCAAAATCGCCATGCACGCCGGGGGACAGGTATTGATAGGGCTGTCCCCACGGATCAACCGGCAGCCGGTCGATATACCCGTTCGTCGCCCAGTTTGGCGCGGCGGGTTCGGTGGTGGGCGGGCTGACCAGCGCACTCAATCCCTGTTCTGTGGTGGGATAGCGTAGATTGTCCAGCCGGTAGAGATTGATCGCACTGGCAATCGCCGCGATGTCCGATTGCGCCCGGGCCACGCGGGCCTGATCGGGCCGGTCGATCACCCGGGGCACGATCACCAGCGCCAGAATCGATAGAATCACCACCACAACCATCAGCTCAAGCAAAGAGAAGCCTGCATCACGTTGTTCAGCCTGTTTGGGGGCGGGTGCGGCAATCATCATGCGAATATCCTCATTTCAATTACGCGCATGATAGAGCCGCATCTCCGGGCTGACAATCGCGCTCGTGCCGCCTATCAAGGACAGCATGTTGGGCCCCTTCCTTCTTTTGATCAGCCCCGCCATCGGGTCTTTTCTGGCAGTGCTGGCCGACAGGCTGCCGCGCGGCGAAGACGTGGTGAGAAAACCATCGGCCTGCCGCAGCTGCAAAACGCCGCTCAAACCGCGCGATCTGCTCCCGATCCTGTCCTTTGCCCTCAGCGCGGGGCGTTGTCGTCAGTGCAAAGCCCCTATTCCACCGTGGCTGCTTTACATGGAGATCATCGCCATCGGCTGTGCCATACTGGCCCTGATCCTTGGCACCACGCCAGCAGAAATCGTGCTTTATGCCCTGTTCTTATGGGTTTTACAGGCCCTTGTCGCCAGTGACCTGCTGTGGTTCCGCCTGCCAGATCCCTTAACCGGAGCGTTGTTTGTCATCGCCCTGGCACTGGCGTGGGTCACCGGCTTGCCGCGCCCCGAGATGGCGCTTTGGGGGGCTGTGATCGGGGTGGGCAGCTTTGCGATTCTGCGCTGGGGATATCGCTGGATACGCGGGCGCGAGGGATTGGGACTGGGGGATGTGAAACTGATCGCAGGTCTGGGGGCTGCGTTGGGTCCATATGACCTGCCCATGATGCTGTTGGTCGCCGCCTTAACCACCCTGGCCGTGGCAGCGGTGGGACGATTACGTTCGGCCCGCGCGCTCAGCCCCACACGACCCCTTCCATTCGGGGCCGCCCTTGCCTGCGCCACCGTGGTGATCTGGGTTGCTCAGAGGATGGTGTAAGGTCGTTTCTCTCTCTGTGCCGACCGCATGAACAGGCCACCAAAAACCGCACATGCGATCAGCCACACAAACTATGGTGCCCTTCAAAAAGCTACGATAAGCTTTAACGAGTTATTAACTTTCCTTTTCTGGACCCTCATTCATGAAGCCACTTTCCCTTCCTTTCCGGATCCGCGGCTGGTTTGCCGGGATTTTGCTTGTCACAATGTGTGCTGCGGCCCTGCCTGCTTATGCGCAGGATACGCCTGCCCCGGTCACCATGGCCGAAATCGAACAGGCCTGGAAAGCAAACGACTTTGTGTTTGTGCGGGAAGGTCTGAAGCACCTTGCCGAAGAAGAGGAAACACCGCTGGCGCAGTACCGTTATGGCCGGGTGCTGGTCGAGGGGCGCGGCGGACCGGTCGATATGGATGAAGCCGTCGTCTTTCTGTCACGTGCCGCCGAGCAGAATCATGTCGAAGCGATGACCCTTCTAGCGCGTATCTATCTCAGCAACATTTCCCAGGATCAGGACAATCCGACCGCCTTGGCGCGGGATACGGGAAAGGCCGCCGACCTGCTGTCCCGGGCAGCCGCCCTCGGCGATGACGAGGCCCAGTATTACCTGGCCTTACTCTATCGCGAAGGCAATGGGGTGGCACAGGACAACAAGGCCGCCTTCAATTGGCTTCTGGCCGCAGCGCAACAAGAGCATGCCGAATCGCAATACGAGTTGAGTCGGCTTTACTCACGGGGCATCGGCACCGAGCATAACAACGCGCAGGCTCTGGCCTGGCTCGAACGGGCTGCCGATAACAACCATGTCGAAGCACAGTATTTCCTCGCCGCCGCATATGAATCGGGTCGAGGCGTCCAACAGAGCATCTCGACCGCGATAGAATGGTATCGCCGAGCCGCAGAAAACGGCCTGCCCATCGCCCAACGCAGCCTTGGCACCTATTACCTCAAGGGTGAAACCGTTCCGCAGAATGTCGACGAAGGGCTGCGCTGGCTGACAACAGCTGCCAAGGCCGGCGATCCCGGGGCCATGGTCAATATCGCGGTGGCCTATGCAACGGGCATGGGTGTGGAGCGCAACGATGAAACTGCTGCCGACTGGTATAACCGCGCCAGCGAATACGGGCTAGGCCGCGCGAAAGTGGCCCTGGGCCGCTTTTATGAGGTGGGGCGCGGGGTCGAACAGGACATGGACCGCGCCATCGCCTTGTACCAACAGGCGTTGGACACCAAGGATGCCAACCAGGCTGCCTTGCGGCTGGGCCAATTGGCTGCCAACGGTACACTGGAGGGGCGTTTTGCCCCGCAGACGGCCATTCCCTGGGCGCTTTATGCAGCGCAAAACGCAGATGCCGACGCGGAAGCCTGGCTTGCGGCACAGGCCGAGGCGGGTATTCGCGACGCCCAATCGGGTCTGGCGGCCCTCTATCTCGACAGCGAAGACCAGGACCGCATCGCAGCCGGTGCGAAGATGCTGGAACAGGCCGCCATGGGGGGCGATGCCCCGGCACAGGCTCGGCTCGGCGAAATGTATATGACCGGCACCCATGTCGAACTGGATTACGTGGCGGCCCACAAATGGTTCAACATTGCCGCCACTCTGGGTCAGACCAAGGCGGTCGAACTGCGTGAAACCATCAACGCCCTGATGACACCTGAACAGGTGGCCGAGGCGCAAGCGGCCGCGCGTGGCTGGTTCGATAACCACGAACCACAACCGCCCGAAACATCGCAAACAGTAACGGTTGATCAATGATCCGCGCCGCACGTTACAGCCTGCTGATCCTGTTTCTGGCAACGGCCCCTGCCCTCGCCCAGCAGGCATCATCCGATCAACTTATGGCGCAGGCCGAGGCGGGCGATCCATCCGCCCAGTCGGCGCTGGCCTTTGCCTATCACGACGGCACGAATGTGGCGCAGAATTTCAGTACGGCGGCTGAATGGGCTGCCCGCGCGGCCGAGGGTGGCGATGCCAAGGCGCAAAACCTTCTGGGTCGGTATTACCACAGTGGATTGGGTATCGAGCAGAACCAGGCCGAGGCGCTGCGCTGGTTGAAGGCTGCTGCCGAGGGCGGCGATCCGGACCACCTTTACGATCTGGGCCGTGCGTTAGAACACGGCGCCGATGGATCATCCGATCCGGCCGCCGCAGCGCAGGCTTATGCCTGGGCTTCCAAGTCAGGGCATCTGGAGGCAATCGTCAGTCTTGGCGTACTCTATCAGGAGGGGTCAGGCGTCGCACAGGATTATGCCGAGGCCCATATGCTCTATGAACAGGCCGCAGCCAAAGGGCATGCCCGAGCGCAGAACAATCTGGGCCTACTTTATGTGCGCGGCCACGGTGTGCCGCAGGATTACGAAACCGCCGCCAAGCTTTTTGCCGCCGCCGCAGAACAGGGATCGCCAGATGGCATGCGCAATCTCGGTGTGCTTTACGAAAACGGCTTTGGCGTCCCGCTGGACGAAGCCTTTGCCACCGAACTTTACCGTCGGGCTGGTGGGGCTGCGCCGCAAAACACACCGGTTCTGCGCTATGATCCCCGTCTTACCCCCCTGCCCAACGACGATGACTCAATAGCGCTTGTACGCCAGGCCGCACAGGCCGGGGATCCGGTGGCCCAGTTTCAGTTGGGCTGGTACCTGATCAAAACGCCAGATGGTACCGCGGCTACCCTGACAGAGGCAGTTGAGATGTTCAGGGCCGCGGCAGAGTCGGGTTATGGTCCGGCCATGCGCAATCTCGGGATTTTGTATTTCGAGGGGCGCGGGGTTCCGCAGGATTACGTGCTGGGTCGCATGTGGCTGACTCTGGCCGGGTCAGCAGGGCAAACAGATGCAGCTGACGTGATCGACGCCCTTGGAAGCAGCATGACAGCAAGCCAGATCAATGACGCGCAATTCCGGGCTGTCAAATTTCTTGAAAGAAAGTCTTAATATTTGGTTAAATATCGGCTATACCTTAAAGATCATAGGCTTAATAATTGTTAGATTTGTATTTTTCTTCTGTATTAATAATGCCTTAAGAGTTTGACTGGGAGTGCGTGAATATGACGCATGTAAAAAGATTATTTCTTGGAATTGCTTTCTGCTTTGCCTCGACAGCGGCATGGGCCGTCGAACCCGTTCAACAACATAACTCTACTGCCGTCTGGTTCGAAAACTGGACGGGTCTGAGCAATGCCACGTTGAAAGTTTCGGCCCCCAACGGAGAAGTTATCACCATTCATACCGTCTCCGGTACGCCGGTGTTCACGCTGGACAGTGCGAATGCCGTGGATGGCATCTATCGCTATTCGCTAAGTGCCGCGACGGAAGAAAAAGAGAAGGTTGTCAACCAGTTAGACAGCGGTCGCGGTGACGCACAAACCGATACCGCCTTTAAACCATTTCAAACCTCTGGCCAGTTTCAGGTCTCAAGAGGCGTGATTATTACACCAGAAGAAATCAACGAAGACGACGGTTAACGCCGCCAACTGGCCTTAGGGTAACGGCCATATCCAACAGTAAACGAGGAGACACTACAATGAACTTCAATCCAAAAAATCTGCTGACCGCGGGGGCCAGCGCGCTTGTGCTGACTGTCGGGGCGGCCCAGGCCGATCAGGTTTTTGCTGACGACGTGATCATTCAGGGTTCGCTCTGTGTCGGGGTCGACTGCGTAAACGGCGAATCCTTTGGCTTTGACACGATTCGCATGAAAGAAAACAACCTGCGGATCAAGGCACAGGATACATCGGCCTCAGCCAGCTTCCCCACTGTGGACTGGCAGCTGACCTTCAACGAGAGCGACAACGGCGGTGCCAACAAGTTCTCGGTTGATGATGTTGACAACGCCCGCACGCCATTCACCATTCTGGCTGGCGCCCGTAATGACTCGATCTATGTGAACGCCTCGGGCCGCGTGGGGTTTGGCACCGACACACCAGTGGTTGATCTGCATTCAGTCAACGGTAACACGCCCACTCTGCGCCTTGAGCAAGACGGGTCGAGCGGCTTTACACCCCAGACCTTTGACGTGGCAGCGAACGAAACCAACTTCTTTGTTCGCGACGTGACCAATGGCAGCACGCTGCCCTTCAAGATCAAGCCGGGCGCACCGAACAACTCTCTGTTCATTGAGGGGACCACCGGGCATATCGGCCTTGGCACTCAGTCTCCGTCCGCGATGCTGCACCTGCAAAACAACGGAGCAGGCTCGGACGGTTTGCCACGTATTCGTCTGGATAACACTGATGGTTCCGCAGATTTCTGGGACATGGACGTGTCGGACAACGATGATTTCCGGATCAGCCTGAACGGCAGCGGCCAGCAGGAATTCAAGATTTCGGCTGCGGGTGTGGTGACAATTGCCGGTCTTGCAAACTGCACCAACGGTATCGTCACAAATGCCAGCGGTGTGTTGTCCTGCGCGCCTTAAGACCGCAACAACGCTTTGACTGAGCGATAATTTAACCTGCGCCGGTTTGGGTCGGCGCAGGTTTTCTTTGGGTCGGCATCTGAGTATGGTCGCGCCATTCGGCGATCATCAAAAACGTCAGGCCCAGTCGCAAAGTGTTATGTCTCGAATTTCCCGTCGCAAAACGGTTTTGTTCCTGTCAGGTCCCGCATTGGGGCATGTCAGCCGTTTGAGCAGCATTGCCAGACGCATTCGCGAAACCAGCGATGCTCGAATCCATTTTGTCCTTCCGGGTGTCGCGTCTCATCATGACATCCTGCAAAAGTCTGGCTTCGAGTTCTCCACCGTGAACATTCCGAAGGAAGCGCGCGACCTGCCCGCCGTCGCCTTTGCCGATGGGTTGGAGACCTTGTTTCGGGACCTGTCGCCAGATGCGATCGTCCATGACATGTGCCCGCTGCGGTGGCTGTCGGTGACGCGATTCCCCGATTGCCAGAGATTTCATGTAACAAATTTCTTCCTCACGCGTGCACATGATGCAGAGACGTCCCAGAAAACCTGGTACGATGAGATCGGAGGCCGGGTATCTGAAATTCGTGCATCGCGCGGTTTGTGCCCACTGAAATCTGTCTTCGATCTGTATGACGCCGATGCCGTGCTTCTTGCGGACCCGCCCGCGCTTTGCAGGCGACCGGACCTGCTACCGTCATCTTACGAACTGTGCGGGCCGATCTTCGAACAGTCCGAAGGCGATCAGCCCGATGCGCTTCTGAACGAAGAAAACATCCTGTTGTTGTCCATGGGATCAACAGGGCGGGATCTTCCCGATAATGAACTCATCTCTTCTCTGAAGGAATGGAGCGGCAGTTCGGCCAGTGTCTATGCCGGGACCGAAGCCGAGGCCGCCCAAAGCAAAGGGCTGGCGGATCATTACCATGGCTGGTTGCCCCTGAAGGCTATCCTTGCCAAATCCCGGTTCTGCGTCACCCAAGGCGGCGCCGGATCAACCTATATGGCGCTGGCGGCAGGAGTGCCGGTTGGAGTGGTCCCCACTGATCCAAACCATCGGATTCTGGGTGAGCTGATCGAGCAAGCAGGCCTTGGTCTGTGTTCGGTCGACAACGATACTGATGACAAAATCGCATCTGCCGATTATGCCACCCTTGCCGAAAATGCACGGGCATTTGCAAGTGAGCCAACGGAAGGCTCGCGCGTCATCGCCCAAAGAATTAGCGAGATGATTCAATGACCAGTACCGCGCCGACATTTGTCTTTGTTGTTGGCTGCCAGCGCAGCGGCACGACCTTGACCGGCCAGATACTCGGTGCGCATCCCAAGGCCGTTCTGCTGGATGAGCCGGACGGCATCTATCCCTGGTTCGAGGCACTTGATCCGGACAAACCACTCGCACGACCGCCTTTGTCGAAAGTTTTGGAAAAAGCCGCTGCGAAATACGCAGACCCCGACCAGCGGTTTCAGCATTTGCCAAACGGCCTGTTGTGGTTCGCACCGGGTGTGACGCACATCATCCTGAAAGCGCCGAACCTCACCTATCACGGGCCGCAGATTGAACAGATGCATGCCCGCAAGAAGATCGTTTCGCTGATGCGCGACCCCCGGGATGTGGTCGCCTCGATGCAAAACCTGTCGCAGATCCAGATGGTGCGCAATCAACTCAGTTTGATGGAGCAGAAACCGGACCTGCCGGACTGGATCAAACCGGAGATGGCACGTCTGCGGGATGAGACTCTGCCGATCAACCACAAGCGCGCGATTGTCTGGGCCATCAAGACCCGCCTTTGCCAGGAATTGCCACAGATGACACCGGGCAACCTGCGCATCATCTACGAAGAGTTGGTCGCCAAGCCCGACGAAATCATGCCGGTCCTTTGCAACCATGTGCAGTTCGAAGATCACGAGAACCTCCGGCAGCACGAAAAGGTGTTTGTCGGCACCGGGCCGGGCGAGACGAGCCGAACACGCAGTATCGACACCGCATCGCTGGGGAAATCGAAAGAAGGGCTGACCGAGGAGGAACGCAAGACGGTTCTATCGCTCGCGGGGCCACTTGCGGCGCGGTATCAGCGCCCTGCTCCGATAAATATCTTATCAGCAAAGCCACCACTTGTGCTTCTGGGGCGCGGCGGTTCTGGAACGCGGCTGTTGTCCGAAGTTTTCAAAGACGCAGGCGTTTTTCTGGGCAACAAGCTGAATTATTCGAGTGACTCGATGGAGTGGGTCGAGACGATCTACGGCGGCGTGTCAGACAAACTGGCGAGTGCGCAGGATCCCGAAGAACTTTCTGTTCCGCATCTAAAATATAAGATGCGCGAGACAGCGCAAAGGATCCTTGAACGTTCCGATTTCGAAGATGTCGGCGCGGTCAACTGGGGCTGGAAGTTGCCTGAAACCATGATCCTTGTGCCAGAGGTGCTGGAAGCATTTCCCGATGCCAAGGTCGTGCATATTGTCCGGCATCCGGTCACATCAAGCCTGCGGCGTACCCACAAGACCTCGCGCGCGGACGACCAAATCGGGCAATTTGTCCTGTCAGTTGCGCGCAAGAGAATTACCATCCCCCTGCAGCACTCTCTTGATGACGACACGTTGAACAACGTGTTGTCCTGGCATCTGCAGGTCGGCAGCGTCACACGATTCTGCCGTGAAATGCTTCCGGCGTCACAATACCTCGAAATCCGGTACGAAGATCTTTTCAATTCCTGGGAATCAATCAGGAACAAGCTGGCCGCATTCTCGGGAATGCCCGTGGACCGATTGGCACAACCGACGCTGGACACGACTCGGCGTCAATCCTTCGACCTGCCCGACAAGCGCATCGCTGATGTGTGGCGCATGACGAAAGACGTCGCCACGCTGCATGACTATGGCCTGGACGCGTCAGGCGCGCCCTGCGAGTTCCCGAAAACATAGCTCGGGCACTGCGGTATTCTGCACAGCACAGACAGGTTCCCCGATACTCTGACCTTTATCATGGCAACGTGATGTGGTTAGTTGCCAAAAGGTACTTTGGCAGGTTGACGTGCTCGACTGGACCGGCGTGTTTCGGGTCAAAGATTAGTGCTAGAGCCGTGACCACTGACAAAGCGACACATCGACTATGACCCCTCCCCTGCTTTCGATCGTCGTGATCTTCCACAACATGCGTCGCGAGGCAAAGCGCACTCTGCTGAGCCTGTCGACCAGTTATCAGCGGGGCGCAAGCGCCGAGGATTACGAGGTCATCGCAATCGACAACGGTTCCGATCAGCCGCTCGATGCGAAAGAGGTCGCCGGGATGGGACAGAATTTCCGTTACCATTTCCACGAGACCAGCTCGGTGTCGCCCGCAGAGGCCCTCAATCTCGGCGTGACGATGGCGCGGGGGCAATATGTGGCGCTGATCGTCGATGGCGCGCGTATGGCAACGCCGGGGCTGATCAACGCCACGCTGGCGGCCCTATGCCTTTCAGAAACGCCGTGTATCGGCAGCCTGTCCTGGCATCTGGGTCCCGATGTCCAAAACCGTTCGATCGAGCAAGGCTATGATCAGACCGTCGAGGACGGACTCCTCGACACGATAGCCTGGCCCGAAGACGGCTATCAGCTGTTCGAAATTTCCACCCTGGCGCAGTCCTCACTCCCGGGATTTTTGGGCGGTTTCCCCGCGGAATGCAGCTGGGTGGCTCTGCCCCGCGTCATGTTCGATCAGTTGCAGGGCTATGACCCGGCCTTCCAGAGCCCCGGGGGC
>NZ_JBGEHK010000014.1:0-66972 GCF_041403425.1 Roseovarius conchicola | reverse complement strand
ATTCATAACAAACAACCAGGTGTGAAGGGCGAGATCCAGTTCATCAGTCAACTGTTCGGAGCCGCATGATACGCAGGGCAAACTCAGTAGTTTTGACTCAAGTAAATTAACGCAACAGTCCCGGATCAGTATTGGAACGGTCAAGAACCATCGAAAGCGAATATACAGAAAGCTCGATATCACCACCGAACGAGAATTGTTTCTGGCCGTGTTATCCTGGTTGTCAGAGGCCGAAACCTAAAGCGCTTCACCTTATACCTGAGGCATCACTTGAAGCGACCTGCCTCACCTCATGACCGGATCGATTTCCGATGTGTGGCGGGCCACAAACGCCTCCAGCTCATTGCGGGTATCAGGATCCAATGCGGGCGCTTCGAAGTCTGTCAGCGAGGTGCGGGCCATGTCCTCCGAGCCAGCAGCGCTCCATTGTTCAAAGCTTGGGAAAACCCATCGTTTGAAGTCTGGTCCAATACGGCCTTTTTCAGATTCAATGGCCCTTTGCTATGTCCTGGTGTCGCAGTTTCAGCACTGGATGCTAGACGGCGCTTATCCGTTCCGCAACGAATTTGGTTTCGAAGAAGACGTTCAACCCTTCCTGCCCGCCAACCCGGCCATAGCCGCTGTCCTTGACGCCGCCGAACGGCGTTTCGGCGCTTGAGATCAACAAGGTGTTGATCCCGACACAGCCGAAAGCCAAGCCCCGCTTGAAGAGGTCGATCTGCACACGGTCGTTGGAAAAGACGTAAGAGGCCAGACCCACCGGCACGTCATTGGCGCGCGCCAGCATGTCGGCGTCATCCGTGAAACGGCTGATGGGTGCCACCGGGCCAAAGATTTCTTCGACAAAGGCGGGCGCCGTCTCAGGCACATTGGCCAGAACCGTGGGCGCCCAGTAGCACGGGCCCTGGTCCAACGCGGTGCCGCCCGTCACGAGCTCTGCACCGGCGTCGAGAGTTTGCTCGACCAGGTCGGAAATCGCGCCGACGCGGCGGGCATTCACCAGCGGTCCCATGGTGATGCCGTCCTCCAGCCCGTTGCCGATATTGATATCCCCGACATGGCGCAGGAATTCGGCTACGAAGCGGTCATGCACGCTGTCATGCACGTAAATCCGGTTGGGCGAGACGCAGACCTGTCCGGCGTTGCGGAACTTGCGCATTGCCACCAGCCGGGCGGCGGCGTCGATATCGGCGGTTTTGCCCACGATCACGGGTGCATTGCCGCCAAGCTCCATGGTCGAATGCTTGAGCCGTGCGATGGTTTTCTGTGCCAGCTCGATCCCCACGGGCGTTGAGCCGGTGAACGAGACCTTGCGCACGGCGGGGTGCGCGATCAGGAAATCCGACACATGCCCCGAGCGCCCGGCGACCAGGTTGACAACACCGTCCGGCAGGCCCGCATCCGCAAAGGCGCGGATGATTTCCTGTGGGGCGCCCGGCGTGTCCTGCGGTGCCTTGAGGATGACCGGGCAGCCGGCGGCGAGGGCCGCGGACATGTGGCCGCCAATCTCACTGACCGGAAAGTTCCAGGGGCCGATCACGAAGGCCGGGCCGACAGGTTCGTGGCGCACGCTCCAGTCGGTCACGCCATCGGCGGAGGGAATGGTGCGGCCATAGACGCGGCGGCCTTCCTCACCGAACCAGCGCAGGAAATCGACAACGGCGCCCACTTCGCCAAAGGCTTCGTCAAAGGGTTTGCCCTGCTCGGAGGTCAGCAGGCGCGCGATATCGGCCTGACGCTCGGTGAGGATATCGGCGGTCTTGTCGAGGAAGCGTTGCCGCTCCAGCGCGGGCAGGGCTTTCCATGTGGCAAAGGCCCGACCGGCGGCGCTGGCCGCGTTTTCGAGGTCTTCGTCGGTTGCCCGCGGCAGCTGTCCGATCTCGGCCCTCGTGGCGGGGTTTGTCACCGGGACACTCTCTCGCCCGTCCACGCCAAACCAGCTTCCGTTGATGTATTGTTGGTAGGTGTAGCTCATGTCCGTTTTCCTTGGCTTATTGCCGCGTTAGGCAAGTCTTTGCGGAAGGTCTTGCAAGGTGTTGCAGCCCGTTTGTTGCAATGCTTCGGCCAATTCGGCCGTCAGCACGTTCAATGCATGGTCAGGTCCCGTCCGACCCATTGCCGCGAGGGCGTAGCAGAACGCCCGGCCCAACAGCACGAAATCGGCACCGCAGGCGATCATGCGCGCGATATCAAGCCCGCTGCGCACGCCGCTATCTGCGATCAGGCAGGGTGCGGGCCCCAGGTCGGACCGCAAGCGGCGCAAAGTGGTCGGGATGTCGGGGGCGGCATCGAGCTGCCGGCCGCCGTGGTTCGAGACAACCAGCGCATCCGCCCCGAGGTCAAGGCTTTGCCGTGCGTCCTCGACCGATTGAACGCCCTTGACCACCAGCGTTCCGGGCCAGGCGGCGCGCAGTTGTGCCAGGCGTCTGGCGGTCACTTTCGGCCCTTGGGTCTGTGCCAGTTTCCGGGCAGTGTTCCCAAGCGTCGGTGTCCCTTCGACATAGCGGTCGAACATCGCAAAGCGCGGCACGCCATGGCGCAGCACAGCCGCCAGCCAGGCGGGTTTCGTCAGGGCCTGGCGAAGGTGCCGTGGGGTCAGGTGAATGGGAAAGATCATGTCATTGCGAATGTCGCGCAGGCGGCGGATCGGCCCCGGAATGTCGATGGTGACAATCAGGGTATCGCAGCCAGTATCCTGCGCACGGGCCAGCAAATCACTTTGCAGGATCTCATCATTCCGCAGATAAAGCTGAAACCACATTTCAACGCCCAGTGGAGCGATGTCTTCCAGGGCCTCATTGGCCGAATTGCTGACGCCGAGTGGCAGATCATGCGCCGCTGCCGCACGGGCGAACGCAGAAAGAGCACCCGGCCAGATCAACCCGCTCAGCCCCATTGGCGCGATCCCGAAAGGGGCAGGGTAGGCCTGTCCCATCACCGTGCATTTCAGGCTGGCGGATCCGTCCGGTGCGTCCAGATATCGGGGTGTCAGGTCAACATGATCGAGGGCCTCGCGGTTTCGCGCCACACAGCGCTCATCACCAATGCCGCTTTGCAAATAGTCCCAGGCAAATTTCGGAACACGGCGCGCGGCTCTGGCCTCCATATCTGCTATGGACGGGAATCGATTGTCTTCTTTAGGATCTGAGGTCACGCTGGTGTCTTCTTTGTCCGTCTGACGTTTGTCCTTGTGGCCGCCAGTGCGACCCTTGGCAGAGGGGGCTGGGATCTGTCGACGGGGGAGAAAACTCCTGCCAAGCGGATTTTCTGCCGTTTCGTCATTGTTGCGTATTCCAATTGGCTTTTATCTGGCTTAGAGGGCGTGTTTATGCAAATGTATAGAAGCAGTGAACGGAGAACGCCATGCCAAAACTCAGCGCATCAATGGAGCGGATATCGGAATCACCGATTTCGACGATGTTCGTGCGGGCCGCAAAGCTGCGCGGCGAGGGGCGTGATATTATCGATCTGACATTTGGCGAGCCTGACTTTCAGACACCCAAACATGCTGCCGAAGCGGGCATTCAGGCGATCCGGGAGGGCAAGACAAAATATACCGCCAATTCCGGTGTGCCCGAGTTGAAAGAGGCGATCCGCAGCAAGTTCCTGCGGGATTACGGGATCGACTATGCGATGTCCGAGGTGCTGTCGGGTCCGGGCGCGAAGGGGCTTTTGTTCACGCTGATGCAGACGATCCTGGATGCGGGAGACGATGTGATCGTGCCGACCCCGGCCTACCCGATTTTCGAGGGTATCCCGCAACTGCTTGGGTGCAACGTGATCAAGGTGGCGGGGCGCGAGGAGACGGGTCTCAAGCTTACCCCCGAGGCGCTCGATGCGGCGATCACGCCCAAATCGCGGTTGCTGATCCTGAATTCGCCCAGCAATCCCAGCGGGGCCTTCTATGACGAAGACGAGTTGCAGGCGCTGGCCGAGGTGCTGCGAAAATACCCCGAGCTGTGGATCATCAGCGATGATGTCTATGAGGACATCATGTTCGACGGCCACCGGTTTGTGAACATCGCCATGGCGGCGCCGGACCTGCGGGACCGGGTGGTTGTGCTGAACGGTGTGTCCAAGGGCTATGCCATGACCGGCTGGCGGGTGGGGTATATTGCGGGGCCCGAAACGCTGGTGGCGGCAGTGGAGGCGGTGATTTCGCAAACCGCGTCATCGGCGCCGACCATGTCGCAATATGCCTCGATCGCCGCGCTGAACGGGCCGCAGGACTACCTGAAAGACCGGGCGGCCGCGTTTCAGAAGCGCCGGGATCTGAGCCTGGAGCGGATCAATGCGATCAAGGGCCTGTCGCTGTCCAAACCCGGCGGCGGCATCTTTGCCTTTGTGTCCGCGGCCGACCTGATCGGGTGCCGCCTGCCGGACGGGGGCACACTCAGTGGCTCGGGCGATCTGTCGCTGTACCTGTTGGAAGAGGCAGGTGTGGCCACGGTGCCCGGCGCGGCGTTTTCCTGTGACACGCATATTCGGCTGTCTTTGGGCACGTCCGAAGAGATACTGACCGACGCCTTCGACCGGATCGAAGCGGCGGTGTCGAAAATCACCTAAACGAGGACAGATCGAATGTCGGATAACACTCTTACCTGCGGCATGGCGCTTGTGCGTCTTCTGGAAACTTATGGCGTCGACACCGTCTTTGGTGTGCCGGGGGTGCATACGCTGGAGCTTTATCGTGGTCTTGTCGGCAGTCCGGTGCGGCATGTGCTGACCCGCAACGAACAGGGCGCATCCTTCATGGCCGATGGCTATGCCCGCGCGACCGGCAAGCCGGGGGTCTGTTTCGTGATCACCGGGCCCGGGGTGACCAATGCCTCCACCGGGATCGCCGAGGCCTATGCCGACAGCGTGCCGCTTTTGTGCATCTCATCGGTGGGGCCGGTGGAAACCCTTGGCAAGGGATGGGGCGAATTGCACGAGATGGATGATCAGCGCGCGTCGACCGCGCCCTTCACCGCCTTTTCCGCGACGGCCCTGACGGCCGAAGAAGTGCCCGGCCTGATCCACCGCGCGTTTGCTGTGTTTTCCTCGGGCCGCCCGCGCCCCGTACATATTGAAGTACCGCTGGACGTTCTGGGCCATGCCGTAGACGCGCAATGGCAACCCGTTGGCCTGCCGGAACGGGCTGCCCCCGCCGAGGCTGCTGTTTCCGAGGCCGCAAAATTGCTCAACGATGCCGCCAAGCCCCTGATCTTTGCCGGTGGCGGTGCGATCCCGGCCTCTGGCGCGCTGAGCGCACTGGCTGAGAAACTGGCAGCACCGGTGTTGATGACAACCGCCGGCAACGGGGTTGTTGCGGAAAGCCACGCCTTGTCGCTGGGGCCACGCATGACCTCGGATGCGGTGCGCCGCTATGCGATGGAGGCGGATGTGGTGCTTGCCATCGGCACGGAATGGGCCACGTTCGAGGGGTCATTGAAAGGCGCGCTTGATGTGGCCGGAACGGTGATCCGGGTCGATATTGACGCCCGGAAGCTGGTTGACCGGGTGCCTGCAAAGGTCGCCATCTGTGCCGATTCAGGCAAGACCGCGCAGGCCCTGCTAAACACCGTCAAGGATGCCGGAGATCCGGCCCGAAAGGCGGCTGCGGATCTAGTCAAGATCATTCGCGCGGACTCGGACGCGGCCCTGCCCGCGTTGAACCAGAAACACATGCGGATCGGCAAGCTGACGCAGGAGATCCTGCCCGATGATGCGGTTCTGGTCACGGATATGACCCAGATTGCCTATTCCTTCCGCGCCAATCTGGGCTGGGAAAAACCGCGCCAGTTCCTGCACCCCAAGGGATTCGGGACGCTGGGCTATGGCCTTCCGGCGGCGGTGGGCGCGCAGGTGGGCCGCCCGGATGTTCCGGTGGTCATTTTCGCCGGTGACGGCGGGCTGATGTACACGGTCGAGGAAATGCTGACCGCCGCCGATGAAAAGGCGAATATCGTTCTGGTGGTGTGGCACAACAATTCTCTGGCCGATATTCGCGACTTCTTTGTGATGACCGACATTGATCCCATCGCTGTGTCCCCGCTGGCACCCGATTTCGTCGCCATGGCCAAGTCGATGCACTGGGACGGCGTCCGGGCCACAACGCCCGAAGAGTACCGTGCCGCCTTGAGCGCCGCACTTGCAGGGGACAAGCCCACATTGATCGAGATTCACGAGAGTGATGAGTATTAACTGTTGCGAGGTTATTATTCATTTGTATAATCGCCAGACCATGCTTACTTCACAGGGTTTTGTGGAGGGGGGGCACGATGACGGGACAGAGTGAGCATTCGCACTGCCCCGGCCAAGTCGGGGCGTAGCGTTTCGCGCGGGCGTATTCCATACTGGGGTGCGTAAGCCCGGGCCAAGGCACCGTAAGCAAACGGAGGGAATGGAAGTCGCATGTGGAAGCTCATTCTAAAGCGAGTTGGTGTCGGATTCGTGACAGCCTTGATTGTCTCCGTCCTCGTCTTCATGGGTACCGAACTCCTGCCCGGTGATGTGGCGCAAGCCGTCCTGGGCCGGTCTGCGACCCCTGAAGCGCTGGCCGCGTTGCGCGAGACGATGGGCCTGAACGAGCCGGCTTATTTACGCTATTTCAAATGGCTGTTCGGTTTCCTGACAGGTGACATGGGTGTCTCTCTGGCGAACGGAACGCAGATCAACGACCTTGTTGTGCAGCGGTTGGGCAATACCCTGATCCTTGCCGGGGTCACGGCGCTGGTGGCCATTCCGCTGGCCGTGATCCTCGGGCTGATGGCGGCGACATTCCCGGGCAGCCTTCTGGACAATGCGATTTCCTTCATGTCGCTGACATTGGTGTCGACGCCCGATTTCCTGCTGGCCAGCATCCTGGTGATCATCTTTGCCGTGGGTCTGGGGTGGTTCCCGTCCGTCTCTTATGTGACCGAGTTCCGCGGTGTCGGGCATTTTTTCCAGACCATGACCCTGCCGGTGATGACACTGACCGCAGTGATCACCGCGCAGATGACACGGATGGTTCGGGCCACGGTTCTGAACATCCTTGCGTCACCTTACGTTGAAATGGCGATGCTCAAGGGTGTCTCGCGTACCAAGATCATCTTTCTTCATGCGCTGGTGAACACGATTGGCCCGATTGCCAACGTCGTCGCGCTGAACCTGGCGTATCTGATCAGCGGCGTTGTGATCGTCGAAACGGTCTTTGCCTATCCGGGCCTTGCCAAGCTGATCGTCGATGGAGTGGCCACACGCGACTTTGCGGTGGTGCAGTCCTGTGCGCTGATCTTCTGCATGGGCTACATCATCTTCATGCTGATCGCCGATATCCTCGCGATCATTTCCAACCCGCGTCTCAGACGCGCGGGCCATTGATTGAAGGGTAGGACGGATGTCGGAAAAAGACGCTGTAGATGTCGAAGTCATTGGCGAAGAAGTGGATGCGCGCGGTGACTCGGCTCCGGACAACCGGTTCCGGCTGAGACTGAGCGGGAAAATCGGGCTGGCCGTTGTCATCGCCTGGGTGCTTATTGCGCTTCTCGCCCCCTGGATCGCGCCGTATTCGGAGGAGGAGTTCGTCTCCTACGACAGTTTCCTGCCGGCCTTTGATGAATATGTTCTGGGAACCGACTATATCGGTCGCGACATGCTGTCCCGGCTGATCCACGGGTCACGCCTGACTATTTTCATGGCGCTCTGTGCCACCATCATTGCCTCCACACTGGGCACTTTGATGGGGACGATTGCCGCGGTCAAAGGTGGCTGGGTCGATCAGGTGATCAGCCGGATCAACGATGCTTTCCTATCTTTCCCGACCATCATGCTTGGCCTCGTGGTGATTGCGGCGCTTGGCTCGTCCATCCCGATCCTGATCATCTGTACGGGGCTGATCTATGCCTCCTCGGTGTTCCGCATCGCAAGGGCCCTTGCGGCGGATCAGGTGGCCATGGATTACATCGAGGTCGCCCGGACGCGCGGAGAGGGGACCTTCTGGCTCCTTGGCTCGGAAGTTCTGCCCAATATCGTCGTTCCGCTGGTGGTGGATTTCGGCATCCGGCTCGCCTTCACCATCCTCTTTTTGTCAGGCATGAGCTTTCTGGGACTGGGTGTTCAGCCTCCGGCCGCCGACTGGGGTTCCATGGTGCGCGAAAACATCGCAAGTCTGACCAGCGGTCGCTGGACCGCAATCTATCCGGCCATGGCCATCGCGTCACTGACCATTGGTCTAAACCTCATGGTGGATGACTACACCGCCCATTCGGGACGCGGCATTGCGGGGAAACTGGTCTGATGAGCAAACCTCTTCTGGAAGTCAAAGATCTGACGATTGCGCCTGTCATTGGCGGCGATCCGATCGTAAAGGATATCAATTTCTCGGTCGAGCCGGGCAAGGTCATCGCGCTGATCGGCGAGTCCGGGTCCGGCAAGACGACGATTGCGCTGTCGGCGCTGGGATATACCCGACCGGGACTGGAAATCACCAAGGGTTCCGTCCGGCTGGGCGACACCGATGTCCTGGCGCTTGAAGGGCAGGATCTGCGCAATTTTCGAGGCGCGCGCGTGTCGTATATTGCGCAAAGTGCGGCCGCGGCGTTCAACCCGGGTCTGTCGCTGAACTATCAGGTTACCGAGCCCAACCTGATCCATGGTCTGATGGACAAGGGCCCGGCCCTGGACCGGGCCAAAGAGCTGTATCGGGACATGAAACTGCCCAATCCCGATCAGATCGGGGACCGGTTCCCGCATGAGGTTTCAGGGGGTCAGCTTCAGCGTGTGATGGCGGCCATGGCGCTGAGCACGGGGCCTGAGTTGCTGGTGTTTGACGAGCCGACCACCGCCTTGGATGTGACCACGCAGATCAGCGTTCTGAAATCCTTCAAGGATGTGATCCGTGACCGGAATGCAGCCGCGATCTATGTCACCCATGACCTTGCCGTTGTGGCGCAGATTGCCGATGAAATCATCGTGCTGCTGAACGGTCAGACGGTGGAGCAGGAAGGGGTGCATGACATCGTGTCCCATCCGCAGAAGAAATACACCAAGATCCTGATGTCGGCGAGCGATCCCGATCTGGCGCTGGCCAAAAAGGAAAGCAAGGACCCGGTCGCGCGAGACCCGCAGGAGGCCGCGGCGCTGGTCGTGGACAATGTGACGGCGGGATACGGCAAGATCAAATCCAATGGCGAGCCGACCTTTCCGGTGCTCAAGGACATCAACATGACCGTGCCGAAGGGCACGATTGTGGGTGTCGTGGGCGAGTCCGGGTCGGGCAAATCCACGCTCGCGCGGGCGATTTCCGGGCTGTTGCCGCCGGCCAAGGGCGAGGTGCGCCTGAACGGGGTGGCCCTGCCGCCGGGATACCAGCAGCGCAGCAAAGAGCAGCTTCGCAAAGTCCAGTTCGTGCCGCAGATGGCAGATGTCGCCCTGAACAAGTCGCACACGATCAGCAAGATCCTTGGGCGGCCAGTGACCTTCATGCGCGGTGAAAAAGGGGCTGCGCGCGACGATATCGTCGCCGATCTGATGGATAAGGTGAAGCTTCCGCGTGACTTCATGAAACGGCTGCCATCGCAGCTTTCGGGTGGGCAGAAGCAGCGGGTCAACCTGGCACGTGCGCTGGCGGCCAACCCCGAGGTGGTTCTGTGTGACGAGGTGACATCGGCGCTCGACACAGTGGTGCGCAACTCGATGATTGCGCTGATCGATGAGCTGCGAGAGACACTGAGCCTGACGTTCTTTTTCATCAGCCATGACATCTCGACGATTGCCACGTTGGCGGATCGGACGGTGGTGATGCTGAAAGGGCAGATTGTTGAGGATGATTTGACCGAAAAGGTCATGAAAGATCCCAGCGAGGATTACACCAAGATCCTCATGGGGTCCGTGCCGCATATGCGGGTCGGCTGGTTGGAAGACGCGATTGCAGAACGCGAACGGATCGCGGCGGGTCGCGAGGCGAGTTTCCTGGCGGATGCATAGTCCGACGTGACGGTCGCGATTTCGCGCGCACGGGGCAGGTTTTTCAGAGCTTTTCGCTGAGGTACTTGATGTATTTCAGGCGCGACGCGATGTCCTCTTCGAGAAGTTGGATTTCGTCCCGAATGGTGCGTGCCACGTCCTGGGTTCGATCACGCATCTGCTCGACCTGTTCCAGCTCCCGCAGGACGTCGCGGAAGATATGACTGCTTTCCTGAATGGATTGCGTTCTGCCACTTCCGCTGTCGGTCACAACCGATTTTTTCACAAGCGGAAACTTGTACTTGCGGCTAACCGGGAGCAGCGAGCCGGGCTTGCGATTGTAGACCAGTCGAAGGATGTCGTAGTCGTCCGTTGTGTAGTGCGAGTACCTTGCGATTTCGTGGGGATTCTGGACCCCCATTTCGTGCAGTTTTGGAAAATTCGCCATTATCAGTCCCTTTCGGACATCGGTTTATAGGTCTGCTTTCGGATCCGGCGCATCAGAAAACCATGCACAGGCGCCGGGCCTCGAACATTGCGGCATGGACCGACCGGCTGGCCACGGCGTCGCCAATGCGAAAGAGCTGGTAGCTGCCGCCGGGATTCAGATTGATCGCCTGAGGTTCGAGCTCTGCCAGCGCGTCGATATCCGTCATACCGCGGTTGGTTGCGTTGTCCTTGAGCCCGAAATAGGTGTCGTCCGCAGGCAGTGTCCCGTTTTCGACCACGACATGATCGGCGGTCAGTTCAAGCGGTTGGTGGGTGATATCGCACCAGAAGCGGGCCCTGATGCGGCCGCCGTCACGGGTCAGGGACACCAGGCGGTGGTCGGTGATCATCCGCATCCCGGCGTCGAGAAAACTCTTGAACGCCGCCGGATAGTTGGTGCCCCCGATATGGGTTCCGATCATGCGGTCAGGCGTGATCATGACCGGCACCGTTCCCTGTGCGATCAGGTATTCCGCCGTGCCGATCCCGGGTTCGGCCCCGTTTTCATCGTAGAGCAGAATGTCACCGGTCAGCTTGGCCTGGCCGCTCAGAACGTCCCAGCTGCTGGTGGCGAGGTCGTGACCGCTTTCAAAGAATTCGGTGTTGGGTAGCCCGCCGGTGGCAATGATGATGATGTCGGCATCATCGTCCTCCAGGTCCTCTGCGTCGACATAGCGGTCGTATTCGATAGGGACCTCCAGCGCCTCAAGCTCACCCTTGAGCCAGTCGACGATACCGATCAGGTCGCGCCGACGCGGCGACCGGGCCGCGATCAGCAACTGGCCTCCGGCGGCCGAGCTGGCCTCGATCAGCTTGACGTCATGACCGCGCAGTTTGCAGACGCGGGCGGCCTCCATGCCGGCGGGGCCCGCGCCGACGACGGTGATCTTGCGGGCCGGGCCGTCGCCCTTGTCCACCAGTTGGGGGATCGTCTGTTCACGCCCGGTGGCGGGGTTGTGGATGCAGTAGGCGGCGCCGGAATGGTAGATCTGATCAATGCAATGCCCGGCCCCGACGCAGGGCCGGATGCGGTGTTCCTCCCCGGCCTCGAACTTCGCAAGGATATGGGGGTCGGCCATGTGCGCGCGGGTCATGCCCACCATGTCCACCGCGCCGACCTCAAGCGCGGTGCGGGCCGATCCGAGGTCCATGACCCGGCAGGAGTGAATGACCGGCACGGTGATCTGGTTGCGGATCTTCTTGAGCGTGTCGATATGCGGCGAGGCCGGTGTGCCCATTGGGGGCACCGAGCGGCTGACCCCGATCTCGGACCCCATGACCGAGCCGTAGACGATGTTCAGGTAATCGGTCAGCCCGCTTTCGGCATAGCGCAGGTTGATCTCCAGCGCCTCTTCCTCGCTCATTCCGTCGGGGTCGCCGCCGGTGGTGCGGATGCCGACGATGAAATCATCGCTGACGGCGGCGCGGATCTCTTCGAGCACTTCCAGGCTGAACCGCATCCGGTTTTCGACACTGCCGCCGTAGAGGTCGGAGCGGAAATTCTGATTGGAAATCAGGAAAGACCCGGCGAATTGCGAATAGGCCATCAGCTCGACCCCATCCAGCCCGGCCTGTTCGGCGCGGATTGCCGCTGCGACATAGTCGGCCTTGATGCGGTTGATGTCCTCGATCTCGACTGCTTTGGGATATTGCTTGTGGGCCTGTTCCCGCACGCAGGACGCCGACATCAGCGGCAGCCAGTCGGGATCGGCCCAGGTCGTGCGGCGGCCCAGGTGGGTGAGGTGGGTGATGGTCCTGCAATCATAGGAATGCAGCATGTCAGCCAGTTTGCCCCACCATTCGATGATGCGGTCGGTCGAGGCATCGACATTGCCGAAGGTGGGCGGCGAATCGCGGCTGACCACGGTGGAGCCGCCGATCATCGACATGGCCAGGCCGCCCTTGGCCTTTTCCTCGTGATAGGCGATGTAGCGCCCGGCCGTCATCCCGTCTTCTGTAAAGGCGGGCTCATGAGCGGCGGAAAACACGCGATTCTTGAAGACTGTGTTCTTCAGGGTGAAGGGCTGAAAGAGTGGGGCTGTCATTTTTGCACAGGTGATCCATCGGTTGAAAGGTGGGAAGCTGCTCTGAGGCAAGCGAATTATACAAATGAATAACGAAAGCAATTCAACGTGTAAACTAGGTCCAGGATGTAGTTGCCCGCCTTTTCCGTTCAGCGCGGCGTATCGCTGCGTCAACACGGCAGGCGGACCCTGTCGCTGGTGATGGCTCTGATCGGGGCGGTTTCAGCGAACGGCCACCGATTTCAACCCGCCTTACCAATTTCAGAGCCCCAACGCATCGTATTTTGGCGCGCCAGTCTTGATGAAGGACAGCACATTTTCCGTCACCATGGCGTATTTGTCCTGCCGGGATTGTTCGGAATAGAATGCCGAATGCGGGGTCACCACGATTCTCGGATGGGTCAGAACGGGATCGTCGGGATGTGGGGGTTCCTGCGGCAGTACGTCAAGCCCCGCGCCCGCCAGATGGCCGCTTTCCAACGCATCGAGGATGGCGGCGGGGTCCGCGATTTCACCGCGCGCCGTGTTGAGCAGAAACGAACCCTGCGGCATCGCTGAAAGAAACGCTGCATCAACCAGTCCGCGCGTCAGGTCGGTCAGAGGTGTATGCAGGCTGACGATATCGGAATGCGAAAGCAGGTCCGACAAATGCTCTGCGCGCTCGACATTCTGGGGCCAGTCTTCGGCAGGCCGAAACGGATCATAGGCAATCAACCGTTTGAAGCAGGGTACCGCACGCATTGCAAAAGCCCCGCCGATCCGACCCAATCCAATGATGCCCACCGTCATGGTGCCGGGCCGTTGCAGCGCCCCCGCGGTCGTAAAATCCCAACCGCCCGTTGCCGTGTGCCTTTGCATGATCGGTATCTGCCGGACCAGAATCAACGCCAGGGCAAGCGCGTGACTGGCCACTTCGGTATAGTTGCAGAAGGCCGAGTGACCGATCCGCAGGTCCAGGTCGCGGGCGGCGGTAACATCGAAATGATCAAAGCCGACCTGCGGCGCACAGAGCATCTTGACCTCGGGCAGGGATGCCAGAATGCGGCGGGACAGTGGAACCCTGGACGAGACCAGGATATCCGCGCTTTTGCAAACCTCGATCACCTCATCCTCGGTTGGGTTTTTCAGGTCGGCGAGTATGGCACTCACACCCGCTTGGGCCAGTGGTTCAATCTGCGTCAGGACAGACGGGTCATTATAATCAACAAAGACGAGTTTCATCCCGAACCCCCGGCGTGACAGTGCCATTATACATTTGCATTAAATTAGGGCTGCTGTTAATAATAGGCAACTCGATTTGTTGTCGACACGAAGAAATCGACAAAAGATCAAGCGAAAAGCATCGCTTAAGCGCCAAAATGGGAGGAAGGCCAAGATGAAAGATTTCAAAGACCTGCGGATGCACGATCAGAACGAAGTGTATCACATGATCCGGAAGGGCGCGACGCGACGCGACCTGCTCAAATGGTTTGGCGCTGCCGGGATGTCGGCGGCTGTGGCCGGTCCTCTTACGCTGTCGGCGACCCGCGCCTATGCGGATACGCCCAAGAAAGGTGGCCACCTGCGCGTCTCCAGCTATGCACAAAGCAGCACCGATGCGATGGATCCGGCCAAGTTCACCTACACGAACGACTATGTCCGCGCCTACACAAACTACGACACGCTGGTTGACCTGGACGAGGTGGTCAACCCGCAACCGCGTCTGGCGACCGAATGGGAGGTCTCGGACGATGGCACGCTTTGGTCGTTGAAGCTGCGCGAGGGCGTGACCTTCCACGATGGCAAGACCTTCAGCTCGGCAGACGTTGTCTGGTCGTTGATGCGCCACAAGGACGAAGAGCTGGGTTCGACCGGCAAGGCGTTGATGGATGGGGTCGAGTCTGTAACCGCAGATGGTCCGAACCGCGTCAACATTCAGCTGTCGGGCCCGAACGCCGACTTCATCCGCGTGCTGGGCCTTTACAACTTTGCCATCGCGGCCGAAGGCACAACCGATTTCTCAAATGGCAACGGCACCGGCCCGATGGTTGTGAAAGAATTCACGCCCGGCGTGAACACCCTTTACGAGCGCAACGAAAACTACTTTGGCAACGTATATGTCGACAGCTGCGATTTCTTCGCCATCACCGATGGTGTGGCCCGTGTGAACGCGCTGCTGAGCGGGGAAATTGATCTGGGCATGCAAATTCCCGCCAACGGCCTGCAATCGGTCGAATCCTCGGCGGAAACGCAGGTGTTCAACATTCCGGCGCCTGCTTGGACGACGCTGAATATGAAGGTGGACAGTGGACCCTTTGCCAACAAAGACTTCCGCAACGCGATCAAATACATGTTTGACCGTGACCGGTTGATCAAGACCTCGTTCAAGAATTACGCAGTCAAGGCAAACGATCATCCCTTCCACCCAAGCAGCCCGTACTACAACGCCGATCTGCCGCAGCGTGATCTGGACCTTGATAAGGCCAAGAGCCTCATCAAATCGTCCGGAATGGAAGGCTCTACAATTGATCTGCACATTTCCGATGCGGTCGGCGCCAGCTCCGATATGGCGCTCATGCTGCAACAAGGCGCAGCTCGTAGCGGCATCAACGTCAATATCAAGCGCGAGCCCGCTGACGGTTACTGGAGCAACATCTGGCTGAAGCGTGATTTCTACGCCTCCAACTGGAATGCGCGTCCGGTTTACGATGTTATCCTGTCGATTGCATTCGGCTCGGGTGCGAAGTGGAACGAAACCAACTTTGCGAATGAGCGGGTCGATGCCCTTATCGTTGAAGCGCGCGGCGAAACCGACGAAGCCAAGCGCAAGGAACTCTATGGGGAAGTTCAGGCGATCCTCTATGAGGATGACGGCCATATGACGCCGCTGTTCTACGATTTCATCGACGGGATCCGAAACAACGTCAAAGGCCTGAAGAAGACGCCCCTTGGTTTTGCCAGCGGCTTCAACTTCGCCAACAAAGTCTGGCTGGACACGTAACCGCGATCCAGTCTGCAACAGACAGCGCCCCGGATGACGAGATGTTGTCCGGGGCGATTTCGTTGGTGGAGAGGGGTATCCCTTAAAGAAGCCGGCGGGTCGTCACGGCTTGGGACACCGTTTGGAATGAGCTCTGCACAACAGGTGCGTGCCGCAGCCGTAGACTGCGGGGCGGGTCAGATCCCTAGGTCAGCTTTGACAATCAGCGACATATGCGACTTGGCCGAATTCCGAATATGCGTTCGGATTGCCGCTTTGGCCATTTCGGTATCCCGCGCCTTCAGACCTCCGACAATCGCACGGTGCTCTTCGAGGATCGTTGCCGTACGACCGGGTTGGCGAAACGTTTCGCTGGGCATCAAGGCAAGCAAGGTTCGAAGGGTGCCAACTGAAGCTTTGAGGAAATCATTCTGGGTTGCTTCATAGATAGTTTGATGAAATTCTTGGTTGTTCCGCGCAAGATCCGCAAGCGTTACATCGTCACTCAGAAGGTGATCGTCCACAAGCTCGCTCAGAAGGTCTAAGCGCTCAGCCGTGATGCTCTCGCAGGCCATTTCTATGGCCATGACTTCAAAAACTTCACGGTAGGAAAAAAGCTCAAGCATCTGAACCCGGGTGAGTTTAGCAATGCTGAGACCTTTCCAGGGTTCGACAACAATCAACCCTTCTTGTTCCACCACTTTCAACGCTTCACGGATCGGAGAGCGGCTAATGCCAAGCTCCAATGCCAAATCCGTTTCTTTCAGCCGTTTTCCCGGGAAAAACGTTCCCGACAAAATACCTTCCTGAATATGTGATCTGACCAAATCCGAAAGTGTATTTGGATGTGTTTTCATCTGACGCCTAGGCTATGTTGCGACTTCTAGAGTAGAGTAGAGCAGAGGCTTGGGCTATACAATGACGGTGGACACCGAAAATCTGTCAGGCAAAAGAAGCAAAAAGACCATGAGGGAACAGGCAAGTGCCGCAAGCTCAGAAGAAGGCTCGATGGTGGAAAAAGCCGAGCAGCTTATCCGGCGGCAGATTGAGAGCAAGAAACTGCAGCCTGGAGAGATCATTGATTTCGTCAGCCTAGCCAAAGAACTGGGCACCAGCCGCACTCCGATCCGTGAATCCATCCGGCACCTGCACAGCATCGGGCTTGTTGAGACGTGCAACGGGGGACAGTTTCGTGTCACGATTCTGACCAGGGAAAAAATCATCGCGTACTATAATGTCCGTCTTGTACTTGAAGTTTCGGCGGTGGAAATGTCGGCGGAGTGGATAAGCGATCCTGAGCTTGCTCTGCTTCAGCAAAACATGGAAATTTTCAGAGATAACATTGAAAATTACAACCTGCTGCCAAGAGTTGACACTCAGTTTCACGAAATTATTTACGACGCGACTCGCAATCGGTATCTGGCCAAGCATCTGAAATCACTGAGGCCCGTGTTGGGATTGCTGCCGCATCGGACCTACGATGTGGTGAAACGCGTCCGGGAGATAGCAAAAGAGCATTCGGATATTTTACGCGCACTCGAGGCACACGACACCCAATCGGCGAAAGCCGCAGTGCGCACTCACATTGAAAACAGCATGGCGCCCTTGATTGATCCCGACTGATTCACGCGATTGAAATGGAAGACCTTCGCCCCGACCAGGCGCGTAGCTGGAATAGATTTGCGTCATTCCAAGACGAGTCGCTAGTCATTCTCTGACAATCCGCATCGCAGCTTGCCCTTGCCCGGCATCCGAGCGTGTTGGTTTGGACGCGGGTCTTTGTGTCGTAATTTCGATCACTCTGAACAAGTTGTCTAGGGTGGTTAGAGAGCCATGATGATGGATTTCACCGCTTGTGTTATGCAAATGCATAACTTAAACATGGAGTCGTCGTTACATGGATGAAAGCGGGCTGAAATGCACACTGAGTCAGAATCTTTTGATCCGATCACTTTGGAAATTCTCTGGTCCCGCCTGATCTCGATCGCAGATGAATCCGCGGCGGCGCTGCTGCGGACGGCCTTTTCGACAGTTGTGCGGGAATCCAACGATTTCACCACCGTTCTCATGGATGCCGATTGCAACGCGCTGGCGGAAAACACCGCCGGCATCCCGTCTTTCGTGGGCATGCTGCCCTCGGCGGTTCGGTCGTTTCTGGAGGTGATCCCCAAGGAAGACTGGCGTCCGGGCGATTGCATCATCACCAACGATCCCGAAATCGGCTCCGGGCATTTGCCCGACATCACCATGGCCGCGCCGATCTTTCACAACAGTAAACTTGTGGGCTTTTCCGGCTCGATTGCGCACCTGCCGGACATTGGCGGCGGCGGCTGGTCCGGGGATTGCCGCGAGTTGGTCGAGGAAGGCCTGCGGATCATGCCGGTCAAATTCATCCGTGAAGGGGTGGAGGATGATTTCGTGGGCCGTACCATTCGGTCCAATGTGCGTGTGCCAGATCAGGTGATCGGGGATGTCTACGCGCAGGTCGCAGCGCAAAGGGTCTGCGAAAAAGGCGTACAGCAGTTTCTGGAAGACACCGGGCTGGAGGATCTCACGGCCCTCTCCGCGGAGTTGCGCGGTCGCGCCGAACAGGCGATGCGCGATGCCATCGAAAAGCTGCCCGATGGCAGCTGGACCGCCTCGACCCGGGCGGACGGGTTTGACGATCAGGAAACGCTGATCAACTGCAAGGTCACGATCAAGGGTTCGGACCTTGAGATCGACTTTGACGGCACCAGCCCGCAAATCGCGCGCGGCATCAACTCGGTGATGAAATACACCTATGCCTACGCGACCTATCCGATCAAATGCGCGCTGGACCCTGAAAGCCCGCGCAACGAAGGGTCGTTCCAGCCGATCACGGTGAAGGCGCCGCGCGGCTCCATCCTGAACCCGGTCTTTCCGGCCCCTGTCGCGGCGCGTCAGCTGACGGGCCACCTGTTGACCGGGGCGATCTATGGCTGTCTGGCGCAGGTGGTGCCAGACATGGTCACGGCGGAATCCGGCTCGGCCCCGACGCTGCGCACGGTCTACGGCGGCGTTGACAAGGACGGGAACCGCTTCAACCAGGTGCTCTTTGCCTCGGGCGGGGTGGGGGCCAATGCGCGCATGGACGGCTATGCCTGCACCGCGTTCCCTTCGAACACCGGCGCGGGCAGCATCGAGGCGCTGGAAAGCGTGTCGCCGCTGCTGGTCCACAAAAAGGAACTGACCCCGGATTCCGGCGGGTCGGGGGAGTATCGCGGCGGGCTGGGACAGGATGTGGTGATCGAGGTTCTGTCGACGACGCCGATCAACTTTTCCCTGCTGTCGGACCGGCACAAACATCCCCCCAAGGGCATCATGGGCGGCAACCCCGGCTCAAATACCGTGGTCGAGCTGTCGGACGGCACCCGTCCGCACCAGAAATCCCGCAGCGTGCTGAAACCCGGAGAGATACTCAACATTCATTTCCCCGGTGGCGGTGGCTATGGCGACCCCAAGCGGCGTGATCCAATGGCGATCAAGTCCGACATTGAGGCGGGATATGTGACCGCAGAGGCGGCAAAACGCGACTACGGATACGAGGGCTAAGGCAATGGCAATGAAGAAACGCATCCGGGTTGGCGTGGACGTTGGCGGCACCTTCACCGATTTCGTCCTGGTGGATGAAAAGCGCGATATCATTTTCACCGGCAAGCAGCTGACCACCCCCAAGGACCCGTCGCTGGCGATCTGTGAAGGGGTGGCACGAATCACCCGCGAGGCCGGTGTCGAGATGGCCGGTCTTGATGGGATCGTTCATGGCACCACGCTGGTCACAAACACGCTGATCGAACGGGATGGGGCGACCATTGGTCTGATCACCACCGAAGGGTTCCGCGACGTGCTCGAGGTCGGGCATGAGATGCGTTATGACCTCTATGACCTCTTCATGGAAAAGCCGGTTCCGCTGGCGGATCGTCCCCGCCGCAAGACGGTGACAGAGCGGATCAACGCCATGGGCGACGTTCTCAAACCGCTGGACGAAGATGGGCTCAAGAAGGCCGCGCAAGAGCTGATCGACGGCGGGGTCGAGGCCATCGCGATCTGTTTCATCAGCGCCTATGCGAACCCCGCGCACGAAGAACGTGCGGCCGCGATCCTGGCTGAGGCGCACCCGGGTTTCCCGGTCACTATCTCGACGGTGGTGGCACCCGAAATCCGCGAATACGAACGCACCTGTACGGCAGCGGCCAATGCCTATGTGCTGCCACTGATGCGTCGCTACATCAATGATTTGCGCGACAAACTGATGGATATGGGTCTGTCCGGCCCGCTGAACGTGATGCTGTCGGGCGGTGGTATCGCCAGCTTGCGCGTGGCTCAGGAAGCGCCCATTCAGATGATCGAAAGCGGCCCTGCAGCTGGGGCGATTTCGGGAGCATATTACGGCAAACTGACCGACTCGGACCGCGTCATCGCGTTTGACATGGGTGGCACCACGGCCAAGATGTGCCTCATTGAAAACGGTGAGCCGGAGCATTCGAAAACCTTTGAGGCGGGCCGCGTGCGCCGCTTCCGTCAGGGCTCGGGCATACCGCTTAAGGTGCCGGTGATCGACCTGATTGAAATCGGGGCAGGAGGCGGCTCGATTGCGCGGCTGGACCGGATGGGTCTGCTCAAGGTTGGCCCGGACAGTGCAAGCTCGGAACCCGGGCCGGTCTGTTACGGTCGTGGCGGCGAAGAGCCGACCGTGACCGATGCCGATCTGGTGCTGGGGTATTTGTCGCCGGATTACTTCCTGGGCGGTGAAATGTCGCTGGATATCGAGGGCGTGAAAAAGGCCGTCGACAAGAAGCTTGCGACACCGGGCAACATGGATGTGACCCGCGCCGTTTCGGGCATTCATGCCGTGGTCAACAACAACATGGCCGCTGCGACCCGCCGCTACATCGCCGAAAAGGGACGCGACCCGCGCAAATACACGCTTGTCGCCACCGGCGGGGCGGGACCGGTCCATGCCTACGGGCTTGCCAAGGAACTCAAGATCGAACGGATCATTGCGCCTTTGGGGGCGGGGGTGTCCTCGGCCTTGGGCTTTCTGATCGCGGCACCCGCCACGGATGCGGTGCGCTCTTATGTGACACGGCTGGATCAGATCGACCTTGACCATGTGCGCGGACTTTTTGCGGACATGGAACGCGAGGCCACGGAACAGCTGGTCGAGGCGGGGGGCAACCCCGACACGATCACTGTAAAATACCGGGTCGAGATGCGCTATGTCGGGCAGGGCTTCGAGATCGAAGTGGCGCTGCCGAAAGAGGCGGTTGCCGACAGTCTGGGTGCTGCGCTGAAGCAGCAGTTCCTCGACAAGTACAATGCACTCTTCGGACGTGTGATCAGCGATGTGCCGATCGAGGTTGTCAGCTGGCGGATCACGGCCTCGGGGCCGACACCCAATATTCAGCTTCAGTTCGAAGGTCAGCAGATCGACCGGTCATCCGCCGAAAAGGGCGAGCGCATGGCGCATTTTCCCGACGAGGGCTATGTGCCGACCAAGGTCTACAACCGCTACGGGCTGGCGCCCGGTACCGTGGTGCCAGGCCCCGCAGTGATCGAGGAGCGGGAATCCACCGTGGTGGCAGGCCCTGATGCGACGATCACGGTGGACGATCACCTCAACCTCATCATCGACATTGATTACGGCCAGTAAGGCAAAAGGACAAAACCCATGAGCACAACCGTTGAAGTTCTGGCCGATTCACTCAAGGAGATCGGGACCGATGTCGTCGTCGGTCACCCCGGCGGCGAAACCGTTGAATTGATGGATGCCCTGCGCGAACGCGATATGCGCTACATCCTGATGAAACAGGAAGTGGCCGCCGCCATGGTCGCCGCCACCTGGGGTGAGCTCAAGGGCGTGCCGGGCATGTCCACCTCGACCCGCGGTCCCGGGGCGACCAACATGGTCAACGGTGTGGCTCATGCCTGGCTCGACCGGGCGCCGATGATTGCCCTGACCGATCAGTACCCGGCCCATACCTATGAGACCGGGCTGCGTCAGGTGATCGACCATCAAGCCATCTACAAGCCGATCACAAAGTGGTCGACGCGCATGCAGGCCAAGACAGCCCATCAGCAGGTCCGCCGCGCGATCCGCACCGCGATGGCGCCGACGCCCGGGCCGGTTCATATCGACATGCCCGCCACGGAGACCACGGCGGAGGCCCCGGAGATCACATTCGCGCCGTCCATGCTGCCCAATGAGCAGGGCATTCGTCCGGATCGTGATGCACTCAAGGTCCCGCTGGAGATGATCCGCAACGCTCGCAAGCCGATCATTCTGGTCGGGCTTGGCGTTTTCTGGGACAAGGCCTCGGATGAGATGGTCAAACTGGCCGAAACGCTCGGCGCACCGGTGCTGACCACGTCGAAATGCAAGGGGGCAATCCCCGAGGATCATGCCTTGCGCGCGGGCTGCATCATTGGCGGGTTGATTGAGCGGGAATTGATCAGCCAGTCTGATCTGGTCATCACGCTGGGTGTCGATTGTGTTGAACTCCAGCCGAAATCCTGGCCCTATGGTATTCCGCTTTTGTCGATTGTGAACACGCCAACGCTTGAGGCGCTGATCCCCGCGACACTGGAAGTGGTGGGTGACATCAAGCTGATCACACAATCGCTGACCGAGTTTTCGGATGGTGGGTCGAATTGGGGCGAAAAGGCTGCCGCCAAGTTCCGGGACGATCTGAACAATGCGCTGAATGTTGCGACCAGCTACATGTCGCCGCAAGCCGCGATGGAAGTGGCGCGAGACGTCCTGCCGCGCGACACGATTGCGACCTGTGATGCGGGTGCCAGCCGCCTTCTGGTGGTGCAGAAATGGAAATCCTATGCGCCGCGCCAGTTCCTGACCTCGAATGGCCTCGGCTCGATGGGGATCGCCATCCCGGCGGCGCTGGCCGCACGGCTTGCGCATCCCGAACGTCCGGTCGTCGCCTTTACCGGCGATGGCGGCTTCATGATGGCGGTGGCCGAATTGCAGACAGCGGCGAAGGAGAACCTTCCTATCACCGTTGTCATCTGGGACGACCGCGAGATTGCGCTGATCCGCATCAAGCAGGAGCTGAAGGGGATCGAGAAATTCGGCATCGACCTGGGCGGCGTGGATTATGAGAAACTGGCCGCCGGTTTCGGGGCCGATGGGGTCTGCGTCGAGACCGAGCATCAGTTGGGCGACGCACTGGCAGCTGCCGCAAAATCGAACCGAAGCACGCTTATTGCTGCGCGCATCGACGGCTCTTGCTATGTCGAACAATTCAATGCGCTGCGCGAATTGTAAGGAGAGAAAAATATGAGAATGAAGGACAAGAATGTTGTTGTCACCGGCGCAGCCCGTTCCATCGGCAAGGCTGTGTGCGAACGGTTTGCCGAGGAAGGTGCCAATGTCGCCATTCTGGACGTGCTGGAAGACAAGGGGCAGGAAACCGCCACCGAGATCGCCGAGCAATATGGGGTGAAAGCCAAGTTCTATAAATGTGACGTCGGTTACAAATCCGAAGTAGACCCGGTCATCGACCAGGTCATCGCGGATTTCGGGCATATCGATTCCCTCTTTTCCAACGCAGGCATCACCCGGCGCGCCAATTTCCTTGAGCTTAGCGAGAAGGATTTCGACGATGTGATCCGCATCAACCTGAAATCCATCTACCTGGTGGGTCAGAAAGTCGCCAAACACATGGTGGAACGCGGGCAGGGCTCGATTGTGAACATGTCCTCCAGTTCGGTGCGGATGACGATGCCGACGATTTCGCCCTATGCGGCCTCCAAGGGCGGTATTTCGGCGTTTACCAACGCAATGGCGTTGTCGCTGGCGGAACATGGTATCAGGGTCAACGCAGTTGGGCCCGGCACGATCCTGACCGATCTGAACCGCGACAACCTGTTGTCGGACAAAGACACCCGCCGCAACATCCTTCAACGCATCCCGATGATGCGGTTCGGCGATGGTCGTGACGTGGCCAATGTGGTGTTGTTCCTGGCATCCGAAGACGCAGGCTACATCACCGGTGAAACCGTTTACATTGATGGTGGCCGCTCGGGATTGAACTACACCATGCCGGTGCCCGAGGATAAAATGGTATGAGCGCGCATTCCGATCTGACGATCTATTTCAACGGTGATTTCATCCTGTGGGATGAAGGCAAGATCCATTGCTTCACCCCTGCGGTGAAGTACGGAGCGGCCGTGTTTGAAGGTATCCGTGGATACTGGAACGAAGAGCAGGAAAAGATGTACCTGTTCCGCCTTCAGGAACACATGGTGAGGATGGAAATCAGTCAACGGATTTCCCGCTTTGGTGAAATCGTCTCGGCGCAGAACATGTGTGATGCGACCATCGAGCTGATCCGCCGCAACAACTTTACCGGTTCGGTGCATATCCGCCCGACGGTCTATATTGACGGGATCGGCGAAAGCTCGGCCCGGGGTCCGGTAGGGTGTTTCATCACCGCGATCCAGCGCGGGACCGCCAAGTCCGTGGAGACCGGCGTAAAGGCGCAGGTCAGCTCCTGGCAGCGGATTTCGGACAACGTCATGCCCCCGCGCGCCAAGGCCAATTCCAACTATGGCAACGCGCGCCTGGCGGCGATTCAGGCCAAGAACGACGGCTATGATGCTGCGATCTTTCTCAACAGCCGGGGCAAAGTGTCGGAAGGGCAGGCGATGTGCCTGTTCATCGTGCGCGACGGTGTCGTTGTGACCCCGACGGTGACCAGCGACATTCTGGAAAGCATCACCCGTGACACGGTCATCACCCTGCTGCGTGACGCAGGATACGAGGTGCGGGAACGTGAGATGGACCGCAGTGAATTCTTCTGCGCCTCAGAAGCGTTCTTCTGTGGATCAGGCGCCGAAGTGGTGCCGCTGATCAATGTGGATGGCGAACCGATAGGAAATGGCGCGCCCGGAGACATCACCCGACAGGTTCAAAAACTCTATTTCGACGTGGCGACGGGCCGTGTCGAAGACAGCCGTGGCTGGCTGACCGAAATCTGATAGACTCTCCCTGAGACTGGGGCGGAAACGAAGAGCCGTTTCCGCCTCTTTTTTTGTGACTGAGGGCTGTGATGAGCGAATACCTGAACCTCTCGAGGCAACATCAACCGCACACGGTGCGGCTCCGTCGGGAAATCCACGAACATCCGGAACTGGGCGATGATCTGCACAGAACCAAGGCGGCGGTCGTGTGCGCGTTGCAACCCCTCGGCCTTGAGATGGTCGAGAGCCCGACAACATCAAGTTTTGTGGCCCGGATGCAGACGGGTCGGCCGGGCAAGACCCTGATCCTGCGCGCCGATATGGATGCGCTGCCGATGGATGAAGAAACCGGGCTGGATTTCGCCAGCAAAGTGCCTGGCCGGATGCACTCTTGCGGGCATGATTGCCATACCGCAATGCTGACAAGTGCCGCGTGCATCCTGCATGGGCTTCGCGACCAGCTGGCCGGCGAGGTGCGCTTTGTCTTTGAGGCCGATGAAGAGGGCGATGGCGGCGCGCGCGTCATGATGGACGAAGGGTTGCTGGACAATGGCGGCTCGGCGGATGCGGCCTTTGCTCTGCACATCATGCCGACACTGAAATCGGGAGTTGTTGAGTCCCGGCCCGGACCGATCATGTCCGCTGCGGATAGTTTCCGGTTCACGCTGACAGGGGCCGGTGGTCACGGCTCTGCCCCGCATCAGGCCAACGATCCGATCCCGGTTGCCTGCGAGATGATCATGGCGTTGCAAGTGATGGTCACCCGCAAGTTCAGTACGTTTGAGCCTGTTGTGATTTCCGTGGGGTCGATCCATGCAGGAACCGTCTCAAACATCATCCCCGATCAGGTGGTGTTCGAAGCAACGGTGCGCACCTGCACCGAAGACGCGCGTGACAGGGTCGATCACCTGATCCGCAAGATCAGCACCCAATTGGCTGAAGCGCACGACATGGCCTTGAAAATAACCCGGACGCAAGGATCGGGTGCGACGATCAATTCCTCAGACTTCGTTGATATGCTGAAGGACGTGGTGACAGACATGACCGGACCTGACGGCTATGTGACCAAGCCTGAACCTTACATGGCCGCAGAGGATTTTTCATCCATTGTCGAAAAATACGGCGGAGCCTTTGCCATGCTGGGTGTTGCACCACGGGATGCAGACCCAGCGTCTGCCGCACCGCTTCATTCCCCGCGCATGATGGTCGACGAAGACGCTCTGGCCATTGGGGTGGCGACGCATGTTGCCGTGGCCAGCAGGTTTCTCGCACCCAGATAAGGCCCCGTCATCTGGCGGTAAGGGTTAGTCCAAAAACGCGGCCAGCCGTTTGCAATACCAGTCTGCGAACTTCCGTGGTGAGATTTCGCGTGTTGGCGAATAGGGCCCCGGCACATAGGCCGGGGAGCCGATTCCTTCATGCGACAGACGTACAAACCGGGCGTCCTGCTGGTTGGTGGCCTTCCACACTTCGGTCAGGGTTTCGACGTTGTAATCCACGCCCTCGACAGCATCTGCATCCACCAGCCAGCGGGTTTGAAGTGCCGTCCGGTTTGAAGCCAGCGGCCTGATCCGCATAAAGACCGCATGGTCCGCCATCATATGCCCGAACATGTTGGGATGGTGCAGGACGCTGACGTCGCCGATCCCATTCTCGGTGATCCCTCCCAGGTATTTGCTGACAGCGGGCTCACCGCTCATCGTCATGGAGTCCCCCAGCAGGGGGCGGCGGTACAGGCGATGCTCGATCCCATCGTCCGCACCTAGGGTGTCACGGGGCAGGCCCAGCCGGTCGCATGTGTTCCATAAGTTCACGAAATCGCGGTCTTCGGTGTCCGCGCCACCCCCATAGGCAACCGGTTGCACAGGGAATGTCCGCGACAATTCCGGGTGGCCGTTATCGCAGTGATAACATTCGTGATAGTTTTCCCAGGTGAGTTTCCAGTTGCCCTCTTCAATGATCGTGCTGACATGAGCGACTTTGGCGTCGCCGATACCTTGTGCACGCATGTAGGGGGCGAATGCGGCCCCAAGATGGGACGCATCGGGTGCGTCTTCGGCAAGGCAGACAAAGACACAGCCCTCGATCACGCTGCAATGGGCCTGACGGACGTTATGGGCACCAAGATCAAAATCATCGTCCATGCCTTCGGCTCTGGTCAGGGCTCCGGTCAGGTCATAGATCCATTGGTGATAGGGGCAGACAATGTTAGGCATGCGGCCTTCTGATTTTTCGCATAGTCGGGCGCCACGATGGCGGCAAACATTGTGCAGGGCGCGAATTTCATTGTCACGACCGCGCAGGATAATAACGGATGTATCCGCCACATCGAACCGCTGAAAATTGCCGGATTTTGGCAATTCACTTGCGTGACAGACAAACAACCACGAGGTGTTGAAAAAGGCGGCAATGTCGACCCGGAATGCGCCTTCACTGACATAGAGATCACGCGGAAGGGTTTGCCCGCTGCGATGTTGTTGAACGATGCCCTTGAGGACGGTTTTGTCTGAGTGGTTTTCGATCTGCATTGAGGCCTCGCAAATACTGTGTTCGGCAATAGTTCTAGGGTGGAAAACTAGTTATGCAAATGAATAATGTAATCGCTTATGATACCTGAAACAGAAGGAGCAGCGGTAGGTCATGCAAGAGATCGTGTATCTGAATGGCGCATTCGTACCAGCGCGGGATGCCAAGATATCGATTTTTGACAGGGGCCTTTTGTTCGCCGATTCCGTCTATGAAGGGTTTGGCCTTCTGGAGGGTGATCTCATTGATTTGCCCTTTCACTATGCCCGGCTGGTCCGGTCGCTGGAGACAGTAGGAATCGACGTGCCACTGAGCATCGACGAAGTCTACACAGTGATTACCGAGCTCAACCGACAAAACGGTATCGACTCGGGTTTTAGCTATTTGCAGGTGACGCGCGGAGAACAGGCCCCACGGGATTTTGTCTACGCCCAGGGCCTGACACCAAATATCTTTGCCTTTGCCATGCCGCAGACCGACTGGTTTGCCGAAGAGACCCCGCGTGCAATCCGTCTGAAGTCGCAGCCCGATCTGCGCTGGGCGCGGCGCGACATCAAAACCACCAACCTGCTGGCGCAGGTGATGGCCAAGCGCGCAGCGGCGCAGGACGGTGTGGATGAGGCCCTGCTGATTGATGATGATGGGCATGTGACCGAATGTGGCTCGACCAGTTTCTACATTATGAAGAGTGGAGTGCTGATCACCCGGCCCCTTTCGCATGACATTCTGCATGGCTGTACCCGCAAACGGGTACTTTCTGTCGCCGAAGAATTGGGAATTCCCGTGGAAGAGCGACTCTTCACCTTGCGCGAGGCATTGAAGGCGGACGAGGCGTTTCACACCGCGGCCAGTTTCTATGTCAAACCAGTTGGCGAAATAGATGGGATGCGAATCGGTAATGGCAAGGCCGGTCCGGCGACCTTGAAGCTGCGCGCGGCCTATCTGGACACTGTCCGGCGGGATACGTATCGGCCATGATCTTATCGGGACACCATGCCAATGGAATTTGTCGCTGGCATGGGTGGTCGATTCCATGGGAGCGATCTCAGCCCAGATCGACCTCTAGTTTCCCACTGGCGATCTCTTCTTTAAGTCGGACGATATAGTCATTGATCCCGTCGAGAATGGATGGATCAAGCGGTGGTTCCTGATACTCGTTCTCCAGCGATTTACATATCTTGTTGGCGCGATCGGTCGCTGTCAGGCCGCCCCGATCCCGCCAGTTTTCGAAGTTTGACCAGTCAGACAGCATCGGCTCATAAAACGCGGTTTTGTAGCGTTCCATTGTGTGCGGGCAGTCCAGATAATGTCCCGCAGGCCCAACATCGTGAATTGTTGAAACCGCAATCGTCTCGTCTGTCACCTCAATTGGTTTCAGATAGGCCTTCATCATCTGCAGCATTTCGGCGTCCAGCACCATCTTTTCCATCGAAATGGACAAGCCGCCTTCGAGCCAGCCGCAGGCATGGTTCAGGAAATTGGCGCCTCCCATGATCGTGCCCCAAAGCGACATCTGGCTTTCATAAGCGGCCTGTGCATCGACGCAGGACGAACCGGTTGTACCGCTGGTCCGGTATGGCAGGCCATAAAACCGCGCCATCTGGCCCGAGGCCTGTGCGGCTTGCGTGTATTCCGGGGTGCCAAAGGCGGGTGATCCAGTGCGGAAATCAACCGACAGCGCAAAGGACCCATAGAGGATCGGCGCCCCCGCACGAACGATCTGGGACAGGACCACCATCGCCAGGATTTCTGCGGTCTGGATGGTCAGCGCGCCAGCGATGGTCGCCGGGGCCATCGCACCGGCCATCGCAAAGGAGGTGGCATTGATTGGCTGCCCGAATTCAGCCAGCGCCATCAGGCCCTCGCCCATGGGGATATCAAGCTGAAGTGGCGAGTTGGAATCAATGTTCCCATGCACCACGGGGTTCGCGATCAGCCCATCGATGTCTTCACCATACACAATGCGCTGAATGGCCAGTGAATCCCGCACCATATGTCCACCCATCGTCTGACACCGCCAGGTCTTGTCGGTCAGCGTGGTCATCTCTCGGTAGATATCGAGATAGCGGGTTTCTGGCGGCAGGTCCTGGGGTTCCACCAGCACATCGGCGAGCAGCTCGACACAGTTCAGGCTTTGCGCAAGTTTGGTGACTTCGCGCATGTTTTCAAGCGTGCCCACCTGACGTCCGCGGTCATTGTCCGAAATGAACGGCGATCCACCAATCGTGGACAAGATCAGATGGTTCCCGCAGCATTGGACCGTGTGGTTCGGATTGCGCGCACGCTATGAGAAATGCGATGGTGCCTTGGCCACATATTCCATGACAAATTCCGGATCGAACCAGACCATCATGGACTCGTCATCAACCTTGCACCCTGCCGCCGCATAAACCTTGCGCACATTGGGTGAATGAACTTTCATGCCGGTTTTCTTCAGGACGGTAAGAGCAGAATTGTGTAAGTACTCAATCTGATCCTGGCTGAGAAGCTCGATCAACGGGTGCGGGTTGGTCGACTGTTTCTAGGGGATCCGTCTGACAGAAGATGCACTGGCGCGTGCTCTGCAGTTAGGTCTTGCCATTGGTTTCCTGATCTCAGCTGGGTGTGGTGGGGAGATTGTGAATTTCCAATTTTGAAGAGTGTTATACATTTGCTTAGCTAACTCCCGAAGATTCGTTTCTGCCGGGTGTCGTGGGAGACAAGAAATGCAAAAGATGCTGGTCATCGGGGGAACGGGCGCGATCGGGCGGCTGGTCATCGCCGAAATGGGGCAGGGCTATGACGTGGTCACTGCGGCGCGGTCGGGTGGGGATCATCGGGTGGACATCGCCGACCTGGCCTCAATCCGGAGCCTGCTGACAGCGGTGGGAAAGATCGACGTCTTGATCAGTGCCGCAGGCGGTGTGGCCTTTGAGCGGATCGACCGGATGCGTGATGCAGATATCGAACGCTCGCTCGCGGCCAAGCTGCTGGGGCAGGTGAACCTTGTCCGGCAAGCGGTTGCGCATATGAGTGACGAGGGTTCAATTGTGCTGACCTCGGGCTGTACCAATGTGCAGGCGGTGCAGCGTGGGGCCATTTCCGGGCTGATCAACGGGGGTTTGGCGGGGTTTGTGACCTGTGCGGCCTCGGACATGCCGCGCGGCATCCGGATCAACGCGGTAAGCCCCGGGTACCTGCGAGAAACCAGCGGCGATGGATCAGGCTGCCCGGGGTTCGCCCTGGTGGAGGGGGTGGATGTCGCGCGGGCCTATCACCGCTGCGTGGCGCAGCGGCTTACCGGTCAGGTGATCGCGGTGCATTAAGCTCTTTTCGCAACGCCAGCGCATCGGTCATCCGATACCACTGGATCATCGCCGCGGCGGTGTACCGGCCAAAGGCGTGGAACGGTAGCGGGCGGATGTCCTTGACCGGCACATAGGGTCGGTGGTCCGGCGTCTCCATCGCGATATGGGCCATGTCCCGGCCCATCAGGGTCGCACCGGCCAGACCACGGCCGTTGTGGCCAAACCCGGCCCATGCGCCGTCTCCCAGCCGCTGGATGCGGGCAAACTGATCCGGGGTCATTGCGACCCAGCCGCTCCAATCGCTTTGCCAGCCGACATCGGCGATCTGCGGGTACATTTCTTTCAACCGGTTGATCACCGAGCGCAGATCAGCGCCAGACTGCGCCGTGAGGGTTGACCCACCGGCGCTGAGATGCAGCCGGTTGCCGGGCAGCTTCTTGATCCCCGACCAGGTGTGCCGTGTGTCGGTCACAACCCCGGCACCGGGCAGGACCGAGGCGAAGACATTGTCCGACAAGGGTTCGGTCACCGCCTGATGACCGCGAACCCGGACAAAGGAGCGCGTCACGCGAGACGAAAGCGACCCGGCATAGGCGTTGGTGCAGACCAGCAGGCGGTTTGCAGTGACCGTGCCGCCGGGTGTTTCGACCGTCCAGCGGTCACCGGTTTTGTGAAATCGGGATGCGGGCGTGTTGGAGAATTGCCGAACACCGGCGTCCCGCGCGGCGCGGGCCAAGCCCAGGGCATAGTTGTAAGGGTTAATGCCAAACGCGCGATTGTCTTTCATCGCCATGTCGTAGCGGTCGGTTCCCAGCGTCTCGTGCAGGGCGGCACCGGTCAGGATTTCGACATCGGCCCCGCGATTCTGCCAATATCCGGCGCGCTTGCGCAGCCCTTCGGCACTGGCCTGCACATGCGGGGCCAGCACCCAGCCGTCGCCGTGTTTGGCCCCCTGAATGTCATGGTCGGCAATCAGGCGGCGCACCAGATCGGGCCCCTGGCTAAGCACGTCAATATGATGCGCGCCTTGCTCCGCGCCGAAGTGACGCAGGATTTTCGCCTCGCCATGTTTGCCGTAGGGCACCACCAGTCCAAAGGCCCGGCCCGATCCGCCACAGGACAGCGCCCCCGCCTCAAGCTGCACCACCGAGTGACCGGCCTTGGCCAGATGCAGCGCAGCACTTGACCCGGTGATCCCGGCCCCGATCACGATGTGATCAGCCTGGATATCCTCTGCCAGCGGCGCGGTCTGGGTGTCCTCACGGCACAGGTCGGCATAGGCCGATGGCAGGCCGGTGGGGTCCAGATATGCGGCACCGGCCATGGCTCAGCCTCCCTTGGACCAGAACACGGCTTGGGTCTGCTGATAGGCGCGCATGCCCTGAAACCCCTTTTCGCGGCCCAGACCGCTGGCCTTGTGTCCGTCAAACGGCGTCGAAATGGACAGTTGTTTGTAGGTGTTGATCCACACCGTGCCCGCCTGCAAGCGGTCGGCCACATACCATGCGCGCTCCAGGTTCGAGGTCCAGATGCCCGAGGCCAGACCGAATTCGCTGTCATTGGCCTGCGCCAGAAGGTCGTCTTCGTCGGCAAAGGGCAGGATGACACCCACCGGGCCGAACACCTCCTGCTGGCAGATGTCGGCCTCGTTGCCAACGCCGGTCAGCAGCGTGGGGGGATAGTAGAAACCCCCCTGCAATTCGGGCGCGTCGGGGATCGTGCCGCCGGTCAGCAGCGTGGCACCGGCCTGCACGGCGCGGGTCACATGACCATGCACCGCGTCACGGTGGGCTGCGTGAATGAGCGGGCCAATCTCGACACCATCGGCCTCGGGGCGGCCGACTTTCATCGACTGCGCCTTGGCCACCAGCCGTTCGCAGAACGCGTCGAAGAGGGATGCCTCCACAAAAATCCGCGACCCCGCGACACAGCTTTCACCGGCGCCTGAGAAAATGCCCCCTGCGACACCGGCCACCGCGCGGTCCAGATCGGCATCGGCAAAGACGATGTTGGGGGATTTGCCCCCCAGTTCCAGCACCAGCGGCTTGAGCTGCGCACCGGCGGCGGCGGCGATATGGCGACCACCGACCGTGCCGCCGGTGAAGCTGATCATGTCGATGCCGGGATGTGTGACCATGGATTTGCCCAGTTCCAGATCGCCCACCAGAACCGACAGGACGCCTGCCGGGAACCCGGCCTTTTCGGCCAGCCTTGCGTATTCCAGCCCCATCAGCGGGGTGACTTCCGAAGGCTTCAGGATCACTGCGTTGCCAGCCGCCAAAATGGGCGCCAGTTTCTGCGCCTCCAGCGTGGCCGGTGAATTCCACGGCGTGATCGCACCAACCACACCGACCGGCGCAAAGCGGCACAGGCTGTGATACTGGCCGCGGGGTGGGGTGACCGAGCCTTCGCCGGTTTCGCAGGCGGCGGCGTAGTAGCGAAAGGTATTGGCCGCGCTGGCGATCATGCCCCGGCATTCGGTCAGCGTCTTACCATTGTCGGACAGCTGAATACGGGCGAGCGTGTCGGCGTCGCCGTCGATCAAAGCCCCGAAGCGGTGCAGCAGGGCGGCGCGCTGATGCGGCATCAGATCGCGCCATTCGGGGTTTTCCATCGCGGCGCGCGCACCCGCGACGGCCTTGTCGAGATCCGCCGTTGCGGCCCCGGCGATTTCGGCCAGTTCACTGCCATCGGCCGGGTTGGTGCTGCGGACGGTCGGTCCGGAACCGCGGACCCAGTGGCCGGCAACGAAAATCTCGCGTTGGGTGGTCATCGCCTTCAGCCTTCTTTTTTCTGGGCATCGCGCATCAGCGCGGCCAGTCGGAAAAACCCGTGCATCATCTTGGAATAGGGCGTGAGTACGAAAAACGCCAATACCAATCCCAGGTGCAGCGCCAGCAGGACCGACAGCGCGGCTGTCGCGCCAAAGGCGTAGAGTGCGAGGCCCGAGGTGCTGACCAGATGCAGCAGCACGACGAACCCGACCTCGCCCCCCCAGTTTCGGGCATCCGTCAGGGTCTTGTTCGACTTCAGCTTGAGCCGCAGCAGCTCCAGCGTGCCGAGGCTGAGCAGGATGCCGCCCGGAATCCCGAAGAGCTTGGGCAGGCTGAACAGGCCATAAGGGGCGTGCATGTCAAAGCCGTAATGCAGGATTGTCCCTGATGCAGTTGCGGCAAAGCACAGCAGGAAGCCATACATCGTGGCCTGATGCGCATAGCGGCGCGCGTTTGAGAACCGGTCTTCGTCCTCGAAATTGCACCCCTCACCGTGACCGCCCGCGAGGTTCTTCATCTGCGCGGCAGAATGGAACGCGTCCACAATGTGACGCCAGCGCAGGCGCGTGCCGCCAATCGTTCGCCAGTAGCGGTGCAGGCTGATCGCGATCACGGCCAGCGGCGCAAGAAAGGCAGGTGCAAAGAGCGCAACCATCAGGTTATGCGACAGCACCGCGTAGAACCCTGTGCCGCCCTCTGGCGTGTAGTTCTGAATGAGCCAGAACAGCACGGCAACGCCAAGCGCGAGCGCAAGTGACACCGCAACGCCGCTGCGGTGAAAGAGGCGCGCAAAGGGCGCGGGAAAGGCGTGGTCCTGCCAACTTTCGTTGCGGACCTCGGCAAGAATTCTGGGCAGGTTCAGGTCAAACTCATGCGGCGCGGTGTACTGGCAGGCGTGATAACAGCCCTGACAGTTGTGGCACAGGTTCGCCAGCTGAGTGATGTCCCCGTCGGGAAACACCCGTTCGCGGTTGATGGCCGGAAACACCGAACAGAAGCCTTCGCAGTATCGGCAGGCGTTGCAGATGTCGATCTGGCGGCGAGCCTCTGAGATTGTATCAAGCGACATAAGATGCGGCCTCCCGCCCTGCGATACGTCCGAACACAGTTCCGATGGTCATGCCGAACCCCGCCAGATAGCCTTGGCCGAGGATGCTGCCGGCCATGGTTTCGCCTGCGGCCCAGAGATTTTCCATTAGCGCGCCTTCAGTGGTCTGAACCTGCGCTGTGTCGTCCACCTTTAGCCCCAGATAGGTAAAGGTCACACCGGGCCGCAGGCTGTAGCCGTAAAACGGTGGTTTGGTGATCGGCCGCGCCCAATTGGTTTTGACGGGCTCGATGCCCTTTGTGGCCAGACCGTCCAGCTCGAACGGTTCGAACGGGCCGTCCTGGCAGGCCGCGTTGAATTGGTCAATCGTGGCACGCAATCGCTCCGGCGGCAGGCCCAGCTGTTCGGCCAAATCCTCGATCGTATCGGCTTTGACCGGCGGAAAGACGGACGGCATGAACAGCTCCAGCGACTTGGCGTCGATGATGGAATACCCCACCTGGTCGGGTTGTGCGGCCACCAGCCGCCCCCAGATCGCATAGCGCTTGGGCCAGACATCCTCGCCTTCATTGTAAAACCGTTCGGCGTTCTTGTTGACGACCACCGAAAACGGCACGCAGTCCAGACGGGTGACGATGCCGCCGTCAAACTTGGGCGCGCGCCCGTCGATGGCGACGGCGTGACACTGGGTGGGGTCACCAACGGATTCGCACCCCTGATCGAGGAGGTCCTTGAGAACCACGCCGCGATTATAGGGGGTGCCCCGGATCAGGAAGTTCCTGGCCGCTGGCCCCCAGGCCCGGGCCAGCCAATCGACATCGCCCTGAAACCCGCCAGAGGCCACGATCACGGCCTGCGGCGTCAGCATCTGTTCGGTCCCATCGTGGATGAAATGCACCGAAGCGATACGGTTTCCATCCCGCTCGAGATGCGTGACCTGCGCGTCATAGAGCACCTCGACCCCCAGCGCCTGTGCGGTGCGGTAATAGGCATTGACCAGCGCCTTGCCACCCCCGAGGAAAAACGCATTGGTCCGGCTCAGGCTGAGCGTACCCGAAAGGGATGGCTGAAACCGCACGCCATGCTCTTCCATCCAGGGCTGGCTTTCCTCCGAGCCGCGAATGGCGATGCGGGCGAGGTGCTCATCGGTCTTGCCTTTGGTCACCTTGAGAAGGTCGTCGAAATACTCTTCTTCCAGGTAGTCGCCAGTCAGCACCGAGAGCGGGCCGCGATGCATGCAGCGAAAGTTGCGGGTGTGGCGCGAATTTCCGCCGCGATAGGGTTTGGGCGCGCCTTCAAGGATCAGAACCTTGGCCCCGGCCTTGGCGGCGGTGATCGAGGCACAAAGCGCGGCGTTCCCGCCTCCGACAACAACGATATCGTACTGCGATGTCTCGGGCATGGCGCGGGCCCCTTTGGCTGCCTGGCGTGGAAACACAATGCTTATGACAGAGGACAGGGGAATTGATAAATGAAATTATGTTCAGTATTATTCCATAATGCGCATCAATTACGACTTCACCGATATTGAGGCCTTTCTGGAAGTGTCCGAAACTGGCTCCTTTCAGCGGGCGGCGCATCACCTCAACATGTCTCAGCCCACGCTGACACGGCGCATCCGCAAGCTGGAACAGGCCATCGGCACGGAGCTCTTTGAGCGCACGACGCGCTCGGTGCGGATCACCTTGGCCGGGCGGGCGTTTCTGGACCGGGCCCGCACGATCCTGGACGAGGCCCGGGCCGCGCAGCTTGCCTTGCAGGACAGCTCGGACGCGGGCCACGCACAACGCAACGCGGTGATCACGCTGGCCACCATCCCCTCGGCCACGCACAACATCCTGCCCCATGCGATCCGATCCTATCGCGAGGCCGGGCATGACACGCGGTTCCGTATCCTTGAAAGCCTGGCGGGGGAAACGCTGGATCTGGTGCGTGATGGGGATGTGGATTTCGGCATCGGTTTTGGCGGGCTGGATGATCCGGTGTTGCAGTTCCAGTCGCTGCAATCGGACCGGTTTGTGCTGGCGCTGCACCGCGATCACCCGCTTTGCGCCCGCGATCAGGTCGACTGGCAGGACTTGGCCGGGCATGAGCTGATCGTGCCGTGGAAGGGGACGGGCAACCGAATGCTAATCGACAATGCCCTCGCGGAAACCGGCCAAAGCCTTGGCTGGTATCTGGAAATCCGCAACTCGTCGACAAGTCTCAACATGGTGCGGTTTGGTCTGGGTGTCGCGGTCTTGCCGCAATCGACCTTGCCCACGGAACAGAACGCCCCGGTCGATTTCCGCGAGCTTGTATCGCCCAGCATCACCCGGCGGATCGGCATCATCACGCGACGGACGAGCCGACCGGGCAGGGCAGTGCAGGCCTTTCTGGCTAATCTTCTGGGGGAGGTGGACCCACCTGATTGATCGCCACCCCCGGCAAAGGGTCCGCCGTACGCCGTGATCAGGTCACGAACCGGCACTGCGACGCAGGGCTGCGCGTATCCATGTTCTTGCCCCGGTTCAGGTGGTCGTCGATCTCCGCGACAGACCCGATGATCCTGCCAAATAGAAAGGCGTTGAAAGCGGCGCGCTCGATGGCGTCCTTGCTCATCACCCCGCTACGCTGTTTGTCCCAGATGGCATCCAGCAGAAGGCACGCAATGACCGCATCTACATTTACACAGAACACATTGCGCGTCGCACCGCAGTCATGCAGGGCCTGCACGACCTCTTTGTAGAATTCCAGCAAGACATTGTGCTGACCATGTTCGGCAAGCAGGTCCGAGATGTATTCTTCGCGCGGGTCGACATTGACGGCGGCGCCACGAAACACCGGGTGGTTGATCCCCGGCAGGGCCCGCGCGCGCTGCCCCTTTGACTTGCGCTCGGTTTTTTCCGCCTTGTAGGTCTCGGCGAAGGCGCGCGCCATGGCCCTGATGTCGAGGCCATGCGCGCTGTCACGCACAGAGGTAAGGTCCGTGCCAGCGAACTGTTCGAGCAGGAACTCGACACATTCAAAGCCGTTGCCGCCATGCGAATATCCCGCATGGGTCAGGAAACCGATCATGGCCTTGTTCAACTGAACCCGTTCCGGAATTTCCGGGCCGTCCGCCGACACGGCCCCTTTGGCCCCCTGCGCCGAGATGGTACCGGGACCGTTCGACAGAACGATACCTGTCATGATCTGACTGGTCCGCACCTGGTCGGGGTCCGGCACATCACCGGTCAGCGCGAGGTGGAACATCTCACTGACGCTCAGGCGCGACATGAGATCGTCGCGGGTGTTCTCATTCACCTCGATGCCCGAACTGGCCAGTGCCGCCCGTGTTGCCGTGCCGAGGATCATCAGCATCCAGGGGAAATTATGCAGCGATTGCAGTGATATCCGCTTGCTCGACAGGGTGTCGCGGCCAAGGTCCAGACATAAGGCCGCGATGATGCCCTCTTCGGTCAAGGATTGGCCCGACGCCTGCAACAGCGCGACATGCGGGCTGTGGATGGCGCGGGTCGTCATCGCCTTGAGCAAACGGGAGGCCGCGTCCGACATCGTGTCCGCGAAAAGCGCCTGCGTCCCTGCAAGGTCGCCCGGCTCCGAGGGGCGACCCTCGCGCAGGGCGCGCATGGCGACTTGGGACAGCTCCTCGATCGCGGTCCGGCTATGCTTGACCGTTGCCGGCCCGATCAGGGCAAGTGCGGCCGCCAGAACGGTGTTGGGCGTGTTGCCCGCCGCATGCGCCATCCGGGCCACATCACCCGCCTGCGCCGCCGCCGCGCTTGTGGCCGCGTGGGTGACAAGAAGGTCGACGATCTTTTCTTGATTGGCGTCGGGTTGCGTCTTGGTCAGCACCAAGCCGATATTGCTGGCCACCGAATTGCGCGACAGGTTCAGAACGGTTTCGCCGTAAACGCTCGTCACTTGCGTTTTGGGGTCCATCTTGGTCGCGCCGGACGCGTCCTTCATGCTTTGGCGCACGAATGTGGCGCCGACATGATGTCGCAGGTGGTCGATTTGGCTGGCATAGGGTTCAATCGCACGGATGATCGGCAGGTCCAGCTCCGGCGGCAAATCCAGCCCCTGATTGTTGCCAAACCAGGCCTTCAGCTCAAGACCGCCGCGCGGTGCAAAATCCGGCCCGGTCCCGTTCGCTTTCATCACCGCATTCAGCGCCATGTGCACATGCGACAGGTTGGTCACAACTGCGCCACGCTTGGAGATAACCGGGTTTTCGGGGGTGAAATTCTCCGAAACGCCAAGTGTTTCACGCAACCAGGCTTCTTTCGCCTCGGCATCGTCGCCTGATCCGGCCAAGGCCCCCGCATGGCCCACCGCCCGCGTCAGGTTCGACTTCCACTTGCCCACAACGCAGGCCACGACCGGCTTGTCAAAGCGCAGTCCCTTTTCGTAATAGCCGCCCGGCTCGGCATAGATCACCGCCGCCTTGGAGCGTGGATCGGCGTTGAACCCTTGGGCAAACTCCTGGGGACCGTATTGGATGTAGAGGTCCTTGCCGCTGGAAATCAGCGTGGTCGTGCCCCAGCCCGCCATCGACAGATAGGTGGCGATGGTGTTGGTGAAGTTGCCCGAGTTCGAGTAGATGGCAATCGAGCCCTTGATCAGCACCTCTTCGGGCGCATCGCCCCCGAGGGCCCCGCCAATCCGGACCTGGTTCCAGCTGTCGGCGACGCCAAGGCAGTTGGCCCCGAACACATCGACATTGCGCGCATGACAGATCGCCCGGATTTCGCGCGCGGCGCGGACCGGCACTTTTTCCGTCAGGATGATCACCTTCTTGAGGTCGGGATTGATCCGCACCAATTCGGCCACACCGTCGCGCACGGCATTGGGCGGCAGGTAAACCACGCCGGTGTCGAAGCTGAGCCCCGCCGCCATGGCCGAGCGCACATTGTCAAAGACCGGGATATCCCCCGCCGGTGTTTCAAGCACCATGCCCTGCCGTCCGGGTGAGGTGCCAAACACGATGTTGCCGCCGGAATAGGCATGGCTGACCGGGGTGACAATGCGGGATTCGTTGCCCACGATGTTGAGAACACAGACCCGGTCATCGCGGGTTGCGATCTGTTCCAGTGAGTGGATGCCGCTATGGTTGATAAGGTCGTTGAAGGCCGGTTGCGTCATTGTCCGTTCGCTCCCGCTTTGATCGTTTCGGGGACGGCGGCGAGGCCCATGTTCTGCGTGATCTGAGCCTTGCCACCCGATTTCATCCATTGATCGACGATCTGCGCATAGGTCACCACCTCGGTGATCGCACTGTCGAACCCGAAAAACCGGTATGGCAGTCCAAGCGCGTCCAGCGTTTCGCTGAGCGCACCCATACCCTGGATCAGGTTCGGCCCGCCGCGCCCGACAACCACGTAAATCGGCTTGGCCCCGTATTTCGAGAAATTCTCGCGCAGCGCGTCGGCAAGGGCGCGGAAGGTGACGAAGATATCGGTATTGTTGGCCCGCCCGCCGATGATCAGCAGAACATTGGTCTGCTCCAGCCAGTGCCGATAGGTGATCTCGGCGATTTTGAACATCTTTTCATAGGGCGGGTTGCCGCCGAAATCCGACGAAATAATCCCGTCCTGTCCGAGGCCTTCGCTGACCGCAGAATTCGCGCCACCGCCAAAGGTCGGGGCAAGGATCGTCCCCTTGTCGTTGAGCACCAGAACGTCGCTTTGCCCCTGATAGGTGCGCAGGGTGTTGATCTCTTCCTCGAATTCTGTGGCGTCCTCGGCAAAGATGTGGTTCGGCAGGCGCAGGCGCGTCCACCGATCATCGTCCCGGTCAAACCCGCATTTGAAATCACACGCCACCGGCTTATAGCGCCCGTTGGGCTGCATCTGCATCCGAACGGGGTTCAGCTCGAGCGTGGTCATGCCGAAATCGTTGTAGAGCTCCCAGAGCTTCGGCAGCGCCTGGATGAGCGGAGACCTGAGCGGGCGAGGGGCATCGAGCGCGTCAAGCGCGTTGGCCACAATATACGCCTTCATGCCCGTGATCGGATCGAACGGTATCTCGATGATCCTGGTGCTGTCGACCTCTTCTATGTTGATCCCGCCATCAATGCTGATGGTCAGCACTGGCGCGCGATGAATGGTCGAGTCGGATATGGACACATAGATTTCGTAGTCGGCCGGAACAGCGGCCTCATAGGTCACGCCATTGGCCTTGACCTCCTGGTTTCGGAACACGTGCCTGGCGAAATAGAGCCGTTCCTTTTCGGCCATGGCTTCGCGCAGGCTCGACACCCGTGCCACCAGCCCAGCGGCACCTTTCTTTCCCACCGCCCCGCGGAAAATCGGTTTTACGAAGACCGAGCCGTGTTTTTCGATCAGAGCCGAAAGGTCGGCATCGCTACACCCCGGGCCAAGCATTTCCGGCGTTGGAAACTGGACAAGGTCTAAGAGGGGTTTGCCGTGCAACAGGCCGGTTAGCTGCATTGTTCTGTCTCCGAACGCATCGCGACTATGTAATTATGCAACTGCATAACACTAACGGAATTGCTACCTTGAAAGTGAGCCTCTGCGCAAGAAATATTAATGCTCCGGGTGTGTAAGGCTTGTTTCGCGTCTGCGTTAAAACCGCATTGAAAATCGGTCGGGGCTAGATGATACGATCCGCACGGCTTACCAAGCGATGCGTGAGCAGATGCATGAAAGACAACACGAATACCTGCGAATAGCGGCCTATTGCTTTTCGATCGCAAGGATCGCCATTAGCTACCACTTGAAAGGGCTATGATGGCAAACCCCGCATTGCCGGTTCTGTGCGTCGGGGCCTTCCGACCTCAGACACGGATACAGAATGTGCTGTCGAAAACCTAGATGTTAGCAGTGTCCTCTTGTGTTACCGTTGGTAGGCTAATGGACCTGTCCCGCTTTCGTGCCGCCCCAAGTGCTCGTTTAAGCCACCTTCCATTCGAGCTCGGCCCGGTCCTGTCATTCAACGGCTGTCACAATCCATCTAACAGTAGTCTGAAATCGGCTGTTCGTGCCGGGTGCTGCGCATTGCGGACATCATCATACAGTGTCTTCCTACGAACATCAGTCATAAAGCCCATCATCTTGACTAGGACAATCTGATCCTCGCATCCAACACGGACTCGCCGCTCATAATCAGGCGCGACTTCTGATGCTTATGGCTGCAAAAGCTTTCGAATGTTCGCGTCAAGTTGGCGCTGAAACCCGGGGTCGTTTCCGGGGTTTGCCGCACAGTGACCCCAGGGGGAGGCGTATGGTTGAAACTCAGCATTCACTATGTAGCGCGCCTCAATTTCATTATCTTCGGGCGGGAAATAAAGGTCTTGGGTGCAGGGCATCAGGATGGCGCGGGCCTTGATCGCGCCGAGCGCTTCCTGAATGTCGCCCTGATAGAGCGGCCCCGCCGAAATGTCACCGGCCTGCCATGTGGCCAGTTTAGCCAACAGGTTATTGGCATCCCAGCCTTCTACATGATCGGCTTCCCAATCCTGCAAAAGCTCTTCGACCGTGTCAAAGCCGAGTTGCCGGTACAGCCCTTCGCGGTAAAATGTTTGCGAAAAGGCCCAGCCTGCATACACACGGCCAAACGCCTTGAGGCCGGCGACAGGTGGGGATGTGTAATCACCCCTGTTCCACGTCTGATCCGCACATAGCGCAGCTTTCACACCTTCTAGGAAGACGATGTTGTGTGGCGACGTCTTGGCAGATGCGCAGAACGGAAGAATTGCATCGACCATATCGGGGTATTGTGCCGCCCATTGATAGGCTTGGCATCCAGCCATGGACCACCCGGCAACAAGTGCGATCTTATCAATCCCAAGATGGTCATGTATCAGCCTGTGTTGACAGGCAATGTTGTCCCAAAGCTGAACAAGGGGGAAACGTGGTCCGTCCTGTGGCGCGTCGCTGTTGCTGGGGGACGACGAAAACCCGTTGCCCATCAGGTTGGGGCAGATGATGAAGTGTTTTGCAGGATCAATCGCGCGGCCCGCACCGAAAAACCCTTCGCAGCGCAGATGCGTACCGGTGTAAAACGAGGGCAGAACGATGACATTGTCCTTGGCAACAGACAGCGTTCCGTGTGTTTTATAGGCCAGTTTTGCGTTGTTCAGGGTTTCACCCGACAACAATTTGACCTGCCCCAATTCAAGAATCTCATAATCCTGCATTTTTTGCACCGTTTTTCTGGGTGGACATCTTCTTAGTAATCATCTTGATCCGGCTTTGCCTCGTTACGCATGAGCGACATGATTTCACGCTCACACGCGGCGTAGCCGTCCAGCGCGATCAGGTCTTCTTTGCTTTCGATCTCTTTGCCTGCCTTGAAATCAAGGTTGAGAATGGTTTTCAACCGTCCCGGGTGCGCCGAAAGAAACACGATGCGATCGGCCAGGAAAATAGCTTCCTGAATGTCATGTGTGACCAACAGGATTGTCGTGTGGGTGGTCCGAACGATTTCCAGCAGCATTTCCTGCATGTGCCAGCGCGTTTCGGCATCAAGGGCGCCATAGGGTTCATCCATCAGAACGATTTGCGGGACATTGGCGAGGGTCCGCGCGATGGCCACGCGTTGTTTCATACCGCCTGACAGGTTTTTTGGATAGGCATCACTGAACTTTGTCAGATGGACAAGGTCGATGAACTCGCGGGCCCGTTTCTTTCGTTCGGCCTGAGGGACACCGTTCAGCTTCATGCCGTATTCGACATTCTGCGTGACTGTCAGCCATGGGAAGGACGTGTAGCTTTGAAAGACCATGCCGCGTTCGCGCGCCGGGCCCAAGATCGGATGGTCCTCCAGCCACAACTGGCCAGTCGTCGGCATTTCGAGACCGGCCACGATATTCAGAAGCGTGGACTTGCCACAGCCCGAGGGGCCCAGAAGCACACAGACTTCGTTCTTAGCCACGGAAAAGGACACGTCACGCAAGGCTTCAATCTGACCGCTTCGGGTGTTGAATGTCTTTCCGACATTATTGACAGTCAGTATCGGGTTGTCCTGCACGGCGTGTCCTATCCGAGATCTTCTGGTTGATCAGCCGCGATAGCCGCTATCGTACAGCTCTTTGTGGAGGCTGCAGTCAATACCGGTTTCGGGCGCTTTGATTTCTTCGATGAACCCGAACTTCACCCACCATTCGCTGACCAAGTTCCAATGATCGCTCATCTGGCCATTGGTCTGATTGAACGGCGGATTGCCCGGGGCTGAGCCGCAGAATTGCGCGGCCTCCACAAAGTCATAGACATAAAGGCCGCCATCAAGGCTCGTGCCGTCCTTGCCCAGCACAAGCTCGACATCGTCAAGGCTCATTCCCATGCCCTTGGCGATGATCTGATTGCCCTCGGCCGGGTTCTGTTTCCACCACGAGATCGCGTCATACATCGCCTTCATGGTTTTCAGGCCCACATCGCGGCGATCAGTGGTCAGCGAGTTACTCATGTAATGGCCATCGGCCACCACCGCGTTCTCAAGCCAAAAGGTCTCATCGGATTGCGACAGGATACTGGACCCTTCAAGCGCCTTGAGCGTGTTGCTGCCGTAAGGTTCCCAGAACTCCGAGGCAGCAACGCCACCGCCGATCATCGCCGCAAAAGCATCGTCCGCGATGATATTGCGATAGGTGACGGAGTCGAACGCCTCGCCGTTTTGTTCAAGCCACATGGCAACGTAGATCTGAGCCAGTCCGCCTTCCAGAACGGCGACTTCCTTGCCGACCAGGTCAGCGGCTGTTTTGATGCCTGGCCCGGCCACGATCTTGTCAGTGCCATTCGAAAGATTGCCAAAAGCCACCAGTTTCACAGGTAGACCGCGCTCCACGCCAACAGGTGTGAATTCGGCCGTCGAGGACACCACGTCCAGTTGTCCGGCGGCAACAAGATTGAAGCTTTCGTAAGGGTCTTCGATGGTCTGATAATTGATGTTCAGATCGGGGGCGAGATCCTTCTCGATCGCGATATGCCAGAACCCGTATCCCGGCCAGGTAAAACCGGCGATATTGACGTCATCCGCCGCCTGGGCCATTCCGGCCAACCCGACAAACGCTGTGGCAAAGCTTGCGTATTTTATCGCATTCATTTTCATTGTCTTTCCTCCTGCTGGAACCCGTAGGTTTGAAGTTTGATGTGTGTTTCCAATCCCTCCGTGCGCGATCAGTTGTGTTCTTCGAGATAGTGAAATGCTTTGCGGTGCAGAAGCCGGAGCAGGAAATCAAACATCAACCCCAGTAGGCCAATGACCAGAATTCCCGCCATAATCTGATCGACATGCAGAAACCGTTTGGCCCGCATCATCATTGCACCGATACCGGCGTCGGCCGCGGTGATTTCGGCGATCACAAGATAGGTCCAGCTGACCGCCAGCATCTGCCGCATGGCAATGACGATATTCGGCAACGCCGCAGGAACCACGACACTTCTCAGGACCTGCATCCTGCTGCCGCCCAAAGTGACCGAGGTGCGGATCAGATCGGCCGGAACGGCCTTGGTGTGGTCCGAAATCAACGTGATCAGGAACCAGATCACGCCGATAAAGAGAAGCGCGAGTTTCTGAGCGTCCCCGGCACCGAACCACATCAGCAGCAGCGGGATGAAGGACGGTGCGGGCAGGTAGCGCCATGCCGAAACAAAGGGGCTGAAGAACGCCTCGACCGTCCGGAACGACCCGATCAGGATGCCAAGCGGTATGGCCAGAAGACAGGCCAAGAAAAAGCTGAGCATCACGCGCCAGACGCTGACCAGCACATCCTGCAAAAACCCCTGTTCTGCAAAGAGCGTGTAAAGCGCGCTCAGAACCTTCCCGGGGCCGGGCAGCAGGATCTCGGGCATCCAGCGCAGCCAGACGGCAAATTCCCAGAGCCCGAAAAACAGAACCCAGACCAGAAGCCCGAGGACGAGCCGCCAGGACATGGGGATTTCCGATTTGAATTCGAAAAACCGTTGCCTGCGGGGGCGCGATGCCCCCGCGGCGTTTTTTTTATGTGCAGCCGAAGTGCTCATTCACGTGCGAGATCAGTAGAGACGCAGGTACTCCTGCACCTCCCAATCCGTTACAGCCTGGTGATAGCGTTCCCACTCGTCATTTTTGTACTCGATATACGAATGGCGCATCACCGGCCCCATCACGTGCTCGGCCATGTCGTCGGACCGCAACGCCTGAATCGCAGCCCACAAGGTCCGGGGCAGGCGGCGGATGCCCAGCTCGGTCAGTTCGTCCTCGGTCTTTGCATAGAGGTCGAAGTCAGTCGGCTTGCCCGGGTCGATCTTGTTCTTGATCCCGTGCAGGGCGCAGGACAGGTGCATCGCCATCGCGAGATAGACGTTCATCGTCATGTCGCAGGCCCGGTTTTCCAGGCAATGACGGCTTTGCGGCAGGCGGAACTGGGCCGAGCGGTTGTTGAAACCGTAGGTGATGTTGGTCGGCGCCCAGGTCACTGTGCCACCTTCGAAACCACCCACACGCGGCACCAGGCCGTTATAGGAATTCACGGTGGGGCAGGTGATCGCGGTGATCGCCTCGGCGTGCTGCATCAGGCCGCCAACGGCCCAGCGGCTTTCGTCCGACCAGTCGCCATCCGGGGTCTCGAAGATGTTTTCGCCGGGGCGGCTTTCGTGTTGCATCGAGAGGTTGATATGCGCCCCCGAACGCCAGTCGCCCACAGTGGGTTTCGGCATGAAGGTCACGAACATGCCGTGTTTCTTTGCCACCTCTTTCAGAACGATCCGCAGGAAGGCGAGCCGGTCTGACATTTCCAGAACATTCGTATAATGGAAATCCAGCTCGAACTGGGAATAGGCACCCTCGGCCACCACATCGTGCAGGTTCCAGCCCAGATCTTCGATGATGTCGATCATGTCCTTGAGGAAGGGCATGGAATCGACCGAATACTCGACGTCATAGCCAAAAGCCTGACGGCGCGGTTTGACGGCTTTGCCAAGGTCATCGTCAAACGCTTTCACGGGCGCGCCGTTCTCGTCGTATTTCATGACGATGAATTCCGGCTCGACCCCGGCATAGCCGGTATAGCCCTCATCCGCCGCTTCCTTCATCGCGCGTTTCAGCGCCTGCCGCGGGCAGACATTGTAGGGCGCGTCTTCCCAGTAGAGGTCCGAGAAGATGATCGCGAGGCTGTTGTCCCACGGGCAAACATACACCGCATCGAGATCGGGCACGACGACCTGATCGCTGTCGGCGGGCGAAAGCTCGGGCACGAAAGAGATGGAGTGCACGGCAAATTGCGGCCCCTTGCCAAGGCAGAGCGGTTCAAAATCGCTCATCGGGACAGGTTTGGTTTTCGGGATGCCGTGCAGGTCAATCCACGCCGCCATGACGTATTTGACGCCGGTCTCTTCGAGGTATTTCCTGACCTCGGGGATGCGGGGGCGGTTGCGTTCAACCGCTTCCTGGAAGGTCTCGTAGTAGATCTTCGATTTCGCGTTGTCTTTGGCCATGCGTTTTTCCTCTTGTTGGAAGGCTGCCTGTTTTTTGGCGACATGCTGGCAGCACTTGGTTGTTGCGGTTTTCCGGGGCTCTCGCCCCCTCCCAGAAAAAAGGGCGTTGAACTCAACGAGTGAAGTTCAACGCCCAGTCTCGGGAGTATTTGAATTCTGCCTGGTATGGGCGTGTCAGGATGGATGCCCTGGATCTGGGACAGCTTCGCGCACACGCTTCGGAAACGGATAACGAACGTGGTTTTGTAATGGTCATGTTGTCCCTCTCCCTACGATACAAACGAAGCCGCAAAACGCGCGTCACTGCGTTTTGGAAATTGCGAATATCGTATCATTATGTGTTTTATAGTGCTTTTCAATTACTATTATCAAAACTATCCGCAATTCTGCGCACATATTTCGCAACTCTTTGGAGTAATTCGCATTTCTTCGAGGCATAATTCTGTTTCAGGAATTTTTCGCGTTCCGGAACGAAACAGGGCGGCATATAATTTGCGGAACGACGGTCGCTCATGGCGAACAACCACCAGCTCAATACGGCAGTTGCCACTCTTCAGGGCGTTAGCTTCAAACTGTTTGGGATGCTTACAGGAGTCCAGTAATTTGACAGGTCTGGACCTCTTGAAGGCAATTAAGCTATACGTAAAAAGAAACCGAATACCGCACACGGATCGGCAAAACCAAAAGTAAATAGGGGCTGACAATTGCGGAAAACAACAACATCAACGCGCACATATGAAGGTATTCGGTCCAAAGATGACGGATTGAACCAGGAGATTATCAAGCTTCTCGAAGTCGATGGCCGAATGGCATTCAAGGAAATCGCGCAGCAGCTGGGTGTTTCAGAAGGTACCATCAGGAATCGTGTGAGCGGTCTTCGCGCAAACAATCAATTGCGTATCGTTGCAATGGCGGACCCGGCCGCAGCCGAATACACAACCGACGCAATGATAGGGTTGAAGGTTGCCTCAGGCGTGACACCAAGACAGGTGGCCGAGCGACTTGGTGCGGACCCGCATGTTGTCTTCATCCTTTGGGTCGCGGGCCAGTATGATCTGATTATAGAGATTGTCAGCAACAATAACGAAGCGTTGAAGGATTTCCTTGAAAACGAGATCCATGCGTATGACGACATCTCGGATGCAGACGTGATGCTTGGCATTGTCAATTTCAAAAACCAGTTCCTTTTGAAACGGAACAAGAGCAAACCTGACCACCATTGACCGGCGCGCCAAAGCGTACAATGCCCAGCAAAACAGACAGTAGCTAGGGCCGTAGCATCTCTGACAACACCCCAACCTGTTGCAGTTTGTCCAGATCAGCCACCGCCGTAAGGATGGCACCGGTTTTGTCAGTGTCGAAACACGTCAAGACGCAATCGGCAAATTTGGCATCCAACTGATCGGGCGACAAAGGCAGTCTGGGGTCGCCTACCACAATTGCAGACTCCGACGTCAAGCGCGCGCCTGTCGTTGTCGTGACGCCGACACCTTCGGGCGGTTGCGTCGCCGATACGCCAGGGGACGCGCCTGTGGAGAATGTTTTGAACGACACCTTGTCATAGAGCGCTCTGACCTCAGGCCGCGCAACGGCATCCGGCGTGTAATCGGCCAGCGATACGCGGTCCTGAAGCATCGCGACGGATATTCCATACTGCATCGAAAACCGGGCTTCGGCAGGTGTGTCCGGGGCGGTGTATTTGATGCTTTCTGCATAGGCATGCGGGACATTAGCAACGACGCTTTCGATCATGTCCGCCGTCAAACCATGCTGGTCCTTCAATTCAAAGAAGCAGTCCAAAGCGCGGTGCAGGCAGGCGCAGTTTGGGAAGCGTTTGATGATCAACCCGAACTCTTCGATGGCGAGCGGATTGCCCAGCTTTGGAATGCCGGTTGGGAAATCCGGGGCGTCTGAACCGGCATAGAGGCTGACAAACCCAAGCGGGCCGTCAAGGGCGTCTTTGTGGCCGGAAAGGCCAGCCCGTGCCAACGTGGCGGCCGTCACCCCGTTTTGTGCAGCTATCCCGGCGTGAAGCGGTTTTGCGTCCGTGCCAAACTGAACTTTCATTCCCGCTGAATAGCTGGCCGCGATGCTCAGGGCCGCCAGCATTTCACCTGCGTCAGCGCCATATAATCTGGCGCAGGCCGCGGCGGCACCGAAAATACCCAGCGTTGCGGTGGTGTGCCAGCCCTTGTTGTAGTGGGCCATATTGACCGCTTCGCCGATGCGAATGATCACCTCAAGACCAATGATATAGGCGTCCAGCGCCTCTGCGCCGCTGCTTCCGATCTCTTCTGCAAAGGCAAGAATAGCCGGAACCAGCACGGCACTTGCATGGGCCTGAGACGCTTCGTCGTAGTCATCGAAATCAAAGCTGTGCGCGGATGCGCCGTTGATCAGGGCCGCCACCGGAGAGGGCATACCCCTTGCCTCACCGATGGCTGTTGACGGACCTGACCCCCAGTTTTGCGCAGCGGCGCGTAGACCACAGACCACCGGGCTTTGCGCGCCAAGAACAATGCACCCGATCGTATCTTTGAAGGCTAGATTTGCACGGACACGTGCAACGCTCGATGTCGAGGCATCCGCCGTTGCACACCATCCAGAAAGTGTTTCCAAGGCTGTCATGTCAGTTTGGCCTTATCATTGGCGTCTGCTTCTGCTCGAAAACAAACTGAGCCCACCGAAGTGGGCTCAGTCCCATCTATTGGGTCGATAGTTTAGCTGTCAATCCAGACCTGATCCATCCACTCACCGGCACCAAGCGCGCCGACCGCGACGCTGGTTGTACCTTTAACCTTGGATGCCTTCGCATCAATGAAGTTGAAGTGATGCGGAATGATCAGCGAGCTGGTGTCATGCACGATGGTCTGCATTTCACAGTGCAATTCGTGACGCAAACCGTCATCCTGAACCACCTGTGATTCAGCCAGAAGCGCATCAAAGTGCTCGTTCTTGAACACGGACTCGTTCCAGGACGCATCACTCTTGTAAAGAGCGGACATCATGATGCCTGCGGTCGGACGCATATTCCAACCCGTGACAAAACCGGGGCGGTTCATCCAGATATTGCCCCAATACCCGTCCGCCGGAACCCGTTTGACTTCCAGGTTGAACCCGATCTTCTGGGCTTCGCGTTGCAGCAGCAAACAGGTGTCGGTGATGCCGGGGTCCAGCTCGGTCACTTCGATTGTTGCACCGGACAGGCCGGATTTTTCAAAGTGATGCTTGGCCTGATCTGCATCAAACTCCCGCTGGGCAAGCTCGGAGCAATGGTCCGCTCCATAAGCTGGACCAATCGGATGGTCGTTGGCGACACTCGCATATCCTTGCATGATCGATTCCACGATGCGTGGACGGTTTGCCAACAGCTTCATACCCATGATGAAGTCCGGGTTATTGCCGGGTTCGCGATCTGCCATGAAAGTGATGCCGGAGAAGGAACCGGTATTCGTTTCCCACAGATCCACGCCATCTGCACTCTGGACTTGCGCGGCTGCTTTCGGATCCAGCGCGCCGATCATATCGACATCACCAGCGAGCAGTGCGTTCATCCGCGCCACGCCATCGGTAATGCCGAATGTCTCGATTTCGTCGAGGTAGACTTCACCGCCGAAGTAATCTTCGTTGCGAACGCCAAGGCTGCGAATGCCGGGCTGGAATTCGGTGACCTTGAACGGTCCGGTACCTGCCGGCATGTTGAAATAGTCGCCTGCCGCACCGTCCTTGACGATCTTGAAGTGGAACGTTGCCAAGATGACCGGAAGGTCAGCATTTGGTGTGGCCAGAACCGCTTTGACCGTGTGGTTGTCGACCTTTTTCCATTCTGCAACATTGGATACGAGCGATGCCATTTTGGACACGCTGCCTTCGCCGAGGTGACGGTTCATCGAGTAAACGGCATCATCAGCGGTAAAGGGTGATCCGTCGTGGAATTTGACGTCCTTGCGCAGTTTGAATGTCCATTCCAGCCCATCGGCGCTGACGCTCCATTCCTCTGCTAGGTCAGGGCGCAATGACATATCCGGATTGAACCGGGTCAGGGCATTGTAGTAGGCGCGCCCTCGAATGTAGTCCAGCGAACTGCTGAACAAAGGTGGATCAAGCGTGTCCTGAGGACCGGTCGAGTTCCAGGCAAGGCGCAAACGGCCGCCCTTCTTAGGTGTTTCAGCAAATGCAGGTGTTGCCGAGCCGACAAGCGCGGATGCGCCGGCAACGGTCAGACCCATTGCTGTTAAACCCTGAAGGAAATGCCGCCGGGACAGACGTCCCGTTTCGTAGCCCTCTCTCATCCGGCGAATTTCATGTTGGTCGGGTCTGTTGGATTTCATTTTGTTGGTCTCCCGTTGGTTTTTCTGTTGGTGTTGGTTGAAAGTACTGAACTTCTAGTGTCGGTAGTCTGGTTCCGTGGTGTCGAGCGTTTGCACGAGTGCCTCGAAGCGATCATCCCAAACCGGGCTCAGGGCATACTCGCGGCCCATCTCGGCAACATCTTCGGGCACTTGGGTCAGCCGTCGCTGCCCGGCGGCCATGGCGATCATCTGGTACATGCAGGCGCGTTCGAAGAGATAGAGATTGTGCCAGGCCTGTCCGACTGTTGCGCCGCCGACCATGACACCGTGCCCGCGCATGACCAGAATGCGTTTGTCGCCGAGCGCATCGGCCATACGCTGGCCTTCGCTTTCGTCTCTGAGGGGGCCGTCGTAGAGATCAAAATAGGCGACGTTCTGATAGAAATGGATTGCAGCCTGGCTGGCACGTTCGTCAAACGTCAGATCCGCGCACATACCCAGCGCGGTGGCGTAAGGTGTGTGCAGATGCATCAGGCATTTTAGGTCTGGGCGCGCCTGGTGGATTGGATAGTGGATGATCCATGCCGCCTTGTTGGGTGCAATCGGCCCGGAAATCTGCGTGTTCTGAGCCCCCAGGACCGCCAGATTGCTGGCGCAGACCTTGCTGAAATGGGTATCGCCGGGTGTTAGGAAAATCTGGTCAGGATGGTGGTCGAGCGTCAGGCTGAAGTGGTTCCATGTCCCTTCATGGTAGCTTTCGCGCACTGTCAGCCGGTGAGCCGCCGCGAGCCTGAACCGTTGGTCCTTTCCACTGTCCATGATTTCGCTCTCCCAACTCCTTAGTCGGCGTGCTTTCGGCTTTACGCGGTAAGTTACGATATGCCCAAAAAGCCCCCAGATAAGTTTTATATTATGCATGAGCATGCGCGATTATCAACTATTTCTTCGAAATTCGTACTTTTGATTGTATTTAGCGCAAGAGTCGTCAAACTGTAGAAATTCGTCGCCACACGTCGCTTTTTGCGTTTGAGTGGATGGGGAACGTGAAATGAAAGACACCTATGCGACGTGGTCGCCACAACTAAGGTCTGCTCGATGCGAAAAATGAACGTTGGGGAAGCGGTTGTTAAGCTGCTCGAAATGTACGGGGTCAAGGCTGCATTCGGAATTCCGGGCACGCATACCCTTGAATATTATAGGGGATTGGTTGGCAGTTCGATGCAGCATGTGCTGCCGCGCCATGAACAGGGGTGTTCGTTCGCCGCCGACGGATACGCCCGGGCATCTGGCGAGGTCGGTGTTTGTTTTCTGATTGCCGGTTGCGGATTGCTCAATGCATCAACCGGAATCGCCGCGGCCTATAATGATTCGATTCCAATGCTGGTCATGTCGTCGGTGACCAATCGCCCGGCCCTGAACAAGGCGTGGGGCGAAGGACACGAGCTGCGTAAACAAACCCAAGTCATGGAATGCTACACGGCGTTCAGCGCCACCGCAATTCTTCCGGAGGATGTGCCCCATCTGATCGCCAAGGCGTTCGCAGTGTTTGACGGTCCGCGCCCGCGCCCGGTGCATATCGAAATCCCGACAGATGTTCTGTTGATGGATGTCGAGCAGGAGACATTTGACAGAGAGTGGTCAGTGCGCCGCCGCCCCACGCTGCCATGGCCCAATGCGGGTGAAATCGCAGAAGCGGCTCGTTTGCTGGAAAGCGCCGAGCGCCCGGTCATTTGTGTCGGCGGCGGCGCGCGCGGCGCTGTCGCCGAAGTGAACGAGCTGGTCGCCAAGACCGGCGCTTTGGTCACGCATTCCGCAAAGGGAATGGGTATTTGCCCGGCCTCCCACCCGCAGACCATTGGGTCAGTCAGCCTGGAATGCGCACGCAATGAAATGGAAGCGGCGGATGTCTTGCTGGTGATCGGCTCCGAATTGGCGGTGGTCGATCGGCTCTATGCCCCTCTGACGCCCCGCGGCAAGATGATCCGGATCGATGTCGATCCGATCAAATTTACTGATCAGTACAGCGCCGAGGTCGCAATCAATGGCGATGCCGCAAAGGCGGTTCGCGATCTGTGCGCCGAGATCAGCCAGCCGGTCGGCGCGGATAAGTTGGCCGCCGCAATTACCAGGGCTGACAAGGTGCGGGCAGAGACTGTGGATGTCATGCGTCCCATCGAGCAAAAATATGACCGGATCCTGAAAACCGCGCAGTCGGCTTTGCCGTCTACTACGGTCTACTATGGAGATATGTGCCAGTTCAGCTATGCGGCGCTTTATATCGGTCAGTTTGAAAAACCAAACTATCACTATCCTGCCGGTCTGGGCTGTCTCGGTTTTGCTTTGCCTGCTGCGATTGGCGGCAAGATCAACCATCCTGACGATCCGGTCGTTGTTCTGATCGGGGATTCCGGGTTTCAATATACAGTGCAGGAACTGGCGACCTGTATTGATGAAGACCTGCCGCTTATTGTTCTGGTCGCGAACAATTTTGAGCTGTCTGCAATCCGCGAAGGATTTGATACAAGAGGGATCGAATACATGGCGCTCACGCCGACGCCTCCTGATCATGCCAAACTGGCTGAGTCGTTTGGCTGGCAGTATGCTGGCCCGTCGGATCACAAAAGTCTGACAGCTGCGATCGAACAGGCCGTTGCGTCCGGGGCGCCGACCATCATCGAAATTGTGGAAGCGGATGACTACTGATGCTTTTTGAAACTCAACCAGCGGTCTCGCTGGCTGAGTTTTTCCGCGAACGGAAAAAGACCAATGATCAAGACCCGACCTCATATTGAAAAAATGGCAGGCTACGCGCTGGCCGATCTTCAATTGCCGGATGGTATTAACCCGGCTCCGCTGGCGCAGAATGAAAGCTGCTTTCCGCCAAGCCCGAAGGCGATAGATGCCGCGGCGCAGGCGATGACCTGTGCACAGTTTTATCCTGATCCAGGACAAACCGACCTGCGCCAGTCAATTGCATCGGTGCACGGTCTGAACATAGACAATATCGTGTGTGGCGCCGGCTCGATGGAGCTTATTTCGGCACTGACACGGTGCTATGCGGGGCCGGGTCTGCGCGTGTTGACCACTCAGTACGGCTATGCGTTCTTCAGAACGGCCTCGATCATGGCCGAGGCCGAAATAGACTTTGCACCCGAGGTTGATTTCACGGTTTCGGTTGATACTCTGCTGGCTGCTGTTCAACCGACGACCAACATCATTTTTGTTGCAAACCCCGGCAATCCCACGGGCACCGTCATTCCCAGAGGTGAACTTCTGCGGCTGAGGGACGGGCTGGATGAGAACGTCCTTTTGGTTATTGACGAAGCTTACGGCGAATTTAACGACAGCAACGAGGCACCGATGTTCGATCTGGTGGAGCGCGGCAACACGGTCGTTTTGCGGACTTTTTCCAAAGCCTATTCTTTGGCCGGAATGCGGATGGGGTGGGGATTGTTTCCGACGGAGATCGTCGAGCAGGTCACCAAGATTCTCTGCCTTGGCAGCGCGAGTGTCGCGAGTCTGGCCGCCGCGGCCGCGGCAATGCTGGATCAAGACTATATGAAATCCTGCTGCGCAGATGTTGCAAAACGCCGGGACAGCTTTGCTAAAGACTTGAGTAAGCTTGGGTTAACTGTACCGCAAAGCAAGACAAACTTCGTCCTCGTCGGGTTCCGCGATGAGGCCGAGGCGGTCCGGACCGAAACCCACCTGCGTCAAAGGGGTGTCCTGACGCGGGGCATGGGCGGCTATGGGCTGTCGCATTGCATCCGAATCACAATCGGCAGCGCGGAAGAGATGGACTTGACGGGCCAGCTGATCGGGGAGGCGCTTGGGCGGTTTTCCGAACTGGCGATATGAATTGACGGGGGACGAAAGCGGTCAGATCGGACGAAAGACATCGTTTTTCTGAGATCGCTGGCAATCCCAGCTTGAGGGAGGACGACCAGATGATGTGGCGGATGATTTTGAACCGGCTGGGGATCGGCCTGGTAACGCTCTGGGTCGTTTCCGTTCTGATCTTTGTGGGGACAGAAATCCTGCCCGGTGATGTTGCGCAGGCCATGCTGGGCCAGGATGCGACGCCCGAAAAGGTCAAGGCCCTGCGCGAAATCATGGGTTTGGACAGGCCCGCGTATGTTCGCTACTTTGCCTGGCTTGGCGACATGCTGCGGTTCGATCTGGGGATGTCTCTGGCAAGCATGGGCGCAAGCGGCGGTGGTACAACGATCGAAGATCTGATCAGTGCACGACTGTCCAACACGCTTTTGTTGTCCGCGATCGTCGCCGTCATTTCAATACCGCTGTCGCTGCTGATGGGAATGCTCGCCGCGATGTTTCCAACGAGTCTTTTTGACCGGATCGTCACCTTTTTCACCCTTTGCCTCGTCGCGGTGCCCGAGTTTTTCGTGGCGACGCTGCTGGTCATGTTCTTTGCGGTCAAGCTGCAATGGTTCCCGGCAATTGCGCAAATGTCAGACTTCTCATCAATCGGGGATATGTTGCGCACACTGGCGCTCCCGATCATCACCCTATGCGCCCTGCTTTTCGCACAGATGGCCCGCATGACCCGCGCGGCATTGCTGAACGTGCTGGCATCGCCCTACATCGAAATGGCGATCCTGAAAGGCATATCGCGACGGCGGATCATTTTTCGCCATGCGCTGGTGAATGCGGTGGGGCCGATCATCAACATCGTCGCCCTGAACCTCGCCTATCTGGTGAGCGGCGTGGTGATCGTCGAAACCGTGTTCGCCTTCCCTGGCGTTGCCAAGCTGATGGTTGATGGCGTGCAGGTTCGGGACATGCCTTTGGTGCAGGCCTGCGGAATGCTGTTTTGTCTGGTCTACATCGTGCTGATCCTGATTTCCGATATTTCTTCAATCCTCACAAATCCGCGCTTGCGGTTCCCGAAATAGGAGCAGTTCCATGACTGATGTTGATGAGAAACTGCCGGTAGATTTTGACGAATTGCCGGACGCCCCGCCGAAGAAGCGGATCCAATTCTCGCTGACCGGAAAGGTCGCAATCGTGATTGTGGGGTTCTGGGTGTTGATGGCGTTTATCGGCCCGTTCGTCGCGCCCTATGACGAAGCCGCATTCCTGTCCGACAGCGGCTATGCGCCAATCGGGAAAGCCTGTTCGAAATGGGAAGATGACCTCTGCTTTACCAATGTTCTGGGCACTGACTATTTGGGCCGTGACACGTTTTCCCGGATCATCTGGGGGGCAAGGACAACCATTGGCATTTCTTTCGTTGCGACCATGCTGGCTTATCTCATCGGGGTAACGCTCGGCATCTTTGCGGCGATTGGCAGCAGCCGGGTGGATATGGTTCTGAGCCGGACCAATGATGCGCTGATTTCCATACCCAGCATAATGCTGGGGCTGGTCGTTGTGGCCGCCATCGGCAGCTCCATCCCTGTCCTGATCATCTCGGCCGGTGTTATTTTTTCCACCGTTGTGTTCCGCATTTCGCGGGCGCTTGCGATGGAAATCAAGGTGACCGATTTTGTCGAAGCGGCGCGCGCGCGCGGTGAGGGGCTGGGCTGGATCACCCGCCGCGAAATTCTGCCGAACATCATCATGCCACTGGCCACGGATTTTGGCATTCGGCTTGTCTACATCATCCTGTTCATCTCGGGGCTCAGCTTTCTGGGCCTCGGCGTGCAGCCTCCGATGGCCGACTGGGGCAGCATGGTCCGGGAAAACCTTCAGGGCATTGGCTATGGGTCCATCGCGCCAATCGCGCCGTCGATTGCCATCGCGTCGCTGACAATTTCGCTCAATCTCATAGTCGATGACATTTCCGCACATGCCGGCGGCAAACTTTCGGGAAGGATGATCTAATGACGAACTTGCTGGAAGTCGACAATCTGCAAATCGGGGCCAAGGCGGATGACGGCTCGGACATTCCGATTGTCAAAGGTGTGAGCTTTGAGATCAAGCGCGGAGAGGTCGTCGCGCTGATCGGAGAATCCGGGTCGGGCAAGACGACAATCGCGATGTCTTCGCTGGGCTACACCCGCCCGGGGCTCGAATTCACCGGCGGTCAAGTCCGGCTGGACGACACCGATCTGCTGACCATTGACAATCAGGCCCTGCGTCAGTTGCGCGGCGAGCGCGTGGCCTATCTGGCACAAAGCGCAGCCGCCAGCTTCAACCCGGGGCTGACCATTGGTGAACAGGTCACCGAAACGGCTGTCCTGCACGGCATTCTGCCTCAGGAAGAGGCCGATGCTCGGGCGGCGAGGCTCTACAAGGCGCTTGATTTGCCGGACCCGGAACGCCTTGGCAAACGGTACCCGCATCAGGTTTCAGGCGGCCAGCTACAACGGCTGATGGCCGCGATGGCGCTGTGCGGAAAACCCGATTTGCTGGTTCTGGACGAACCGACAACAGCGCTGGATGTGACCACCCAGATCGAAGTATTGAAGGCAGTCAAGAAAGTGATCCGCGAGGAAGAGTCGGCGGCGATCTATGTGACCCATGATTTGTCCGTGGTGGCCCAGATCGCGGACCGGGTCGTGGTGCTTTACAGCGGCGAAATTCAGGAACAGGGCACGACGGACGAGATCATCAATCATCCCAAACACGCCTATACCAAGCGGCTCATGGCCGCTGTGCGCCCGGCGCCGGCCTCGGGGCAGGGTGCTGAGACCAGCGAAGAACACATGCGCGCCAAACCGGTACTGGCGGCGCGGAACATCACGGCAGGCTATGGCAGCCTGAAGGTCATCAGCGATGTCAACATCGAGGTGGAATCAGGGCAGGCCGTCGGTGTGATCGGAGAATCCGGCTGTGGGAAATCCACGCTGGCCCGGGTGATCGCGGGTCTTACCCCAGCCATGAAAGGCGATGTTCTTCTGGATGACAAAGCTCTGCCTTATCAGGTTGAAAGCCGAAATAGGGAAGACATTCGAAGGGTGCAGTTCATTTTCCAGATGGCGGACACGGCGCTGAATCCCCGCCAGCGGATTGATGAAATCCTTTCCCGACCTGTGGAATTCTACATGGGGCTGAAGGGCAAAGCCGCCATGCAGCGGGTCTACGAACTGCTGAAACTGGTCGAGTTGCCTGTGGAATTTGCAAGCCGCTACCCCGGAGAACTCTCCGGCGGGCAAAAGCAACGGGTCAATCTGGCTCGCGGGCTTGCAGCCGACCCAGATGTGCTCTTGTGCGATGAGGTAACGTCAGCACTGGACAGTATCGTCGGGGCGAAGGTGATCGAGGTGTTGCAACATGTGAAGGAAAAGACAGGTGTTTCCTTCATGTTCATCAGCCACGATCTTTCGACGGTCGCATCCTTTGCGGACCATATCGTCGTGCTGTACGCCGGGCGCGTGGTTGAAAAAGGGCCGGTCGATCAGGTGCTGAGCCCGCCGTTTCATCCCTATACCCAATTGCTGATCTCATCCGTTCCTGAAATGCGGATTGGTTGGCTGGAGGAGGTGATTGAGTCCAAAGCCATCAAGGCTGGTGTGGACCGGGCGATTACCAGAACTGACAAAGGCTGCCCGTTTTATTTTCGGTGTCCGGTCTACATTAAAGGAAAATGCAATTCTCAAATCCCGCCTCTGCGCGAGGTGGGTGAAAACCACTTCATCGAGTGCCACCATGACGTCAACAAGCTGATGGCGGATCAAGTGGAGTGAACCTGCCTTATTCGTAGAAATTGCTCACATTTTTGGGCTATATGCGCAAAAATGGGAAAGCAGTTGCATAATTCGCAACGGTGATTACTAATGTTGCCAGAAACTGCAATGGAGTGGTTCGACCACCTGAAAGGAAAGCCAGTGGATACCCCCAAGAAAATCTCGCGAGAAGACCTGCCGCATACCAAGAATGCCGAGCCGACGCTCTATAAATACAGCAAGTTTGAGCATCGCCTGCATGAGCTGCCGCCCGGCAAATCCTACCTCCGGAATTGTGTCGGCAACCACAACAGCGAAACGATGCGCGGTGGCTGGAACTTCCTCAACAAGGTGACGATCCCGTGGAGCCTACCGATTGACGAGATGCTGTTCATTCTCGAAGGCACGCTGAAGATGACCGTGGGCGACAAGACATTTGTCTGCGAACAGGGCGATATTCTTTGGGTGCCAGGTGGTGACGATGTGATCTACGAGGCCGAGGAAAAAGTGTCGGTCTTCTACGTCACCTATCCGTTTGACTGGAAAGAACAGATCGGCATCACGTCTGTACCCGGAAAAGAAGCAGACGACGTCCCACCCTACTGAACTCTGCCACCACCACTGCAAGGACTACCAAGATGGGCACCGAGGCTTCAAACACCGGTTTTCGTTTCGTTCACACGATGTTGCGCGTCAAGGATATCGACGCCTCTGTCGATTTCTACACCAACATACTGGGCATGAAAGTGATCCGGCGCCGCGACGACGACATCGGGAAATACACCAATGTGTTTCTGGGCTACGGGCCGGAATCCGAAGTGGCCGCACTTGAGCTGACCTATAACTGGGGCCAGACCGAAGGCTATGACCACGGCACGGGCTTTGGCCACATCGCCTTGCAGGTGCCCGATGTTTATGAGGCGGCCAGGTCGCTTGAGGCGGCGGGTGCCGAGTTCACCCGCCCGGCCGGTCCGATCAAGAGCACAGGGCGGATCATTGCCTTCGTCAAGGACCCCGATGGCTACAAGATCGAACTTGTCGAACCACGAGACTGAGTGAGCACAACAGACGTTGTGGACATATTTGGGGCACGAACGAAATGACGAAGATCACTTACATTGAGCATAACGGGACCGAGCATGTGGTCGATGTGGCCAATGGCCTGACCGTGATGGAAGGCGCGCGCGACAACAACATTCCCGGCATCGAGGCCGATTGCGGCGGGGCCTGTGCCTGTTCGACCTGCCATGTCTATGTACATCCCGACTGGATTGAAAAGCTGCCCGCGAAGGATGACATGGAAGTAGACATGCTCGATTTCGCCTATGAGCCGGACGAGACCCGCTCGCGCCTGACCTGTCAGGTGAAGGTAACGGATGCGCTGGACGGGCTTATCGTGCAGATGCCGGAAAAGCAGATCTGACTGATTTTTCTCAGTGGTGCCGCCAGAGAGTGCGGCACCATTGAGAACCGCATCCTGTCAGGTTGCCTTGAAGGTATCTTTCATCTTCCTCAGGGCGGCAAAAACCTCGGCCACGGGGGTGCCGCCCGGCAATCCCGCACCGGCGGTAAGTTCGGCACTGTCCGCGCGCAGGAACGGGTTGTACCGTTTCTCAAACCCAATACTGGACGGCAGCGTGGGTTCTCCGGCGTCCCGCTTTGCCTGAATTTGCTCGGCAACGCGTCCAAGCTCCGTGTTGTTCGGTTCAACAGAGACGGCGAATTTTGCATTGTTGAGCGTGTATTCGTGACCGCAATAGAGCGCGGTCTCATCCGGCAAGGCGCGGATGCGCTGGATCGACGTCCAGAGGTCATCGACATTCCCGCCCCGGCTGACCTTGCCGCATCCAAGCGAGAAAATGAGATCGCCGGTGAAAACGATCTTTTCCTGCGGCATCCAATAGCTGATGTGGTCGTCGGTGTGGCCGGGCGTGTCGATGACCTCGATCTGTAGCCCGGCACAGTCAAAGCTGTCTCCGCCACTGACGGTCACATCGTACAACCCGGTATCGGCGGCGGACTTTTCCGGACCAGTCACCTGACAGCCATATTTTTCCTTCAGCCCGGCAATACCGTCAATGTGGTCCCAGTGATTATGCGTCACAAGGATATGGCTGAGTTGCCAGTTTTTGTTGGCAAGAGCGGCCTCGACCGCCTCTCGTTCCGGCGAGTCGATGGCAATGGTCTGACCGGTCTCGGGCACGTGGATCAAGACGCCAAAATTGTCCGATCGCGCGGAGAATTGGTAAACTTCTATCATCGCTTCATGTCCTTGTGATCCGGGGCTGAGTCTGGTCCGGAGTTATGCCGATTTCGAAATAAATTGGCAATGGATGTGGCAAACATAGTGCATCTCGCGCATTTTTGCGTATTCATTAATATCAGGCAGCGGCACTTTCGTTTTTGTCAAACAGCGGGAAGAGGACTCATGGCGGATATCCAGTGGAGCAACCTCAGATCTCCGGATCTCGCGCGTTTGGCGCAGCAGGACGCCATTGTCATCCTCCCCGTTGCCTCAACCGAACAGCACGGGCCCCATCTGCCGGTTCAGGTCGATGCGCTGCTGGTCAACGAGGTCGCCCTGCGCGCGGCCCGGATCGTGCAGGCCAGCACTCCGATTGTCGTTGCGCCAACTGTCTGGTTCGGGCTGGCCGAACATCACATGGCGTTTGGCGGCACGCTCAGCGTGGAGTTCGACACGTTTCGCGCGGTGATCAGAAACCTGGTGCACTCGATGCAGCGACACGGGTTTCGCCGGATTTTGCTGCTTAACGGTCATGGTGGCAACATGACTGCGCTGGATGTGATTGTCACCGAACTGGCACTTGACCGGGACCTGAAGATCGCGTCGGCAACCTATTTTGACCTGCCCGAGACGGTCGAGGCCAGCCGCGCGGTTCTGGAGGATCAGACCGGTCTCCTGCACGCGGGGGAGGCGGAAACGTCCATGGTGTTGGCATTGCGTCCTGAGCTGGTGGATGAGGAGGCAATGCGGTCGCTTGAGGGCAGCGTGACAAGCTGGCTTCAGACCAGCGGCATCTACCGCCCGGTGTCTTTCCGGGATCGGACAGAAACGGGTGTGAACGGGCACACCAGGAACGCAACGGCGGAAAAAGGCGAAAGACTGCTTGAGATCGCGGCAAACAGCCTGGCCAGGGCGCTGCTGGAGTCGGGGCTTTTTGCAGACTAACGTTCAAGCAGATCGACGAGGACCTGCGTGAATGCAGCCGTGCCCAGCGTGCCGCCAAGGTCGGTGGTGCGGGTTTCGGGGCAGGTAAGAGCGGTTTGAACGGCCGCGTCGATGGCCTGTGCCGCCTGCCTCAGGTCATCGCGCGCGTCGCGGTCTGCCAGCCAGTTCAGCATCATCGCGGCAGAGAGTATCAGTGACGCCGGGTTCGCGGCATCTTTCCCCGCAATGGACGGGGCCGAGCCGTGCTGGGCCTGTGCCACGCAGTGATCCGCCGATGCGTTGATCGACGCCCCAAGGCCAAGCCCACCGGCGATCTCGGCCGCGAGGTCGGACAGGATGTCGCCATACATGTTGGTTGTAACGATCACATCAAACTGGCCCGCATCACGGACCAGCAGTGCGGCGGCGGAATCCACCAGGTTTTCGGAATAGGGAATGTCCGGATACTGCGCCGCGACCTGCCGGGTGCAGTCCAGGAACAGACCGTCAGACACGCGAAGGACATTGGCCTTGTGCACCGCGGTCACGGTGCCGTTGCGCTGCCGGGCCTGTTCGAACGCGGCTTCGGCTATGCGAAGACTTGCCTTGCGGGTGACCTTTCGCACGGCCAGTGCCATATCCGGATCCGGCATGAATTCTCCGGGCCCCAGATGCATCGACCGGTCGGCATAAAACCCTTCGGTATTTTCGCGCACGATGACCAGGTCCGCCGGATGGCCGCATCGCGGCGGGACGCCGGGCAGTGTTCTTGCCGGGCGAATATTGGCGAAGAGATCAAGACGCTTGCGCAGCTCGCCCGAGGGGTTCAACCCACCGTCTTCGCGCGCAGGGTAGTCATTATGCGACACCGGACCCAGCACCACGGCATCCGCCGCGCGGGCCTCTTCGAACACGGGTTCGGGAAAGGTTGTGCCCTGTTGGTCCAGAGCTGCAAAACCGATCTGGGCCGTTGATCCGATCAGGTTCAGGTCAAACAGCTTTGCGCTTGCGTGCAGAATGGTGCTGCATGAGGCCGTGATCTCGGGCCCGATCCCGTCGCCGGGCAGAAACAGGATGTGAAGCGGCTCTGACATTCAGACACACATGACCCTAGTCCAGATGTTGAGCAAAGAATGTGACCGTCCGCTCCCGCGCCAGACGGGCCGCTTGCGCATCAAACGATCCGCGCTGGTCACAGTTGAAGCCGTGGTCGGCCTTGTAGAGGTGGAACGCCTGATCCGGATGGGCGGCCTGCAATTTCGCCACCCCGTCCAGCGGGATTTTCTGGTCCAGTTCGCCATAGTGGAAGAGAACCGGGCATTGCGGCTGTAGATCAGCCATCTCGGTGGTGCCGCCGCCATAGTAGGAGACGGCCGCCCCAAGCGCGGGGATATGGGCCGCACTCGCCCAAGCGATGGCGCCGCCCCAGCAATAGCCGACGATGCCCACCTTACCGGCCTTTTGACCTTCGCGCACGGCGGCGGCACAATCCAGCATGGCTTTTTCCAAATCCTGCTGATCTTTCAACTGAATACCCGTCTGAATGTCCTCTGGCGTATAGCCCATCTGAACATTCGGCCTAATCCGGTCAAACAGGGACGGGGCAATCGCAAAAAACCCGTCGGCTGCGAACCCATCGGCAACGCTACGAATATGACTGTTCACCCCAAAGATCTCCTGAACGACCACAATGGCACCACGCACAGGGCCATCGGGTTTCGCCATATAGGCGGCAAATTCATGCCCGTCGGAGGCCGTTAGCACCGTCGTGTCGTTGTCGATCATGTGATGTCTCCGCTCTTTGGGTTTTGGTCCTCACGTACTTATGATGGTCCAACCTTACGGTGCAACAAGCAAGAAAAATGTGTATTACGCAAATTTTCGACAGGTTAATCGAGAAACTTCTGCGGCAAATGCATTTTTATGGGATTTTTCGTGATAGTTATTGCGTTATTCGAAAATTGACGTAGCATCCTTGTGGAATTGAGCGACGCGACGAGTCGAGGTTGGCAATCAGGTGCGTCGACGAACACTGAAACGATACATGCAAAAAACTGTCCCGGCGAACAACTGAAGCAAGAAAGCCCAGCAACTGGAGAAATGGCGTGACCACTGAAGAAAAGCACCCCCGATTGGCACGATTAACCGAACCCTATAGCGGGTATTATGATTCCGCACCACACCGCCAGGACGGCGAATTGGCCAAGGTTGGGCCGGGAACAGCCGGAGGTGAATACCTCCGCAGGTACTGGCAACCTGTGTGTCTGACCCGTGATTTGGGCGATCTGCCCAAGCTTGTATGGATTTTGGGCGAAGAGTTGGTGCTGTTTCGTGACAAGCGCGGCGAATATGGCCTGGTTCACAAGCACTGTCCGCATCGGCTGGCTTCGCTGGAATACGGCATCATTCAGGAATGTGGTATTACCTGTCCCTATCATGGCTGGTCGTTTGACGTGGATGGCACGATCCTGAGCACGCCCGGCGAACCCCCCGAAAGCAAATTGAAAGAGCGGCTCGCGCACGGGGCCTATCCGGTGATCGAGTTCAACGGGATTATATTTGCCTATCTCGGGCCGCCCGAAGAAAAACCCGAATTCCCGTTCTATGATTCCTTCGAGCATGAAGATTGCGAGATGCATCCCTATATGGTGCCGATCGGCTGCAACTGGATGCAGGCATGGGACAATGTTGTCGACCAGATGCATGTTGTCTTCCTGCACAGCGGCATGGGAACAATTCAATTCAATGAAGCCTTCGCTCAGTTCCCTGTTCTGGAGTTCCATGAAATCGACAACGGGATCGTTGTCACCAATACCAAGCGGGTCGGTGACCGGATCTGGGTTCGGACCCACGATGTCGTCTTGCCCAATTTCAACCAGGCGGGTGCGATCACCACGATGGATGCCTCCGAAACCAAACTCTTCGGTCGCAACGCGCTCAGCCGTTGGGTCGTTGCTCTTGACGATAAAAGATCGGCTGTCTTCGGTTTTCGGCAATTCCACAAACGTGGGGATCCGCGCGAAACGGCGACGGACGAGCTGCGCCGCCCCGAGGTCATTCAGCGTTCGGAAGCGGGCGAGCCGCTAGACCGCCCCTATGAAGAGCAGCAGCGCAATCCGGGCGATTTCGAGATGTTCCCGTCTCAAGGCATCATTTCAGACCGCACGCGCGAGCATCTGGGCAACACGGATCGTGGGATCGCCAAATTGCGCAGCAGGCACCGCAGGGATGTGAAGGCGTTGGATGAAAAGGGCGTGCAACCCTATCATTCGCCCCCCGGTGTGATCAACACCTATGGCGGGGACACGGTACTGCACATTCCGATGACCGATGAGGCAACAGACCGTGAACTGATGGCCGACATCGCGCAAAAGGTGTTCGACATCTACCGTTCGGTCGATCATCTGCGCGGCGCCGAGCGATACGAGGCTGCTGAGGCGAAGCTTGCAGAGTTGGAAACTTCCTGACCAATCCGTGATCCGGCAGTAAAGGCTGTTGTCGGTTCACGACTGTAACCATTCGCCGAGCAATCGTGTAAAGAGACGTTGCCCGGCGCTTTACTAAGCCTGCCAACAGGCCATTACGCACAACTGAACCGGGCGGAGGATCACATGCCTGACATCAAGCCATTTTGGCCAAACTATATTGACGGTGAGTGGGTCGAAGGCGGCGAGGGCTGGCTGCCGGTTCTTGATCCTGCGACCGGTCAGGAGATTGCAAAGCAGGCTCTCGCGGATGCCGCCGACATTGATCGCGCTGTATCCGCGGCAAGGACGTGTTTCCAGACAGGTGTGCTCGCCGCGATGCGCCCCTGCGATCTGGGCCGCATGGTCCGTCGCATGGGGGATTACCTGCTTGATCACATCGAGGAGATCGCACCGATCCTCACGCTCGAATCAGGCAAATCGCTTTGGGAATCCCGCATCGAAATTCAGGGCGCGGCCCGGTTCTTTGAATATTACGGTGGGCAGGCTGAAACCATGGAAGGCGTATCCATTCCACTGGGTCAAAACTTTCTCGATTTTACCGTGAACGAGCCTTACGGCGTGACCGCCCATGTGATCCCCTGGAACTATCCGGTCGAGATGACCGCCCGCTCGCTGGCCCCTGCTTTGGCCACCGGCAATACCTGTGTAATCAAGACACCCGAGCTTGATCCGCTGACAAATGCCTATCTGGTTGAGGCCGCAGAAGCGGTGGGGTTCCCCAAAGGAGCGGTCAATATCCTGTGCGGACACGGCAAAACCGCAGGTGCGGCGCTTGTGTCTCACCCGGATGTCGATCAGATCGTCTTTACCGGTTCCGTTCAAACCGGACGCTCGATCGCCGTGGCGGCAGCTCACAACCTGGTGCCTTGTGTTCTGGAGCTGGGTGGAAAATCGGCCGCTATCGTTTATCCCGATGCTGATCTGGACCAGTTTATCGACTCGGTGCGCTGGGGAATTTACTTCAACGCAGGGCAGGTGTGTTCCGCGATGTCCCGGATCATTCTGCACGAAGACATCCATGATGATTTTGTGGAGCGTATCGTCGATCTTGCCAAAGGGCTGGATGTCGGGCCGGGTATCGGGTTCCCGGAATTTGGAATGAATATGGGCCCGATGATTTCAGAGCCGCAGCGGGATCGGGCCGAAGCCATCTGTCGTCAGGCTGAATCCGATGGGGCTGTTGCCGTCACCGGGGGCCGCAGGCTGAACCGCGACGGGTTCTTCCTGCAACCAACCGTGTTTACCAATGTCACCCCGGACATGAATGTGGCGCGGGACGAGATATTCGGGCCCGTGACATCTGTTCTCAAATTCCGCAGCGACAAGGACGCGATGGACATCGCGAACGGGACCGATTTCGGGCTTGTTGGCGGGGTTTTCACCGAAGACCTGGAACGCGCCATGGATGTCGCGCGAAAAATCCGGGGCGGGCAAGTCTTTGTGAACGAATGGTATGCTGGCGGCGTCGAAACGCCATTTGGCGGCACAGGTCAATCCGGCTATGGCCGTGAAAAGGGCCGTGAAGCTATGCGCAACTATGTGACAACCAAAAACATTGGTATCGCCACAAGGAAAGGCCGATAAGAACACAACCACCCCAAAATTAGGCTACTGTTTTTTCACGCTGGATACAGAGTCGAAAGAAGAAAAGACTTGTTACAGAGGAACAGCCAATGACCGTTCGAAGATCAGTTTACTCCAAAGAGCTTGAAGTTGTCTCTTCAGAAATTAACCTTGAACAAGAAGCTGCTCAACTTGAATCCGGGACCTTACCTTGTGATGATAGAAATTGCGAAGAGTGCAACCGTCATTACGTGTCCGTCGTCAGGGATTTTGGGACAGATGGCGGCCTGAGCTAAGAGAGGGTCTGGCGCATCTGGTTGTTGTGATTATGCGGCGGATTTGCGGTGGAGCAAGCGTCGCGTTTCGATGGTCT
>NZ_JBGEHK010000013.1:0-70298 GCF_041403425.1 Roseovarius conchicola | reverse complement strand
GCAGCCGTCAGCGTCGTCTTGCCGTGGTCAACATGCCCAATCGTGCCGATGTTCACATGCGGCTTTGAGCGATCAAACTTTTCCTTTGCCATGATAGTGGCTCCTCTTTCTTTGTCTGGGCGGTGGGGTCAAACCCCACCCTACGGTGATGGGTAGGGCGGGACATCATCCCGCCACCCGGGTTATGCGTATTTCGACTGGATCTCTTCGCTGATGTTCTGCGGCACCGGATCGTAATGCGAGAACTGCATCGTGAACTGGGCGCGGCCCGAAGACATGGAACGCAGCGTGTTGATATAGCCGAACATGTTGGCCAGCGGAACGTTGGCGTTGATCGCGATGGCGTTGCCGCGCGGTTCCTGACCAGACACCTGGCCACGACGCGATGTCAGATCGCCGATGATGCCACCGGTATATTCTTCCGGCGTAATCACTTCGACCTTCATGACCGGCTCGAGCAGCTTCGCACCGGCCTTTTTCAGACCTTCGCGCATGCCCATCCGTGCCGCGATTTCGAACGCCATGACCGAGGAGTCCACATCGTGGAACTTACCGTCGATCAGCGCCACCTTGAAGTCGATCACGGGGAAGCCGGCCAGAGGACCGCTGTCCATGACAGACTCGATGCCTTTTTCAACGCCCGGGATGTATTCCTTGGGCACGGCACCGCCAACGATGCGCGACTCAAACGAATAGCCTTCGCCCGCTTCTGTCGGCGAGATGATCATTTTCACCTCGGCGAACTGACCAGACCCACCCGACTGTTTCTTGTGGGTATAGGTGTGCTCGATCTCGTGCGAAATGGTCTCGCGATAAGCAACCTGCGGGGCACCGATATTGGCCTCGACCTTGAATTCACGCTTCAGGCGATCCACCAGGATGTCGAGATGCAGTTCGCCCATGCCTTTCATGATGGTCTGACCGGATTCCAGGTCAGTTTCCACACGGAAGGAGGGGTCTTCTGCGGCCAGGCGCTGCAGGCCTTGCGACATTTTTTCCTGGTCGTTCTTGGTCTTGGGTTCCACGGCGATCTCGATCACGGGATCGGGGAAAGTCATGGTTTCCAGAACCACCGGATCGTTGACCGCGCACAGCGTGTCCCCGGTTGTGGTGTCTTTCAGACCGGCCAGCGCGATGATGTCACCCGCAAACGCTTCGGTGATTTCCTCGCGGTTGTTGGAGTGCATCATCATCATCCGGCCAACGCGCTCTTTGCGGCCCTTGGTCGAGTTCAGAAGCGTGTCGCCCTTGTTCAGCACGCCCGAGTAGATGCGTGTGAAGGTCAGCGAGCCAACAAACGGGTCGTTCATGATTTTGAACGCCAGCGCCGAGAAGGCCATGTCATCATCCGCGCGGCGGGCGATGTCACGGGTTTCGGTTTCGTCACCGGGTTTGAAGCCCATGTAATCGACAACGTCCAGCGGGCTGGGCAGATAGTCGATCACAGCGTTCAGCAGAGGCTGCACACCTTTGTTTTTAAAGGCAGAGCCACCCAGAACCGGCACAAACGCAATTTCCAGCGTGCCCTTGCGCAGCAGTTTGCGCAGGGTCGGCACGTCGGGCTCGTTGCCTTCCAGGTATTCCATCATCGCGTCGTCGTCCATTTCGACGGCCGCTTCGATCATCTTGCCGCGCCATTCATCCGCCATGTCCTTGAGGCTGTCACGGATGGGGGCTTTGACCCAGGACGCGCCCAGATCTTCGCCTTGCCACAGCCACTCTTCCATGGTGACGAGGTCAACCAGGCCTTCCAGCTCGGTTTCGGCCCCGATCGGGATACCGACGGGAACAGCAGTTGCGCCGGTGCGCTCTTCGATCATCTTCACACAGTTGAAGAAATCGGCGCCGATCTTGTCCATCTTGTTGACGAAGACCATGCGCGGCACTTTGTACCGGTCGGCCTGACGCCAGACGGTTTCGGTTTGCGGCTCGACACCGGCGTTGGCGTCCAGAACACAAACGGCACCATCGAGAACCGCCAACGAACGCTCAACTTCAATGGTGAAGTCCACGTGGCCGGGGGTGTCGATGATGTTCAGGCGGTGCTTAGGGCTGTCGGCGTTCTGGCCATCTTCGGTGCGTTCCCAGAAGGTGGTGGTCGCAGCCGATGTGATGGTGATCCCGCGTTCCTGCTCCTGCTCCATCCAGTCCATGGTGGCCGCACCATCGTGCACCTCACCGATGTTGTGGGATTTGCCGGTGTAATACAGGATCCGTTCCGAGCAGGTGGTCTTGCCTGCGTCGATATGGGCCATGATGCCGAAGTTACGGTAAAGCTCGAGCGGATATTCGCGTGCCATGGGTTTCTTGCCTCTAAGGGTTTACCAGCGGTAATGGCTGAAGGCTTTGTTTGCCTCGGCCATCTTGTGAGTGTCTTCGCGTTTTTTCACGGCCGAGCCGCGCGAGTTCACAGCGTCCAGAAGTTCACCGGCAAGGCGTTCTTCCATGGTGTTCTCATTGCGACCGCGCGAGGCGGTGATCAGCCAGCGAATGGCCAGGGCCTGACGGCGCTCGGGGCGAACTTCGACGGGCACCTGATAGGTGGCACCGCCAACGCGGCGCGAGCGAACCTCGACGGAAGGCTGGATGTTGTCCAGCGCCTCGTGGAAAACCTCAAGCGGCGCGCGCTTGATTTTGTCTTCGACGCGGTCCAGCGCGTTATAGACGATTTTCTCGGCGACAGATTTCTTGCCGTCGATCATCAGGTTGTTCATAAATTTGGTCAGAACGCGGTCGCCGAACTTGGCGTCGGGCAGGACTTCGCGTTTTTCTGCGGCGTGACGACGTGACATCTACCGATCTCCTTACTTGGGACGCTTGGCGCCGTATTTCGAACGACGTTGCTTACGATCCTTGACGCCTTGCGTATCCAGAACGCCGCGCAGGATGTGGTAACGCACACCGGGAAGGTCTTTTACCCGGCCGCCACGGATCAGAACCACCGAGTGTTCCTGAAGGTTGTGGCTTTCGCCCGGGATATAGCTGATCACCTCGAACCCGTTGGTCAGGCGCACTTTGGCGACCTTCCGCATGGCCGAGTTGGGTTTCTTCGGCGTCGTGGTGTAGACGCGTGTGCACACGCCGCGTTTTTGCGGGCAACCCTGCAGGTGCAGGGATTTCGTGGCTCGTACTTTGGGCTGCCGCGGTTTGCGGATCAGCTGTTGGATTGTTGGCATTCCGGTCTCTTTCCCGTCTCTCAACACATGTGTTTGCACGAAGCATCGTGCGGTTTATCTTCGCTGCTTTATGCGTCCACAAAGCGAAAGCACCGCAATCGTTCCCATTCCGAGGTGAACGACGCGGCTGGTTCCCAGAGGATCGGGGCGAATTAAGGTGCCCGGATCTTGTCCATTACAGTTCTGATATCGGCACCGGGGCGACCCCCTGACCGAGATGTGGCGCGTATAGGGGGAGTCGGATTCGTTGTCAACAGTCGCCGGGCAGCGAGAGCCAGGCGACAGGCGGACACGCTCCATTCAAGATCTGAAATCACGGCCCCTGTCATCCGGGCGGTGTTATGCCTGCGTCGGGTCCGGATGTCGAATGCTGCAGGACAGTTGAATGACGGCACTCCCTGCCAGGTGGGTTTCAGTCGAATTCGAAACCGCGCAAGCCACAGCATATCGCCCCGTGACACCCCTATCGGCCCGGGATGCTAGCCGGTGCCGAATTTCGCCTGCAGATTCGCTGCCAGCAAAACCTTTGTGTAGGTGTGTTGCGGTGCCCGCACGACCTCTTCGGTCAGGCCGGTCTCAACGATTTCGCCGTGATACATGATGGCCATTCGGTCAGCCAGGTGGCGCACCACATGCAGATTGTGGGTGATGACCAGGATCGACAGCGCCATGGTCTCGCGCAGCTCGGCCAGCAGGTTGAAGATTTCGCCCTGAATGGACACGTCCAGCCCCGCCGTAGGCTCATCGGCAATCACCAGTTTCGGGCGCAATGCCAGGGCGCGCGCCACACCGACCCGCCGCGCCTGTCCGCCGGACATCTCGTGCGGATAGCGATCTGCGAAATCCGGGCTGAGCCCGACAAGCTTAAGAAGATTGATCGCTTCGCTGCGCAAGTTCCTGCCCTTGGACTGACCCGATATGATCAGCGGCTCGATCACTGATGTTCCCACGGTCATTCGCGGGCTGAGGCTGCCGATCGGATCCTGCAGCATCATCGCCATCTCGTTGCGGAACGGGCGCATCTCGGCCTGGCTGATCGACAGAAGATCGGTGCCGTCGAATTCAATCTCGCCACGCTCGGCCGGGACAAGGCGCAGCACCGCGCGGGCCAGTGTCGATTTGCCCGAGCCGCTTTCACCGATCAGTGCAAGTGTTTCGCCGGGGGCGATATCAAGCGATGCGCCCTTGACGGCTTCGATGCGGCGCGCGGGCGTTCCGCTTACAAGTTCGCTTATGCCGCGCGGCTTCCGGAAGGTGACATCAAGGTGGCGTATGGACAGAAGCGGCGTTGCGGCGCGGTCGATACGGGCGCGGTCGCTGTCCGGGTTCGCGGGGGATTTGAGGCCAAGATCCGACATGATCGGAAGGCGGCGGCATTTCTCCGCGATACGCGAGGGATCACAGGACAGCAGATTGCGCGTGTAACTGTCCGACGGGTCCGAGAACACGTCCCGGACGGCGCCGTGCTCGCGAACATCACCATGATACATGACCGTCACATCGTCACAGAGCTCTTCCACAACCGTCAGATGATGCGTCACGAAAAGCATCGCACAGCCGATGTCGCGCTGCAGGTCTTTCAGCAGTTTCACGATCTCCACCTCAAGCGTGGCATCAAGCGCCGTTGTCGCCTCATCCGCGATCAGAAGTTTCGGGCGCGCCATGATCGCCATGGCGATGCAGACCCGCTGTTTCTGCCCGCCGGACAGCTCGTGCGGATACATGCTCAACCGCGCCCTGGCCTGGGGCATCTTCACCTGTTCCAGAGCGTTTAACGCCATCTGCATCTTTTCAGAGCGGCCTCTGTCACTCCAGTGCTGGATGTCGAGCATCTGCTCACCTATGCGCAGCGCCGGGTTGAGGGCACTCATCGGGTCCTGCGAGACGTAGGAGATGCCCTGCCCGCGTAAACCCTGCCAGTCACGGTCGGACAGGGACAGAAGATCCCGTCCGTCAAACGCCATTGTTCCCTGCGTGATCTCTGCGGCAGGCGGCAGCAAACCGATGATGGCATTGGCCAGGGTGGATTTGCCCGATCCGCTTTCGCCCACCAGCCCCATGATGCGCCCGGCGCCAACCTGCATGGTAACCGAGCGGACCGCCTCGACAGGGCCGAAACGGATGGTCAGGTCGCGGATGTCGACAAGAGGGGGCTGTGTGCTCATGACAAACCTATTTGCGCAGCTTCGGGTCAAAGATATCGCGCAACCGTTCGCCAAGCGTGGTGAAGGCCACCGTGGTGAAGATCAGCGGCAGACCGCCCGCGATCACGATCCAGGACGTGTTGCGGATGAAGGAAAAACCGTCATTCAGGATCGTACCCCAGCTGGGTGTCGGCGGGCGCACGCCGAGACCGAGAAAGCTCAGCCCTGCCTCCACCCCGATCACCAGCGGGATATCCATGCTGGCGACAATCATGACGGGGCCGATCACGTTCGGCAGCATGTGACGTAGCAGGATACGCGCCGTGCTGGCCCCCATGGCGCGCTGCGCTTCGATGAATTCGGCCGTGCGCAAGGACATGACCTGCGTGCGCACCAGACGCGCATAGGAGGGAAACGTGGAAATCACCACGATGGCTATGATTGAATTCACGCTGGGTCCGAACAGCGCAACCACCGTCAGGGCAAACATGATCGTGGGGAAAGAGCGCACGGTATCAAAGACCAACAACATCGACCAGTCGATCCAGCGACTGGTAAACGCCGCAAGCATTCCAAGGACAATGCCAATGACCAGCGCAATGGACACCGACGTGACAGCGAGGTAGCACGCTACTTTGGTCCCGACCAGGAGACGGGAAAGGACGTCGCGGCCAAGCTGGTCGGTGCCCAGCCAGTGCTCTGCCGACGGTCCCTGCAGCTTGGCGCGGATGTCGATTTTCACCGGGTCGTAGGGTGCAATAAAGTCAGCCGTGATGCCGACTGCAAAGAAGACCACGACAATAAGCAGGCTGATCGCCCCTAGTGGAGTTCCGCACAGGCTGCGCAGCAGGATGCCAACACGGGCACGGCGGCTGCGAAGGCTGACACCCTGCGCCATCAGCCGGTCTCTCTCGAACGGGGGTCAAGCATCACGTTCAGCAGATCCGCGATCGTGGTCGCCGTGACGATGAACAGCGTGCTGGCCAGCACGGTGCCCATGACCACGGGGTAATTCCGGCTGATGACAGCGTCATACATCAGCTTGCCGATCCCGGGGCGGGCAAAGAGGATTTCAACGATCACCGCGCTGGACAGGATAAAGCCAATGCTGACGCCCAGCACCGTGATCGTGGCAGGAAGTGCCACGCGCAGAACATAAGCCCGCATGATCCTGCGGTCGGGGATGCCAAAGGCGCGGGCCGTTTTGACATGGTTCTGACCAAGCACCTCGATCACCGAGGCGCGGACAAGTCGCGACACATATCCAATCCAGGTCAGCCCGATCGCCAGCGTGGGCAGGATCAGATGAAGGACAAGCTCCACCGGCCCTTCACCGGCACCGATGGCCGGAAGCCACTGTAACTGAACCGAGAAGATCAGGATGAGGTAAAGGCCGATCACGATGGGCGGAATGGCGATCAGCGACACCGACACAACGCCGCTGGCCTGATCGAACAGCCCATCGCGATGGACCGCGGCGTAGGTGCCGATGGGGATACCCAGAAGGGCAATCAGCAAAACAGAAAGCACCAGCGACGCGGTATAGGGCACCTGCTCGATCAGGATGCCGAGGACCGGGCGGTTCGACGTCAGATCAACGCCCAGATCACCTCGCATTACGCCGATGAAGAAATGATAGACCTGCACGATGAACGGGTCATTCAGGTGCAGCCGCTCACGCAGCGCCTCTTTCAGCTCGGGTGTGGCGCGCGGACCCAACATCACATTGGCCGGATCACCCGGCACAAACTGGATCATCACGAACAGCGTCGTCACGGCAAGAAGAACGATCAGGACCGCCACAAGTATGCGCTGCACCGCGTAGCCGATCACCGGTTTGCCCCCTTCGGTGCCACGTCAGAACCCCTTGCGGGGGATGCGCTCATCCCATTCACGGTGATAGATTTCCCGTCCTTCTTCGATGGCGCGCACCTCGCCACGCAGGAAAAATGCCCCGGCATCACAGGTCATCACCATGTGGCCTTCGGTGGCCACATTCCATCCCTCGCGTGCATAACCCATCCGGAAGTCATACTCGGCACGGGCCGTCGTGACATCGTGGTCGCTGATCTCGAACCGATCCTGAGTGAAACCGGAGACAGTGATGTCTGCACTGGCCAAATGATACTGTCCGAACTCCTCGCGCAATGTCAGGCTTTTCTTGCCGGTGCTCAGATTTTCTTCGATGGTCCGGCTGGGCCTGCCGGTTTCCAGCACCGTGACGGGGGCGGCCTGCGCGACGCGCGGTTGCTGGAACATCACGCGTGTTGCGTCACTTTCCAACAATCTGGCCTGGGGCACAAGCAGTCTGCATTTGTTCAGGTGAAGCGTCAGCGTGTGATTGTCCGCGACCGGCCAGGCCATCGGGAACATCGCGTTGGAAACGGCGATACGCAGCCTGTGCCCGGGCGCAATGCGATGCGCGGTATCGTTCAGCTCCAACGACACGCGATACCGTGTGCCGGGCTGAACATCGGCCTGCACCTCGCGACCATCGCGTTGTGCGAGGTTCATGATGCCATAGGTGATCAGGGTGGATGACCCCTCAGGCGACACATCACACAGGCGGACGGTCAGTAACCCGTTGCCCGCATCGGTGCTGACCTCGAACCCGGCGACGCAGGTCCCGATTATGTCGAAAGGCTCGCCGCGCACAGGCAGGTCGAAACACAGGGCACCTGCGTCTTCGCCGCGCTGTTCGCCCGGCATCTGCGCCTTGCGCGTATCTGCGTCGAGGGGCATGTAATCGCCGCTCATCATGCCGAGGGATTGCGGAGAGTTGACCGACAGCACGCCGTCGGTCGGTGTCTCCGAAATGCCCTTGGGCGAGAGATAGAGCTCGCGGTGGGTAAGGCTCGCATCAGGCCAGCTGTCCGCATCCAGCCAAACGCCGTCACGCCAGTCGTGCCGGGGGTCGGGCGAAACGTTTTCCTGCCGGTAAAGTGTCAGCATCGGTTCCTTCTCGATGCCGTTCTCGATCCCTTTCAGCCAGCGGTCGAACCAGCGCAGCATTTCATCGAGGAAATTGACCCCCGGCCCCGGCAACGACCGGTCAGGAAAGAGATGCGCCCACGGCCCGATCAGCCCTTTGCGGGTACAGCCGAGGTTTTTCATCAGCCGCATCACAGTGTTGGGCCAGCAATCGGTCCAGCCGGAGATCGCGTAAACCGGGATCTCGATGCGCGTGTAATCCGTGCAGACCGTGCCCTGCAGCCAATAGTCGTCGCGCTGCTGATGATCCAGCCAAGTCTTCATGAAAAGCGGCGGTTCGGCCAGGCGTTTCAGCCACGCCTCCCTCCAGCCATCGCCAAAAATCTCGGGATCGGGGGGGCGACCGTTGAACCCGAACATCACGCCGCCCCAGCCCACGGTTTCACCGGCCAGACCGCCCACGAAATAGCAGCCGTCGTCATAGTAACGATCGTCCGATGCGCCAACGGGTATGATGGCTTTCAGCGCGGAAGGGCGATGGCTGGCCATCTGGAGCGAGGTGATGCCGCCCCAGGACAGACCGAACATTCCGACATTGCCGTTGCTCCAGCCTTGTCGCGACAGCCAGTCAATCACATCCAGACCATCCTGCTGCTCAATCGGCAGATACTCATCCATCTGGATGCCTTCGGAATCCCCCGAGCCGCGCATATCAACACGCGCGCAGACATAGCCATGGCCAGCCAGATAACCGTGCTGTTCCTCGTCCCGTGTCCGCGTACCATCGCGCTTTCGGTAAGGGATATACTCAAGTATCGCCGGAAAGGTCTCATTGTCATCCGCGATTGGCCGCCAGATGCGCGCTGCCAGACGCGTGCCGTCCGAGACGGTGATATAGATTTCCTCATCCACGACATCGTAAGGCAAATCGGAAGTCGGCACCTCAACGGGTGTCAGGCTGTCATACTTCATGGGGTCCTCGGACAGATCAGGAAGCCGCACCCGACGGGCACAACTGCCCGCCGGACTGCATTAGAGAGGCTTAATTTGCAGGTTTGAAATCCTGCAGCTTGTAATCGCCGTTCGGATAGAGCCCCGGATCGACCGACGCTTTGTGGATCAGCGACACCGGCGGATGGATCAGCCAGATGTAGGAATGCGACGCATCCATCAATTCCTGCATCTGGGTATACATCTGCGCGCGCTTTTCCAGATCGACCTCGGCCATGGCGGCATAGTGAAGCTTCTCGAAATCATCGCTCTTGAACCATTCCCAGTTCCAGATGCCCGCCTGCTCTTCAAGGAACCACTGGGTGGACCATGCCGGATCGGGTGGGCTGGTGAACTCTTTCAGTGTCATCTGCATGTTCGCGCCTTTTTCGTCACCAAGGCTCCAGAACGTGCCGGTCTCATGCGTGTTGATCTGAACATTGATGCCGATCTCGGCCAGGTTGGCCTGGATGATCAGCGCCGCGGTCTGCACATCGGTCGAGTTCTGATGCTCCAGTTCCAGATCGAGTGAGCTTACGCCCGCCTCGGCCATCAGGGCCTGTGCCGCGGCAACATCGCGTGCGGGCATGTCGATCTCTCTGTGGCCAACGAGGCCGGGCGCCACAAGGCCGGTTGAGCGATCCGGGATGCCGAAATAGGCACCTTCGATGATGGCCTCGACATCAATGGCCAGCTTGATGGCTTCGCGCACCTTGGCGTCCTGCAAGTCCGGGTTTTCGGCATTGAGTCCCAGCCAGAGATATCCCGCAGTGGGGCGCACCTCGAGACGTTCATCCTCGGGCAGCGACGCTTCGATTTCCGGCACCGAACTGATCGCCACGCCGGCGATGTCCACCTGCCCGGCACCGAAGGCAACCTCTGCCGCTTTCGGGTCGTTGATCGGGATCAGTTCGACCCGGTCATATCCCGGCGCGTCACCGTTCCAGCCATAATGGGCCACCAGAACGGCGCGCTGCCCCTGATCCCAGCTCTCGATCCTGTAGGGGCCAGCCGTGGCTTTGGGGTCGGTCGTGAATTTGCCACCCTGTTCTTCTGTCGCTTTCTTGCTGATAATCGCACCGGCGGCATAGGGCAAAGTGCTCCACCAGACGGGCGCGAAGGGTTCATTGAGATGGATGATGCCCGAGTATTTATCGACCACCTCGACATCTTTGAGCGGTGCCCAGTCCCCGGCATTCGGAGCGGCCAGGTCTTCGTTCTTAAAGCGCTCGAACGAGTACTCCACGTCCTCCGCCGTCACTTCGCCATAGCCATTGGTCCACATCAGGCCCGGCTTCAGCGTGAACGTGATGGTCAGGTCATCCACCTGCTCGATGCTTTCGGCCGAAGAGAGTTTCCATTCCCAGGTTTCGCTGTTTTCGAATTCGATCAGCTTGGGAAAAACCGCATGGATCAGATTCAGATCGGCCGAGCTTTGCCAAAAGGCCGGGTCAAGCTGGCCAAAGTCGGCCTCGACCTGGGCCTTGAGTTCTGCGGCATGGGCTGCCGGCCCCGGTGCTGCTGCCACAACCAGCGCAAGTGCGGCGGATGCCACACCGAGCCGAAATGCATTTCTTGAATAGGACATGTTTCCCCCTTGTCAGATCTTCGAGCGCAAGCGCCGTGGAGGTGGCGCGCGGCTCGGATGACCCAAGGTTAGAAACGGCGATGCGCCCAAACAACCGAAACCATTGCGATTATCTGACGCGACTTGTAAACTATATGCGTCACCTATTGTCAGCTACTGCGATGTAAGGACCCACCATCAATGCTGCCTGAGAACCTCAAACTACTCTGCAGCTACTGTCCTTCGGTCTCATATGTGTGTCGATCAATTGGCATCTCGCGTCAGCAATTCACCAAGTATCTGTCGGGCAAAAGCACGCCATCCCTGGCCAGCTTCCGGAAAATCTCGGACTTCTTCGGAGTTGAGGAAACCGAGCTGCTGATGCCAGCGGATAAATTCAAAGAACTGATCGCCCTGCGGCCACCATCCGTCGGTCAAAAGCTGCCGTCGCAGGATTTCATTTCGTCCAGCGTTCACAGCAATGCCCAGTCACATCGTGAAATCAGGCCCTATCTCGGCTATTACTATACGCATTTTATCATCGGCAATATGCCGGACAGGATCATCCGGGCGCTTATCCACATCTACGATCACCGCGGCGCTATCCTTACTCAAAACTTCGAACGCTATCCTGAGAACAGCGACGGCGCGGCGGAGGTCAGCAAGTATGAAGGCGTGGCGCTCTACAATGCCGAGAGGCTCTTCATCTACGAGAAAGAGAAATTTACAGGCCAACGCATTTGGCAGACAGTGGTCTATGCCACAGATCTGAAATCATCCAAGTATCTCTCAGGCCTGACCATGGGAATCGCGACAGATTCCGTGCGTGACATCGCCTGCTACCGGATCATCTATAACTTCCTGGGCCGGGAGATCGATCTGCGCTCTGCCTTGGCGGGCTGTGGCACATTCGGCGTGGAGTCTCCTGAAATATCGAAATACATCCGGGACCGCATTTCAAACCAGATGCATCCCAATGAAACATCGTTCCGTCCAAGTGGCGATGTAACCTGATGCCCGGCGACGAGACATCAGTCTTCAAGCAGGTTTGGTGAGTGATGCGGTGTAAAGGATCCGGAACGGGCCTGAGGGCCAAAGGTTGGCACTGTCCGGTCGAAGGTTACATCCAGACGCTCAGCCGCCCCTGCAACACCTTCACCCGCTCCCGTACCTCCTCCCGGATTGGCCCCTCGCGCGGGGCGTCCCGCAGCGTCTCGACCAGATAGTCCGGCACCTCTCCGCGTTGCCTGACCCAGCTCAGGCCCGCCAGCACGGCCCGCGCCCGCTCGGGCAACCTGCCCGGTATTTCATGCCCGTTCAGCGTGGCCCAGACCCCGGCCCACAGCCGCCCCACGCTCCACGGATTATAGCCTCCGCCGCCCAGCACCAGCAGGCGCTTGGTCACATCCTTCAGCGCGGCCACCGCGCGCCAATGGCTGTTGTTCGACAGGGCCAGCCGCGCCAGCGGGTCTTCCAGCACGGCATCCGCCCCGCATTGCAGCACCACCGCGTCCGGCGCAAAACGCTGCACGGCGGGCAGGATCAACTCGTCCAAGGCGTAAAGAAACTCGGTGTCATTCGCACCCTTCGGTAACGGCAGGTTAAGCCCGGTGCGATCCTCCAACGCGCCGGTAAAAGGCCAGCGTTTCTCTTCGTGGGTCGAGATCATCAGCACCCGTGCCTCGCCTTCAAAGGCCGCGGCCACCCCGTCGCAATGATGCGCGTCGATATCCACATAAGCCACGCGGTTCAGCCCTTGCGCCAGCAACGCCTTGATCACCAGTACCGGATCGTTGAGATAGCAGAACCCGGCCGCATGGTCGGCCATGCCATGATGGGTGCCGCCGCCGGGGTTATAAATCACGCCTCCCTCAGCAAGCAGTTCTGCCGCCAACAGCGATCCACCCGCTGCCGTTGCAGGTCGGCGAAACATCTCGGGGAAAACGGGGTTCGACATCGTTCCGATCTTGTGCCGCGCCCGGGTATCCTCTGACACCGTGCCCTCCCGTTCCGCCGTTTGCAGCGCGGTGACGTAGGCCTCCGTGTGGAAGCTCATAAGGGCGGCCGGTTTCGCCCTCGGGCTGTTTCGGAATTGCTCGGCGGGCAACCATCCAATGGCCTTGCACAGGTCGGTTGCCGTCGGGACGCGCGGGATGCTTAAGGGGTGGCGCGCTCCATAGCTGGAGCCGCGATAAATCTCTGAGCCGATGAAAAGCGGGCGCATGGTCCGGGCTTATGTACAGATTGTACAAATTGGGAAATGGCTGTGCGAAACTGCACCCATTATGGGGTAATTTCCCGCGGAATGACAAAATCCAGCACCCGCCCCGTTCCGGCGCGCAGCTCGGACCAATCGTCGATATCGAATTCCATCACCGTGGTCGCGCAAGTGGGATAGTCATAAAACCTCATGTGATCGGGCGGCTGCGCGACGATCTGGCCGGCAAACTCGGCAATGCCGGGATTGTGCCCGACCATCAGAACCGTATCGCCTTTGGCCCCTTTCAGAACCTCAATCATCGTCCGCGGACTCGCGTGATACAGGGCACTGGCAAAGCTGGTGTCACAGATGAAATTCAGCCGCGCAAAAGTTTCTCGCGTGCGCGCTGAATCGGACACAAGTGCTTGATCTGGTGCGTATAATTTGGCACGCAGCCAGTCGCCCAAGGCATCGGCAGATATCCGTCCGCGTCCATTCAGCGGCCTCTCGTGATCGCCCAGCATAGGATCATCCCAGCTGGATTTGGCGTGCCGCATCAGGATCAAACGCTTCATTTGAAGGCCTCCATGTGAAAGGATGATTGTGCCTCTTCGCGCCCGTAGGTCTGGCTGACCGGACAGACACGTCGCACCGCGCAACCCTTTGATATACAGTCATTTTCTGCCCTATCCAGATCGGCCTTGCAGGTTGGCACGTCATAAAACCCCTGCCCGAACGCGTCGACAGGGCAAGCCGTAATGCAGGGTTTGTCATCGCAGGTGAGGCATGGGCTGGGCGGGTTCTCGGGCAGCTCCAGAACCGCCTCAAACGCCAAGGCCCCACGATAGGATCCCATCAGCCCCGCCGTATCATGCACCAACAATCCAACAGGGGATTGGTGCGCGCGGCCCGTGGCATGCGCCCAACGGATGAAAGGTTGAAAGGGCGGCCCCCCAAACGGAAAATAGGGCTTTGCGTTCAAGGCTTTGGCAAGCCCGGTGACCACGCGTTCTGACCAGCGATCCAGCGGGTCTCTGACCCCGTCCTGATACTCAGGCGATGCCGTGAAATGCCCCCAGAAGCCCGGCTCTTTCGGCCCCAGCATCACCAGCGTGCCTGTGCCTTGGGGTGCGATATGTTCAGGGCGTGGATGAAAGGCGCCCATGACCGTCAAGCGGCTGTCTTTAATAGCCTTTTCGATCTCATCCAACGTCATTTACGGCGAAACGGCAGCATCAGCGCCCATCCCAGTTTGGACGGTCGTTCGTCCTGCCATTCCAACCCGATCGTCATATCGTCATGCCCCTTTTTCGGCTGCGCAATATAAGTGCCAAACATCCTATCCCAGATCGACAGGGCAAAGCCGTAATTGCTGTCATGCTCGGCGCGTTCGTCCGAATGATGCACCCGGTGCATATCCGGTGTCACCAGAAATTGCCGCAAAACCGCATCGAATTTCAGGGGCAGGCGCATATTGGCATGGTTGAACATGGCGGTCCCGTTGAGGATGATCTCGAACAGGATGATCCCAATCGCGGGTGGCCCCAGCAAGTAGACCAGCCCGATTTTCAGGATCATCGACAGGGCGATCTCGACCGGGTGAAAGCGGATTGCCGTGGTCACGTCGATATCGCGGTCTGCATGATGCACCCGGTGAAAACGCCACAATATCGGTATCTTATGGGTGATCAGATGCTGTAGCCAGATCGCGAAGTCAAAGATCAGAACAGTCAGGATCACCGCCGTCCAAAGCGGCAGATCAAGCGCGTTCATCAGGCCCCAACCATTGGCGTTTGCGTCCATCGCGGCCCCCACGGCCAGCAGGGGAAGGGCAAAGGCCAACAAGCGCAGCGTCAGGGTATCAATCGCAATGATCGCCCAATTGGTGATCCAGCGGCGGACCTTGGGTTCCGCCCGCACGCGACGCGGGGCCTTGGCCTCGATCACGGCAAAGAGGGTGAACAGCCCCAGAAAAACGCCCAGTCGGAGGAGTGCTTCGTGTTCCATGGCCCAGACCCTAATCCAATTCGTGGGCCGGGCAAGACACCTACGGTTTTGTGATCAGGCGCGGATGATCGAACCCGCGCCGTGATCGGTGAAAAGCTCAAGCAGACAGGCGTTTGGCGCACGTCCGTCCAGGATGACCGCGGCCCGCACACCGCCCTCGATGGCCGTGAGACAGGTCTCGGTTTTGGGGATCATGCCGCCGGCGATTACGCCTTCCTCGGTCAATGCGCGGATCTGATCTGCGCTCAGTTCCGTCACCACGTTGCCAGCGGCATCGCGCACCCCGTCGATATCGGTCAAAAGCAGCAACCGATCAGCCTTGAGTGATGCGGCAATCGCACCCGCTGCCGTGTCACCATTGATGTTGTAGGTCTCGCCCTTTTCACCCGCGCCAAGCGGAGCAATCACCGGGATCGCATCGTCCCGGAACAACGTGTGCAGGATTCCCGTATCCACCTTCGATGGCGTGCCCACCAGACCCAGATCGGGATTCGTCGGCGTGCAGGTGATCAGCTTGGCATCCTTACCCGACAGACCGACGGCCTTGCCGCCCTGATCATTGATGGCTTGTACGATCCGCTTGTTCACGCGGCCCGACAGCACCATTTCCACCACTTCCATCGTGGCCTCGTCCGTGACGCGTTTTCCATTCACGAACTCGGACTTGATCGCCAGCTTGTCCAGCATCTGGTTGATCATTGGTCCGCCGCCATGCACCACCACCGGGTTCACCCCGACCTGACGCAACAGCACCATGTCACGCGCGAACGTGTCCATCGCCGCGTCATCGCCCATGGCGTTGCCGCCGAATTTGATGACAACAATCGCCCCGTCATAGCGTTGCAGGTAAGGCAGTGCCTCTGACAGCGTGCGGGCCGTGGAAATCCAGTCGCGGTTCATAACTTGTTTCTTCATCTCTTGTCCCTCGGATCAGACGGGTTATCCCCCTCCGGGCGCTGAGGTGCAAGATGCCTGTTATTCAAGCGTTGCGATGATGCTGCGCAGAGTGCCAATCCCGTCGCCTTTTTCGCTGGAGGTCAGGATCAGTTCCGGGAAGGCCGCCGGGTGATTGGCCAGACGGCTGCGCACCTGCGCCAGCACCTTGTCGCGCTCAGTGGCTTTCACCTTGTCCGCCTTGGTCATCACGCATTGAAACGTCACCGCGGCGCTGTCCAGAAGCGACATGATTTCTTCGTCCACCGGTTTGATCCCATGGCGCGTATCGACCAGCACAAAGGCGCGGCGCAGCGTGGCCCGGCCCGACAAATAGCGTTTCAGAAGCGCCTGCCATTGTTCGACCTTGGCAACCGGGGCATTGGCATAGCCATAGCCGGGCAGATCCACGAGGTAGCTTTGATCGCCAAGAGCGAAATAGTTGATTTCCTGAGTGCGCCCGGGTGTGTTCGAGGCGCGCGCCAAGGCCTTGCGCCCGGTCAGGGCGTTGATCAGGCTGGATTTGCCCACGTTCGAGCGTCCGGCAAAACACACTTCGGGCCGGTCAGCAGGCGGCAGGCCCGACATCGCGACGACGCCTTTGACGAACGTGACCTCGCCCGCGAACAGTTTGCGGCCGGTCTCGGCATCTTCGGGTGCGGGGGCCTCCGCCAGGGGGAACGGTAGCGCCATTACAACACCTCAACCCTGTCACCGACCCGCAAGGTGCCGCCGGTTATGACCTCGCAATAGACGCCGAAATCCTGATGGTCGTAGGTCGTGTTCAAGGCCTTCAACGTGTCCAGGTCACGTTCACCGGTGGCCGGGTTTGCCGTTGTGGCAAGGCAGCGTTCAATCGGTTCCCGCACGGTCAATTCAATTTCACCGATGCGCAGGGACTTCCCGACCCATGTGAATTCTTCCCAGGCAGGAAAGCCGTCAATATGGATGTTACAGCGCCACCGCAGGGGCGATATTTCGGCGCCCAACGTGGCGGCCAGATCCGCGTTCGAGGCCAAGTTGATCAGGCTGATCGACGGGTAATCTGTGTCGGTCATTCCGCGCCCGTCCACCCGGATAATTCGGGTCGACTGCGCGCGGTTTGCCGGCATGATGGGGCGCACCCAATCGAGAAAGGCCTGCGTCTCGCGATCCGGATCAAAGGTAAGGTCGGACAGGTCGGGATGGCTAAGCGTGACGGTGCCCGCGGCCTCGTCGCTTGTCGTGCTGATGGCCATCTGCGCGCCATTCTTCGAGCCACGTGAGAAATTGGCGCAGGGTGCCCAGGCGGTGTTGTCTGCCCCGGACATTTCATGCGCGACCGCCCAGCGGCGATCCCAGGGCATGGTCTGACCTTTGGTCAGTGCCGCCTCACTCAGCGCTTCGCGGCCATGCCCTTTGATCGGATGACGCCAAAGGGCACGGACCGTGCTCATTTCTTGTCGTCCTTGGCGGCCTCTCGGGCGCGCTTTTTGAAGCTGGACTTGATGTTGCCGAACACGTCAGGCTTGTACCCCTGGCTGCGCATGATCAGGTATTGCTGGGCAAAAGTGATCATGTTGTTGGCAATCCAGTACAGCACCAGCCCGCTGGCAAAGCTGCCCAGCATGAACATGAACACCCATGGCATCCAGGCAAAGATCATCTGTTGTGTGGGATCGGTTGGGGCCGGGTTCAGCTTTTGTTGCAGCCACATCGACACGCCAAGGCACAACGGCATGATGCCGATGAAGATCAGCGCCATGATGCTGCCCGGTTCAGGGCCCGCCCAGGGCATGATGCCCCAGAAGTTGAAGATCGACGATGGGTCAGGCGCCGAGAGGTCTTTGATCCAGCCAATCCACGGCGCATGGCGCAATTCAAGCGTGACGAATATCACTTTGTAGAGCGAGAAGAAGATCGGGATCTGCAGCAGGATCGGCAGACAGCCCGAGGCCGGATTGACCTTTTCCTTCTTGTAAAGCTCCATCATCTCTTTCTGAAGTGCCTGACGGTCGTCTCCAGCGCGCTCCTTGATGGCCTCCATCTGTGGCTGAAGCTCTTTCATCTTGGCCATGGAAACGTAGGATTTATAAGCCAGCGGCAGCAGGACTGCCTTGATCAACAGCGTCAGGCCGATGATCGCCCAGCCCATGTTGCCGATCAGGGCGTTCAGGTAGTGCAGAACCGCAAAGATCGGCTTGGTCAGGAAGAAGAACCAGCCCCAGTCGATCGAATCAAGGAAGCCTTCGACGCCATCCTCGTTCTGGTAATTGCGGATGGTTTCCCATTCCTTAGCACCTGCGAAAAGGCGGGTGGAAGCTTCTGATTTCTGGCCCGGCGCGAGTGTGACAGTCGCTTGCTGGGCGGTAGTTTGGTAGATGTTTCGACTTGCATCATTGAATGTACTGATCTTCAAACCTTCCCCTTCTCCGGGGATCAGCGTGGCCATCCAGTAGTGGTCGGTAAAGCCTGTCCAACCCTCACTTTCGGCGATATTGGTCTCATATTCTGTCGTTGGTGCAATCTTCGAGTACTTGGTTTCGGTGCGAACCCCATCAATCATGTGGATTGCTCCTTCGTGCAGAATGAAGAAATTCTTCACGTCAGCAGGAATCCCATGGCGGGCCAAAATACCGTAGGGAGCAAGGGTTACTGGGTCGGAGCCGGAGTTTTCCGCGGACTGCGTGATGGAGAACATGTAATCATTGTCGATGCTGATTGTGCGGCGGAAAGTAAGCCCAGCATTGTTTTCCCAAACCAAGGTGATAGGCGTTTCAGGAGTCAACGTTTCTCCGTTCTCCAACTGCCAATTGGTATTGGGGTTGGGGAGCAACTCGGGTTCAACGCCAACGCCAGGTGCCCATCCGAACAGTGCGTAGTAAGGCTCATCCGTTCCAACCGGGGATAACAGGTTCACGATATCTGAGTCGGCTTCAAGCGTTTCGCGATACTTTTTCAAAGACAGCTGGTCAATGCGCCCGCCTTGCAGCGAAATGGTTCCCTTGACACTGGGGGTGTCAATGGTCACGCGCGGGGCATCGGCCACGGTGGTCTCGGTGGTGGCCGGTTCTGCCTCGCCCGTCTGCGTGGTGGTGGCAGCCGCGGTGGGTGCCGAAGCCACATCGCTGGTGGTTGTATCAGCGACCGTAGCGGGCACTTCGGAGGTCAGCGGGTCAGGTTCCGGCGGCGGGAACATGACGAACCAGACCAGAATCACCAAAAAGCTGAGTGCCGTGGCTAGAATTAGGTTTTTGTTCTGATCATCCATCCGTGATGGCCATTTCTCTGTTTCCCGTGTTTCAGGGGTTCAACAGAGTGCGGGCCAAAAGGTCAAGTGGATTTGCGGGTTTTGGCGTAACTGGTTGCAGGACAGGCGGTGTTCACCCCATTTTCCGCCCTATCACCGGTGGATCGCCCAGTTTTGCGATATGGGCGCGAACCCACCCGGCGGTCTTGTCGAAGGGAAGAGGGCGCGAAATGCCGAAACCCTGCACGTGATTGCACCCCAGTTGTGCCAGCATCGCGTGCTCACCCGCTGTTTCCACGCCTTCCGCCAAAGTATCGAGACCCAAACGGTCTGCCATCAGCAGGATGGCAGACACCATGCGTTGTTGTTCGGCATCCATATCGACCTTCATCACGAACGAACGGTCGATCTTGAGCCGCTGAATCGCAAAGCGACGAATGGACGAGATCGAGGCGTGGCCAGTGCCAAAGTCATCCAGATCGACAAGGCACCCCAAAGCTGCCAACCCATTGATATTGCGTGTGACCGTATCGTCGGGCGAGGTGGCAACCACCGTTTCCAGAATTTCGACCATCAACCGGTCCGGGGCCAGCTCGAACCGGTCCAGTTCCCATTTCACTTTTTCAACCAGACGGGGATTGCGCAGTTCTTCGGGTGAGAAATTCACACCCACCTTGGGGATGTTCAACCCGTCCTTGTCCCAGGCTGTCAACGCACGCAATGCCTGGTACAGCATCACCTCGCCCAGACGCTCCAGCTTGCTGGCGCGCTCCAGCGTTGGCAGGAACTCGGCCGGAGAGATCAGGCCGCGTTCAGGGTGAACCCATCGCGCCAATGCCTCGACCCCGGTGATATGGCCTGTGTTGGTCGAAACCTGTGGCTGAAACCATGGCACGATCTGACCGTTTTCCAGTGCCGCGATCACCTCGGCCTCAATGCCCGGTGCGTTGGGTTCCGGCAGCCGCATATCAGGTGCGTAGGCGCGGATCGCCGAAGGGGCATAGCGCCGTGCATCCCGAAGTGCCAGCCCGGCGGCATGGGCCAAATCCTTGCCGATCAAACTGTCTGTTTGTGAGCTAACCGCCATGCCACAGGAGGCCGAGACATAGATTGTCGTGGCATCGAGAGAAATCGGCTCTTCGACCGCGCGCTGCAGGCGTTCAGACACCTGAAGGGCCACATCCATGTCCAGATGGCGAACCGGTGCAAGGGCAACGGCAAAGCGCCCATCCTTGACGTGAAAAACCTTGTCGCGCCCGCGCAGGGCCGATTTCAATCGCTCCCGGCTTTGGTTGAGCACATGGCCGGATGCGGCCTGTCCGTAACGGTCCAAAAGCAGTTCAAAATCATCCAGTTCGACAAACACCGTGGCACATTTCAATGATTTGCGCCGGGCCTGACGCAAGGTCCCGTCCAGATGCCGGAACAACCGCGCAGAGCCGTCAACCTCCTCATCTTCCTCGCGGGGGGCATGTGTTGGTCCGAGGCTGCGCAGGATCGCGAGGCACAAGGGCAAGGCAATGGCCAGAAGGATCAGAACCCTTTCTCCGCCAAGCCAGAACCCGGCCAGCACAAGGGCAGGCAACAAGGCCAATGCCTGTGGCCCGGCGAACAGATGCTCCAGCGCCGACCTGAGCTTCAAACTGATGGTTTGCAGACGTGACAAGATCAAAGATCCCCAAGTTTCACGCCAAACCTAAGGCCGGGTTATCAATAGTCGCTTAACGCAGTTTCGGGATCGCGTCGGGATTTTCTTCCAATTTTATCGACCCCCGGGCAAGCCCTTCAAAATCAAAGAGTTTCGGGTCCAAAAGATGAGAAGGACGCGCATTCATCAGCGCCCGAAACATCACCTGACGGCGACCGGGGCTGTTTTTCTCCCAGCCGTCGAGAATCTGTTTGACCTGTTGGCGTTGCAATCCGTCCTGGCTTCCGCACAGATCGCAGGGGATGATCGGATAACTCATCGCACGGGCAAATCTCTCGCAATCCACCTCGGCAACATGGGCCAGCGGGCGATAGACAAACAGGTCCCCTTCTTCATTGAGCAGTTTGGGGGGCATCGTGGCGAGCCGCCCGCCATGAAAGAGGTTCATGAAAAACGTCTCGAGGATATCATCGCGGTGGTGGCCAAGAACCACGGCAGTGCAGCCCTCTTCCCGCGCGACCCGATACAGGTTGCCACGGCGCAACCGCGAACACAGCGCACAGAATGTCCGCCCCTCGGGGATTTTATCGACAACGATTGAATAGGTGTCCTGATACTCAATCCGGTGGGGCACCTGCCGTTCTTCCAGGAATTTCGGCAACACGGTGGCAGGAAAGCCGGGCTGTCCCTGATCCAGATTGCAGGCTAGAAGCTCGACCGGCAAAAGCCCGCGCCATTTCAGTTCGTGCAACACCGCCAAAAGCGTGTAGCTGTCTTTTCCCCCGGACAGGCAGACCAGCCATTTGCCGCCCGGCTCGATCATGCCGTATTGCTCGACCGCCTCGCGGGTCTGACGCACGATACGTTTGCGCAGCTTCTTGAACTCGGTGCTTTGCGGGGCACCGGCAAACAGCGGATGGATATCGGTCTGATCGTCAAGCATGAGGTGGCTTTAGGCGGTTTGCGCCCACCGGGCAAGGGGTCAGAGCAGGTGGCCGGATTTGCGCGCCTTGGTGGCCAGATAGGCGCGGTTATGTGCAGTTTCGCCCACTTTCAGCGGGACACGTTCGGCTACAGAGATACCGTGCTGTTCAAACATGGCAATCTTGCTTGGGTTGTTGGTCAGCAGGCGCACCGATGAGAACCCCATGCTGCGCAGAATGTCGGCGCCGATGCGGAAATCGCGCTCATCATCCTCAAAACCAAGGCGATGATTGGCCTCGACAGTATCAAACCCCTGATCCTGCAGTGAATAAGCCCGCATCTTGTTGGCCAGGCCAATGCCGCGCCCTTCCTGATTGAGGTAAAGCAGTATGCCCGCGCCCTCAGCCCCCATCTGGGCCAGTGCGCCGCGCAGTTGCGGGCCGCAATCGCATTTCAGTGATCCCAAAAGGTCACCCGTGAAACAGGCCGAATGCAGCCGGGCCAGCACTGGGGCCTCGCGATCGGGTCGCCCGATCTCAATGGCGTAATGTTCCTCGCCGCCATCCTCGGGGCGGAATACATGCAAGCGCCCGGCCTCGGAAACTTCCAATGGCAGGCGCGCACTGACAACCGGGTGCAGCGGGCTGGCCGCATCCAGCAGAGGCGCGGCATCTGCGTGATCAATCACACCGAGGCCCTCAGAGGCGGCGAAACCGGCTCCGTCCGAGAGCGGCAGCAAAAGGGCGGCGGGCAACAGCCGCGCGGATTTCGTCAGATTGATGGCAAGGCGGTGCAGATCGGCGTTGCCGTCCCGCTCAGAGGTCAGGGGGCCTTTCATCGGTGTTTTCAGATCATCCGCCGGATCAGCCACGCCCAGAACCCAGCCCAGATTGGCATCAAGGGGCAGTTTGATACGTGCCACATCCCCATCATAGGCGCGGGCTTTCAGGGTTTCGGCGCGCCGGCTGGTGATCGCCAAAACCGGCTGGCCGCCGAGAGCAAGGAGATCGGCCAGACGCTGGGCCTCAAGCGTTTCAGCGGCCAGCGCCAGGGCATCTCCCCCGGTCCCGCGCAGAATGACTGGCACCCCCATCCGCAGATCAGCGCGGGCACGGGCCAGACGTTCGGTGATGGAGGGCGCAAAGCTCATTGTGATGAGTCCGTGATCAAACCGGAAAAGAAACCTGTCCGGTGGTCTACAGGGTTTTGTAACGGATTGAAACAAAACCTCGCGCTGCTACACGTGGCCGTGAAGCCACTGTAGCAGACCTTGAGAACTGCAGCCATTCAGACGACATCACTTCAAACAGCGAGAGGATGGCCCGATGGCACAGCTTAAAAAAATTCTTCTGGTCGATGATGACGAGGACCTGCGCGAGGCGCTGAGTGAACAACTGGTGATGACCGAGGACTTTGATGTCTTCGAGGCAGGCAATGGCACTGAGGCCATGGGGCGCGTCAAGGACGGCATTTACGATCTGGTGATTCTCGATGTGGGTCTGCCAGATACCGATGGCCGCGAGCTGTGTCGGCTGATGCGCAAACAGGGCGTGAAAGCCCCGATCATGATGCTGACCGGCCATGATGGGGATGCAGATACCATTCTGGGTCTGGACGCTGGCGCCAATGACTATGTCAACAAGCCCTTTAAGTTTCCGGTGCTTCTGGCCCGGATTCGTGCGCAATTGCGCCAGCATGAACAATCCGAAGACGCGATCTTCCAACTTGGGCCTTACACGTTCAAGCCCGCGATGAAGATGCTGATCACCGAGGATGACAAGAAAATTCGCCTGACGGAGAAAGAGACTAATATTCTCAAGTTCCTCTACCGCTCGACCGATGGCGTGGTGGCACGCGATGTGCTGCTGCACGAGGTCTGGGGATATAACGCCGGAGTGACCACCCACACGCTGGAAACCCACATTTACCGCCTGCGTCAGAAGATCGAGCCGGACCCAAGCAATGCACGCCTGTTGGTGACTGAATCCGGGGGGTACCGCCTTTTGGCCTGATATTTTTTGCCGACTTGACCAAGATCAAAGTCACGGCTTTGACCGGTTGGTAAAACACCTGCATACCCGTCGCATATGCGGGTCATCATATGCACCTCCCTGTTGGACTGACCCCGGCTTTTGCCGGGGTTCTTTTTTTGGGGCGCGCGAGTGTCTGCCGTGAGCCCGAAGCGGCATTTTGTGCAAGCCGCACGGGGGGAAGGCTGGCGTCATCCCGCAAAGCGGCCTTGCTGCAACATAACGTCTTCCTATCCACCTGGAAGAATGAATTGCGCCTTGCCGCCCTTCGCGGCATTTGCAACCATGATCCGAACACATAGGGCACGCGCATAGTGATGATCGTAGGGATTTGCCGGTTCTCCTACCCTGCCCTTGGCGGGTTCAAGCGGATGCATGACAGTGTGGCCGAGCGCGAAGCCTATCTTTATGAACGCGAACGGATGGAGTTGCGGTTTCGTCATTTTGAAACCCTCAGCCTGCCGTCGATCCGCGGCCAGACCGATCCCGATTTCAGCTTCCTGATCGTGGTGGGAGATACCCTGCCCAAGCCTTACAGCGACCGGCTGCATGATATCACGGCCGATATCCCGCAGGTCAAAATTGTCCCGATGGAACCGATGCGGCAACGCACGGCGATGCAGGTTGCGATCAAGGAGGAGCTGGGCGAGGACACCGATCCTTCGATTCAGTTCCGACTTGATGACGATGACGCGGTGGGCCTGCGCTTTGTCCGCTCCCTCCGTCGGCTTGAACGTCAAAGCGTCGCGATGCGCCGACGATGGAAGAATGTCGCCTTTGACTTCAACAAGGGCTACGCGGTGTCCCTGTCAGGAAGCGGCATCCTTGCACGCGAGGTTATATCGAACCTGTGGACCCCCGGCTTGGCGGTCTGGTTCCGGCCCGGTGACCGCAAGACGCTGATGAATTATGCGCATCACAAGCTGCACACCCATATGCCTGTCATCAGCAATCCCTTGCCGCATATGTTTCTGCGCGCTCAGCATGACGATAATGATTCAGGCGTATCCTTGAAGGGCGGCACGTTTGAGCCGCTTGACGACGACCAGCGCGCCTCTTTCCTCAAGCATTTCAATGTCGACGAAGACCACGTGAAGCAGCTGTTCTCGCGCCCAGTACGGCCTCTCGATAGAGCATGAACAGCCCCGAACCGACGACAATGGCACCCCCCAACAGGGTCAGGGGGTCTGGCCAGTCGCGAAAGACCAGCCAGCCCAAAACCAGCGCAAAGATCAGGCCTGTATAACGGAAGGGCGCGGTAAAACTGATCTCGCCCACGCGCATCACCATGATCGAGAACAGGTAGCCGCCGATCACGAACACCGCGGCACCCACGGTCAGTGCAGAACTGCGCGCGCTCATCGCCGTCCACTCATCCCCCAGACTGACAAGGCCAAACACCACCATCACCGATACCGACGTCACCAGCGTGACCAGCATTGACGGGGTTTCGGGCGACAGCCTGCGGGTGGTCAGGTCACGCACGGTGATACAGGCCACCGCCGTAAGGCCGTAGACCGAGTAGATCGTGAACCCGTCGGTCCCCGGGCGCACGATCAGCATCACGCCGACAAACCCCACCAGAATGGCCAGCAACCGCCGCCAGCCCACGGGTTCGCCAAACAGAACAGCGGCGCAAAGCGTGATGGTCAGCGGCGAGGCCTGCAGGATCGCCATCACATTGGCCATCGGCATGTTGAACAGGGCTGTCAGAAAGAAATAGGCGGTGCCGATCTCGGCGCACATCCGCCAGAACACCAGCACCGCGTCGCGGCGCGGCAATTGCAGGGTCAACGCACCCATTTTCCAGGCCATCAGGGCCACGGCGATCGAGGTCAGGATGCCGCGCAGGAACAGGATCTGATAGAGCGAAACATCCCCCGACATCGCCTTCATCATCGTGTCGTTGACCACGAAACAGGCCATCGAAGCCATCATCAGCAACGCGCCGGTCAGGTTGTCCGAGCGGGACATCATGCCAGCGCGCCGGTAATGGCCGCGTGCAAGGCGGGGTTGGCGGCGACCACACCGTCAAGTTTGGGGGTCGGGTTGTTGAACAGTAGCGGCTGTGCCGTGCGGTCCGACGCGACAGCGCCGGCTTCGCGCAGGATCAGATCACCGGCGGCGATGTCCCATTCCCACGTCTTGCGCAGGGTCAGCATGGCGTCGAACTTGCCCTCGGCCACAAGGCTGAGACGATAGGCCAGCGAGGGGCGATAGGCGCGGGTGTAACCCGGTACGCCGTCCTGCCAATTGCGCGGCTCATCGGTTGGCTTCGCGGCCAGCATCTGGGCGCCGGTAAGATCGCTGCGCGCGCTGGTGTGAATGGCCACGCCGTTCAGCGTAGCCCCCAGCCCGGCAGCGGCGGCATAAAGCTTGTCACGCTGGGGCAGATAGATCACCGCCGCCGTCACCCGGCCCTGTTCGGCCACGGCAATCGAATGCGCCCAGGTTTTCGAGCCTTCGATAAAGCTGCGCGTGCCGTCGATGGGGTCAATGATAAACACCCTGTCCGCTGCCAAACGATCGGGCGTGTCTTCGCTTTCCTCGGACAGCCAGCCATAGTCAGGTCGCGCGCCGCGCAGGTGATCGCCCAGGAGGTCGTTCACCGCGATGTCGGCCTCGGTCACAGGCCCGGCACCGCCCGGTTTGTCCCAACGCTCGGCGCTGCCCCCGGCATAGCGGTTGGCCAGTTCTCCCGCCGCGCGGGCGGCCTCGATCAGAAGGGACAGATCATGCGCCGGCAAGGGTCAGCCCTTCGATCCTGAGCGACGGCACCACCCGGCTCAGCCAGCCGCGCGCGTCATTGGCGGGGGTCATGCTTTGCAGCATCTCGGGCAGGTTTCCGGCAATCGTACATTCATGCACCGGATAGGTGATTTCACCATTCTCAACCCAGAACCCATTGGCCCCGCGCGAATAGTCGCCCGTGTTGGGGTTGATGGTCGACCCGATCATGCCGGTGACCAGCAGGCCGGTGCCCATCTCGGCCAGCAAATCGGCGCGCGACTGAGCGCCTTGGGTCAGCGCGATGCTCCAGTTGCCCGGTGAAGGCACGGAGCCGGTGCCGCGCTTGGCATTCCCGGTTGAGGAAAGCCCCAGTTTGCGCGCCGTGGCCAGATCAAGGGTCCAGCCCGTCAGCACCCCGTCCTCCACAATCGCCCGCCGGGCCGTGGGCAGCCCTTCGGCATCATAGGGGCGCGACAGCGAAATACGTGGGCGATGCGGGTCTTCGATCACCGACAGGCCCTTAGGCAAAACCTGTGTGCCCTCCCGCCCCAAGAGCCACGACGATCCGCGCGCAATCGCTGCACCATTGGCGGCCATCAACAAATGCCCGATCAGGCTGCTAGCTATGCGTTCATCAAACACCACCGGATAGGCCCCCGTGGGTGGTTTGCGCGCGTCCAGTTGCGCGACGGTGCGCTCGGCGGCCAATTGGCCAATCTCTTCGGGGCTGCGCAGATCGGATTGGAACACGCGGCTGTCACTGTCGTGATCGCGTTCCATCCCAGTGCCTTCCCCGGCGATGGCGACACAGTAAATGCCCTTGTCGGTGCGCCGATATCCGGCGGAAAATCCGTTGGTGGCGGCCTGATGCGCATCCTGCGCATGATACGCGGCCGAGGCGGATTGCACCTGTGTGATGCCTTTGACGGCCAGCGCGGCAGCCTCGGCGCGGCGAGCCTCGTCCTGCAAGGCTTCGGGGGTGGGTTCGGGCGCAGGATCATAAAGCTCCAACGCGTCAATGTCCCAAGATGTGATCAACTGATCCGGATCGGCCAGCCCGGCGGTGGGATCCTCGGGGGCCTCTGTGGCCATGGCCACGGCACGTTCGGCCAGCATTGTCAGGGTGTCGGGGCGGATATCGGAAGCCGAGACCGTGGCCTGTCGCCGCCCGATCAGAACCCGCAGGCCAATATCGACACCCTCGGCGCGCTCGGCCTGTTCCAGCACCCCGCCGCGCACATCAATCGTGGTGGCCTGACCGCGCACGGCCACGGCATCCGCTGCCTCTGCGCCCGCTTTTCGGGCCGCGTCAATCAGGGCATGGGTGATCTGGTCCAGAGGCTGGGTCATAAAACGCGCTTTCCTGCAAGCTGGGGTCGTCTGACTTCCTTTTCACCCACAAGCGGGCAAAAGAAAAGGCCGCGCGGTGAGGCGCGACCTTGCTGATCTCTGCGCGTGTCTGGCCCGCGTTACTGAAGGCGCTGACCGTTGGCCAGGATTTGGCCATCCGGCTTCACTTCGATCTTCGAGGTCAGAACGTCCTCACCGACGCCGGGAACGGCAAACAGCCCCATCATCATGCGGGCTCCCATCGCCTGTTCTTCGGGCAGCAGGCCCATCGCCACCAGAGTGTCCAGCAGTTGATTGGCCCCGCTCAACTCAAGATCAATGGCACCATCGGGGGCGGGAATACCGTCAAACGTATCATAGTCCGTGTTGTCGAAAGTGAAGGCCCCCTGCCCTTTGAGCGAGGCGCCCACCATCTCAAGCGCGAGATCCTTCAGCGTCAGACCATGCAGCATGGCAGGTGTTTCATCGCTGGTTTCCAGCGCCATCAGCGCTTCGATATCCAGCAGGTCAATGAAGCTTTCGACGCTGGCGGTCATATCCAGCGACAGCCGTGCCGGATCACGTGGCAATTGCGCGGCGGGGTCAAACATACCCCACAGCGCGTCATCCATGGTAAATCCGTCCATCGACATGGCGAAATCGGTGTCCACGGGCCCTTCGGTCTTGTTCAGCGGCATGGCAATGCGCCCTGTCATCTGATCCGCCGCGCCTTTGATCGGCACGGGGAAGGCCTGACCCATCAGAAATTCGAACCAGACATCCGACGTCGTGCCCGCGGCCACAAGACCCGAGGCATCAATCACATAATCGACATCGTCCATCATGTAGCCGTAGTTCTGAACAATCAGCCCCTCGCCGTCGATGGTGGTCTCGCTGGTGGTGTCCAGCCTTGTATCCTTCGCCTTGATGCTCATCTCCAACCCATCGCGCAATGCCTGGGACAGGTTCATGATGTCGACCTTGCCATTGGGGATCGCCATGGTTATCGACGTTGTCCCGCCCGATGTGGTTTGGGAACTTTTCGAGCTGACACCGGTGTCATCGGTCATGGCCGTGTCGAACTGGACGTCGCCGCCTGTTCCTTCCAGCGCCATTGTCACGATATCACCTTCGGTGACGCGGTACGTGCCTTCCGCGCCGGTCATAGTGCCCGTCATTTCGAAGGTGAACTCGGGTGCTTCGGGCAGGGTCAGCTCGGTCAGCTTGATCTCGGCGCCATCAAGGCCGTAATCATAGCTGACATCACCGGGATCGCCCGAGGCCATGCCGGTATAGGACGCACTGTCCATCGTGAGCGTGCCCGAACCCAGCAGGCCGTCAGGACCCGTAGCGCTCATCGAAAACACCATGCTACCGGGATAAAGCAAGCTGACCGTGCCATCGCCGTTTTCAGCCAGCGTAAAACCGCTGGAGGTCATGGTCACGCTGCCCTGATCCATCGGCAGCTGGAAGGTGATGACGTTTTCACCCACCTCAAGCTGATTGTCCTTGCGGGTTGTTTCGGCCTCGATCTGACCGCCCATTGCCATGATTGGCGCGCGCAGGTTTTGCCAGACATCCTCGGCCGTGACATCGGCCAGCGCGGGCAGGCCCGCGACAAGCGCAACAGCGGTGGTGGTGCCGGTCAGCAAAGCCCGACGGGATGAAAAAACGACATGTGAAAGCATAAAGAACCTCGTTCTGGCGTGGTCATCGGACCGGGTGATAGAGCAGGCCCGCCGGTCCAAGTCCGACGGGCCTTTTTAGCTGGTTGGCCGGGTTTTCCGGCCTGGGTGTTATCTCAGGCGCTGGCCATTGGCGAGAACCTGACCATCACTTTTGACTTCGATTTTCGAGGTCAGCATGTCGTCGCCCTCGCCGGGGATGGCAAACAAGCCCATCATCATGCGTGCGCCCATGGCCTGCTCTTCGGGCAGCAGACCCATCGCGACCAGCTTGTCCAGAAGGCCATTGCCGCCACTCAGCGACAAATCAACGGCGCCCTCGGGGGCGGGCATTCCATCAAAGGTGGTCAGATCGGAATTGTCGAAGGTGAAATCGCCATTGCCGGTTAGCTCGGCACCAGCCGCGCTCACGGTCAGGGAGTTCAGCGTCAGCGCATTCAACTCACCGGGCATCTCGTCGCCGGTTTCAACCGCGGCCATCTGCTCGGGGTCCATGACGTCAAAGAACAGCTTGGCCTTACCCGAGACATCCATGGCAATCGTCGCCGGATCGCGCGGCAACTGGGCGGCGGGATCAAACAGGCCCCACAGCAGATCGGACATGGTGAAATCGCCCAGGGTTATGCCCAGCGCAAAATCCTGTTCACCCTCGGCCTTGGAGATCGGCATCATCAGTTTGAAGCCCGATTGCGCCATGGCCAGTTCGATGGGGAACGGGATCTCGGCCCCTGCCATCTGGATGTTGGTGTTATTTGCACTCACATCATAAAGCAACTGGCCTTCATCCATGGCGACACGGGCCTTGCCATCCTCACTGTTGGTGTTGACCTGAACGGTTTCACCATCCTCCTGAAAGTTCATATTGAAACTGCCACCGGTATGGTCAAACCCGCCGGCAAAGCCGAACCCGGCTTTCAGCATCGACGCCATGTTGTTGGGGTCCATCCCGTCCGGGAAACTGCCGCCACCGGAGAAGTTCATGGTGTCAAACTTGCCGTTCAGGACCATACGGCCTTCGCCTTCGGGGTCAACGAAATCCATTGCGTAGGTAACGGGCCCGGCAGCGATGGTCTGATCGATCATGCGAATATTGCCGTTGCGGATGTTGCTTTGCCCCGACAGAGCGGCCAGCGTGACATTGGCGGTACCGATGTCAACCGGCTCGCCCTCAACCACCAGTTCTTTCAGAATCATGCTTAATTCGTCAGCAGTGTAAGCATAAGTCAGGTTATCTGGATCGCCCGACGCGACCATCTCGAAACTGTCGGTGACATAGTCGACCTTCATGTCCACATCTTCGGCATCCGGCGTGTCAACGCTCACCGTAATCGGCATCACCGCAGGGATCGTCATGTTGACCGTACCATCGCCGTTATCAGTGAAGGAAAACTCGGAAATCGACATGCTGAAACTGCCCGCACCCTCGGGCATATCCATCGCCATGGCCAGGTCTTTGATCGTCAGCGTGTCACCCGAGGTGCTTTCCTCTCCGGTGATCTCGTACCCAAAGCCGCTCATATAGTCTTTCCAGTCGGCCCATACGTCCTGCGCGGTCAAATCGGCGAAGGCCGCGGTGCCCGAAAGGCCAAGGCCAAGGGCAAGAACGCTGGTCACGGGTGCTTTAAGTTTCGTCATCGGGAATCCCTTCTCGTTCAAATCAGTCGCGCATAGCTTCTGCTTATGGCGCAGGGGGGTCAAGTGGTGTTGTCGCTGGACCATCGCAGTTTAGCTAGGTACGACAAGATCAGAACAACAGGGACTGCACATAAAATGCACGGAAAAACAGTACTAATCACCGGGGCAAGCAAGGGCATCGGGGCATCGGCAGCGCGGGTTTTTGCCGAGACCGGGGCGAATGTCGCCCTGGTGGCCCGCAGCAGCGATCAGATCACGGCACTGGCAAACGAGATCGGCGAGAATGCGATCGCCCTGCCCTGCGATGTCAGCCGTTACGAGGATGTCGCCCAGGCCGTCACGAAATGCGTGGAGCGTTTCGGCGGGCTGGATGTGCTGATCAACAATGCTGGCGTGATCGAACCGATTGCACCGCTTGCCAGCTCGGACCCCGCCGAATGGGCCAAGGTGATCGAGATCAACCTGAACGGCGTCTATTACGGGATGCGCGCGGCGATGCCGGTGATGCAGGCCGCAGGCGGCGGCACCATCCTGACCGTCAGCTCGGGCGCGGCCCATAACGCGCTGGAAGGCTGGAGCCATTACTGCACCTCCAAGGCCGGGGCGGCGATGCTGACCATGTGCGCCCACAAGGAAGGGGCCGCGCATGGTATCCGCGCCATGGGCCTCTCGCCCGGCACAGTGGCCACCGACATGCAGCACCAGATCAAGGCCAGCGGGGTGAACCCGGTTGCAGCGCTCGACTGGGATGATCACATCCCGGCAGGCTGGCCGGCACGCGCCCTCCTGTGGATGTGTGGCCCCGAGGCCGATGCCTATCTGGGAGACGAGATTTCGTTGCGCGATCCGGACATCCGCCAGAAAGTGGGGCTGACATGATCGAGCTGGAAAAAGACGGCGGCCTTTGGATCGCGACGATCAATCGCCCCGACAAGGCCAACTCCCTGACCGGCCCCATGCTGGAAGAACTGGCGGATATTGCCGAGGCCGCGCACGAAGCGCGCGTGCTGATCCTGACCGGGGCGGGCAAGGTGTTTTCCGCGGGGATGGATCTGGAAGCCGCCAAGACAGACCTGCCCACCAGCCCGGTCTGGGAACGCCTGTCCGGTGCGATCATGGCGATGCCGGGCCTGAGCATAGCGGCGCTGAACGGCACGGTCGCGGGCGGTGCGATGGGCATGGTCCTGGCCTGCGACATTCGCCTTGCCGTGCCCTCGGCCAAAGCGTTTTACCCGGTGATGAAGCTGGGCTTTCTGCCGCAACCCTCTGATCCGGCCCGCTTGGCCAACCTGGTGGGCCACGCGCGCGCCAAACTGATCCTCATGGGCGGGCACAAGACCACCCCGACCGAGGCGCTGAGCTGGGGATTGTTTGACCAGCAGGTCGAGCCCGAGGCCCTGATGCAGAGCGCGCGCGATCTGGCAGCCGATACCTTGGGGGCCACGCCCGAGCATGCCCAGGCAATTAAGGCGCTGTGCAACAATCAAGCTAGCAAATGATGTATCGGCTTTCTGTTCTTGCAGCCGTCTTGCTTGTATTTGTTACTGCCTCATTCGTTGGGGCAGAGAGCAAACGACCCATATATTTCCCATTGGGAACCTGGGCTGTCGAAGAACACTGGTCGCCTATGGAGAAAACTCTTTTTTATGAAGAGTGGTTTGGCAATCAGCTATTGGCGATGGGCGAACCATCGCTTGCCCGAACCAAATTGGACGAGGGCGCGGTTGCCGTTCGGCTGCTTGTCCTTCCCACCTTTACACCTGCGTTTGCCATTCATTTCGAGAAACGCGTCGATGGGCTAACCAGGCTAGAGGCCACCCTGCTGGACGGCGCAGGAGGGTACGCGCCGGGCAGGGTTGATCAACGATACTCAAGAGAGCTACCCAGGTCAGATTTGGATGAGGTGTTGAAACATCTGGAACAGTTGTCCCTCATGAATGGCGGACAAATCGAAAGGCGTGACGCCGCGTGCTCTGACGGAACACAGTTTGTCTTGGAAATTGCACGACAGGCATATTTTCATGCGGTTGACGTGCATCATTGCCAAGCCTTGCCACCAGTCTGGGCCTTGATTGATGAAATCCTCGCATTGGTGCCCGAACTGGGTCCCTATTGCGATGGCTGTTTCCAACGCGACTTCGACTGATCATCTGTTAAGGCTACGCCATAGATGGGTTACTAAATCGACTGTATCAGCATTTGAGATACACCGCCGCGTTGCAGGCATCCGCCCTACAAGAACATGAGAACCCTCACACCACCTGAATCCAATTCATCATGCCCGCCATCTGGTGCGAGGGCATGTGGCAGTGGAACATCCAGTCGCCTAGGTTCTCGGCGACAAAGGCGATCTCGCGCATCTCATCCGGGGCCACCAGAAGCGTGTCGCGCCATGGTCCCAAGGCCCCGTCGGGAAGAACCTCGCGGAAATGCGTGCCGTGCAGGTGCATGGCGTGGGAAAAGGCGGTTCGATTGGTGATGGGGATGCGAATGGTTTCGCCCAGGCCGGCGCTGACAAACGGGGCCTCGCCTGAACCGGCGCGCCCGTTAAAGGCCCAGAACTGCCCGGCCTCGGCCAGTTGCTGAAAGCCCATCTGCTGACCTTTCCACGTGGCCCCATCGGGCAGGCCCCGCATGGCACCCCCTTCCATCAGCAAGGGAACCGTGCGGGCCTCGGCAAGGGCGAGGTGTGGCAGATCATTGGACGGCAATGCCGTCGGCGCGGGGCGCTGGGGCTGGGCCGTGCCGGAGACGGCAAATGCGGCAAGAGCAAAGCTGCCCTCGCGTTCGACCGAGGCGATCAGGGCCTCGCTGTCATCGGTGATGTCCACGATCAGATCGGCGCGTTGGGCGGGGGCGATGGTGATCTCGGATGCGGGGCGCGCCTCAGGCAGCGGCATCCCGTCCAGCGCCATGACCCAGGCCTTCATACCCTTGAGACTGAGCCGGAAAATCCGCGCCGTCGCGGTATTCACAAACCGCAAGCGCAGGCGCATGCCCTGTGCCACCTCATAAGTCAGATCGGGGCGGGCATTGGCCGTGATGTAGTTGCCCAGCCGCCCGGCATGGGACATGTCGTGGCGACTGCCGAAGGAGGCATGGATGCCCGCCTCGGGCGTCATGCGCCAGTCATCCAGCACCAGCACCTCGTCCCGGTCCACATCCGGCGGCGTGGGTTCGTTCACTATCAGCACACCCGCCAATCCGCGCGAGATTTGTTCGACCGAATTGGCATGCGGGTGATACCAGAACGTGCCCGCATCGCGCAGGGCAAAGCGATAATCGAACTGATCGCCCGGCAAAACGGGGGGCTGTGTCATGTTGGGCACGCCGTCCATCGCATTGGGCAGGCGCAACCCGTGCCAGTGGATCGTCGATCCTTCGCTCAGCTGATTGACGAATCGTACGTCCAGAACGTCGCCCTGTTCATAGTGCAGCGTCTGGCCCGGCACCTGCCCGTTATAGGCCCACACATCTGTCTGCGGATAAGAGGACGGTGCAATCTGTACCCTTGCGGGCGCGGCGGTGAGGGTTGCCGGTGTCGGCGCGGCCTTTGCCCCGCGCAAGCTGGGTGCAACGGCGAAGGAAGCTGTTGTCATCAGGAAGTTGCGGCGGGTCGGCATGGTATCCCTCCTAAGTCACCTCTTCTACCATGTCAGGATCACCCGCCCGGTCAAGAATTGCGTCAACGCTTGCGCCGCCCGCTTGGGGTTTTGGAATGAAAGTCGTTGGGGCGTTTAGCCACCCACCTGATGAATTTCTCCAGCCTTGGATGCGCGCGCAACCCCTCAATCGTCGCATAATCGCGCGCCAGTTCGGCCTCGGTGAGTGTTGCATGGATTTCGTTATGGCAAATCTGCGGCCTTATGTATCAAACGCACCAAACCCGAGAGGGTTGAGCGTTGATTAGAGTATTTTTACTAGCTGTAATCGCTCTCTTTCCCGACGTAGTGGTAGGCTCTGAGGTTGAAGGGCATTCGGGTAAGCGAAATTGCCCGTTCAATTTTTTCGGAAGTTCGGATTCCGTGGAATTCGCCCGTTTCACGCTCTTCGAGAACTTCATACGGCGGAATTCCCGCCCGCCCGAAAGAAAATCCTGTTACAAATATCTCTCCGAAATAGCTGCAGTATCTTATTTCCCCAATGATCCCAAAGCCCGCACCCAGTTCCCCAAAGATTCGCAATTTTATCTTCTCAATTTCTTCTTTGGTGAGTTCGAGTTTGAGCTCAATCGAAGTTTGGGATTGAGCGGCAGGAACGGAATGCAATTTTCCCCCAAACTCAACACCGGCACTTATTTCGGACCAGTCGTTGGGAGCAAGGTGCTCTCTGTTTTCATCCCCCCACAGAAACTCCTTCGCTCTGATCTGATACCATCTCGCAGGAGTGTTGCCCGAATTTCGGACCGAAACTACTATTTTGGGGTTGAGCATCGCATTACTGCCCCAAAAGAATTGAGCTTTGTCAGCATGAATGTAGGCTCGAGATTGATCTTGTCCGATCTCTCGGGTGTCCCTAAGCATTCGTTGAGTGATAATCAAAGTTCCGAGCAGAAGAGCAGCGGCTATGACTGTAAAGATCATCATAATCCACTGTGCCGCCGTATCGCTCGACGTCACCAACCCTCCGTCCCAATGCCAGAGGGGATGCCGTTCAGAATTTTCACTTATTTGATTGTCGGCGTAACTTGTGGTGCTCTGTTGGCCTTCGGCATCGCCTACATTGCTGTCAATTTGACGCGGCCAAATTGACAGGCAGAAGAGAATAGTAACGCCTATCCCGAGGATCAATCCAAGTGCAAAGTAGCCGTTTCCAAAGCGCTTAGACATTGCAACATAAACGCCGCGCTAAACTTCCCTCGGGACAGCTTATTACGAACGTTCACCTCTTTCTCACTGATTCCAATATCATCCAGCCTTTCAACAAGCCGGGCGTAAGTCACACCCTTTCGTTTCAACTCTGCCTTGAGAAGGTTCGCGGCCCTCATTTCCCACTCAGTTTGTTCCGGCATGTATCACCTGTATAAATAAAAGTATCATATTTATTACTTATGCCCTTGTAAGCGATACATCAACGTACCATATCTGTTACATAGGTAATGGATACGATACAAATGGCCCAACACTTCCTTCTCTCGGCAGCTTCCCGCACACTTAGCCTCCGCTCGATCTACAAGGCAGGCGAAGACGCGGCTTATCAGACGTTTTGTGAAATGCGCTGGCCTGAGACAAATGGCGAAGCGGTTTGCCCCCGGTGCAGCCATGACGAAACCTATTCGATCAGCACCCGTCGCAAGTTCAAATGCAAAAACTGTCACCACCAGTTCAGCGTCACCAGTGGCACAATCTTTGCCAGCCGCAAGATGGACTTCGTGGACCTGCTGGCCGCGATCTGCATCATCGTGAACGCCTCAAAGGGCGTGTCCATGATCCAGCTTTCGCGCGACCTAGACTGCCAGTACAAAACCGCTTTCGTGCTGGCCCACAAGCTGCGCGAGGCCATGTCAGAGGAAGTGCAGACCGGCGAAGTTCTGGACGGTCATGTGGAGATCGATGGCGCGTATTTCGGGGGTCATATCCGCCCCGCCAATGTGAAAGAGAACCGCGTGGATCGCCGCCTGAAAGAACACCAGACCGGCAAGCGCCGCGTTGTGGTCGCCCTGCGCGAGCGTGAGGGCCGCACCCTGCCTATCGTGGTGAAGAATGAGGCTGAGGGCGTGGCGCTGGCAAATGAGAACGTCAGCCGCATGGCCACCATGTCAGCGGATGAGGCCAGCCATTGGGATTTGCTGCACATGGGCTATCACGTAGAGCGCGTGAACCATTCCGAATGCTACAGCGACTACGGCAAGCACACGAACATGGCCGAAAGCTACTTCTCCCGCCTGCGCCGCATGGTGGACGGGCAGCACCATGGTGTTAGCCCGCAATACCTGCACCAGTACGCGAACCACGCTGCATGGCTGGAAGACAACCGTCGCTCGGACAATGGCGAGCTGGCGAACCGTCTGGTCGGAAACGCCATGGGCGCACGGGTCAGCCGGTGCTGGAAGGGGTATTGGCAGCGTTCTGCTTAAATACACCATTTGTTCATTTGTATGTGTCAATTTGCGCATTACGTCTAAAATGTACGTTGACTACAAATTGTACAAATTGTACAAAACCATTGCGTCGCCCATTGAGTGGGGGTGCTGCCATAACGAGGAAAAAAGGATGCAAGGAGCTGACCGGACCAACAAAACATACACCGCCACAGAAGCACGAAAGAACTTCGCCAATCTAATCGATGCCGCACATTTCGGAGAGAAGATCGTAGTTCAAAAAAGAGATCGCTGTGTTGCGGTAGTTTCAATGGAGTTCATGGAACGGGTTGAGCGATTGTTGGAGATCGAAGCGGCCTTAGAGGCCGAAGCGGCGCAAAGATCGCTTGATGAATTCTACGAAAAGGGAGGGAAATCCATGGATGAGATCGAACAGGAACTAGACATGGACTAGTTCAAGGCAACAGCGGAGGGACCAGTGGACCCCAAGGAAATAATCTTCTCGCCTGAGGCAGAGAGGGCGATAAAGAAACTATCGAAGCAAGATCAAAGGACTGTCTGGGGAGCGCTTAACAAGCTGCGCTCGGGAGATGACAACCTACAGATCGAAAAAATCAAGGCGAACCCTGCGTTCTACCGCACACGGGTAGCGCATTTGCGCGTCATCTACTACCCGCTCTCCCGAGGGCGGGTAGTCTTACTATTGATCGGAGACCGTAAAGCCATCTACCGGAAGATAGCCAATCTTGATCAGAAGCTGGTTACCGCGCTCAGAAAATTAAAGGTTGCTGAGTAAAGCCAAGCTATGAGCTTGCCACACCCGTCCCTCATGCACCACCAGCCCACGCCGTTGTAGCTGCTCTAAGCAGCCATAAACCCGCCTGTAGGCCTGCTTGTAGGTCAGCACCTGTTTCCGGGCCTGCACCCTGCAAGCAATCTCAGCGCCGGTCTGTGGCCCGTCTCTAAGCGCATCCAGAACCATCTGGCGCAGCTCCCCCTTGCGGAAGGCTTTGGGCCGCTTGTCAGCAAAACCAAACGCCTCTGGATCATGCCCACGTAGCCGCAGGAGCGCGTCAACATGGTCGACCCCCTCCACCCCGTCCCGCAGGCACTCCGCCCGCATATAGAGCAGAGCGTTGCGAATGGTGGTTTCCGTGATCCGGCCAAGGCGTATCTGTTGGGTCATGCCCTATGATAGCGCAGCGCGGCGGTGGATGTTTGGTGCGTTTGATACATAAGGCCGCAAATCTGGTGCAGTAACACGGTCGGCCCGCCCTTGCCGCCTTTCAGCTTGGGAACAAGGTGGTGCATGCTTTGGCGGGCGTTCGCCGGTATCGGGCGTTCACAGAGCGGACAAATCGGGTCGGGCATCGGTAATTCTTGCACCTTTCGTCAGAGGCAGGCATGAGAATGTCGGTAAATCGGCTTTTGACAAGGGTGCGGGTATGGAAAACCAGCCGGAAATCGTAACGCAGGCACTGGTCTATCTGGAACAGGGCTGGGAGATCGCCCAATCCTGGTTGATGAGCCCGGCGGCCTGGTCGCAATTCGCGCTGCTGATCGGGGCATGGCTTCTGGCATGGATCCTGAGCCGGGCGATGAAACCTGTGCTCAAACGGGTGTTGACTCCGGCCGCGAACAGCACATCGATCTTTGCGCAGGTGCGCTGGTTCCTGCTGATCTTCGTGCCCTTGCTGCTGCCTCTGCTGGCCTATGTTTTCACCGGCATTGGCGAAAGCGTGACCCGGCAATTGTTTGGCGCGGGCGATGTGATCGCCTTTGGTAAACGCGTTTTCCTGTTTCTCGCCGTGCGCATCCTTGTCCGCGACATTCTGAAAGACCCCATGCTGCGCCTGCTGGGCCGCTACGTGCTGCTGCCGATCGCGTTGATCTATGCACTGGGGGCGCTGGATGAGGTTGCCGAGGCACTGGAAACCACGATCGTGCCGCTGGGCAACATGTCGTTCAACCTGCTGTGGCTGTTGCAGGGGCTTGTGGCGGGCATCGTGATTTTCTGGCTGGGCCGGTGGTCGAACGATCAATCCCACACCTACATCCAGGCGCAGGAAGAAATGCCGCCTGCCACAAGGCAGCTGGCTGCCAAGGCCGCCGAGATCGCCATTTTCGGTGTCGCCTTCCTGATCCTGATGAACATCATGGGCATCCCCCTGACCAGCCTTGCAGTGCTGAGCGGGGCGATTGGTGTCGGGATCGGGTTTGGCCTGCAAAAAATCGCCTCGAACTATATCTCGGGTCTGATCCTGTTGCTGGAAGGTCAGGCGACCGTGGGGGATTATGTCGAACTGGATGACGGCAATTCAGGCACCATCGTGCGAACGACCGCGCGGGCGATGATCCTGGAGACCTTCGATGGCCGCTGGGTTGTGGTGCCGAACGAGGATTTCATCACCACGCGGGTGATCAATTACTCCGATCAGGGCAGCGCGAACCGCTATGAGGCGGAATTTTCGGTCAGCTATGATACTGATATCAACATCGTGCCGGGCATCATCGAAACCGCTGTCAGCAAGCTGGATTTCATCTTGCAAAAGCCCGACAAGCCCGATTGCGAGCTGCGTGCCTTTGGCGATAGCGGCGTGGAATTTGCGGTGGAATTCTGGGTGAACGGGATTGATGACGGCAAGAACCGCTTCACCCCCGTGGTGATGATGACGATCTGGAACGCGCTGAAAGACAACGACATCGAAATTCCGTTCCCGCAGCAGGTTGTGCATCACAGGGGACTTGGCGGTGGTCTGGGCAACGACACGCCGCCCGGCGCATGAGCGAGGCATTGGTCATCGGCGCTGGCCCTGCAGGGTTGATGGCCGCCGAGGAGCTGGCAAAGGCCGGACACACGGTGGTGGTGGCGGATGCCAAACCATCGCCCGCGCGCAAGTTTCTGATGGCGGGCAAATCCGGGTTGAACCTGACCAAATCCGAACCGTTCGAGACGTTTTTGAGCGCCTATGACGAAGGCGCAGCCCCACTGCGCGCGATGCTGGAGTCGTTTGGACCGGATCAGGTGCAGGATTGGGCGACAGGGTTAGAACAGCCGCTGTTTACCGGCAGCACAGGCCGGGTGTTTCCCAAGGCGATGAAAGCCTCGCCCCTGTTGCGCGCGTGGCTGGCGCGGCTGGATGGAATGGGTGTGCAGTTGCGCACCCGCTGGCGCTGGACCGGGTGGGACGGTGACGCGGTTTTGTTTGACACGCCCGATGGCACGCAGAGCCTGTCGCCCGCGGTCACGGTGCTGGCCTGTGGCGGGGCCAGCTGGGCCAGGTTGGGATCGGACGGGGCATGGGCCGGGTATCTGGCCAAGGACACGGCCCCGTTTCAACCCGCCAATATGGGGTTTGAGGTGGCGTGGTCACCGCATACGGAGCGGCATTTTGGGCAGGCTGTGAAAGGCGTGCGACTGACTGCCGGAGCGACGAAATCGCGCGGCGAGTTCGTGATTTCAGAGCGCGGTATTGAGGGCGGCGGCATTTACGCTGTGTCCAAAGCCATGCGCGAGGGTGCGCCTTTGCATATCGACCTGTTGCCCGATCAGAGCGAAGAGGCGGTGCGCACCAAACTCGCCCGTCCACGCAGCAGAGCCAGCCTTAGCAATCACCTGCGCAAGACGTTAAAACTGGACCCGGTGAAACAGGCACTACTGATGGAGTTTGCCCGTCCGCTGCCCGATGACCTAGCCCCTATAATCAAGGCCCTGCCGATACCGCATAACGGACCGCGCCCGTTGGACGAGGCGATTTCGGTGGCTGGCGGGCTGCGCTTTGACGCGCTGGATGAAAACCTGATGCTGCGCGCCCGCCCCGGCACCTTTGCCGCCGGTGAAATGCTGGATTGGGAGGCCCCGACGGGCGGCTATCTGATCACCGCCTGCCTAGCCACCGGGCGATGGGCCGGACAGGCCGCCGCGCGTTATCAGGGCAGTGCCACCGCCGTCTGAAAGGCGGGTCGCCCCTCCATTCGGTTTAGATAATCCGCCAATTTGGCGTCCGGTTCGGGGAACTTGGCACCCGCTGCCCAGCGCAGGCAATGGGTAAGCAGGATATCGGGGATCGTCATGGCATCGCCCATTAGGAACGGACCGACAAGTTGATCCGACAGACGGGCGAGATTGCGCTGATATTCCCATTTGAGCGTGGGTTTGAGGGCGGGCACACGGTGTTCTTCCGGCATGATAAAGCTATGGCGCGCGGCGGCCCAAAGCAGCGACTCGATATCATCCAGAATTTGCTGGGTCAGCGCATCCTGATGGGCCCGTTCAACCGTGCCCGCAGGATGGCTCAGCGCGCCATGACGATCCCCGAGATAGGTCAGGATGGCCGTCGAATCGGTGATGATCGCGTCGTCCACCCTAAGGACCGGAACCTTGCCAGACGGATTGACGGCCACCGCCTCGTCGCTGCGGGGCGCGGCGGGGATATGCTGGTATGGCTGGCCGATTTCCTCAAGCATCCACAAGACCCGCAAGGCGCGGGTGGCGCGTTTTCCGATAACTTCGTACATTGGCGCTGTCCTTGGATTGCGGCGTGAGTGATTGCAAACGTGGCGCAGCCTAACGTCCGGTGCAAGGCCCTTCGCAACGCTGATCCGATGACGCCAATTTCTGACAGCAGCGTGGAGTAGCCAAGATCGCAATACGATCAACAGCCAAACCAAAAGGAGCCTGACCATGGCCAAGACCGGATCCTGCCTGTGTGGCGCAGTAAAATACACCATGAATGAACCGCCTGCCGACTTTGGGGCCTGTCATTGCGGGATGTGCCGGAAATGGTCGGGCGGGGTCTATTTCGGGATGACGGCCCCGGCAGGCACTGTTGATTTTGAGGGTGAAGAGAACCTGTCGGTCTTCCCCTCTTCAGACTGGGCCGAGCGCGCGTTCTGCAAGACCTGCGGGAGCAGCCTGTACTATCGTGTCACGGCGCCCGGCGATCACCACGGCACTTATCACATGGGCGTTGGAACCCTTGATGAGCCGGGCGATATGGCCCTGACCAGCGAGTTGTTTATCGAGCTTAAGCCAAGCGGGTACAGCTTTGCCCAGAAGACCGAGCAAATCACCGGCGAGCAGTTGTTTGCCATGTTTGCACCCCCTGAGTGAACGCTGAGTGACGCCTGTCAAAGCCAGCACAGCGCGCAATATCGCGCTGTTCCCATGGCTCAAATTTGTTGAAAGCCTGACCTTCTGGCAGGCCGTCTGGTTTCTCTACTTTCAGCAGAACCTCTCGGCTGCCGAGGCGATCCTGCTTTATGCCACCTACGAGGTCGCCGTAACGGTGCTGGAGGTGCCATCGGGCTATATGTCGGACCGGCTGGGGCGACGGCGCACATTGATCGCATCGGCGCTGGCGATGCTGAGCGGGGTGGTTTTGCTGGCCATTGGTGGCAGCTTTGGCATCTTCATGGCCGGGCAGGCCCTGATCGGGGCGGGCATGGCATTCTGGTCGGGCACGGACAGTTCGCTTTTGTACGAATCCCTCGCCGCCGAAGGGCGCGAGGAGGAGATCGAGGTCCACGAATTGCGCGCCTGGCGTTTTTCTTACACGGCCGCAGCCATTTCGGCCGTGGCCGGTGGTGCGCTGGCATTGTTAGACCCCTCTGCGCCGTTCTGGGCCACGGCGCTGGCCGCTCTCGTGGTCTTGCTGCTGGTTCTGGCCTGCACCGAACCTGCGCGGCAGGCGCATCGCGAAGCGCTGGATGGCATCGCCGGTCTGCGCTCGCTCAAGGCGTCGCTACTTAACCCGGTTCTGGGCTGGTTGTTTGTGATCAGCCTGCTGATGTATGTCTTCAGCCATATCCCCTTCGTCTTTGGACAACCCTTCATTCTTGAGGCCTTGAGCGGCATTGGATTGGCCAGTGAGGCACCCCTGATCAGCGGCACGGTGAGTGCGATCATGATGGGCGTCTCCGTTGCGGCCTCGGCATTTGCCCTGCGGATACGCGGCGCGATGGGTTTACGTGGTATGGTGTTGCTAGCTTTTGGCATGCAGATCGGGCTGTCTGCGGTCATGGCGCTGAGCAACGCGGCTATGGTGATTGCTGTCCTGTTTTTGCGGATGGTCCCCAATGCGTGGTCACAACCTTTTATCATGGCCCGCATCCAGCCGTTGTTGAGCAGCGACAGCCGCGCCACCTACCTGTCGCTCAAAAGCCTGTGTGGGCGGGTGATTTTTGCCAGTTCCCTTTATGTGGCCTCGGGATCGACCAGCCGGGTAGGCACTATGGCTTACGGCGATATTCGCAGCATCTTGGGGTGGTATGTGCTGGCCGGTGTGGTGCTGTTTGCGGGGCTGTTTATCGCCGCGCGACGGATCGGAGCGACCCAGGCGGATTAACGCGCCGCCAGCTTGGCCAGACGGATCAGGGTGCGTTCCACCAGTTCCATCGCGGGCGCGTGCTGTCCGGCCGAGCGCAATTGCAGGTCAGTCTCGGTCAGAAGGGTCAGTGCCGTTTCCAGATTGGGTGCCCCCCATTTCTGCGCCTGACGCAGCATCCGGTCGCGCCTTGGGCCAAAGACCGGTGGGCGCACACGGGCAATCCCCTGCGCCGCGCCACCGGGATCGGCCGAGGCAGAGTAAAGCGTGCGGAAATGGCGGGTTGCCCCGATGCAAAGCCCCACGGGCTGGACCCCTTGCGCCTTGAGGCGGCGCATAACCGGGCCGATTTCGCCCAACCGCGCCTCGGCCACGATATTGAGCACATCGTCCAGATCCGCCTCGGTCGAGGAAGGTGCGCAGGCAATCACATCATCTGAGGATAGCGGTGTGCCATCACCCAGCTTGTAAAGCGACAGTTTCTCCAGCGTCTGGCGGAAATCACCGGGATCAAGGCTGCGCGCCAGCGCGGTGAGGTCTTCCATCGCGGTCCGATCAATCTCTCCAAGGCCCGCGCGTTTCAGCTCTGCCTCGATCTCGTCCCGGGTGGGTGGATTGCCATAGATCGCGGCGGCGTAGGCATTGCCATGACCCTCGAACAGTTTGCGCAGTTTCGAGGTGGCTTTCAGCTGTCCGGCGGTCACGATCACCTGCGCATCGCCCTGCTGCCAGTCTTCCAAAGCCGCTGTCACGGCGGCAGCGACGGTGTCGTTGGCGTCTTCCACGAAGGCCACGCGCGGGCCGGGGAAAAACCCCTGTGCCTTGATCGCATCCATCAGCATGGCGGGGTCTTTGCGCAGGTCAGAGGCGGCCATGCGCGTGAGGCGCATTTCCTCTTCGCCTTGTGGACCCACGAGCGCGGCAATCACCTGTTGGCGTTTCAGGGCCACGCGCATCGCATCGGGGCCGAAAATCAGCAGGCCGGTACGATCCGGGTCGGGCCGCTCGAAATAGCGGGGGGCGTCGCGGGGCGACAGCTTCATGCGGGCAGGCCGGGGGCGGCGACAATCAACCGTGTGACGATCTGATCACCGAGGATGGTCATCAACCGGTTTTCAGCATCTTTTTGCGAGGCTTGCGTGGCCACGGTTGTGCCGGTGGTCGAGTAAGAGGTGAAACTGTCGACCTTACCCGAGGTCACCACCGCGCCAGTGCCCAGATCGCGCAGAGCGTAAGTGACATCACCCAGCACGTTATAGCGCAGTGTCACGTCATTGGGCGAGATCGCGATGGCCGATTCCGAGATGTTGATCGCATAGCTGAGGCCGTACTGTGCATTGGACGCACGCCCCAGACGGTCTTCAAGATGGCGGGTCAGAAGGTAGGCCGGTCGGGTTGTCGGCTCGTCCACGAGGATCGTGCCATTGAGCTGCGTGGCCGATCCACCGGGGCCATAAGCAGGCGTAAACCCGCAGCCCGCCAACGCGGTGGCGAGGCTGCCAAGCAGAACAGTGCGGCGGTTAAATGACGACATTCACGATCCGTCCGGGGACAACAATCACCTTTTTGGGCTGGGCCCCATCCAGCGCCTTGATCACAGCATGGGTCGCCAGCGCCAGCTTTTCAACCTCTGCTTTGTCCAGGTCCTTGGGCACGTCGATTTCCGCCCGGCGTTTGCCGTTCACTTGGATCGGCATTGTCACCATGTCATCAACCAGCATGGCCGCATCGGCCTCGGGCCACTTGGCATGAACGACAAGGCCGTCACCGCCCAGCAAGGTCCAGAGCTCCTCGGACAAATGCGGGGTCATCGGTGACATCAGTTGCACAAGCGCGCGGGCGGCCTGCTGTTTGGCCCCTGCCCCGGCCCTGGACTTGGCCAGGGTGTTGGTGAAGGCGTAAAGCTTGGCAATCGCGGCATTGAAGCCGAAGGATTCGACACCGCCCGTTACATCATGGATAGCCTTGTGCATTTCGCGCAGCAGCGCCTCGTCGTCAGACGTATCGGCATCTGTACTGACCGCGATCTCGCTGCAGATGCGATGCACACGGGAGAGATGCTTGAACGCCGCCTCGGCGCCCGAGGCCGTCCATTCCACATCCCGTTCCGGCGGGCTGTCGGACAACACGAACCAGCGCGCCGTATCCGCGCCGTAAGCCGAGATGATCGAGACAGGATCAACCACGTTCTTCTTGGATTTCGACATTTTAGCCGAGGGGATCACCTCGACCGGTGTGCCACAGGCCCCCAGCCGCGCACCGGATTCGGTCCACTCGATATCCTCGGGCAGGTGATAGACCGGACGATCATTTTCGTCCCGGGTGACGTAAATCTCATGTGTCACCATGCCTTGGGTGAAGAGCGCATCGAACGGCTCGTCGCAGCCCTGTGGCAAGTGGCCGGTGATCCGCATCGCTCGGGCAAAGAAGCGCGAGTAAAGCAGATGCAGGATCGCGTGTTCGATACCACCGATATACTGGTCCACATTCATCCAATACGCCGCCTCGTCAAGATCAGTAGGCGCGCTGGCATTGGGAGCCGTGAAGCGGGCAAAATACCATGAACTGTCCACGAAGGTGTCCATTGTGTCCGTCTCACGTTGTGCTGGCCCGCCGCATTTCGGGCAGGCGCAATCACGCCATTTGGGATGGCGGTCCAGCGGGTTGCCGGGGACGTCGAATGTCACGTCATCCGGCAGGCGCACCGGCAGGTTTTCTTTCTTCTCGGGCACCACACCGCAGGCGTCGCAATGGACCACCGGGATCGGGCAGCCCCAATACCGCTGACGGGAAAGGCCCCAGTCGCGCAGGCGGAACTTGGTCACGCCCTGCCCCACGCCTTGTGCTTCGCAGAAGGTGATGGCGGCGTCGATCGCCTCGTTTCCGGTCTGCTCGGTCTCACCGGCAAAGCCACGGACATAAATCACCGGGTCGGTCTTGGGCGGCACAAACGCATCGCCGCCATCTTCCGGCAGGCTGGACCCGTCATCCTTGGCAGGCGCGTATGTCGACACCACCGGCAGATCGTATTTGCGCGCAAACTCGAGGTCACGCTGATCATGCGCCGGGCAGCCGAAAATCGCGCCGGTGCCGTAATCCATCAGGATGAAATTCGCCACATAGACGGGCAATTCCCATGCGATATCAAACGGGTGGCGCACTTTGAGGCCGGTATCAAAGCCCTTTTTCTCAGCGGTTTCCAACGCCTCTGCGGTGGTGCCGCCCTTGCGGCATTCGGCATTGAAGGCGGCGAGATCGGGATTGTCCCGTTCAAGCTGTTTGGCCAGCGGATGATCCGGCGAAATGCCGACAAAACTGGCGCCTAACAACGTGTCAGGCCGGGTGGTATAGACCTCGACCCGGTCATGCCCATCGGGGCCATCAATCAGCGAAAAGGCAAACTGCAGACCGCGCGATTTGCCGATCCAGTTTTCCTGCATCAAGCGCACCTTGGCGGGCCAGTTTTCCAGCCCGTCCAGCGCGTCCAGCAGCTCTTCGGAAAAGTCAGAGATCTTGAAGAACCACTGGGTCAGCTCACGCCGTTCCACATCGGCACCACTGCGCCAGCCCTTGCCGTCAATCACCTGTTCATTGGCCAGAACGGTCATATCGACCGGGTCCCAGTTGACCACGGCGTTCTTGCGGTAAACGAGGCCCTTTTCGAGGAAATCAAGGAACAGCGCCTGTTGCTGCCCGTAATACTCGGGATCACAGGTGGCGAATTCGCGGGACCAGTCAATCGACAGGCCCAGCGGCTTCATCTGGGCGCGCATGTCGTCGATATTGGCGTAGGTCCATTCCTTTGGGTGACCGCCGATTGCCATCGCGGCGTTTTCGGCGGGCATCCCGAACGCGTCCCAGCCCATCGGGTGCAGCACGTTATGGCCGGTCGCCAGCTTGTGACGCGCGATCACATCGCCCATCGTGTAGTTGCGTACATGGCCCATATGGATGCGCCCCGACGGGTAGGGGAACATCTCGAGCACATAATACTTGGGCTTGTCCCCCGCGCGACTCGCACGGAAAACCCCGGCCTCGTCCCAGGCCTTTTGCCATTTGGCTTCAATCTCGGCGGCTGAATAGCGCGACATGGGCTGTGCCCCTTAAACTGATCTTCATCTTCGCCCAGCGTGATAGGCCGCAAGCGGCGCGCGGTCTAGGCCCGATAGGGAAAATACTGCAAGAAACGCGGGGCCTAGGCAGGGGTGGCCGCTTCTGCGTATAAACGACAAAAAAGGAAGAGGGGCGCGGGGCAGACGATGAAAATCCTGTTCATTCATCAGAATTTTCCAGGCCAGTACAAGCATCTGGCCCCGCTTTTGGCAGCACAGGGGCATGATTGCGTGGCGCTGACCCTGCGAGTCAAGGAACCGGTCAGATGGAAGGGCGTGCGGGTGGTACCCTATGCCGTGAGCGGGCGCACAAACCAGAATGTCCATCCCTGGCTGGTTGATCTGGACACCAAGGTCACACGGGCCGAGGCCTGTTTTCACAAGGCGGTGGCGCTGCGCGAGGCCGGGTTTGCCCCCGATCTGATCCTGGCGCATCACGGCTGGGGCGAGGCGATGTTTCTGCGCGATGTCTGGCCCGATGCGCGCATGGCGCTGTATTGCGAACTCTATCACCTGTCGGGATATCCGCATCTGAACTTCGATCCCGAGTTTGAACGCCCCAGTCAAACAGCGGCCATGCGCATTCGTTTGAAAAACCTCAACAACCATATCCATTTCCCGCTGGCCCATGCCGGGATCAGCCCAACAAAGTTCCAAGCCGATACTTTTCCGGCCGAATTCCGCGACAAGATCACCGTCAGCCATGATGGCATTGACACCACGATCTCGCGCCCCGACCCAAACGTGCGCCTGACCATCGAGGGGCAGGTTGATGTGACGCGCGATGACGAGGTGATCACCTTCGTCAATCGCAACCTCGAACCCTATCGCGGTTATCACCGGTTCATGCGCGCCCTGCCCGATCTGCTGAAGGAACGCCCCAATGCCACTGTTCTGATCGTGGGCGGTGACGAGGTCAGCTATGGTGCCAAGGCCCCCAAGGGGCAAACATGGAAACAGATTTTCATCGACGAGGTGCGGGATCAGATATCAGACGATGATTGGGCACGGGTCCATTTTCTGGGCCGTATTCCTTACGATCAGTTCGTGCGCCTGTTGCAGGTCAGCCGCGTGCATGTCTACCTGACCTACCCGTTCGTGCTCAGTTGGAGCCTGATGGAGGCCATGGCCTGCGAAGCAGCAATCGTGGCAAGCGATGTTGCCCCGGTGCGCGAGGTCATCAGCCATGATCAGACCGGGCGGTTGATTGACTTCTTCGACGGCGCGGCACTGGTCCGCGAGGTTTGCGATCTGCTGGAGGATGCAGGCGAGCGTGCCCGATTGGGCCAAAATGCCCGCAAGCTGATGGTCGAGCAATATGATCTCAACAGTATTTGCCTGCCAAAGCAGTTGGACTGGGTGTCCGGGATTACAAGCTAGACGTGAGTGGCGGGCTTAGAACCGGCCGGCATTGATCCGCAACTGACGCGCACGGTTCAGAATCGCGTCTTCAATCGCCCGCTGGGTTCCGGCCGCAACTGGGCCGTTGCGGGTTTGCAAAGCCACGTTCAATGACCGGGCATCCAGCGCCGGATCACTGATCAGGATCGTCGCGCGATACGCACGCCCCCCCCCCGGAGGTGTGCCATATCCGGTCGTGATCACCCCGGTGAACGGGTCTGCCGCCTGCACGGGCAAGAAGTTCAGGACATCCAGAGACGCGGTCCAGAGAAACCGGTTAACCTTGATCTCAGCTTTGCCACCTCTGAAGGCATCGAAAATCGAACCGCCGCCCTTGACGCGCGTGCCCGAGACAGGGTTTTGGCTCGATACGCCTGTTGCTTTTCCATCGGCGGGGGTGACTGTCGCATCCGCGCACCCGACGGCCAGCGTTGCACAGGCCGCCACAAGCGCCAGATTTCTGATACGGGAAGAGATCATGAAGCCGTCCGATATTGTTGCCCCTCTCTACTAGCCAAGGTCGCGCGAAGGGGCAAGGTGTTTGCGGCGCTCAGTGAAATTCTTCACCTGCCTGAGGCCGGTTGGCCGTTTCAGGGATTGCCGCCTCCCCGCGCGCCGTGCGAAAGTCAGGCAAGACGCCCTTCAACCAATAAGACTGTGACCTCTGGTGAGCCTCGACGACATTACATCCCGCATCCGCAAAGCCGAGGCCGAGGCCAGGCGCGACGCAGGCAGCGTGACACTGATCGCGGTGTCCAAAGTGCAACCCAATACACGGGTCGAGGCCGTTCTGCGCGAAGGTCACCGGGTCTTTGGCGAAAACCGCGTTCAGGAGGCCGCCGGGAAGTGGCCCGATTTTCGCAAGCAATTTCAAGATATTGACCTGCATCTGATTGGTCCACTGCAAACCAACAAGGCCCGTCAGGCGTTTGATTTGTTCCAGAGCATCCATTCCGTGGATCGCCCCAAGCTGGCCAAGACCATTGCGCGCCTTGCCCAGGAAGAGGGCCATTGCCCCGATCTGTTTATTCAGGTGAACACCGGCGAAGAGCCGCAAAAGGCAGGTGTATTGCCGGGCGAAGCGGACGCGTTTATCGCCGAATGTCGGGACATGGATTTACCCCTGCAGGGGCTGATGTGTATTCCCCCCGTCGAGGAAGAACCCAGCCTGCATTTTGCCCTATTGGCCAAGATCGCCGAGCGCAACGGTCTGAGCGGTCTGTCGATGGGCATGAGCGGGGATTTTGAAAGCGCGGTTGCGCTTGGGGCCACTCATGTGCGCGTCGGCTCGGCCATTTTCGGGGCGCGTGATTACGGCTGAATTCCCAAGGCCGGTTTGATGCGCTAGGCTGGAGTCGGATTTACGATTCAAAGGACATTTCCCATGCGTCTGCTTCCCCTGTCTGTTGCCGCCCTGATGCTGTCTGCCGGCACTGTTGCCGCCGAGTTTTCGATCTCGTTTGAATGGGGGGATATCCCCAGCTGCACCAGCGGCCGCCCCAACACCGTGGGCAGCCCGGCCTTTGTGATCAAAGACTTACCGGCTGGCACCACCTCGGTTCAATTCCGCCTGAAGGATTTGAATGTCCCGAACTACAAACATGGCGGCGGCAAGGTGAAAGTGACCGGCGATGGCAAGATGCCATTTGGCGTGTTCAAATACAAAAGCCCCTGCCCACCCAGCGGCGCGCATACCTATCAGTGGACCGCAACAGCCAAGGGCGGCGGCAAAACGCTGGGCAAAGCCACTGCGCAGCGTAAATACCCCGAGTAACGGCTAGCGCACGATCAGCCGCGTGCCCGGCTGCACCCGGGCGGCGATCCAGCGCAGATGATCCGGGCGAAACGCCACGCACCCGGCGGTGGGATAGCCCGGCCTGCGCCATTGGTGGATAAAGATGCATGACCCCTGCCCGGGCGTCGCATCGGGCCAATTCCAATCTGTGATCAGGACCAGATCATACAGCGGATCGGCTCGGCGCATCACCTCATGAGAATGCGCATAGGGCTTTGAAACCAAAAGGTTATAGTCAGGTTGATCGGGATCGTCCGACCACAGATCGCCGGGCCTGGTGGGATTGGCCCACGGCGCAGGCGAGGACATGCGATCCGGGCGATAAAACATGCCTACAATGTGATGCACCCCGACCGGAGTCGCCCCATCGCCCTCGCGCTTGTCACGGCTCAGCCCCCCGCGCCCGATCGTGCAGGGGAACCGCCGCCCGGCAAACCGCACACCAGTCGGTGTCAGGACAAGATCACCAGCATGCATGGTCACGCTGCCAGCCCACGGCCCTTCAGCAACGCCTCGACCCCCGGCAACCGCCCCCGGAAGGCGATGTAAAGCTGATCGGCCTCGACCGACCCGCCGGTGGACAGGATGTTTTCCTCCAACGCTCTGGCCGTGGCGGTATCAAATGCATCGCCCACCTCTTCAAAGGCGGCAAAAGCATCGGCGTCCATTACCTCGGACCACATGTAGCTGTAATAGCCCGAACTATAACCATCTCCGACGAAGACATGGGCAAATTGCGGCGTAGCATGACGCATGGTGATGGCCCGGGGCATGCCCAGATCGGCCAGCACGCGGGCCTGTTCCTTCATCGGATCAGCCGGGGCGTCACCGTCGTGAAACGCCAGATCCACCAGCGCCGAGGCGACATATTCCACCGTCTGAAAGCCCATATCGAAATTGGCCGCTGCCAGCACCTTGTCCAGCAACGCCTGCGGCATGGCCTCTTCGGTCTGGGCATGGGTGGCGAATTCGGCCAACACCTCGGGCACTTCAAGCCAGTGTTCAAACAGCTGGCTGGGCAATTCGACGAAATCGCGCGCCACATTGGTCCCTGACAGGCTTTCATAGCTCACATTGCTGAGCAGGTGATGCAACGCATGGCCAAATTCGTGAAACAGTGTGCGGGCGTCATCATAACTCAGCAGAGCGGGGTCGCCTTTGGCGAAATTGCACACGTTGATCACCACAGGCCCTTGCACCTTCGGCAGTTTCGCCTGCCCCCGCATGGATGAACACCATGCGCCCGAGCGCTTCGAGGCTCGGGCAAAATAGTCGCCAATGAAAACAGCCACATGGGTGCCATTCCGCGTCACCTCCCACGCGCGGCAATCGGCGTGATAAAGAGGGATATCAAGGGCCCGGAACTCAAGACCAAACAGGCGATTGGCACAGGCGAACGCCGCCTCGATCATCCGCTCCAACTGAAGGTAGGGTTTGAGTTCGGCCTCATCCAGATCATACTCGGCCTTGCGGCGTTTCTCAGCATAGTAGCGCCAGTCCCACGGCTCCAGTTCCGCATTGATCCCGTCGGCCTGCATCATCTGCGTCAAGACTTCTGCATCAGCCTCGGCGCGGGCTTTGGCGGGGCCCCAGACATCCATCAGAAGGCTGCGTACCGCCTCGGGCGTTTTGGCCATTTCGGTTTCGAGTTTGAAATCGGCAAAGCAGTCATAACCCAGCAGTTTGGCGCGCTCTTCGCGCAGCGCCAGTGTTTCGGCGGCAATGCCCCGATTGTCGGTCTCGCCCCCGTTGGCACCGCGTGCTTCCCACGCGCGAAACGCCTTTTCACGCAGATCACGACGGGGAGAGAATTGCAGGAACGGCACGATCAAGGACCGCGACAGGGTGATCACCGGAGCCGAAAGCCCTTTTTCGGCACCGGCATTTCGCGCCGCATCGATCACGAAACCGGGCAGGCCCTCAAGGTCGGCCTCGCCCAGCTCCATGAACCAATCCGCCTCATCGGCCAGCAGGTTCTGGGTGAATGCGGTGCCCAGCTCCGCCAGACGCGACATGATCTGTTTCATGCGGGTTTCCGCTTCGCCTGACAGGCCCGCGCCAGCGCGTCGGAACCGGCGATGGGTCAGCATCAGCAGCCGCTGCTGTTCGGGGGACAAATCGAGAGTTTCGCGGGATTCCCACAAGGCGGTGATACGGGCGAACAATTTGGAATTGCTATGAATTTCGGAACTGAACGCGGCCAGCTTCGGGCTGAATTCACGTTGCAATCGCTGCCTTTCAGGATTGCTATCTGCACCTGCAACCGAGAAAAACGCCGCCAGCACCTTGTCCAGCGCCTTGCCTGATTGTTCCAGCGCCTCGATGGTATTGGCAAAACCGGGATCCTCGGGCGCATCCGCAATCGCCGCGATCTCGGTGCGGGCCTTTTCCAGTGCCGTCTCGAAGGCGGGGGCGAAATGCGAATCCTCGATCTGGTCAAACGGGGCGATCTGGAACGGCGTGGTCCACTCACTCAGCAACGGGTTCATGCGTGTCTCCTTTGGTCCCACAGATAGGACAATCGGCGCGTCGGGACAGTTTGAATTTGCGGGTTTCGCCGTAAAGCGCGTCATAGATCAGCATCTCGGAATGCAGCGGCTGACCTGCCCCGGTGATCACCTTGACCGCCTCGGCTGCCATCATCGAACCGATCACGCCGGGCAGCGGGCTGATCACCCCCGCTTCGGCGCAGGAAGGTGCAAGACCGGGCGCCGGGGCCTCGGCAAAGATGCACTGATAACAGGGGGTTCCGTGGGCGGTATCAAACACGCTCAACTGCCCTTCCCATTGCGACAAAGCGCCGGAAATCAGAGGAATTCCAAGGGCATGGGCGGTGGCGTTAGACAGATAGCGCGTATCGAAATTGTCAGTGCCGTCCAGAATGAGATCATAGTCCTCGAACAGATCCGCGGCCATATCCGCGCTCAGACGGCGCTGATAAGGGCGCACGGTAACGTAGGGGTTCAATGCCCCGATCGCATCGGCCGCCGAGTGGACTTTTGGCATGTGAACCCGGTCATCCGTGTGGATAATCTGACGTTGCAGGTTGGAAAAATCCACTTCGTCATCGTCGATGATCCCGATCGTCCCCACCCCCGAGGCTGCCAGATACATCAGGGCGGGCGAACCCAGCCCGCCGGCCCCGATCACCAGCACCCGCGCCTCTTTCAGCTTCTTCTGACCCGGTCCGCCGACCTCGCGCAGGATGATATGACGCGCGTACCGCTCCAGCTCGGCTGCCGCAAATGTGCCGGTCTGGACGGGTGGCGCTTCTTTCACCTCGGCAGCGCGGCGCAGACGGCGTAAACCGGAGCGATAGGCCAGCACCAGCGAGGCCGCCGCCGCCAGCAACAGCCACAAGGCCGGGCTTTCCCCTGTCGCCATGCGCAGCGGATGGCCCTCCGGCAACACCAGGTGCAACGCCACAACCGCCAGCCACAACACCCCGATCATGCCCCAGCGCAGCCGGTACGGCGCCCCCATCACCGCACCAATCCCCCAAAGGGCCGCGCCCATGATCAGAACCAGCGCCATCAGCCCGCCCCGGTCGAGCCAAAACCACCCGATCCGCGCGCGGTGTCGTCCAGTGCCTCGACCTCATCAAAACGCGCCTGCACCACCGGTGCGACAATCATCTGTGCAATCCGCATGCCATGCGCGATATGAAACGGCTCGGTCCCGGCATTCAGCACGATCACTCCCAAGGGCCCGCGATAATCGGCATCAATCGTGCCGGGGCTGTTGGGTAGGGTGATCCCATGTTTCAGGGCCAATCCGGACCGCGGGCGCAGCTGCACCTCGAACCCGTCCGGAATGGCAATGCGCAGTCCGGTCGGCACCAGCACCCGCGCACCCGGTGCCACGTTGATACCTTCACGCTGTCCTTCCGGGAAATTCGCACGCAGATCCGCGCCAGCCGCTCCGCCACTTTCATACGCTGGCAGACCCAGGTCGCGGTCCGCACCCGTGTCCCAAACCACCTGAATTGAGACCATTCCCTGCCCCTTCATCTTGCCAAAAATACTCGCATCCTCAGGTCAACGCCTTGGCGATGCGATCAGCCAGCTTGGCGGACACCTGAGATTTCGACATGCGCGGCCAATCCTCGGCACCCTCTGCGGTGATCAGTGTAACGTCGTTGTCGGCCCCACCCATGATGCCGGTTTCGGCACTCACGTCATTGGCCACGATCCAGTCACAGCCTTTGCGTTTGCGCTTGGCAGTGGCGTTTTCAACCACATCATCGGTCTCGGCGGCGAACCCGACCACAAGGTCAGGGCGGTGTTTTTCCAGTTGCGCTACCGATGCCAGAATGTCGGGATTCTCAGCGAACTCCAGATTTGGCAAGCCGCCCTTGGTTTTCTTCATCTTGCTGTCACTGGCCGAGGCCACACGCCAATCGGCCACCGCGGCGGCAAAGACTGCGCCATCCACAGGCAGGGCGTCCTGCACGGCCTCGAACATCTGCTGGGCGGTCTCAACCGCGATCACGTGAACGCCTTCCGGCGGGGCCACATCGGCAGGGCCGGTGACGAAAATCACCTCGGCCCCCAGTGCGGACAGCGCGCGGGCCAGCGCCGTACCCTGCGCCCCGGACGAGCGGTTGGCAATATAGCGCACCGGGTCAATCGGCTCGTGCGTCGGCCCCGAGGTGACCAGAATGCGTTTGCCCTTGAGCGGGCCATTGGCCAGCGTCGCCTCTATCGCGGCGACAATCTCCATCGGTTCCGACATCCGGCCCGGCCCGTGTTCGCCACAGGCCATATCGCCCTCATTCGGGCCGACAAAGCCGATGCCATCTCCTTTCAGCGTTTCGATATTCCGCTGCGTGGCCGCATGCTCCCACATCCGCACATTCATCGCAGGCGCAATCAGAACCGGGGTATCGGTAGCCAGCAGCAGGGTGGAGGCCAGATCATTGGCCAAGCCTTGCGCCATCTTGGCCATCAGATCGGCGGTGGCCGGGGCCACCACGATAAGGTCGGCCGAGCGGGACAGCTCGATATGGCCCATTTCGGCCTCATCCGTCAGATCGAACAGGTCACGAAACGCTTTCTGTCCGGCCAGCGCGGAAACGGACAAAGGTGTCACGAATTCCTCGCCCGTTCGGGTCAGCACCGGCGTGACCGAGGCGCCGCGTTCGCGCAGACGGCGGATCAGATCGAGCGATTTGAACGCCGCGATACCACCGCCAATGATCAGAAGGATGCGTTTATCGCCAAGCATTTGCGCCGCCTTTGTTGAACCGAGGCGACGATAGGACGTGGCGGAATGGGTGGCAAGAGGCGCCCGGACCTATTGAAAAGCCAGACACGGGTCCGGACGATCCACGGTGGGTGAGGACAACACCGTGTCGAAACCGCCCTCGATAGGGCCGTTATCTTCGGTCTGACCAATCACCTGCACTTCGATATCCGGGGCCACCTGCGCGATATACACAGGCATCCCCCAATCACGGCGGGCATGGCCATTGCCGGTGATCACCGCCACTGGGCCACCGGTTTCGGCGTAAGCGCGCAGGGCAGCACGGGCAAGTTTGGCATCGCGCAGGCGCTGGATATCGACCATCCCGGGCAGCATGTCCTTGGGAAGCGCATCGCAATGGGCGTTGAATTGCAGGGCTTCGCGCGCCTGCTGCTGATCTTCGGGCAAGGGTTGATCAAGACCATAGGCCGCCGCCTCGTCCCCGAACAAGGCAGCGATGCCGCCATTCAACGCCTCCATCGCCTCGCCACGGGGCAGGCCTGCGCCATAAATCCGCGCCTCGGCGGCGGCAGCGAAAATCGGGTAGTACATCGCGAAATCAGGCCAGCCACTCTCGTCCCAGCCCAGCGCCGCCTCCAGCGCCTCCTGATCGGACGCCTCGGCAAAGATCACGCCATCGGCCTGATCGGGGGTGAGCATCTCGAACACCAGGGCGGTGGGGGTCAGGGCGGCGACCTTCTCGGCCTGCACAACGTGATGGGCGGGGTTATCATGCACCTCGCCCAGAATCAGAATGTCCTGCGCATTCGCAGCGCAGGACAGGGTCAATAAAACGGCAATCAGGTGTTGTTTCATGCCAACAGGTTGTGCACCTCGGCGCCGTGACGTTCAAGGTCTTTGCGCATTTTCTGGAAGGCCGCCGCTTCAAGCTGGCGCACGCGTTCCTTGCTCAACTTCAGTTCGTTGCCAAGGCTTTCCAGCGTGCGGGGCTCATCGCGTAACTTGCGTTCGCGCACGATGAAACGCTCACGCTCGTTCAGCTTGCCCATCGCATCGCCCAGCCATCCGCGCAGGGCCGACAGATCATGGTTTTCCTCAACCAGTTGATCACCCCGCGGGCCGTCATCTTCCAGAGTGTCGATCCATTCGCGCCCTTCATCCTCGGAGGATTGGGTGGCGTTCAGGGAAAAATCTGACCCAGACAGGCGCCCCGCCATCATTTCGACATCGCGCAAAGGAACACCAACTTCCTGCGCGATCATCTCGCGCAGTTGGTATCCATCCAATTCGGTGCCTTGGGCCATTGCTTCACGCTCGATCTGAGCCTGAACGCGTCGCATATTGAAAAACAGAGATTTCTGAGACGAGGTGGAGCCGGTGCGTACCATCGACCAGTTCCGCATCACGTAATCCTGGATCGAGGCCTTGATCCACCAGACCGCATAGGTCGAAAACCGCACGCCGCGGTCGGGGTCGAACTTGTCCGCGGCTTTCATCAGCCCCAAGCCCGCTTCCTGGATCAGGTCATTCATCGGCGCGCCGTAGCGTTTGAACTTTGATGCCATCGAAATCGCCAGCCGCATGTAAGCGGTGATCAGACGATGCAGGGCCTCTTCATCGCGCTCGTCGCGCCAAGCATAGGCCAGTTTCAACTCGGTTTCGGCATCCAGCAATTCCGCCTTCATCGCCTTGCGAGACATTGAACTTGACTGTGGTCCATCGAGTGGCATGTCTTTCCCCCTTGTCGCTCACTGATCTGCGCTGTGAAATCGGGCTCTTTCTCAGTGTGTTTGAGGATGATACGCAGGTCCAATCAAACCGGATCAAAAAGAGGTGCAATAGGCGCGATGTTGCCGGGATTAAGCTTGGTTTTGGGAGGGGCGGCGTCGGGCAAATCGACGGTGGCCGAGGGATTGGTCACAGGCACGGGGCGCAACCGCGTCTATCTGGCGACGGCGCAGGCCCATGATGATGAGATGCGCGCCAAACTGGCCCGTCACCGGGAAGCACGCGGCGCGGGCTGGCACACGATAGAAGAACCATTGGATGTGGGCCGCGCACTGGCCGGGATCAGCGGTGATCATGCTGTCCTGCTGGATTGTGCGACCATGTGGCTCAGCAATCATCTGCTGGCCGAGGCGGACATAGCCGAAGCCGAGGCCGGGTTGATGGCCGGGCTTGCCCTGTGTTCGGCCCCGGTGGTGATTGTCAGCAACGAGGTCGGGGCCAGCGTGGTACCCGAAAACGCATTGGCCCGGCGGTTCCGCGAAGAACAGGGCCGCTTGAACCAGAAACTGGCTGCCAAGGCCGGGCTGGTCGTCAATGTGATTGCCGGGCTGCCACAGGTGCTGAAAGGCGACATGCCGTGAGCCGGGTGTTCTGGGTGCGGCACGGCCCCACCCATGCAAAGGCGCTGGTGGGGTGGAGCGACATTCCCGCCGACCTTAGCGATACGGCACAGGTTGCGCGGCTATCGGCGCATCTGCCGCGAGACGCCGTTGTGATTTCCTCGGATCTGAGCCGTGCAGTGAGCACCGCGGATGCCGTGATGGCCCGACAGGACCGTCTGCCCCATGATGCCGATCTGCGTGAAATCCATTTTGGCGAGTGGGAGATGCAAAACTGGGATACCATAGAGGACCAGGCGCATCTGCGGCGCTTTTGGGATGAACCGGGCGATGTGCGCCCGCCCGGCGGCGAAAGCTGGCACGAAGTCAGCGCCCGGGTGAACCGCGCGATCACCCGCGTGATCACCGCCCATCCGGGGCGGGATGTCATCGCGGTGGCGCATTTCGGTGTGATCCTGACGCAAGTGCAGCAGGCCCTGAAAATCGACGCATATGAGGCGTTTTCGCATAAGATCGACAACCTATCGGTCACTGAACTGCATTATATTTCAGGGGATTGGAAGGCGCAGGCGATCAATCATCTCCCGTGATGACCCTGCGCACCAATCGGCATTTGGCACGCGGCGGCGCCCCCGCCTACACTCAGGCCCATGACTTATGATCTTATCCTTGGCGATTACGCCTATTCCAGCTGGTCGCTGCGCGCCTGGCTGCTGTTTGACCGCTTTGACATCGACCGCAACCTGCAGATGGTCAGTTTCAAGGCCGGGGGTGTGCCCGAACAGATGCCCGGCTGGGCGCCGGCCAAGACCGTTCCAGCCATGCGCACGCCCGAAGGCGCGGCGGTTGGTGAATCCGTTGCGATCGCCGAAGAACTGGCCAGCCGCCATCCTGATCTTGGTCTCTGGCCGTCCGACCCCAAGGCGCGCGCCATTGCCCGGACATTGACCGCCGAAATGCATGCCGGGTTTGGCGCGTTGCGCACCGATTGCCCGATGAATGTACGCCTTGCCTATCAGGGTGTCGTGCCCCGGGCCGAGGTTGAGGCCGATCTGCGGCGGTTGGAGCTGATCTGGGATTATGCCCGTGAAGCCTGTGCGCCAGATGGCCCTTGGCTGTGTGGTGAATACGGGATTGTCGATGCGTTCTACGCCCCCGTCGCGGCGCGGATTGCTGGTTACGGCTTAACGGTTTCACCTGCCGCGCAGGCTTACGTGGAGGCACATCTGGCCGATCCGGGCTTTCGGCGCTGGCGTGCGATGGGGCTGGTGCATGGCGAGACGCTGAACCGCTATGCCATGCCATATGATCTGACCGACTGGCCGGGACCTCGTGCCATACCGGCCCGCGCCATCGAAACCGGCACACCCGAGAACGCCGCCTGCCCCTATTCCGGGGGGGCTGTCTCGCATTTGATGGAGGTGGAGGGGCGCGTGTTCGGGTTCTGCAACGCGTTTTGCCGCGACAAGACCGTGGCCGACCCTGCCGCATGGCCCAAATTCATGGCGTTGCTGGGATAAACCGCGCTCACCCTGGTCGCGTTAACCATTCTTAAATCCCTGATCTCCTATCGTTAACCATGATGAACGAGGAGCGAAGGTAATGGTGGCACGCGCCTACACGGTGGCGTTCGAGGGGGTTGAGGCACGCTCGGTCGAGGTGCAATGCGCCGTGACCCCCGGTATGCCCGCCTTTTCAGTCGTTGGCTTGCCTGACAAGGCGGTAAGCGAAGCGCGCGACCGGGTCCGCACGGCGCTGAGTTCTATGGCGATCGCCCTGCCCTCCAAACGGATCACCATCAACCTCTCGCCCGCTGACATGCCCAAGGAAGGCAGCCATTTCGATCTGCCGATTGCCCTATCCCTGCTGGCCGCGCTGGAAGTGATTCCCAAGGATGCCGTCGAAGGGGCCTGCGCCCTGGGTGAGCTGTCCCTTGATGGCTCGCTGGTGCCCGTGGTGGGCGCTTTGCCCGCGGCGATGGCCGCCGCGGAAGAGGACCGCACGTTGCTCTGCCCGAAAGCCTCGGGGGCTGAGGCCGCGTGGGTGGGCGCTGCGAATGTGATTGGCGCCGCGACATTGGCCGACGTGGTGCGCCACTATACCGGCCAATCCCCCCTTCCTCCGTCCGAGCCGGGCGAGGTGGTCGGCGCACCGGCCAATCGCGATCTGCGCGACGTGAAAGGGCAGGAACGGGCCAAGCGGGCCTTGGAAATCGCCGCCGCCGGGCGGCATCACTTGATGCTGGTGGGCACGCCGGGATCGGGCAAATCCATGCTGGCCGCACGTCTGCCCGGGCTTTTACCGCCCCTCAGCGCGATTGAGGCGTTGGAAACGTCCATGGTCCATTCACTTGCCGGGATCCTGGATGAGGGCGGCATCAGCCGCGACCGGCCCTTTCGCGAACCCCATCACACGGCGTCGATGGCCGCGATTGTCGGCGGGGGGCGACGCGCTGGCCCCGGTGAGATCAGCCTGGCCCATAATGGCGTGTTGTTCATGGATGAGTTCCCCGAATTTCCACGTGCCGTGCTGGAAACCCTGCGCCAGCCGATTGAAAGCGGTGAGGTGATGGTAGCCCGCGCCAATGCGCATGTGAACTACCCCTGCCGGTTCATGCTGGTGGCCGCGGCAAACCCCTGCAAATGCGGCTATCTCAGCGATCCAGCCCGGGCCTGTTCGCGCGCCCCGATCTGTGGCGAAGACTACATGGGGCGCATATCCGGGCCTTTGATGGATCGGTTCGATCTGCGGGTGGATGTGCCGCCGGTTGCCTTTACCGATCTCGATTTGCCAGCCTCGGGCGATAGTTCCGCCACGGTCGCCGCGCGCGTGGCCGAGGCGCGTGCCATCCAGCAGGAACGGTTCCGCGACACCCCGGACATGCGCCTGAACGCGGATGCCGAAGGCGAGGTCTTAACCAAGGTCGCCACCCCGGATGAGGCCGGACGGGCATTGCTGTCAAAAGTGGCCGAACGGTTTGGCCTGTCGGCACGCGGCTATCACAGGGTTTTACGCGTGGCGCGCACGATCGCCGATCTGGGTGGATCAGATGCTGTTGGGCGCGATCATGTCGCCGAGGCAGTCAGCTATCGGCTGAACGGCGCGGCAGAGAGCTGATCCAGCCAGCCATCTGATCCAGCGTTGCGCGGGCCTCGGGCAGCAGGTTGTGAAAGAGCGGCCAGACATGCGGCAAATCGTTTTCGATCACCAGCGTCGTTTCGACAGCCTGCTCCTGCAATCGCTTGGCCATCAGCCGGGCATTGTCTTCGAGAATTTCAGTATCACCCACGCAAACCCAGATCGGCGGGGCACCGGTGAAATCCCCAAGCAGCGGAGAAATCAGCGGATCATCAAGCGGGCGGTCCTGCATCACCATTTCAGTCATCAGCGGCACCATGCTGACCGGCAATACGACGTCGGACTTGGCATTTGCCGCCACGCTTGGGGTGGTGAAGCTGAAATCGGTCAGGGGCGACAGGCAGAGGCAGCCCAAAGGAGATGGCAGGTCAAGCCGGGCAACTTCCTGCAAAAGGGCCAATACCAGCCCGCCCCCTGCGCTGTCCCCGCCAAGGATGATGCCACCGGGATGTTGAGCGAGATCCGAGTAGACAGCCACCGCATCCTCGATCGCGGCCGGGAAGGGATGTTCAGGTGCCTTGCGGTAATCCGGCAGGCAGGCGTGCAACCCGGTGCGGGCCGAAAGCTGTGCCAACATCGCCTGATGCGTCTTCGGTGAGCCGAAAACATACGCTCCACCATGCAGATACAGGATCAGCGGACCATCGCTGTCCCGTGCACTCGGAGCGGCAACGTTGACCACCGGGACACCCGCAACCGTGCCTGGTTCATAAACGGTGCCACGCGGGCCGCGAAAATAGAACCGGGCCTTGGCCTCGAACGAGCGGCGCAGCTTGTCGGGGTCTTTCGCGCGCGCCAGATGCGGTTTTTCCGTGTAGCGCAGCCAGGCGTTGAGAATGGGTTTCATCACGCTCATGCGCGACGGGCCTCGATCGCATCCCAGATGAGCGCAGCGACATTCGTGCCATCGAACCGTTCAAGCTCCTGAATGCCCGTGGGCGAGGTGACGTTGATTTCGGTCAGGTATTGGCCGATCACGTCGATCCCGACAAACACCTGCCCTTTTTCACGCAGAAGCGGGCCTATGTGGGCACAGATTTCGAGATCCCGGTCGCTGAGGTCGATCTTTTCGGGCCGCCCGCCCACATGCATGTTCGAGCGGGTTTCGCCCTTGGCCGGAACGCGGTTGATCGCGCCCACCGGCTCGCCATCGACCAGAATGACACGTTTGTCGCCCTTCGCGATATCGGGCAGGAACTTCTGCACGATCAGTGGCTCGCGAGAAAATCCAGTGAACATTTCATGCAAAGAGTTCAGGTTGCGATCCGACTCGGGCATATGGAAAACCCCGGCCCCGCCATTGCCGTAAAGCGGCTTGAGGATGATGTCGCCATGGCGCGCGCGGAACGCCTTGATGGTTTCGATATCCCGGGCGATGGCGGTGGGCGGCATCAGGTCAGGGAAATCGAGGATCAGCAGTTTTTCAGGGTAATTGCGCACCCAGAACGGATCGTTGACCACCAAAGTGCCGGGGGCAAGCCGGTCCAGAATATGTGTGGTGGTGATGTAGAACATGTCAAACGGCGGGTCCTGACGCAGCCAGACCACGTCGAACTCGGACAGGTCAACCGTCGCCTCATCGCCCAGCGCAAAGTGATCGCCCTCAACCCGTTGAACACTCAGCGGCCAGCCCCGTGCTGTCACGCGTCCTTCGTCATAGGCCAGATTGTCGGGCGTGTAGTAAAACAGCTCGTGCCCGCGGGCCTGTGCCTCTTCAGCCAAACGAAACGTGCTGTCGGCGGTGATGTCTATGGGCCCGATCGGGTCCATCTGAAAGGCAATCTTCATGGCTCTGCCCCTTGTCCTGCAATGCCGGACCTACATGGGGCATGGGAACAAGGCTTGCAATTCAGAAATGGCCAAACGCGTTTTTCACGATGCGGATTTCGCCGGTCTCGTTTACCAGAGCAAGGTCAAACCGAACATCGCTCAACTGTCCTTTCGGCGTATGTTCGAGGTATTCCGAGGCCGCAGCGTGAATGCGGTACATCTGCGTTTCGCGCAGGCTGTTCTGGGCTGCGTCAAAGCTGCGGGCCTTCTTTACCTCGCAAAAGACGTAGGTCTCGCCCTCTCGCAGAATAAGGTCAATTTCTCCACCTTTACCGCGCCAGCGCTCGGCCACCAGATCGCACCCCCGACGCCCAAGATATCGCGCGACGGCCGCCTCGGCAGAGGCGCCGGAGAGATAGGCGCGCAAACCGCGTTCTTCACGCGTGGCTGGCAATGGAAGTGAAAGCTGCGTCACGTCTCGTTCTCCAGTTTCAAGGCCAGTTGATAGACCTTGCGCCGTGCCACCCCCAGATCAGCCGACACAAGATCAGCAGCATCACGCACAGAATGCGTCGAAAGAGCTTTGCGCAGGGATGATTCTAGAGTCTCAGCGTTAACGATCCGTTCAGGGGCGCTGCCAATCAGCACGACGATTTCGCCTTTCGGGGGCTTTTCGGCAATCCTCTCGGCCAGATCGCTCAATGAGCCGCGCAGAACCTCTTCAAACTTCTTGGTCAACTCGCGACAGATCACCGCCTCCCGATCCACGCCAAGCGTGGTGGCCGCATCCCGCAACATCGCCGCCAATCGTTTGGGCGATTCGTAAAAGACCAGCGTTCCGGGGACCTGGGCCAGGGTTCCAAGCGCGGATTTCCGCCGGGAAGAGGCGTTCGGCAAAAAGCCCGAGAAATGGAATTGATCCGTGGGCAGACCCGATAGAGTCAGCGCCGTGATCACCGCCGAGGGCCCCGGTGCCGAGATCAGTTTGTGCCCCTCGGCCACCGCTGCGCGGGCCAGATCAAAGCCCGGGTCGGCCACCATCGGAGTGCCCGCCTCGGAGGCATAGACCACCGACTGTCCAGCCGCCAAAGCCGCAAGAATACGTGGGCGCACCCGCGCACCATTATGATCGTGATAGGCCACGATCGAGCGGTCCTGCAAAGCAACGCCATGGATATCCATCAGCTTGCGCAGGCTGCGCGTGTCCTCGGCCAGCAGCATATCGGCGTCGCGCAGAAGATCGAGCGCGCGCAGGGTGATATCGCGCGCCGTTCCGATGGGCGTCGCGATCAGGTACAAACCCGGGCTTAGCTTTGGCATTGATGGAATCCCCTCTGGACCCGCCCTGTATGACGTTTATTATCGCCCTCTAAATGCGGGCACCAAATCGCCCCGCTATCAGGGAGTGAGAAGTAACCATGTTTGCCGTTTTATCATCCGCCCGCAAGACTGCCGCGCGCATCATCGCCCTTTTTGCCGTGATCTGGCTGGCCGCCTGCCAACCCGTCAGCCTTGGGGGCGGCAGCCCGTCGGGCGGGTCGGGCGGCAAGGTGGCTGTGGCATTGCTGGTGCCCCATGGCGCGGCCAGCCCGCAGGAGCAGAAACTGGCCCGTGATCTGGAGGCGGCCGCGCGGCTGGCTGTTGCCGATCTTCAAGGGGTGCAGATTGACCTGCGGGTCTATGGGACGAGTGGCAGTGCGGCCCGCGCTCAGGAGGCCGCGCTGAACGCGGTCGCCGATGGTGCCCAGATCATCATTGGCCCATTGCGCGCCGAAGCGGCCAATGCTGCTGCCGTCGCGGTGGCCAGCAAGAACATCAACGTGCTGGCCTTTTCCAACAACCCCACCATTGCCGGGGGCAATCTTTTCATCCTCGGTCAAACATTTGACAACACCGCCAACCGGCTGATGCGCTATGCCTCGCGGCAGGGCAAAAACCGCATCCTTGCGGTTTATTCCAACAATCTTTCGGGTCAGCTTGGCCGTCAGGCGATTGAACGCGCGGTCAGCGCCAATGGCGGCACCATGGCCGGGAGTGTCGGTTATGAGTTCTCTCAGAATGGTGTTGTGGCCGCGGTGCCAAAGATCAAAGCAGCGGCGGCCAACGGTGCGGCCGATGCGATCTTCATGACCTCGAATGCGGCAGGGGCGCTTCCGTTGTTCACCCAGATGCTGCCTGAACAAGGCCTGGGCCCGGATGCGACGCAATATATCGGGCTGGCGCGCTGGGACGTGCCGCCGCAAACGCTGGAGCTGCCCGGGGTTCAGGGCGGCTGGTTTGCCCTGCCCGACCCATCCCGTACCGCGCAATTCCGCAGTCGGTTTGCCGCTGCGAATGGCGGCCAGCCCCATGCCATCGCCGGGCTGGCCTATGACGGGATTGCGGCCGTCGGCGCATTGGCCAAAAGCGGGCGCCGTGGCGCATTGGGGCGCAATTCCCTGACCCAGTCTGCGGGCTTTCAGGGCGTGAACGGCGTGTTCCGTTTTCGCCCCGATGGCAGCAATGAACGCGGGCTGGCCATCGCAACGGTACGCAATCAGAAGGTGGTCGTGATCGAAAACGCACCGCAAAGCTTTGGCGGTGCTGGGTTCTGACCCGGCCTGCCATCTGAGGCCAGCAAAATGAAAGATATCCCTCCTCAGCCGCACGACCTGATCTGCCCGGCGGAGGATATCTTTGATCAGGCCGGCATCGCATCAGCGCTGGCCACGCTGGAGGAAACCCACCATGGCGATCACGCGGCGTTGCGCAAGGCGGTGATACCGCTGTTGCGTGATGCACGAAAATCCGGTCGCGTGGCCATTGCCGAGGCCTTGTCCGAGCATCCTTTGGCGGCCGAGGCCGCGACCCGCTCGATCAGCTGGCAAACCGATTGCGTGATCCTGACGGTGCTGGATGTCGCGATCCGCATCCTGCACCCCAACCCCAACCCAACCGAGGGCGAACGTATTGCGATCCTGGCGGTCGGCGGCTATGGGCGTGGCGAAATGGCCCCGGAATCCGATGTCGACCTGCTGTTCCTGACGCCCTACAAGATCACCGCCTGGGCCGAGAGCGTAATTGAAAGCATGCTGTATGTGCTGTGGGATCTGCGCCTGAAAGTGGGCCATGCCAGCCGCACCATCGCCGATTGCCTGCGTCTGGGCAGCGAGGATTTCACCATCCGCACCGCGCTGTTGGAAAACCGCTATCTGGCTGGGGATCGGGCGCTGTCGGACAAGTTGAACACGGCGCTGTGGGACGACCTGTTCAAAGGCAGCGAAAAAGAGTTCATCGAGGCCAAACTGGCCGAGCGCGAAGAGCGCCACCGCAAGCAAGGCAATCAACGCTACATGGTTGAGCCGAACGTGAAAGAAGCCAAGGGGGGGCTGCGCGATCTGCAATCCCTGTTCTGGATCGCCAAATACATCTACCGGGTTGAAGACGTGGCCGAGTTGGTGCGCACCGGCCTGTTCAGCGAGGAGGAATATGACACCTTTGCGCAGGCCCATAACTTCCTGTGGGCGGTGCGCTGTCATCTTCACCTCGTCACGAAACGGCCAAATGATCAGCTGTCTTTCGACATGCAGGTCGAAGTGGCCTCCCGCATGGGATATCAGGATGTTGCCGGGCGGCGCGCCGTGGAACACTTCATGCAGGACTATTTCCGCCACGCCACCGCCGTAGGCGATCTGACCCGCATCTTCCTGACCAAGCTGGAGGCGATGCATGTCAAATCCGAAGCCTTGCTGCAACGGCTGTTCCGGCGGCGCAAAAAGCTGAAAGAAGGCTATACCGAGGTGCATGGCCGTCTGGCGATTACCAATGAGAAGACATTCCTGTCGGACCGCCTGAACCTGCTGCGCCTGTTTGAAGAGGGCTTGCGCACCGCCATGCTGATCCATCCGGATGCCATGCGATTGGTCACTGCCAACCTGCACCTGATCGATGATGAGTACCGCGCCGACCCGGAAGCCCAGAAACTGTTCCTGGGCCTGCTGTTGAAACATGGCAACCCTGAACGCGCGCTGAGGCGGATGAACGAACTGGGCGTCTTGTCGGCCTTTATCCCTGAATTCGAGCACATCGTGGCGATGATGCAGTTCAATATGTATCACCACTACACGGTGGACGAGCATATCATTCAATGCGTCTCGCAACTGGCCCTGATCGAACGCAAGGAACTGGTCGAAGAGCTGCCGGTTGTGTCGTCGATCCTTGAGGAAGGGGTGAACCGCAAGGTGATCTATGTCGCCCTTCTGGTGCATGATATCGGCAAAGGGCGGGATGAAGACCATTCGATCCTGGGGGCCCGGATGGCCCGCAAAATCGCCGCCCGGCTGGGTCTGAAACCCAAAGAGGTGGACACGGTCGAGTGGCTGGTGCGCTATCATCTGTTGATGTCGGATATGGCGCAGAAACGCGATATCGCCGATCCGCGCACAGTGCGCGATTTTGCCAAGCTGGTGCAGACCAAGGAACGGCTGGACCTGCTGTGTGTGCTGACCGTCTGTGACATTCGTGGCGTGGGTCCTGACACCTGGAACAACTGGAAAGCCTCGCTGATCCGGGCGCTGTATCGTCAGACGCGGCGGGCGATGGAAGGCGGGCTTGAGGCGCTTAATCGTGAGCAACGCGGCTCGGATGCCAAGCGCAATCTGCGCGAAGAGCTGGCCGATTGGGATGCCAAGGACCTCAAGACCGAGATTGCCCGGCATTACCCCCCCTATTGGCAAGGCCTGCACGTCACCGCCCACGTCGTGTTTGCCCGGTTGCTTCGGGATTTGACGGATGACGAGATCGCCATAGACCTGTCCATTGACGAGGATCGCGATGCTACCCGTGCCTGTTTTGCACTGGCCGATCACCCCGGTATTTTCTCGCGTCTTGCCGGGGCACTTGCACTGGTTGGAGCCAACGTGGTGGACGCGCGCACCTATACAAGCCAGGACGGGTTTGCCACTGCTGCTTTCTGGATTCAGGACGCCGAGGGACGCCCGTTCGAGCAAAGCCGCCTCAATCGCCTGACCCAGATGATCCGCAAGACGCTAAAGGGCGAAGTGGTGGCCAAGGAAGCGATCAAAAGCCGCGACAAGATCAAGAAACGCGAGCGCGCCTTCCGTGTGCCCACGCATATCACCTTTGATAACGAAGGATCCGAGATTTACACCATCATCGAGGTCGACACCCGTGACCGCCCTGGCCTGCTTTACGATCTCACACGCACGCTGGCCGCCAACAATGTCTATATCAACTCGGCCGTGATCGCGACCTATGGCGAACAGGTGGTGGACACGTTCTATGTCAAAGACATGTTCGGGCTGAAATTCCACTCCGAATCCAAGCAGAAAGCACTGGAAAAAAAGCTACGCGACGCGATTGAGCAAGGGGCCGAGCGGGCAGTGACGTAATGCGCGCGGCGGGCCGCGAGAGGCCGCTCGGTGGCAAAGTCCCGCATATCAACCATGCCCAAACAGAAAAAGCCGCGCCAAGTGGCACGGCCTTTCCCAACTTCAAAGTCAGGCGATCTTACTTGATCTTGCCTTCCTTGTACTCGACATGCTTGCGCGCAACCGGGTCATATTTCCGGATCACCATTTTTTCGGTCATGGTGCGGGCGTTTTTCTTGGTCACGTAGAAATGACCCGTGCCTGCGGTCGAGTTCAGGCGGATTTTGATTGTGGTCGGCTTCGCCATTGGGGCTCTCCTGCGTCGAGCGGCCCGAAGCCCCTCGTGAATCTCTCATGAAGCCCGCCTTTTAACGTCGCGCGCAGCCAAGTCAACCGTATTCCTCACCCCGCACGGCGTGAAAACACAATGACGGTGCCCACCAGTGTCAGGGCCAGCCCGATCCCGGACGACACGCTCCAGACATAGCCCTCCCAGAGGCTGGAAACAGCCATCGCGATGATCGGAAACAGCACCGTCGCGTAAGAGGCCCGCACCGGCCCTTCGCGGCGGATCAGGTTGAGATAAGCCAGGAACGCCACCACGGTCGAGATCAGCGCCAGAAACAGCAGCGATCCCCAGAACTCCGGGGCTTTGGGCAGAACAAAGGCTTCGCCGGTGAGCCAGCTGACCACGATGGCAATCAGCGCGCCGTAAACCATCCCCTGTCCCGCCATGTTGGGAAGCGCATGGCGCTGACCCAGACGGGACGAGATCAGGTTGCCCAGCGAGAAGAAATAGGTGCCCAGAACGCACAGGCCCACGGCACCCAGTGCGGTCACGTCCATCCGCACCTCAGGCCCGATCAGCAGCATCAGCCCGACGACCCCGATCGCCGCCGCCGCCATCACCCGCCGATCCAGCGGAACGCCCCAGAACAGCTTCTGGTTCAGCGCGCCGATGATCGCCGCCGTGGCAAAGATCACAGACATGAGGCCAGAGGTCAGGGAGTCCGCGGCCAGATAGTAGCAATAGAAATTCAGACTGAAGAGACAGGCCCCTAGCCCCGCCAGCGCCCCATGATCGCGCAGCGGGATCGGTTTGAGCCGTCCGGTGAGGGCCAAATACGCCACCAACACAAGGCTGGCCAAGGCAAAGCGATAGGCAATCGACACCATCGCAGGCGCATGTGCCACCTGCAGGGTGATCGCGAACCACGACACTCCCCAGGACAAAACCGCGATGGCAAGAAGGAAGTAAGACAAAGAGACTCTCTTATAAAATATCGATTGGACGATCTGCGCTCTATGTCACAGCAACCGGTACGTCCACAAGTTGACACGGTATTAAGTGAAACCGCCCTGTTCCAAGGGCGAGATGCTGCCTGATGACATCGCGGCCTCCAAAAGCCGAAACGCGTTAAATCATTGCAAGAATTGGATTTACAAAGCCAATTCGTCTTGCCACGTATCGTGGAACCGGCACTCGCATAGAGAATAGGAAGGTCAGCTTCGCGGACGGAGCCGCCGTTTGAGATCACCCGGGCCAGCGCCGGACCGTGGGATGGCGCTCAAACGGTCATGTGGTGTGCTTTATCCAAGCCAAGCCCATACTCCCCATCCAAGACACGCCCAGCCT
>NZ_JBGEHK010000012.1:0-80919 GCF_041403425.1 Roseovarius conchicola | reverse complement strand
AAAGACCATCGAAACGCGACGCTTGCTCCACCGCAAATCCGCCGCATAATCACAACAACCAGATGCGCCAGACCCTCTCTTAGCTCAGGCCGCCATCTGTCCCAAAATCCCTGACGACGGACAGCTTTACTCAAGTTTGCGCAGCGACCGCATCTTGTAGTCCGGAGTTAGAGGAAGTGGTTGCTGTGTCGACACGACCGATAGCAGAGAGCTTTGAACTCGACATCGTCAAAGAGTAAGCACAGGCCGATGAACTTGCGACCTTGATCTAAATGACCGTCCGCATGCAATCTGACGGGATCAGGCAATACACGTCGCCGGGCGCGATTGGATTGATCATTAAGCCATTCTATCCACTGGAACTGAGCGCAGAGATTGCAACCGTCCTGCGGCAACACCGTTATCAGTTCTGATTCCCGTCCGAGCCAGAAAGCTGAGCAAAGCAGATGATCGGCAGCTTACACAGATAGTTTTAGTGCTCGTATTGAGCCCTGCCATGACACTGCCGCTCTGGCATGGAGGCCAAGGTATCCATGAACCAATCCAGTAACCCATGCACGGTTTCTGAAGAACAGTCATCTCCGTCGAGATGTTCGAAAATGGCCTCTTCGCAACGGCGCGCCTTTTTGCCGATTTCAGGAAGTCCGACCGAGCCCGCTGTGCCTGCCAGCTTGTGGAGGATTTCCTGGCACTCGGTCAACGCCGCTATCCGTTCGCCGCGCGAGGAAGTCGCCCGCGCGATACGGATGGCCTGTGAGAGACGCTGCTCTCGCTGATCCAGCATATCCAGAAAGCGCGCCCTGATGCGGGCCAGTCCTGGCATCATTCCTTCCGCCGTGGTCATGCAGAGTGCCTGTCGTACCAGAAGTCCTCGAGGTTTCGTGCATAAAGCTTGCTTTCGCGTTCGGCACTTTCATAAACGGTTGCCAAAGCGTCCACTGCCTTGTCTCCGGATTTCCACACCAGACGGACCATTTCGCTCACGGAAACGGAAACGTTCATCGGCTTGCCGTCATTGTAGAACAAACCCATCTTATGCAATGTCAGATTCACGCTATCGGTGAGAGAGGATGGGTCCGGCTGCCAGCCCTGCTCGACGATGCAAACGAAAACACCGTTGCCCGCATAGGAGATGAGGAACTGATTATTCTCCAAGCTGGCAGAAATCGCATCTGAAACGTCGGTGACGATGCACTCATATTCAAAACAGCTGGTTTTTTCGTAGAGATCCTGAATGCCGCGAATACAGAACGCAAAAACAGTCGATCCGAACAATTGCTTGCGAGACAGAAGCGACACGTAGTTCTCAAGGGCCTGATGCTCGATGACACCATCCACGTTATGAACAGCCATCGGTTCGTGCAGGGGTGGTTTGACCCCCGTCGTGGCACCGTTCGTATCAGGGTCAGCCTGGTTCTCGTGTGGCAGATCAGGGCCACGATCAGCCTTGCGCTGTGCGATCAGACTGTCGACAAGGCCGATACGCCCCCGCAATTCTTCAACTTCGAAGGGCTTGGTGATGTAATCGCTTGCCCCGGCGGCAAAAGCCTTGTCGATATAGGCCTTATCCGACATCGCCGTGAGCATGAGAATGGGAGTGGAGCGGTGATCGGGACGGCCGCGAATGATCTTGCAAAGTTCTATCCCGTCTGTGCCCGGCATTTGGATATCAAGCAGAAAACAATCGAACACTTCACCATCCGGACGTGCCAGCAAGTCAAGCGCATCCACCGCACTGCTTGCGGTCTCCATCGTGTGCCCGTCGATGAAGTTAACAAATTCCTCAAGTAACTCCAGTATGATAGGATCATCGTCCACTGCCAGCAAATGCACTTTTCTTCCCCTTCAAAGCATTGATTTTTCAGCTCGCGCACCCATAAGCGTTGGGCTTACCATTTCTGAACAACCTGAAGTCGAAATGCGTCCAGATTAAGGCGATTGTAGGGAATTTGGAAACAATGCGCTCTGCGGGAATTCCAGACATATGCCGGGACAAGAAATGTCCTTTTCAACACTGTGGAGGCCTTTGGTTTTGTCAGATGAAACGATAGCTGCCAGGATCAAAGTCTGGGTAACGAGAACCTGAAAATTGGTTTATTTATATTGAGTATTCAACAGGTTAACCTCCGTTTAGAGGCAGGCGAACATCATGTATGGCCCGGTGCCGATCAAGAGGCCCATCCCGGCCGAGAGTTAACTGTTGCCGCGCAATTCGTTTTCGCCTCACCGATGACAATACCCGCCTGTCACGCAACCTCGGAGCCATATTTTTCGCTGCTGGACCAATTGGCCGGTGCCAACGGCATCGTGAAAGTGAAGATACTTCCCTTTCCGACCTCACTTTCGACTGTCAGCGTGCCGCCCTGCAACTCGACGAGGCGCTTTGATATGGACAGGCCAAGTCCTGTGCCTCCTTTGCGCCTTGTTGCCGAAGAGTCGACTTGCGAGAATTGATCAAATATCGTTTTCAGCTGGTCTTCGGGTATACCAGGACCGCTATCTTCCACGGCGATTTCCACGCATTTTCCACGTTCTCGGGTGTGAATCCTGACATAGCCCTGCTCGGTAAATTTAAGAGCATTCCCAACCAGATTTATCAGAACCTGACGCAGGCGTAACATGTCGCCCAGCACCGTTTCACCATGCGTTTCCGCCGTCAGTTCGAGCGCATTTTCATCAGCACTATTGGCGAATTGCTCGACGACCAGCTTGACAGCTTCAGTCAGCGAAACCGGTTGCCGCTCGATCACAAGTTTACCGGCGTCGATCTTGGCCAGGTCCAGCATATCGTTGATCAGATTGAGAAGATGGTTTCCGGACCCCTGCATTTTTTGGGCAAATTTCGCGACCTCCCCAGTGACGGAATCCAGGTCCTTTTCGACCATGTCGGTAATCACCTGGTCCTCTTCGAGCCGGGCCCTGAAGGTTTTGACGCTCGACAGAAGCTCGGGGTTGGACAGAAACGCATTGTAGCCGAGGATCACCGTCAGGGGAGTGCGCAACTCGTGGCTCATCATGCTAAGGAACTCTGTCTTTGCGATGCTTGCTGCACGGGCATCCCGCAAGGCGTTATTGAGCACTGAAACGTCTGAACCAACCCCACGGTAGCCGCGGAATTCGCCGTCTTTATCAAAGATCGGCGCACCGCTGATACGTACCCATTTCCTGGCGTCAGGCGCCTCGACAGCGCGGTAGACGAAGTCACGGAAAGGGACGCGGGCGGTCATCTTGGCCTCAAGCCAGCGCCAGTCCGCACTCTCAAGAACCACGGGCATGTCTTTGTAGAACTCCGGATAGGACTTACCGATCAGACTTTCCGAATTAATGTCCAGACTCTTGTCAAACCCGCCGGAGACATAGGTGAAACGCAGGTTTTCATCCTGTTCCCAGAACCAGTCATTGCTGATTTCGGCCACGTCCAGAAACCGTCTTTCCGCCGCGTCCCGCTCGGTCAGGGCACTGCGCAACTGAGCGTTGGAGGCCTGAAGTTCGGACTGCTGCCGCTTCAGTTCGGTGATGTCGATCCGTATGCCGACGCGGCCACCATCACTTGTCGGCTGATTGTAGGACCGGATCCACCTGCCGCTCTGAAGCGGGTACTCCCACTCATACTCGCCACGCTCAATCCTGTCTGTGATCTCTTGTAGCCACTGTTCTTCCCGCCCGGCTGCCTCGGGGTACTCGCCATGCTCAAGACCATATTGCAGGATTTCCTTCGAGGTTGCGCCAATCCTTAGCGCGGGCGAAGATTTCTCGTATAGCTCCCGATACTTGTCGTTGAACATCTCGAGTCGGCCGTTGGCGTCAAAAAGCCAGAAGCCCGCAGGCAAGGCGTTGATCGCGTCACGCAGGCGGCTTTCGGCCTTTTCCGCACGATTGCGGCTCCGGATTTGTTCGGTGATATCGATCCTGAGCCCAACGCGGCCACCATCGGGTGTTGAACGTTCGAGAATGCGCAACCAACTCCCGTCGTCAAGTTTCTGCTCGATGGTCGTTTCCGCATGTTTGTGCGCGCTCAACCGATCCGCCAGCCACTCTTCTTCCCGCCCGATCGCATCGGCATATTGCCCGTTATCAAGACCAAACCGCAGGATATCTTCAAAACGCGTGCCGGGCACCATCACTTCGGCGCTTTTGTTGTAGATCTCCTTATATCTCTTGTTGCAAAGAACCAGGCGGTCATCGGCATCATAAAGCACAAAGCCATCAGGCAGCGTTTCAACCGCCATAAGCAGAAGGTCTCTGGACCGTTGAGCCTTCTGCTCTGCGAATTCGGCACGTATGCGGTCTTCAACCTGTTCGGTGACGTCAATCCGCAATCCGATGCGCCCACCGGTTGGTGTCGTCTTATCAATCACCCTCATCCAGCGGTTATCATCAAGCGCTACTTCAAATTCCCGACCGTGTCCCTCCGGTTTCTCCAGTTGTTCCGCCAACCATTCTTCTTCACGCCCTATTGCGCCCGGGAACTGTCCGCGCTCAATCCCAAGCCTGAGTATATCCTCGAACTTGGCACCGAATTTGATGGCGTCGGCACATTTCTCATGGATTTCCCGATACCGCTTGTTGCAGAGAACCAGACGATCATCGGCATCGTAGATCACGAAGCCATCGGTCAGGCTGTCTATCGCGGTGTTGAGTTGGGCTTGTGCGTGGCGGCGCTCTGCGCTTTGGCGCCGCAATGTCAGCAACGTGCCAATGGTTAAAAGCGCGATTGAGATCAGGCCCAAGTATAGAAACCAGGGTCTCGAGTATCTCGCGCCCCAACCTTCCCTGGCAACGATACCAATCTTCAGGCTCAGGCCAGGAAGCAACAATTCCTCGGTGACAGGATCGCTGTCAAAAACACCGGCGGCACCAACCATTTCGCCGTTGGTTTTCACGGAGGTAAACGCCACCAAATAGCCCTGATCGAAGTCCAGCAGTTCTGCAGCACTCAATGCTTTTTCGAGAACGCGTTCCGCATCAATCACCACCGAGACCACGCCACCTGCAATCGTGCCGTTTTCGCCTTGATCAGATTTGATGACCGGCATTCGCAAAATCAGGCCCAGCGGCCCCTGCACCAATCGCACCGGTCCTTGTGTTTCGGCCTGGCCTGTTCGGCTGATCCGTTCCAGCGCTTCGTATTGACCATTGAGACTGCGCAAGTCCAGGCCAACGACCTCCCTGTTCTCTTCATAGGGATGCACGAAAAGAACAACGGCGTCTTCAAGATAGGCCATGTTGAGAATGGCGCTGTCTTGTAAACTAAAACTCTGAGCAAGCCGCGAAAACCGGCCCTGATCAATCGTGTCATCCAGCTCAAACGCCGTCGTCAACCCACGGGCTCTGACCTCATAATCCAAGAAGGCAAGTTCGAGGTTGTGGCGCACTTTTTCACCAAGCCGCTCGGCATTGGCGCGTTCCATTTTTTCGAAATTGGAGCTTCGGACCGAGTCCAGACTGTAGATCAGGGCAGAAAGCAAAGCGGCAACCACAATGCCGATGGCGACCTTCGGCTTGGATTTGAGAGACCCTTCGTGCGTATCTTCTGACTGTCTGCTCACGGCTCGACCCCAGTGTTTTCTACCACCTTAGCTTGCCAAAGCACATCAGCAATCAATTTATACGGCATCAATCGGGTTATTTGGTGACGTGTGCCTTCAAAAGCCAAAACTCTGGACTTTGCTCCAGCCATACGGGCTGTTTCCGAGTCAAATCTTTTTCAGATGTCTGATCTGGCTCAGACATCTAACACATTGCAGATAAGAAGCGCTCGGGAACTGCATGTCCTTATTGCAAGATGAAAACCACAGTAAGGCGTCAGGCCTTGCTTTCCTCCCAGATCGTCTGCAGGTCGGCCGCCAATGTCATTGGGTCGAAAGGCTTCGCGAGAACGGCGTCCACCCCCATGCTGCGAAGACGTTCGATCTCTTTGGGATGCACCTTTGCGGTCAAAAACGTGACCGGCACGTTCGCCAGTTTCGGTTGGGTCCGTAGGTTCTTTAACGTCGTCGGCCCATCCATATCTGGCATCATGACATCCAGAAGTATCAATTGTGGCTCACAGTCCGATGCCTCTTCGACAGCATCCGCCCCGCTGGCGAAACCCGTCGCCTCCAGCCCCCCGACAACATTCAGGGCCATATCTATCAGATCCCTGACATCCGGGTCATCTTCGACAAAGACGATCTTCTTGAAATTATTCATGGGCAACCTTCATCAATTCGGGCGTAGTATCATGGGATGCGTTAGCTGGCGTATCGCTGGTTCTGAACTCCACCCAGAAAGTTGACCCTTCGCCTGCTGCCGAGGTCACGCCGATCCGCCCTCCCATGCTTTCAGTCAACTCGCGAGAGATAGCCAAACCAAGGCCGGTTCCCCGATTTTTCCGAGAGTCACTTGCGTCAATTTGCGAGAACTTCTGGAACAGCATATCCTGCTTCTCTTCCGCGATGCCGATGCCCCGATCAATCACCGAGATGCGTACCCAGCCATCGGACTGTTTGGCATCAACGGTGACTTTGCTTCCTTCCGGAGAGAACTTGACCGCGTTTGAAATGAGATTTGTCAGCACCTGTATCGTCCTCGTTTCATCGATATTGATGTGCACATCAGGCACCGGCTGATTCAATTCCAGATCAACAGAAAAGCGATCAGCATAAGGTTTCGTGGACCCCATGGCACGGTCCATCAATGCTACAAGGCCTGCTTTCTCGATGAAGACCTCCATTTTTCCGGATGTCAGTTTTTCGAGATCCAGAATCTCATCAATCATCGTTCCGAGCATTTCGGCATTCCCGAGGGACGAGGTGAGCATCTTGTCAGCTTTCTGATCAAGCTTGCCAAAAACACCCCCTTTGATCAGCGACAATGTCCCGTGGATTGATGTCAGCGGTGTCCGGAGTTCGTGGCTGACCATGGCGAGGAACTCAGACTTCATCTGCTCGACACGGCGTCGTTCCGTCAGATCGCGGATAATTCCGATAAAGACGACCCCGCTTTCGTCCTGCGTTCTCGATACGGCAAGTTCGATCGGAAAAATCTCGCCATTCGCGCGCTTGGCTTCCATTTCTGTAACCTGCCCGATCATCCGCGCATCGCGGCCATTCATGTAGGCCTCGATATGGTTATCGTGATCAGCGGCGTGATTTGCCGCCATTAACAGGCTGACATTGCGGCCAATGGCTTCGTTCACACCGTATCCAAACATTTCTTCAGCGGCACGGTTGTACGAGATAATCGTCCCTGACGGGTCGATCGTGATGATGCTGTCATGTGCATTGTCGAGGATTGCGGCCGTTTTGGCGGCAGCGCTTTGAAGTTTCCGGCTCGCTTCACGGCTCTCCGTGATGTCGAGATTCACACCTGTGTAGCGGCGGAGTCCATTCTCATCTCTGGATGTAATCCGAACACTGCTTGATATGATCCGCTCCCCCAGTTCCGGATGATCGAAACGGTATTCAAAGCTCACTTCCTCCGCATGCTCAACCTGAGCATTCCGCAAAAGCTCTTGCATATCCAAAAGGTCTTTTGGCTGAACCCGTGCCGCCCATGTAGAATAAATATCATTTGTCGTCTCGGAAATGCCGTGGAGGCGGTGGTTTTCTTCATTCCATTCAAGCTCGTCGGATTTGAGCTCATAACTCCAGACCCCTATTTTCGCCATCTCGGTTGCCAGATCCAGCCTGGCAAGGGTATCGACCAGCGCCCGCGACGTTTCCCGCCTTGCGGTCACCTCATTTTCTATTGCAATAAACCCGGTGTGATTGCCCTGGCTGTCGAATGTCGGATTGCACCGAACTTCCACCCAGTAAGGCGTCCCGTCTTTCTTATGGTTGATCATCTCAACATGAAATCCGCGCTTGCGCTTGATCCCCTTGCGCATCTTTTCAAGGACATCATGGCGCGGTGGTACTTTTTGAAGAATGTCCCCCGGTCTTTTCCCTCTCAGCTCCGCCAGGGGATACCCCGTAAGGTCTGTTGCTGCGTCATTCGTCCAGGTTATCAGACCCTCTGCATCCGTCACGATGACCGTGTTTGTGGTCTGCTTTGCAACCTGTGACATGAGTTCAAGATCGGCCGTGCGGGCCTGGACACGTTTTTCAAGCGTATGATTAAGGTCGCGTTGCGCACTGAACGCCTGGGTGAGCTGGGCGGACATACCCCGCATATGGGCGGTCAGCGCTTCAAATTCATGAATTCCGCTGCTTGGCAGTTCGGGCACACTGCGCCCTTTCATGATATTCGCAAGTATCCCGTCACTTGCACGCGCCAGGGTTTGCGTTGGCTGTGTGAGCCAGAGCGTCAGGAAACGGCAAACGATCATGACAACAAGGATAATGAGCGCCAGGCGGGTCAGGTTTTGACGCCCGGCAGCTTCGAGAGATTTGATCATTGGCTGGGCTGAAATCTCAACGCGAATTTCGCGATACTCGGGGAAGTCCGGTAGGGGAAAGTTGATTAAGTAGACACCCTTCAGGGCACGGTTCAGGCCCGACATCTCTGTGTTCGGCTCCCATTGTTCCACTCCGGAGTCGCCAAGAAATATTGTTCCGTTGCCTGCGGCACTCCGAAGAACGCCGCGGAAAGTCGTGGTGGATCCATCATCATGGATGAGCCCGACGGCGATCATCGGCAGAGGGTAATAGAGCTGATCAAGGTCTGCGAGAACGGGTCTGAGGGTTGCGTCAAACCGATCCGTTAAAAACTCTGGGGCCGTTCCTGCTTCAAGCTCTCTTTTTGTCCATCCGCCGATCATGGTCATGGCATGAGACATGCTCTCAACCGACCGCCTGTACTCAGCACGCGTTTCCGATGTGATGAACATCGTCGAAGAGACCACGACCACAGCTGTGATCACGTAAAATATAAGGGTACTAAACCAGATGTTCGGCAGATGACGTCTGAGCGATGGAACGTATCTGCGGCCCACTTCCAGCAAGAGAGCGGCGACAACAGCATTCAAAATGCCGTTTACGCCTTGTTTCAAACCGATATACCAGGCCGTTCCCGAAGGCAGGCCCATAACATCGTTGTAGAAGACCTTGACCATCAACAGACCGATGATGAGCCAGAAGAGGGCGACTGCCAGCACCATATTGTCCGTACGCCGCATCAACAGGCCGACGATAGCAATTTCCGCAGTGAAGATGACCATCGCCCATGGATGACCCCAGTTCAAATAGGTGACAATTCCCGCCAAAAACGCAATTGCGCAGCCCCAACCGATCCCCAGGAGCCGCAGGGCGACCAAAGCTGCAATTGACCCAAATATGAACTCAACGCCGTTAAAGAGCGAAACGGCAAAGTAGTTACCGGCCACTGCCAGTGCCAACAGCGCAATTGCAGATACCAGCTTGTTCAGGAGCCCCATTGCCTCATTCCTATCTTAGACTGATTTTTCAGCCTTATCGATGTGCTGCTCAACTTTTTTTGACCTAGTCTAACGTGTTTTAGGAATAAAGCGAAAGAAATTCCTGAATTCTCTCTTGAGTTGTTTTCGTGCATCTTCGAAGGTATCTGTCTTAGCGAAAAAGCATAGGATCCATCATCTTGATCCACGAACAACACGCACCAAGAGCGGGGTGGAAATCCATCGACAGCAAGAAACCAGCCTTCCGATTTCGATTCCACCTTCTCCAGACAATCCCTCGGTGAAAACACCAATAGCGGCAATCAGCCTTGAAGGTGTAGACCCCAGTATTCTTCGTGGACCGTCCGTTCGCATCCCTGAATTTGCGCTCGCAGCGAATGGCGGGAATAGTGGGCCGCATCGCGGCATTGCGGTTATGTGATGGAGGTCGGGAATGGGCCGCGAGCGAACATTCCTCTTAACAATAGTAGGTGTCCGCTATGCGGACAAACCGGACTTGTGCACTTGCAGCTTTAGCTGACGCAGAAAACACTCGCATTTGCAGCGTCACCCATTTGGCAGTGCAGCACATTTCACCGAACCGGCCGTTCAAACGCGCCGATCTGGGTGAATCTCAAACTGATCGTTCGCTGCGTTCTGTTTCAACAATTGAGAAGCAGGTGGAGCCGACTTTGCGAAAGTCGCGCATTTTGGTCAATCATGGAATTATGGAATTATGGAAAGGTTTGATTTGCTTATCGATGATCTGTCCCGTTGTGGCCGGGAAAAACCAAAGATATCGAACCTCAATTTAATCAAGTTATGGGTATCAGGACCTGGACGCAAGTATCCACACACGATCCCGCGTTGCTTGCACCTCGGAAGACAGTTCCGGCACTTACATCCACTGTGATGTCCACGAGCATCTGATAGGGGCGATGGTCAACGGGATCGCCGACCAAGGCGGTCTGCGCCACTTGCCTTGCCTTCAGCGGTTCTGAACTTGCATCCATGCGTTTCGCGGCTTTGATGGGTCTGCCCGTTGTCCATCTGTTCAGTCACGATTCTATCGGTGTCGGTTCAAACGGACCGACCTACCAACCCGTGTAAATCCTCGCCAGTGTCCGCGCAATGCCAGGGATGACGCTCTTCCGACCAGCGGATGCGATTGAAACCGCCGAGCGCTGGCAAATCGCGCTGGAGCGCCAGAATGGGTCGTCCATGCTGGCCCTTTCCCGGCAAGATGCCCCCCCGGTTCGGTCCGATACGGGGGAAAACCGTTGTCGAAACGGGGCATATGTTCTGCATGAACCGGACGGCAAACAAGATGTCACGCTCATCGCCACAGGCACCGAAGTCGCACTCATCCGCGAGGCCGCGACCCGTCTGGCGCAAGACGGTATCAACGCCGCAGTGGTCTCGATGCCAAGTTGGGATATCTTTGCAGAAGCAAGTCCTGCCTTCCAGCAGAATGTCCTCAGCGAAGCGCTAAGGATCGCTGTTGAAGCTGCGGTGGGCTTTGGCTGGAACCGTTGGCTTCGGCCAGAGGATGCGTTCATCGGCACGTCGGGCTTTGGCGCGTCCGCGAAGTCAGACGCGCTTCACGAGCATTTTGGCCTCACAGTAGAAGCTATCGTTGACCGTGCTCAGACTGGACGTTGATTGAGGATTGTCAGGGCCGCGAAGAAGGGTGGGGACGAGCACCAACCGGGGGTTGCTGCTTTGTGTTGCATGCCCAGGCGATACCACCTTCGCAATCGTTCCATAGCTGTGCGGCGACAATGAAAGCCAATTCTTAGCTCCAGGCTGGTGCGACAATGTTACGCTTGAACGACTGCCCGTCAGCCTGGAACAGGTGACTGTCCTCGGCGGCGATCCAGACATTCAAAGCGTCTCCTTCTGTCGCAACGACACGAGACTGGGTTGCGACCGTAATTTCGATAGACAGTTCCTTTGATAGTTGCACCAACCCGTAGATGTTGGTTGTCGCGCCGAGATGCTCGATCACATCAACCACGAGGGACAGCTTGACGGCTTCCTTGCCCGGATCTTCGAACTGGATATCCTCGGGGCGACAACCGAAGGTCGCTTGGGGGTTGGAACCTACGGACCCTTCGACCGGCAAGCTGACGCCCGACTGATCTCCGACGGTGACAGAAACACCGGAACCGTTGCCCGTATCTGAAACCTGACACGGCACCAGATTCATCTGGGGCGCACCGATGAACGTCGCGACGAACTGGTTCGCCGGATGGAAATACAGTTCATGCGGCGTGCCAATCTGTTCGATGCGCCCGTCGCGCAGGACCACGATGCGATCCGCCATGGTTATCGCTTCGACCTGATCATGGGTCACATAGATGATCGTATTCTTGAGCTGGCGGTGGAGTTTGGTGATTTCCAACCGCATATTGATCCGCAATTCCGCGTCGAGGTTCGACAGAGGTTCATCGAACAAAAAGACCTTGGGTTCCTTGACGATGGCGCGCCCGATCGCAACGCGCTGCCGTTGACCGCCCGAGAGTTCCGAGGGTTTACGATCCAGAAGCTGCTCAATGTGGAGAAGCCTTCCGGCGTTTTCGACCCTCGTGTCGATCTCCGGTTTTGCAACCTTCTCGGATTTCAACGGGAATTCCAAATTCCCCCGGCAAGACATGTGCGGGAAGAGCGCGTAGTTCTGAAACACCATGGACAAATCGCGGTCGGCCGGGTCGACGTGCGTTACGTCTTGCCCGGAGATGCGAACCGATCCGCTCTCAATCGGCTCCAGGCCCGCGATGCAGCGCAGCAACGTCGATTTTCCGGAGCCGGAAGGGCCGACAAATACGATGAACTCGCCGTCCTCGATATCAAGATCAACGCCATGGAGGGCAGTGAATGCTCCGTATTTCTTGACAATTTTTGATGTGCTTACGTCTGCCATTTTGCGCCTGTGTTTTATTGTGTCGCCACGAGAGGAATCGCGGCGAGCGTTTCGATGTCGAAATCCGGATGGATCGGGAACGGGCCCTTTTCCGCAACACCGGTCCGCACCAGAATGGTGGGCAATCCGGCCTTGTGACCGGCCATGATATCGGTCATGATCTGGTCGCCCAGCATGTAGGTGGACGCGGGATCGGTCCCGAGGATGGCCAGCGCCATGGTCACAAGATCGGGTTCCGGTTTGCCGATGATCAAGGGGGCCACGCCGGAGGCGGTCTCGATCGCTTTCAGGATCGACCCGGCGCCCGGCTCGAAACCACCGCCGTGGGGCAGCATATGGTCCGGGTTGGTGCCAATGAACCGCGCACCCTGCATGAGGGCGGTTTGTGCCCGGGCCAGTTTTTCAAAGGTAAAGGCCCGGTCCAGTCCCGCAACGACGGCGGCGACATCCTCATCCGCGATCTCGAACCCGCGTTGTTCCACGGCACGCCGCAACGCAGTGGCACCGATGACCATCACGCGCGATCCGGGCGCGACAAGCGCAGCCAGCCGGTCCGCGGCCACCGCAGAGGTGGTGATGATCCGCTCGGGCGATGCGGGAATGCCCATCCCGTTCAGTTTGTCGGCAAATTCCTCGGCCGATTTGGTCGAATTGTTGGTAACGAAAGCGTAGGGGAAGCCGTTCTTGTTCCACTGCTGAAAGGCGTCCACGGCGCTCTCAATCGGGTCATCGCCGCGATAGGTCACACCATCCAGGTCGCTGATGATCGCGGATATTTTGGGCCAATCGGTCATCTTCGTTTCAATCGCTCATCACCATACCGCCATTCACATGCAGCACCTGTCCGGTGATGTAGGAAGCGGCCCCTGTTGCGAGGAAGACGGCGGCGCCCACAATGTCCTCGGGCATCGCGATACGGCCCAGAGGGATGCGTCCGCCGTGGCGCTCCTCGGTTTCTTCCGCCGGTCTTCCGTGCAGGGGCGTGTGCACAATCCCCGGAGCGACCGCATTGACGGTCACCCCGGCAGGAGCGGCCTCATAGGCGATCAGCTGCGTCAGGTCATGCACGATGGCCTTGGAGAAACAGTAATCCGCACCTCCGGCCTGATAGTTCAACACCGCGCCACGTGACGAAATCGAAGAACCGATGTTGATGATGCGCCCGCCCCGGTCCCTCAGACTGTCCTCAAAGACAAGGCGCGTCAGGGAAAGGACGGCATCGGTGTTGATCGCCAGGGTGCGCTGAATTTTGGCCCTGTCCCCATCCATCAGACGTTCGGCGGATTTGACGCCGGCATTGTTGACCAGAATATCGACCGGGCCGAAGATTTCACGCGCATTGGCAAGAACTGTCTTGATGCCCTTGTCGTCAGAGACATCAAGGGTCACGGGCATGACATTCGCATTCCCAGCCGTCGCCGCCTCAACAGCGGAGGGGTCCAGATCAGTAGCCACCACCTTTGCACCGGCATCCGAAAAGCCTTTGACCAAAGCCAGCCCGATGCCACCGGATGCCCCTGTGACGAGGGCAGTTTTGCCATTCAGATCAAAAATACTCATTTGGTTCGTCCTTTTTGTCGGGCCATGAAGTTTCTGACCTCTTGTTCTGTTGGCATGGATTGCTGCGCCCCTTTGCGGGTGACACTCAGGCTTGCTGTCGCGACAGCGAAGCTGAGCGCGTCCTCAATGTCGAAACCCTTGGCAATGGCTGTGGCCAGTGCACCGTTGAAGGCATCGCCGGCCGCCGTCGTGTCCACGGCGTCAACCGGAAAGGCGTGTTGGTGGATGTGATGGTTGGCATCCAGATACACCACGCCGTTTTCGCCCAAAGTGATGGCGACCCCTGCAACCCCGCTGTCATGCAGCGCCTTTGCGGCTACAAACGCCTCGTCAACCGTCGTCACCGGAAGCCCGGTCAGTTCCTGCGCTTCGGTCTCGTTCGGGGTGATCATATCGATAGACCGGCAGTCTTCTTCGGTGAGCGGAGCCCGGACCGGCGCCGGATTGAATATTAGAAACCGGTTTCCCTTGGCCTCAAACGCGGCACGGCAGGTTTCGGCAGGCAAGCCCATCTCAACCACAACGACGGCGTCCTGGGGCACGTCCTCGAGGGCCGCCCGGGCATCGTCCGGATCGAACGCCTCATTGGCGCCTGCGTCGATGCCGATCATATTGCTGCCTTTGGAATTCACGAAGATCAGCGATTTACCGGATGCGGTGCCGGGTTTGCGGCGGATCTTGTCGGTTCTGACGCCAAAATCCGCGAGACCTTTGGTCAATGCGTCGGCCGCATCATCTTCGCCAAACATGGTCGCGAAATATGGAGCGCCGCCCAGCCGGGCTGCGGCAACCGCCTGATTGGCGCCTTTCCCCCCGCCAAATTCCTCGATAGTGCCCATGAGACTTTGGCCGACCGTCGGCAGGTTGGCGGAGTAGAAGACGATATCGAGGTTGGTCGTTCCGACAAAGACAAGAGGTCGCATTATTTCAGGGCTCCGAAAGTAAGGCCGCGTTCCAAATGGCGCTGACCGAGAACGATCAGGATGACTGGGACGATCATCGAAACGACGAGGCCTGCGGAAACAACTGGATAAAAGTTGATGCCCGGGTTCAGAAGTTTCAACAGTGCCACCGTGACAGGTGTCTTCTGAGCGGTCAGGATCAGACCAAGCGCGAAGTTGTGCCAAGCCAGAAGAAAGACCAGCAGCGATGCGCCCACGAGGCCCGGACGCAGCAGCGGCAGAACGATCTTGAGCGTGATTTCCGGTCGTCTGGCACCACAGATGGCCGCGGCTTCCTCGATCTCAAGCGGGATATCCTCGACGTAAGACCGCGCAAGCCAGATGATCATGGGAAGGGTCACAAGCTGATAGACCCAGATCATGCCAAGATAGCTGTCATAAAGGCCAACCGCCTGAAAGAACTGGAACATGGGGATGATGACCAGAAGCACCGGCGCGAAGCGGAAGCCAAGAATGAAAAAGGCCAGGTCCTCCTTGCCTCGAAAATGGTGGCGCGCCAGTGCATAGCCAGCGGGCACACCAGCTATCAGCGACAACAGCACGGCCCCGACCGCGATGACCACGCTGTTGAATACCGGTTTGAAGAACTCGACCTTGAGCGTGCCGTAATTGGTAGCCTTGGCATCCGCGATGTCGAAAAGAACCTTGTAGTTTTCAAGTGTCGGCTCGAACAGGAACACGGGCGGATAGGCGTTGATATCCGCCGCTTCCTTGAAGGAGTTCATAACGATCCAGATGATTGGAAATGCCAGAACAGCAACGACAATGAGAACCAGTACGTTCAGGATAGCAGACAAGATGAGGTTGGGCCGCATCAGCTTACCCTCTCTCTTGTGTAGCGCCACAATTTCACGACGACCATCGCAGTGATCAGCACCATCACCCAGTTAACGATCATGATCGCTGCACCTCGACCGAAATGAAGGTTTTGGAACGCGGTAAAATAAGCCGAAACCGACAGCACATCAGTCGCATTGCCGGGCCCCCCTTGGGTGGTCCCGAAAATGATGTCGAATTGGTTAAGGGAATCGATCAGTCTGAACAGCGCTGCCAGGACGATGTAGGGCAGCACCATTGGCAGTTCGATCCGCCAGAAAATACCCCAGGCCTTTGCGCCGTTCATTCTGGCACCCTCGATAATGTCGGGCGTAATCCCGCGAAGGCCCGCGAAAATGATCAACGCAAAGAACGGCGTAAAGGTCCATACATCGATGAAAACGATAGCGAACATGGCCGTCTCAGCCTTTGATATCCATGAGAAATTCTCAATACCGATAAAGCTCAGGAAATAATTCAGAACGCCGGTTTCTGGGTTCATCATGACGGTCCACATCAGTGCGACCGACAGGGGCGGAAGAACCAAAGGCAAGAGAATTGCGGGGCGCAGCCACTTGGCGAGCAACGCCTTCGTGTTGAAGAGCTTGGCGATTGCCAGCCCTAGGATCGCCTGGCAGGTGACAGCGGAAAACGCGTAGATCGCGGTTGCGGACACCGAGTCCCAGAAGCGCCCGCGACTGAAGAGACGCTCGTAGTTTCCGAACCCCTCAAAGTCCACCCGCGCGCGCCCGAACCGCATGTCGGTCAGCGACTGGTAGAAGCCCCAGAAGAACAGAAGGATAAATCCGCCAAGAATGAGCACTGCGGGTAGCAGGGTTATGAGGAGGAAGAGGTTTCCAGATTTTTGGGTCTTTCGGGCCAATTGGACTGCCTCCGACAACCGGCTAAAAAAGTGACGGCGACGATGACGCCGCCGTCACAAGGTATCGACCGTAGTCGACAGGGAGGTATTAGTTAAGCTCGTCGCGAATTTCTTCAGCAAGCTCCGACAGACGTTCTTCGACATCCGCGCCACCAACCATGTCCTGCATGGCAACAGCCCAGGCATTCATGGCCGTGCCGAACCCGTAACGCGGGGTAAACAGCAGCGAAGTTCTTTCCTGAACTGTGTTGAACGTGTCGTAGAAGTTGTTGAACTCAGGCTGGTTTGCGTAGTCGATCCATTCCTGCGCTTCCCATGTCGAGGCTCGCGGCGGGTTCACAAGCTTGCCGTCTGTCGCACCGCGCACGTTCATCTCTTTGGATGTGGCCCATTGCATGAAATACCAGGCAGCCCCTTGCTTTTCGGATGCTGCATTGATCGCAAGCGACCAGATCCAGATGTTTGACGCGAACTCATCGTTGTCCGGCGCCGTCAGCGGCGGAGCAAAGGCGATCTTGCCCGAAGCATCCGATGCACCTTCGATATTGTTCCAGAAGCCGAACATATTCGCGTCTACGGCCATGGCCGTTGTGCCGGTCGAAAGGCCATCAACCACCTGATACCAGTTGTCGTTGGCCCAGCTGTCTGGCGCGCAAGCCTGGATCATTGCCACATAGTCTTTGTGGAAACGGATCGATTCCGGTCCGTCCAGCGCGGTATCCAGATCGTCGCCCGAGCCGACGAAGTCGCTTACACCATAGGATTGGGCGATCGAGATTGGCGCAGTATGGATTGAGCTCCAAAAGCGTACCCCGCGAACTGCCAATGGTGTGATGCTGGGATCTGCAGCCGTGATTTTTTCGCATGCGGCTGTCAGTTCCGGAAGTGTGCTCGGGGGCTCAACACCCAAACGCTCTAAAACATCCGTCCGGTACATCAATTGCATGTTTTCAAAGGCATGCGGGATGCCCCAAATTTCGCCATCCGGCGTATCGATGATTTTCTCTTCGGCGACATCCCAGGTCCAGGCACGTCTCAGGGCCGGGAAGAAATCTTCGTAGGCATAATCGGGACTGGTCATGCTGGGGTCTTCGATCAGGCCCCGCAACGGCGCAAGCTGACCGGCTGGCGTGACATCCCAGGCAGGTTGAATACCGGTGCCGACAACATCCCAATCGGGCGAGCCCGTGGAAAGCTGAATGTTCAACTTACCCCAGTAGGTGTCATCCGGGTAAAGTTCGGCGTTGACCTTGATGCCGGTCAGTTCCTCGAACTCGTCCAGATAAGCGACGACCGCATCAGCATAGGGGTGAATGTCGTAGGCCCACGTGATTTCAGTACCTTCGAACTTCCGCCAATCGAACTCTTCGGCATAAGCAGCTGTGCACATGAGCGCCGCTACTGCCGACGTTATGGTTACCTTATGAGCTAGTTTCACTTTTTCCTCCCTAAAGTGCATGCCCTGAGGCACCTTTCTGACCTCAGCTTATGGTCTGGACGGCAGGTCGCGCCTCAATTATTCAGCTTAGTGAGTAAATTTGGGTAACTTATCCGAACAAGCAAACACGTCCGGATCGGGGCAAATGAGATCAAACCGAGAGAGATTTCGCGTAGGCGCCGCCGTTGGGTCAGGTATGGCGGCTCACGCCGCCGAAAATGCTGGCGCTGATTTCATTCTGGCGCTCGGTGCCGGAAAGCTGCGCTCTATGGGGATCCCGTCTCCGGCGTCTTTGTTGCCGATCTTTGACCCGGTTGAAGTGACCCTTCAGCTTGCGTCGGACGAACTGGTGCCCCGTGTCGCGCTACCTGTCTACGTTGGTTTACCGCTCTTTGATCCGCGTTTAAACGTCGACGCACTTTTGCGCCGATTGCACGCATTGAAGATTGTCGGGCTGACAAATTTTCCGGCCGTGTTCCATTTTGGCGCACGCGCCGCAGAATTGGAAAGTCATGGCCTGGGTTTGCAAAGAGAAATCGAATTCCTGACGGCCGCAAAGGCAGATGGGTTCGACACCATAGGGTATGTTCGAAGCCGTACAGAAGCCGTCAGCATGGTCGAGGCCGGGGTCACATCGCTTTGCATCAACTTTGGACTGAACCCGAGCATTCAGGAGGAAGGGGTAAAGGACGAAGCCCTGCAACAACTCGCTCTGGCCGCGAAGGGGATTGTGGACAGCGTGCGCCGCCCGCAAAGATCACTTACTGTTTACTTGGGAGGTGGTCCTGTTTCCGGTGGTGCCGAACTTGAAAAACTGTGCCGCAGGGCGGGCATCGATGGATTTATTGGCGGGTCCGCGATGGATAGAGCGCCATTGGAAAAGTCCTTGCTCAACAGCGTCGCCTCGTTTCGCGAGATTGAAGTTCTACAGGACCGTGTCGAACATTTGGAACGTCGCCTCAACAGGTACAGCAAACGCTACGGGATCATCTGCCGTTCAGGCGCAATGGACCAAATGCTCAACCGTGTTGAGGTCGCCATTCGCGATGAAGCGCGGCTCATCTTGATATCCGGAGAAACGTCCACCGGGCGCCGGACAGTGGCAGAGATGGTTGCGAAGAGAATTGTGTCAAAGGGCAAAGGCAGACGCTGGGACATTGACATGACCCGTTCGAAGAACGGCCTCGATGAGCTTCTGGGGTCCGCAAGTGATATACGCCTTCGGCGGAAAGTCGGCGTTCTGGAACTCGCCGTCGCGGCGGATGTCATAACGATATACGGGTTTGACGGACTGCCACGAGAGGAACGTCAGACACTGGAAAAGATTCTGTCGGCTGGTGAGTACCGAACAGGAGGAGATACCCGCGCCCGACACTGCTCTGCCACCTTCGTTCTGGTCCTGAGTGAAGCGAAGGGAACGCTCCCGAATGCTCTGCTCAAGGAGAATGACAACCAACTTGTAGAAATCCCACCTTTGCGCGACCGCCTGGAAGACATCCCGCTTTTGGCCAAAAGCTTCACGGCAGAGATCGGCGCAGATGAGGCGGATTTGCAGCCCGATATCGTTCGGATGCTGATACGGCACAACTGGCCCGGCAATCTAGCCGAGCTGCAAAAGGCGGTGACTTGGATGATGATCGCGAAGAACGGAAATTGCAGCGAGCCTGAATTGGTCTCGTATCTCGGAGGCGGTGAGACCGTGACCGAAGGCAAGCGCATCTCGCAACGCGACCGGATTGTTCAGGCGCTTTTGTTGAACAACCTCAATCGGACAAAGACTGCCGAGCATCTCGGCGTTACACGCAAGACGCTCTATAATCAGATCAAGAAATACAACATCATCACCTGAGCTTGGCTACGCGGCGACCTCACTCTGCGACTTGATGGCATCTTCAACGGCCAGGTAAGCGCAAACGATTGCAGGGCCGATGGTAATGCCAGCGCCGGGATAGATGCCCGCCATCATTGAACTGGCGTCGTTTCCGCAGGCATAAAGCCCTTGGATCGCGCTGTCATCATCGCGCAGAACGCGCGCACGCGCATCCGTCTTCAGGCCGGCCGCTGTTCCCAAAGTTCCCGGAACGATCCGAAGTGCAATGAACGGTCCGTTTTGGATCGGCCCGAGATTGGGATTCTTCAGACCCAGGGTCGCGTCGCCCAGAGCCTTGTTAAAGGCAGACTGTCCCCGCCCGAAATCCGGGTCGATGCCCGATTTTACGTTTTCGTTGTGTTGCGTCACTGTGGATTTCAGCGCGCCCGCGTCGATGTCGATTTCTTTCGCCAGGTCTTCGAGTGTTTCACCGCGCTGGATATAGCCCCGGCGGATGTAGCTGGCCAGGCTCGGCGTCCAGGGCCAGGGCAGGATATCACCCATGCCGCGCTTTTTCACAAACGCCTCCTCGCAGATGAAAAAGAACCGTTCATCATCAGGGTAGCCGTTCTCGAAGAGGCCAATGCACACGTCATGGTAAGAGTTCGATTCATTCACAAACCGCTTGCCGTTAGGGCCCACGGCGATCACCCCGGGGCGACCGCGGTCCAGCCAGCCGTAAGGCACGATGGCGGTGGAGCCGTCTTTGTTCTTGAGGCGCGACACAGGTGTCCAAAATCCCGGGCTCGCAATGTTCGTATCCAGCGCCCCGCCCACATCGCGTGCCGCATTGATGCCGTCCCCCTCGGCCTCTTTGGCGCAAAGGGTCACATCGTGGCGGTGTTTCGCCCCGATCTCGGCGCGCAGATCGGCGCTCGCGGCAAAGCCGCCTGTGGCCAGGACAACGCCATCACGGGCCAGCACTTTGGTCTCGGCCCCGCCCTCGGAGAGTGTCGCACCAACCGCCCGACCGTCCTCAACGATCAACTCCTTCATCGCACAGCCGGTCCGCAGGTCAACACCCAGATTGCGCAGACTGATCAGGGCAGCCGCAAGAAAGGCATTCCCGCCGCTCAGTTCGGTCCCCCGTGAATAGCTCAGGCGATCCTTTGCAAACCGGCCAACGCGGCGCAGAACATGCGCCATGGCCGTGGTTGATTTGAAGGGATTCAAGAAATGCTTGATCTCGCTTGACGTGATCATCATGCCGCCCAGAACAACGCGGATAGGGTCACCGATCAGGTCGAAGTCCTTTTCGAGCTTGCGTCCGTCGTAAGGGACCGGGCTCAGCGCGCGTCCTTTGTCGACACCGCCTTCGCGGGAGGAATGATAATCAGGCGCACCCGCCAGAACGAACTTGATGTCGGAGTGTTCCTCAATCGCGCGCACCGCTTCCGGGCCGCGGTCAAGATAGGCATCAATCTTCGCCTCGTCGTAGTAATTGCCAAGCTCGCCCTTGAGGTAGGTCCGGGCGCGGTCAAGTGTATCATCTATGTTGGCCGCTTTCGCGTGGTCGGAGCAGGGCACCCAGATCATGGCGTTTGACAATGCGGTGGTGCCGCCAATCTTTTTGGCCTTTTCACACAGCATTACGGATTTGCCCTGTGAGGCCGCATAGATGGCCGCACTCACCCCGGCTGCGCCGCTTCCGATCACGAGGAAATCTACAGTTTTCTCAGCGGTCATTGTTGCTCACCTTTGGCGAATGGAATGGACTTGAACTCTTCGGCTGCCGATTTGACGGCGCGTTCGATTGGGATGCGTTCGATGGAAGAAGCGCCGACAAAGCCGACGCAGCTTGTTTCCCGATAAATCCGGGCAGTGTCGGCAGGCTCGGCAATCTTGCCGCCATGGCAGAGGAAAACCGGCCCATGCCCCTTGGCCGAAACCGCGTCGATCATTTCCAAGATCTTGCGGATCTCTTCGTCGATCTTGCTGCCCGTTTCGTGCCCGACCAGACCGCCGCCGGTGGCACCGACATGTGGGACAAGACAGTCAACACCCCGTTCGGCCACATCAAGCGCATCCTGAACCGTGGCGACATAGGCCATGGTGAAGATGTCACGGGCAACAGCGCGCTCGATCAGTTCAACCTCGCGGTTCCAGCCAAGTCCTACCTTGCCCCTGCGCTTGCGCCATGTCTCTCCCATGGTGGAGATGGTCGGGTAATTGATCACGCCAGAGAAACCGGCGGCCTGAAAGTCGTCCAGCAGTTGATCGAGATCCATGCGTGTTGGGTCCCACGCCTCAATCCCGCCAATAACAGGTGTGTCGGAAACCACATTCCGGATCTCCACCGCCATCTCGATGGTGTTGGCATTCGAGTCTCCGATCCTGCTGGTAGGCAAGCCCATGAGGCGCGAGCGCCCCGTGCTGTAGACGATAAGCAGGTCAGCCCCGCCCAAAGCCGCGCATTTGGCGATGAGGCCACAGCTTGTACCTGCCCCGAGGATGGGGCGCCCCGCGTCGGTTTCCGTCGCAAGGCGTGCAAGAATCTCACTGCGCGAGAAGTTTTTCATGTCGCTCTCTCCAATTGCGTCATCATCCAGTCTGCGCAAAGCGCGGCAAACGCTGGGTCATTGATGTGGTGGTCTGTTTCGGTCACTTGGATTGAGGGAGAAAGCGCCGCCATCATGGCGTCCCGCCACGCTGCATTTGCAGATGGATTATGAAAATCGTGCCCCTCCCGGTCGTAGTCTGACACGCCTTTGCCCGGCCAGAAAACCGCGACCGGACCTTGGGCTGCATTCACTTTCTGCGCCGTGTGCCGTGCGATCTCGGCCATGTCCGCAGGCGTGGTGCGCACCAGTGTCGTCATCGGCGTGTGGCGGTACGTGATCCGGTCGCTGAACTGGTTCGGAACAGTCTCAGGCGGGCCAAAATTGACCATATCAACGGCGCCCGGTGCAATGAGATGCGGTATCCCCTTAGCGCCCGCTGCCAATAGCCTGTCCGCGCCAGCACTTGCTGTCCCGCCAAAAACCAGATCCGCAATCTCTGTTGTTGTCAGGTCAATCACACCGTCAAATACGCCACGGGCAATAAGGACTTCCATCGTGCGCCCCCCGGCACCGTTTGCAGGGAAGACGATGACTGTATATCCCGCCCGGTCCAGAATGCGCTTTATTTCGGCAACCGCGGGCGTCGTGACACCAAAGGCGGTTACGGCGATGGTCTTTTCATCCTCGGCTTCCTGCGCGTGCCATACCAAACCTGACACCAGATTGGCGGCATTTTCGAGCACGGCGCGAGAGAACCGGTTGATGCCGAACAGGTCCACAAGGGTGGGCATCAGGATTGTGTCGCTGGTGGTGGCAATCTCTGCCAACAGGGCCGGTCGCCCGCTTGAAATCAGGACCTTGGGAAACCCAAAGGGCAGACCCTTTGTGGCCTGGTGAAAGAGGCCCGCGCCTTTGCCGCCGCCAATACCGACAACCGCGTCAATCGTGCCTGCTTCGAACATGTCGTTGATCAGCACCGCAGCCCCCTCGGCCATTGCGGCCAACGCTTTGGCGGGGTCTGAGCTTTGTGTATCTCCAGTGATGCGTTCTTTGACCTCGGAGCTGGAAATATCAGCCTGGACTCGTGGCTCGCCTGAAGTTCCAACATCGACGACCAGAACAGATCGACCAAGCGACGCGAGCCTCCGCTTTAGGAATGCGGCCTCTTCCCCCTTGGAATCCAGAGTGGCAAGAATAACGATGTTTTTGTCAGTGTTGCTCAAGGTCTCAGTTTCTCCCATCACGGACACAAGTCGCATGTGGCGGGAGCAATGTACCGCTCTGAAGATTGCTGAGATGGGAAAATTTGGGTAAATCCGACAACATGCAGAGCATTCGCATTTTTACAGACCTAAATGATCACTCGAAGACGCAGGAGGGCTTGTCGGTGTTCGTGCCAGCTATGGCTCAGTTCCCTGCCGAAATTGCTATGACTTCGCTCACTTTCCCGCTTTGCAATGTGAACAACGAGACAACAAGTTTTCTCAAGCGATCAGATTCAAATGCTCCGGCCAATTGCTATTGTGGGGTCTTTGCGCTGGATCCCTTCGCGAACTGGGACGAACTTGCGCGCAAGATTCTCGACGCGAAATTTCGCGGGATATGTAATTTCCCTTCATTGCCGGAATTTGACGACGAAGAAACCAGGGCGCTGGCATCCTCGGGCTATTCCTATGAAACAGAGATTGCGAAGATGCGGGACCTTTCGAGGTTTGGTCTGGAGTTGCTGATCTTCTACAAATCAGATGCTCAGCATGCATTGGCCAAAGACATCTTGATGGGTGTGGATGCGGAGTACCTGCACTACGAGGCACTCAACGGTCCGAGCGCCGGTGAGGGCGTCTCTGCTTCAGCATAATGTATTCGAGACAAGTGTTTCACCATTCGACACAGATCGCACTTCAGCCCTGATTATCTTGACAGGTTCGTTGCTTTGCTTTGGATTGCAAGGCAATGCACAAGAGAAGTGAAAAATGCCGCGTTAGCGACGATGGAAAATGGAGTGTCGGCTTCCACACGCAGTCGGTAAGCCCGCCCACTTATCCTTGCTGCGGTCTGTATGAATGGCCGGTCTTGTCGCCACACGGCAGAACAGAGCGCAGATTGACTTATTCTGCGGGAAGCACCGGCGGTTGAAACGCTTTCGTAGGGAACGTGGTCTGATTGAGACCTAGTTCGCGCCCCCGCAATCTTCTGCAAGCCGGGTAAGCCCCTTCAACCTGTCGACTTCATATTTCTGTAGCGCCATCATTGGCGGCCGAACCATTGGGTTTGGAACGCGACCGTTGAGGTAGAGCAGGTGCTTCATTCGATTGTGCATGTCGAGAAACGGATCTGCATAGAATACTTGTTGAAATGGGTAGAGAATGTCGTTGACCTCTCGGGCGCGGATGAAATCACCGCGTTGGATCGCTTCGAACAGCGCAAGCTGAAGCGGCGCCACAACGCTGCCCGCGCCCGATAAGAGACCAGCGGCACCGAGTGAAAGCGAGCTCATCAACCAGGACGAATGCGTCGTGAGCACATTCACCGGGTCAGACCGCGACTGAAACTCGCGAATATGACGTTCGTGCCGCTTGGGATCGTTGCACCAATCTTTTATTGCTTTGACGCTCGGCACTTCATCAAAAAGCTGCACCAGCCCATCGAAGGTAAAGTGCAGGTTGGATTGCACAGGGTAAACAAAGGCGATGAGCGGCAAATCCGTGGCATCTGCAATGTACTTGAAATGCTCATTTGCCATCTCGGGTCTCTGAAAGCCGCCCATGCCAAGAACGTTCGACGGGAAGACGAGCAAGGCCGACGCTCCTGCTCTCTCCCAGGCTTTCGCGAGGCTGGCTGCTTCTAAGGAACCATCTGCATATACGCCAGAGATAATGGGCACCTGATCGCCCGCTTCGTCCAACGAGAAGTCAAGGATCCGAGCCTGCTCTTCGAATGAGCAACTTCCAACTTCAGACGCATGGCCATTCACGGTGATCGCGGAAATTCCGGACACATTGGCCACGTCTGACAGGTGTTTCCGACTGCTTGCCTCATCTATCGAAAGATCGTCGTTGAAGCACAACAGGGTCGCCGGGATCACACCGGACAGGGAAAGTCCGCTCACATCAAGCTCCGCCAATATTCGACTTCAACAGGTTTGATCCCAGCCTCTGCATTGCGCTTCATCTGACGTTCCATAAGACGAACTTGGACACGGAAGCGTCGCCAAAGTGCCAAAACACCCCGTGGTTTCCGGCCCCGGTTCAATCCGTTCACGCTCCAAACCTCGGCTCAGGGGCATCTTGGACACCAAGGCCTCGAACAGCGAGCTGTGATCCACGCACAAGGGCGTCTCCGGGAAAACGCGGCAAAGGCGGTTTTCCCATGGATGTGACGTAGAACATGTCCAAATTCGGCCAACCTAGGTTCACGCTTGCGACCTTCTTCACGGACATCTCTATCACACGATCAATTTTGCTGTTGGGGGCATATCGCACAAACTTTCTGGCGTAGACCTTGGCGCTCCAGAGAAAGTCGTCGCCATCTACGGTCGAACCATCAGTTCCCCCCCCATGCCAAAGAGGAACTTCACCCAGCGTGGTTTTGACATCTGGAAGGACGTCGATCTGCATGAGGCTCTTCCTATCCTGTTGCGTCTTCTGGCAAGATGTCGTCCGGCATCGACTGGTAGCACACAGGGCGAAGCCAACGACGGATCGAGAGCGTGCCGACAGATGTCGCGCCAAAGTTGGTTGATGCTGGATAAGGGCCTCCGTGGACCATGGTATCGCTGACTTCAACGCCAGTCGGGAAGCCGTTGGCCAGAATACGGCCCGCCTTGCGTTCGAGGATCGGCGTAAGCGATGCGGCCATATCGGTATCGCCCGCGTCCATCTGCAAGGTTGCCGTGAGTTGTCCGACAAAGCCGCGTGCAACTCCTTGGAAATCGTCGGCGGACGGCAATCGCACCACAATACCAAGCGGGCCGAACACTTCCTCGGCAAGATGCGGTTCTGCCGCCCAGGTGTCGAGTGTGGTGTCGAACAGGTAAGGTTGCGCCGCGCGCCCGTCACAGGAGGTGCCGACCACTTCGCGCAAGCTGTCAATACGTTGAATGTGTGCCGTCCCCTGTCGATAGGCTTCGGCAATCCCGTCGGTCAGCATTGTCTGTTCACCGATGGCGGCGAGTGCCTCGGCAGCGGCTGCAATAAAGGCGTCTGCCGCGCTGTCCTCGATGAACACCACACCCGGGTTGGTGCAGAACTGGCCCGCGCCCATGGTCAGCGATCCGGCCCATCCGGCGCCAATCTCAGCTGCGCGCGCCTTGGCGGCCTCCGGCAGGATAAAAACCGGGTTGATGGAGCCAAGCTCACCAAAGAAGGGGATCGGCGTGGGGCGTGCGGCACAAAGATCAAAGAGCGCCCGGCCACCGCCAAGAGAACCGGTGAAACCAACCGCATTGATCAGTTGATGCTGGACCAGCGCCTCACCCACGTCGCGGCGACCGCCTTGAATTAAAGAGAACACTCCCCTTGGCATGTCGCAGGCTTCCACTGCTGCCGCGATGGCCAGTGTCACGATCTCGGACGTGCCGGGATGCGCCGAGTGGCCTTTCACGACGACGGGGCAACCGGCAGCCAGCGCGCTGGCCGTGTCGCCGCCGGCGACGGAAAAGGCGAGCGGGAAGTTTGATGCACCGAAGACGGCCACCGGGCCGATGGGGCGCTGGACCATGCGCAGCTCCGGGCGCGGCAGGGGTGCGCGATCCGGCAAGGCCTCATCATGACGGCGGTCCAGATAATCGCCCGCGCGGATATGACTGGCAAACAGGCGCAACTGGCCGACCGTGCGGCCCCGCTCGCCCTGCAATCGCGCTTCGGGTAAGCCGGTTTCGGCCGACCCCACTTCGGTGATGGCATCGCCACGGGCGTCGATTTCATCGGCAATCCTGTCAAGGAAGGCCGCGCGTTGCTCGCGCGAGGTGGCGCTGTAGGTTTCAAACGCCTCTTCCGCAGCGGTTGCGGCCTCTTCGACCAAAGCGGGCGTCCCCACGCAGAATTCCTGCGCCTCGCCCGTCACGGGCTGCGAGGAGAAGCGTCCATCGGATTCGATCCAGTCTCCCGCGATATAGTGTTTGCCTGTCAGCATGTGTCAGTTCCTCAAATCAGGTTGCGCGCAGCCAGATTGCGCATGAAGGCCGACGGTCCGAAGGTCCAGTGCGCACAATCGCCGCTTCTGCGGACATCATTGGTCAGCGTGCCAAGGCCGGTGGCCGAGATTTCAACCCGGTCGCCGGTTTTGTGGGTAAAGCCCTCGCCGGGCACGTCGCGATCCTCGGTCGGTGCAAACAGCGTCCCGAGATACAGCATGAAGCCATCGGGATACTGGTGGTTTTCGTTGAGTGTCTGCCCAACGATATCGGTCGGGTCACGGCTGATCTCGGACATGAGGGAATGGCCCGTCAGCACAAAGCTGTCCTTGCCGGTGACGGTCATCGTCAGTTCAGCGTTCCGGACGTCGTCCATCGCATAGCTGTCATCAAACAGCCGAATGAACGGACCGATTGCTGCGGAAGCGTTGTTATCCTTGGCCTTGGATAACAGCAAGGCAGAGCGGCCTTCGAAATCGCGCAGGTTCACATCGTTCCCGATTGTGGCCCCCTGAATGGTGCCTTTGCTGTTCACCGCCAGCACGATTTCGGGTTCCGGGTTGTTCCAGACCGATTTCGGATGCAACCCCACCGGCGCACCCCAACCTACGGCAGACAGGACCTGCGCCTTGGAAAAGACCTCGGCATCGGGCCCGATGCCTACTTCGAGGTATTGCGACCAGAGCCCTTCCTTGATCAGCGCCTGTTTGACCGTTTCGGCCTCATCGGACCCCGGCGTGATGTTTGACAGGCTGGCACCGATCAGATCACCGATCCGCGCCCTGATCGCTTCGGCGGCCTGAGGATCGCCGGCAGCCCGTTCTTCGATCACGCGTTCGACCATGGACTTGGCAAAGGTGACGCCCGCAGCCTTGACGGATTGCAGATCATTAGGGGCCAGAAAATGCCGGCGGGCGGGATCGCCTTCGGCAGCAAGGCTTTCGGTCTCAAGATCAGCCAGAGCGGCAAAAAGGGCCCCCGAGGCACCAGCGGCATAGGCCGCCGGGTCGTCCCTCTCCAACAGGTCGCGCATGGTGGGCACTTCGCGAGAGGTGATGTCGAACAGCGCGCCATCCCGCAAAACCACCAGTACCGGCCCCGTTTCCGGGATCCACACCCGGCCGACAAACAGGCCATTCATGTCATTCAGATTCGTGCGCGTCATATCAGCTAATCCAATGCGCGCGGTCGCCCAAGGCGACATGGATGGATTTGGTTTCCATATATTCCTCAACCCCCATCATCCCGCATTCCCGGCCCGTGCCCGAGCGTTTGAATCCGCCCATCGGCTGCTCGGGGCCACCGACGATTGTGGTGTTCACCCAGCAGCGACCTGCGCGCATCTTGCGGATCACGCCAAGCGCTTTGTCGATGTTCTTGCTCCAGACCGAGGCGGCCAACCCGTATTCGGTGTCCAGCGCCAAAGCGGTGGCTTCTTCAACTGTCTCAAAAGTCAACATCGACACAACAGGTCCAAAGATCTCTTCGCGTGCAATCGCCATATCCGGCGTGACACCGGAAAAAACCGTGGGCACAATAAATTCTCCACCAGAGGGCGAGACCGTCTTGCCGCCCGCATCGAGCGAGGCACCCTCGGCTTGCCCTTTCTCGATATAGCTTCGGATTTTGTTGAAATGATCAGGGGTGACAATGGCCCCCATCTGCGTGTCCGGGTCTAGCGGGTCCCCGATTTTCACACGACTGAGTTTTTCGATAAGCCTTGCCTTGAACTCTTCGGCGACAGACGCCTCGACGATCAGGCGCGAACCGGACACGCAGCACTGGCCTGCATTGAAGCAAAGGCCAAAGGCGGCACCGTCAACAGCATCATCAAGATTGGCATCCGCAAAGATCACCTGCGGGTTCTTGCCGCCCAGCTCCAACCCGACTTTCTTGAGGTTGGATTTGGAGGCTTCGAGAACACGCTCTCCAACTGCGGTCGACCCGGTAAATGAGATCATGTCGATGTCCATATGCGTCGATATAGCTTCACCCACCACGGGTCCGGTGCCGGTCACAACATTGTAGACACCCTTGGGCAATCCCGCCTCGGACAGAATGTCCGCAAAGATCAGGCTGGTGGTCGAGGTCAACTCAGACGGTTTCAACACCACCGTGCAGCCAGCCGCAAGGATGAAGGGCAGACGTTCCGCAAGCACGATAAACGGAAAATTCCAGGGCGTGATCAGACCGACCACACCGATGGGCTGTTTGGTGACAAGGCCGATCATCCCCTCACCATAGGTGTTGTGGGTCTCGCCCGTCACCATGCGAGCCATACCCGCGGCGGCCTCATAATGGTCTGCGGCGGCGACAATCTCGGCCTTGGCCTGGCTGATCGGTTTGCCTGTTTCCAGCGTTTCCCAATAGGCCATTTCGTCCAACCGATCCCGGATGCCCTGCGCGGCCTTAATCAGGATGCGCCCGCGTTCGGCACCGGGTGTCTCGCACCAGACCGTTTCAAAGGCATCACGCGCGGCAGACACCGCCTCGTCCACATCGGCAGCCGTGCAGAGTGCGACGGAACTCACCACAACGCCATGACCCGGGCTGATCCGTTCGAGACGTTCGCGGCCAGCGCTCTTTTGCCAGGCACCATTGATGAAGAATTCATTCTCGCGAAGAGTGACGGGGAGTGTCTGTGTCATGTGTCCACCTTTGATGAGTTGGGGCGAAAGCGTTTGATCCAGTTCCGCAGGTTTCCGCTGGAATAGCTGGCCACGGCAATCGCCAGCACGATGCCGATCACGATCCGTTGCCAGTAGGGATTTACGCCCAGAAGATTGAAGGCATTGGCCATCATGCCAATGATCAGCGCGCCGCAAAGTGTGCCAACAACCGTGCCGATGCCCCCCATCAGCGAGACACCCCCGATGGCAGCGGCGGCAATGGCGTCGAGTTCCCAGCCGATGCCGGTGCGCACGGCCTCGCCTGATTGCATACGGGCGACAAGCATGAGACCCGCAAAAGAAGACAGAAAGCCGCTGATCGCATAGGTGACGATTTTCACGCGCGCGACGTTGATGCCAGCAAGCCGCGCTGCTTCTTCGTTGCCGCCGACCTGATAGATCTGTCGCCCCAGATCCGTGTATCGCAAGAACAGCACTGAAATCGCGCAGGCCAGGAAAAACAGGATTGCCGGAACCGGAAGCCCAAGGATGACACCATCCGCGAGCAGAAACAGCTCGTCGGGCAATGTTCCGAAAATCGGGCGGCTGTCCGAATAGGCCATAGCGATGCCGCGCACGATGGCCATCGTCGATATTGTCACGATGATGGGCTGGAAGTTGAAAGCGGTCACAAGGTAACCATTGGCGACGCCGATCAGAATACCCGCCAGCAAGGCCACATGAATGCCGACAATGGGCGGCAATGTGGCGGACAGGCCGGCAATCAGCACCGATGAAAGCGCCACGATGGACCCGACCGAAAGATCCAGCCCGCCACCGATCAGAACAAAGCACATGCCAAGGGCGACAAAGCCCAAAAGCGAGGCCTGTTTCAGGATGTTGGTCAGGTTGCCGAGGTCAAGAAAGGTTGGTGACAGGATGCCAAACACGATGGTCATCAGCACCAGTACGACAACGAAGGGGTATGTCTTGAAGATCTTTGTCATGGCTTATTCCTCCACCGTGATGGTTTTGACGATGCCGAATTCGAGAACGTCAAAACTGCGCTCGATGTCGAGGTCCAGCCGGTACTCCCCGGCTTTAATGGCTTCGAGGGTCGCGACGACTGTGAGCGGTTCGGAAATCTGGCCGTAGGTCCATGCGCGCCGCCCCCAGAACTCGGTGTTCGAGCGCGGGTTCGGCGAGGCTTTGATCAAGCGGAAACCTTTCCAGAAATTGAGGGCCGTCATGATCGAAAAGTCAGCCGATTGGTCGCCATTCGCTTCAAGCGTGATCGTCAAATCGAAACGCTCGCCCAGCTTGACGGTTTCCGGCAGGCTCACGCCGTCAGCGGTCACAATGACAGGCGCGTTTTCAGGGATGCCTCCGGTTTGTGCAACCTCCGCGGCGGCGCGGAGTTGTTCCAGGTACACTCGCCCCTCGCGCGTGGCATCAGCGTCGGGGAAATCGGCCTCAAGCAAAGCGAAGACCTCCTCGAACTTTTCCCCATTGCCGGTTTCCTGCAACAAAACAACGTAGTTTCTGAGAATGTCGAAGCGGAGGTTTTCAGGGATCGCCCCGGATGTGACCTCTTCCAGAAGGATCGCGTAAGAGCTTTCCGCAAGCTCCAGATCGCCGCCGCCCCGGGCAGAGTTGGCAATGCCGATGCGGGACAGCAGCGCATAGTTGCTGTCGGGGAAGCGTTCGATCACCTGTTCATAAAGCGGGATCGCCCGGTGATAGACACGCGTCAGCTCAAGGTTGTTGGCCCGTGTGTAAGGCGCCTTTGCCAGATCAATCTGAAAGAGCGGATAAACGGTTGCATAGAGCGTCCCGTTCAGGATCACCAGAAGCCCAGCCACCGCCGCAAGGGGCTTCACCCAAGTACCGAAGCCCGCGAAAGACGGCACGAAATCCCGCCATTTCAGGCTTGAGGTGCCACGGTCGCTGAGGGCCTGAAGCATCACGGCAAAGATAATGATCGCGCCTTTGGCGACCTGTTGCCAGGCTGGCCCGACACCCAAAAGATTGAACAGGTTCGCAACGATCCCGATGATCAACGCGCCGACAAAGGCTCCCCAGACAGACCCGCTGCCGCCCCGGATGGAGGTGCCGCCAATGACGACTGCGGCAATTGCGTCAAGCTCCCAGAAGATACCCGCCTGCCCCGGTTCGCCCGATTCCATGCGGCTGGTCAGAACCAGTCCCGAGAGCCCAGCGAGCAGAGCACAATAAAGATAGGTCTTGAATTTGACGCGGCTGACATTGACCCCGGACAACCGCGCGGCGGTCTCATTCGCGCCAATCGCATAGACTTCACGGCCAAAGACGCGCCAGCGCATGATGTACCAGGTGAGAATGGTGAGACCCAGAAAAATGATCGACGCCACCGGAACGCCAAAGACAACGCCCCGCGACAGGATCATAAAGACGTCCGGGTAATCTGCATAAACCGGCTGGCCACCAGTATAGACCAGGCCGGCGCCGCGCGCGATTGTCATCAGGACAAGCGTCGCCACAAAGGGTTGCAGCCCCAGCCAACTGACCAATGCGCCATTGGCAAAGCCAACGGTCAGGGCCACAAGCAAGGGCACGACCAGAAACAGCCAGAAGGGCGCATCCGCGACCCAGAAACTGGCCGCGACCGCCCCTGTCAACGCCACCACCGACCCGACAGACAGATCAATGCCACCGCCGATAATGACAACGTTCATCCCAATTGCGATGATCCCGATCAGCGAGGCTGCCCGGATCACATTCATGATGTTTTCCAGTGTCCAGAAGTGCTCGGACACCAGACTCGCCACAACGATCAATGCCACAAGGATGACAAAGTTTCCCCGGGACACGAATGTCTTTACTGCGTCCATCATTGGGTTGCTCCCGCTTCGGATTTGCCCATGGCATTCAGCATGATCCGGTTGAGATCATAGTCGCCGCGCGCGTAGCTGTTGGTGACGTGTCCAAGATGCAAACAGACGATACGGTCACAGACCCGGATCAACTCTTCGATCACCGAAGAGATGATGATGACCGAATTGCCTTGCGCGGTGAGATCCCAGATCAGATCGAAGATGGCCTCTTTCGCGCCAATGTCGATGCCTCGGGTCGGCTCATCCAGAAGGTAGATGTCCGTTCCGGCCCCTAGTAGCTTTGCCAGAACCACCTTTTGCTGATTGCCACCGCTCAGATTGCCGACCGGCTGCGACAGGCTGGCATATTTCACAAACAATCGCTCGCAGAGGTCCTTTGCCGCCGCGTTCTCCTTGCGCAGATTCAAGCCCAACAGTCCAACATGATCGGATAGTGAAGACAGGGTCGCATTCTGCCCTATGGGCATCGATAGGACCAAACCCTGTGTTTTGCGGTCTTCCGGTGCCAGCCCGAGGCCGTGATCAAGCGCGTTGCGCGGATTGGATATACGGGTAACAGACCCGTTGATCTCTATAGTTCCGGCATCAAGGTTATCGGCCCCATAGAGCGCCCGCACGAGTTCTGTGCGCCCCGCGCCCATAAGACCGGCAATCCCGAGAACCTCGCCACGATGCAGGGTCAGATCAACATTGTTGATGTCCGGGGCACGCGTGAGGCCGCGCGCCGTTAGCACCACTTCGTCCATCTTGACTATCTTTCGGTGACTGTCGTCATATGTCTCAACCGCATGGCCCAGCATCATCTCTACCAGACCGGCTTCGTCGATCTGGTCAATATCAGCGGCCCCGACATAATCGCCGTCCCGCAGCACGATGAGCCGGTCACAAATCTCGAAAATCTCGTGCAAATGGTGGGTGATCAGAATGACGGCGATGCCTTCGGCCTTGAGCGAGCGCACCAGATCGAACAGGCTCTCGACCTCTTCCTTTGACAGCGATGCAGTTGGCTCATCCATGATGAGCAGCCGCGACTTGCGGCTCATGGATTTCGCGATCTCGATCAGCTGCTGCTCAGCAACGCTCAACTCTCCTGCTTTCGCATCCAGCGAGGCGGTCAACCCGAGGCGTGCCAGAATTTCCTTGGCCTCTTTTCGCATCGCAGGCCAATCTAGGATGCTACCCTTTTTCTTGAGGTGCCCCAGAAAGACATTTTCAACAACGGATAACTCCGGCACGATCATCAGCTCCTGATAGATCGTACAGATCCCGCGCATCTGAGCATCCAGCGGACCATCAAATGTCACGGGTTGGTCATCAAGACGCAACTCACCTTCATTGGGCTCGATGGCCCCTGCGAGGATCTTCATCAACGTGGATTTACCAGCGCCATTTTCGCCGACAACGGCCACGACTTCGCCAGCGTCAATGTTAAAGTCCACATCCTTGAGCGCCTTGACCCCCGGATAGAACTTGCTGACGCTTCTAGCTTCCAGAAGCATTTCTGTTCACCCCAACCCTATTGCGCCCTTCTTGCAAAGCGCGTCCTGTTCTTCTTGGCTCAATCCTAGGTCGGTCAAGACTTCACTGGTTTGCGCCCCCAGTTTCTGTGGTGCCAAGGTGACCGGAGCCGTTTGGCCATCATAGCGCACCGGGTTGGCGACCAGCGTGATCTCTTCGCCTGTCCAGGCCTCGACCTTCATCAGATCGCCATTGTGAAGCTGCTGCGGATCTTCGGCCAGATCGTCGTAGTCGTTGACTTGCGTAAACCAGATATCCCGTGCCTCGAAAATCTCGGCCCATTCTGCGAAGGTCTTTGTCTTAAGCTTTTCGGCAAAGAGCTTCGAGAACTCTTCGCGGCGGTCGAAGGCTTCACTCTGTTTGGCCTCAATCTCACCCTCGGCACCTATCGCTTCAACCATCAGCGGCAAGTTCCCCAAGGATAAACCGATGTAGCGATCCGCGGTCTGGTAAATGCCGTAGGGGGCTTCGTGATACCAACTGCCAACGTGGCCGGGTTGTTGCGCGCTTTCCGGCTTTTCCCCGTTGAAGTAACACACCAGCGATTCCGCTTGCAAGTTTAACGCGGCAGAGAAAAGGTTCACGTCGACCCGTCCACCTTTGCCGGTTCGGCCCTTTTTCACTAAGGCACCCAGGATACCTGCGGCAAAGATCATCGCGCCGTGGTGGTCAATCGCGGAGGTGCCGACCAATCGCGGCACTTCGCCCTCCTTGCCGGTGATCCAGGCCAGCCCCGAAAGCGATTGCGCGATCATATCCTGACCGGGCCGATTGACATAGGGACCGTCCGGCCCAAATCCGCTGGCTGAGGCAAAGATCACCTCAGGGTTGATCTCCTTCAGCGTTTCGTAGCCCAGGCCCAGTTTTTCCATTACACCGGGCCGGAAGTTCTCGGCGACCACGTCCGCACTCGTTGCCAGCTTTTTGGCTATTTCCAGTGCTTCGGGGTCTTTCAGGTCAAGACAAACGCTTTTCTTGTTTCGATTTGCGACAAGCTCCAGGGTGGTTTCTCCACCGGCTTTCTTGGCATCGCTTCCGCCCCAATGGCGTTGGAATGCCCCCTTGATCGGTTCAATCGCGATCACCTCTGCGCCCAGATCGGCAAGGAACTGGATGCCCAGAGGCCCCATGAGAAAGTGGTTGAAGCTGACGATACGAATGCCATCGAGTTGCATGGTCTGGTTCCCTGTTCCTGTGTGCCGTTTCTTATTCATCAACGAATTTGGGCGCGCGTTTTTCGAAGAAGGCGGTTAGGCCCTCTTTTTGGTCCTTGGTTGTAAAAGCCAAGGCGATGTTGCCGCGCTCGCGCTCAAGGCCCAAAGACAGTGGCAATTCATCTGACGCCCTTACCGCATCTTTCGCAAAGCCAAGGGCCTTTGCCGAGTGGCGCGCGACGAGTTGTGCAATTTCCTGAGCGCGGCTTTCGCAGTCTTCATGCGCAACAACTTCTGACACCAGCCCCATGGACAGCGCCTTTTGTGCGTTCACAGGCTCTCCGGTCAGGATCATTTGCATGGCGGCGTATTTGCCGGCCACACGGCGCAAACGCTGCGTGGCACCGTCACCGGGAATGTGACCCAGTTTTATTTCGGGCTGTCCGATCATTGCCTTTTCCGAGGCAACAACAATGTCACAGAGCATGGCCAGTTCGTGACCGCCACCCAGACACATCCCGGTCACGGCGCCAATCATTGGAATACGCGTGGTTTCCAGAACTGCCCAGTTCTCCATCCGCGTTCTGTTCTGGATGGCGTCGATACCATCTGCTTGCATCTCTTTGATATCAGCGCCCGCAGAAAAGAAATCCGGACCGCCGGTCAGAATGATGCAGCGAATATGACCATTCGCTTCCGCGGCGCGTACTTCATCTGCCAAAAGCTGCAACATCGTGTTGTTGATCGCGTTGCGTTTGGCAGGACGGTTAAGTCGCAGACTGATGATGTGATCAGACAATGCTGCGCTTACGACTGCGGGATCGGCGTCGTTGTTCATGACAGTCTTCCAAAGGTTATTGAAAAGCAGGCCCCCGACTTGCACGGGGGGCCTGTGAGTGACACGCTCTTAGCGAACGTACTGGGAATCTGGATCGTAAAAGTCGCCGACGTTTTCAGACGTGATGACAGGCGTTTCGGTGATGATCCGCTTTGGTACGGATTCGCCTTTCAGGATACGGACAGCCATGTCCAGCCCCAGGGCGCCGCCAGTCGCATAGATGGCCGTGGCCTGCAGCCAGCCTTCTTGGATGGCTTCGAAAGCTTCACGCTGGCCATCAACACCGACCAGGAATACCTCGCCCGGCTCATAACCCGCTTCTTTCAACACGTTGATCGCGCCAAGGATCATCGGGTCGTTGTGGGCATAGATAACCTGGAATTCGCCTTTGTACTTGGTCAGCCAGTCTTCCATGATCGGAATGGCAGGGGCGAGGTCATAGTTGGCAGGCTGCGCATCAAGACGCGTCGCATTGCCTTCGATCTGCGCTGTGAAGCCTTCATGGCGCTGAATTGTCGGCGTCGCCCCTGGAATGCCCTCAAGCTCCAGATACTTGAAGCCATCGGGCGCATTGGCGGCAGTGTATTTGCCCAGCTCTTCACCGATCTGCAGATTGTTGCCGCCGATGAAGACGTCGTAGTTTTCACCAACAACCTCGCGGTCTAGAACAACAAGCGGAATACCAGCAGCTTTAATCGCATCGACCGCTGGTACCAGCGCCTGCGCTTCACGAGGACTCATCATGATGAGGTCCACGCCGCGCGAGATCAGATCTTCGATGTCAGCGATCTGTTTTTCGTTCGAACCGCCAGCATCGGTATAGATGAACTCCTTGATCTCGGGGTAATTCTTGGCCTGCGCTTCGGCGGATGTCACCATATAGGCGCGCCACGGGTGATCCATCGTGTCCTGGCTAAAGCCGATCGTCCAACCCTCTGCGACGGCAGACCCAGCCGCCAGAGCCAGACCCAGTGTTGCAGCTGAAACGAACGACAGTAGTTTCCGTCTATTAATCATGGTTTCCTCCCTTAGGAATTTGATGTGCGCCCTGTCGCCCGCTTGCTTTTACCGGTTGGCACATGATGTGCCCCCAAAAACTTGCAAGCGAAAACGAATCGACCTGACGTGGCAACCCTAGCAATTTCCAAAACCCCGTCAACCAATTTAATAAATAATTTACTAAATTTATCCACACGAAAACCCACCATAATAAACAAATTGTTGCATGTTTTCGTGGATTGGTTCGTTAAAAACGAAATCCATCATAAAATATTTACTAAATTTCTTGCGCGACTCGGAAAGAGTTTTTATATGTCTAGTGAGCGAATAGCGACGGGAGGCGTGTTGGAGATGTACGACTACATCATTGTTGGTGCGGGTTCGGCGGGGTGCGTATTGGCCAATCGGCTTTCGGCAAACCCGGACAACAAAGTTCTGGTTCTTGAGGCTGGCGGTCCGGACAGGGATCCGATGATTCACATGCCTGGCGGGTTCGCCATGCTGCAAAAACCCAGTGTGAATTATTGCTATTCCACCGCGCCCCAGAAGCACCTCAACAATCGCGAGCTCTGGTTTCCGCTGGGCAAGACACTTGGCGGATCAAGTTCGATCAACGGGATGATTTATATCCGGGGCCAGAAAGAGGATTATGACAAATGGTCTGAGGCGGGCAATACCGGCTGGTCCTATGAAAACGTGCTGCCCTATTTCCGGCGCGCCGAGAACAACGACACTATTGCAGACGAATACCATGGCACGGATGGCCCGTTACGGGTCTCGAACCAGCGCTCACCGCATATCATCTGCAAGGATTATATCCGTGCGGCACAGCAGGCCGGACACAAGCTTAACCCAGATTTCAACGGGGATGATCAGCTTGGCACTGGACTCTATCAGGTCACCCAGCACGAGGGCCGCCGCGCGTCCGCCGCTGTGGCTTACCTGCATCCTGCGATGAAGCGTCCCAACCTCACGGTGATCACGCATGCACAAAGCAAACAGATCATTCTGGAGAACCGCCGCGCTGTCGGCGTCAAATACACAAAGGGCGGCAAGGTTGAGACGGTCCGATGCGACCGAGAGGTTCTGGTCACCTCGGGTTCGATCAACACAGCAAAACTGCTCTTGTTGTCCGGGATCGGCCCTACCGATGAACTGAAGTCACATGGCATCGACATGCAGCATCACATGGATGGGGTCGGCAAGAACTATCAGGACCATCTGAACACCTATGTCGTGTGTGACCTGCAAAAGCCGATTTCCTACGACGGGCAGCACAAGTTCCCCAAAAACATCAAACACGGCATCCAGTACGCGCTTTACAAAACCGGGGCGCCAACGTCCCCCGTGGCCGAGGGGGGCTGTTTCATCGACGTGCACGGCACCGGACGCGCCGATCTACAGACACATATTTTGCCAGCCTATGTAGTGAACGGCGCGCGAACATTCGTTCCGGGCCACGGGTTGACGATCAACACCTGCCATATGCGACCGACCAGCCGGGGCGAAGTCACGCTGCGATCCGCGAATCCGGCTGATATGCCGGTGATCGATCCCAACTACCACGATACCGAATTCGACCGAGATATGTCCGTTCAGGCCGTGAAACATGTCCGGGAGATTCTGGCGCAACCGGCCATTGCGCAGCATATCAAGCGCGAAAAATACCCAAGCCAAGACGCAAAAACACCCGAACAGATCCTGGCCTATGCGCGAGAGTTCGCATCGGTTGATTATCACCCCGTTGGCACATGCAAAATGGGGACGGATGATATGGCGGTTGTCGATCCAGAATTGAAAGTACACGGGCTTGAGGGGCTTCGTGTCTGTGATAATTCGATTATGCCTTACCTCAACAGTGGAAATACCAACGCGCCTGCTATTATGATTGGCGAGAAGGCAGCAGCTATAATTTTGGGTGAACCGCCTCTGCATCAGGAGGTTCCGAAGAGAACCTATTATCCTGCCGTTGAACCAGCATAGCGAGGCGTCAGGATGGCGGGATCAAAGAAAATTACACTTCGGGATGTCGCGCAAATGGCGGGTGTTTCACCCGCCACCGTGTCGCTTGTTGTTCAGGGGAAGGGCAACCTGAAGGATGAGACCCGCCAAACCGTGATCGAGACAATCGAGGCCTCGGGGTATGCTCGCAAGGCTCCAGTTGTGCGCAACGCGAAAGGCTCGCAATTCGCACTGGTTGTCGATGATATCTCCAACCCCTACTTCCATAAGCTTTATGAGGGGCTCGACAAGGTGTTGGCTGATGCGGGTGCCTACACATCCATTCTGTCGTCCCACGATTCGATTCCACGGCAGCAAAAGCTCCTGTCCGATCTTTGGAACTCTGACATTGCAGGTGTGGTGCTCGTTCCGGCCACCGGGACTACGCATACCGACCTTGAGGAATTCGAGAACCGCCGCCGCCCTCTGTTCATGGCCGTGCGCCGGATCGGCAAGACACCTTTCGACTACGTCGGCGCCAATCCGATGGTTGGCATGCAGATTGCGACCGAACACCTCGTATCTCTTGGCCACAATAAAATCGGCTTTGTTGGCGGCTACCAAAAGAACTTCGCCTATTCCGAGCGCTACGCTGGCTTTGCTTCTTCACTGATGAGCCACCGACTGGTCCTTGAACCGGAATACATACGCAACGGTGGGTCGACCCGCGACTTTGGCCGCGCGGCGGCAGAGGCCATTTTAGCGCAAGACAATGCGCCATCAGCACTCATCGCCTATAACGATCTCGTCGCCATAGGCATCATGGACGCCATCAGCGCGATGGGAATGACCGCTGGCAAGGACATCGCCGTCATTGGGTACGACGACATTCCGGAAGCCGCGCTGCAACCTGTTCCGCTGACCTCGGTGGCGACACCGGCTGCGAAGCTTGGCGAGATGGTCGGACAGGCGCTGCAAAATTGGTCCCTCGACCGAAGCGACGGCAACCCGCTGGATATCACTTACCCGCCACGTCTGATCGTGCGCGAAAGCTGCGGAGCAAGCCAGAATGGCTGATTTCTCTGCGGGTTCATGGCTCAACGATCCTGCCGATTGGGCGATCAAGAATGGCACCTTGAGTGTCACAACTGCGGAGCAGAGCGATTTCTGGCGACACACGCATTACGGCTTTGTGCGTGACAACGGGCATTTCTGGCAACTTCCCGCACCAGAATTCTTCACAGCCACGCTGACCTTTGAAGGCGACTATGAGACGCTCTACGACCAAGCGGGTCTGATGCTGCGTATCGACGAAAAGAACTGGGTCAAATGCGGCATTGAGCATTCGGACGGAATGACCAATTTCTCGATTGTCGTAACACGGGGGAATTCTGACTGGTCCGTCATCGGCCAGCCTCTTATCTCTGGCCCGCAGACGGTTCGGATGACAGTGGCAAACGGCGCGATCATCGCCCATTTCTTGACGCCGGACGGGACGTGGCGTCTCATGCGCGTTGCCGACTTTGCGATGACCAGCGCTGCCAGAATCGGTCCGATGGCATGTTCCCCCGAACGGTCAGGCTTCAAGGCGCGCTTCCTCGATCTCACAATCTCCTCTCCAATCGAAAATCCGCTGCACGGATAAAAATAGAAAGACAGTAAACATGTCAAACACAGTGGCTCCACATATCAAAAAAGCACTCGACCTGATCGCCAAAAAGACGTTGCAAGACGAAACAACAATCGGCGCGGCCTTTCCCTATGTGACCCATCCGGATGGATCATGGGATACCATGTCAGTGAGCATCTCTGCGGGGTATTCCGGCGAAAACTGGAGCCACGGTAACTGGTTTTGTGGGTTCTGGGTCGGCATGCTGCTGACAAGCTATCTCCACACCGGGGACGAAAAATATCTCAGGCTCGCCTCGGATCGCATGGTGTTGGTTGAAGAGCGTGCAAATGACGGTAACACCCATGATATTGGGTTCATCTTTCTTAGTTCAGCCATGCCGTTCTACCGCATCACCGGCGATGAGCGCCATAGGGCAACAGCACTGCGCGCCGCCGACAAGCTGCGCTCACGGCTGGTTGTCACTGACCGGGGGTCTTACGTCTCTTCCTGGGGGCCAATGTCCGATCCACGTGGTCGTGCGGCTTCGGCCATCGATACAATGGCGAACATTCCGCTCCTCTATTGGGCGGGTAAGGAAGCGGACGACGCCAGCTTTCGGCTTGCAGCTGAAGAACATGCGAAGATGACGATGCTTTCGTTCAATCGTGACGACAACACCCAGTTTCACGCAGTGGAATACGACACAACCACCGGGGAACGGTTGCGCGGATATACGTACCAAGGGGCGCATGATGACAGCTATTGGTCACGCGGCACCGGCTGGGCAGTGATGGGGCTTGCTGTGACGGCTGCCAATTCCGGCAACGTCGGTTACTTGTCGCAAGCAATTGCAATCTCCGAGAAATGGTTTGATGCGCTCGGTGATAAAGCGGTTCCGCCATACGACTTTGATGCCACAGGCAACGGCGTACCCGAAGACTCCGCCGCAAGCGCCATCATGGCCGCAGGTTTGCTGGACCTGGCCGATCTGCACCCGGAAGAAGCCATTGCCGCCCACTGGCGTGGAAAGGCGGAATTCCTGATCAAAGGTCTCTGCGAGGACTACTTGGCGACCGAGGACAACCATCGCGGCATTCTCAAGCACGGCTGTTACTCAGAACCTCACAAAATCGGTCCTGATGCCGCCGTGATGTTTGGGGATTACTTCTTCGCTGAAGCCCTGAATCGGATCGCGTTTCCCGGACAATTCATCGAGAAGTATGAGAAGCTTTGATAGCTTCTAAATGGCCAAGTAACCTGGGTCAGCGAGCATTGCATTAGCCAAAGCGAATGCTCGCTGCGTCCCGCAACCTGAAAACTCGACGTCTGATCCTCCTGCAATCCGCACGAATGGCCGCTCGCTCCGCTGCGCAGCGGTTCCAAGTTTTCGCGGGCGCGGCATTTCCGACGCTGCGAGAGCACGCAGCGATGAAACCCAAAAAGCACGATGGGCTCAAACTGACCTAACGCCGCAGTAAGAACTAAAGTCCGTTGTCGATCGTTGATCAGATTTTCGCACAATCCAGTCTCAAAAATCGTCTGCATCAGTTTGAATGCCTCCACAGCGGATAAGCTAGCTTCTCTGGCCCCCCTTTCTCACTTGTGGGTGCTCGAGCTCGGGGCAGGAGGACTTGAGGCCGCCCTACGACATAATCTCGCAGCGATCGGGCCAGGGGTTTTTGCACCGACACTTCTTAGGTTCGCAATTCTCACGCACTTGAATAAACTGCAGTCGGCTAGAAACAACTTCATCCAATGCGCAAGGTTTGGGCCCATGGAAAAAGTAGAGGCGATAACCGGACCTGCGCTTAAAACGATCCGCCGCAAGGCTGGTTTGTCGCAGACTCAGATGGGGGAGCTCGTAGGGTGTTCCCGCCACAGGATCAGCAGATACGAAACAAAGCAACGGCAATTTCGGCCGTTAGAATACCGTTGGGGCTTGTTAGCAAGAATCCTCGACGTGCTTGATGTGCAGGTTTTGCCCCAATCCGAAATCAGTCTACGCGCGCGGGGATGGGGTCTTACTCGAACATGGATTACAGCAAGACCTAGTTGATCGGCAAACCAAGCCGGTCCAACCCTCAATCAACAGCATGTCCGACTATCGTCATCTATGTTGCGCCAAGACGCGGAGAGGAACCGCTTGCAACAATTTGGCCGAGCCAGGCAAGCTCCGCTGAAAATTCCATGGGGGCATGTCTACAGGACCGAAGACCAAAGAGGGGCGCGAGAGGATAGCAGACGCGCAGAGAAGGCGCTGGGCACGATATCGTGCTGAGAACGCTTAGCAGGATGTCGCAACTTGCCGTCTCCTATTGAATAAAGGTCCGGTAGAAAAGTCTATTCGCAGTCGCTTTCCGCAAAAACGCACAAGAAAACGCACAAAAATTACAACTTCTGGCGGGGGCAGCCCCATAAATCATTGAGTTGATTGGCAGGGGCAGCAGGGTTCGAACCCGCGACCTACGGTTTTGGAGACCGTCGCTCTACCAGCTGAGCTATACCCCTATGGCCACGGCTGGGATTAAGCCACCTTTGGGTGGGAATCAAGCATCGTTTCACGCCGGGGGCCACAAACCTAGAGGTTCGGCCTGGCCGCGCTGAGCGCGTCAATATCCCCGCCGCAGATCGCGGCTTCATGGGTCAGGATATGCGCGATGGGCCAGGTCCACCATGCGATCTGCTGTAAACGCGCGATCACATCGGGGACAAAGCGCATCCGCACGACGCGCGCCGGGTTGCCGACCACCACCGCATAGGGCGGCACATGACCTGCAACAACAGCCCCCGCGCCAACAATCACCCCATCGCCCAGCGCTGCGCCTGGCAGAATCCGCGCCTCGCGTCCGATCCAGACATCGTTGCCGATCACCGTATCCGGCCCGGGGCCGGGTAGGGACGGGCGGTCGTCTTCAAACCCGCCATCGAAGACGGCGAAAGGGAAACTTGAGAACCCGTCATAGCGATGATTGGCCGAGGCGGTGATAAAACAGACACCATGGGCGATCTGGCAGAACTTGCCAATCACCAGCTGCTCGGTGGAGTTAGGAAAGAGGTAAGGCGCGAGATAGGAAGCCCAGTCCGCCGGGGCTACATCTGCACTGGCGTAACTGTAATCGCCCGCAGTGATGCGCGGATGGTCAATGGCGGGGTTCAGAAACACGGTGCCCTCATGGGGCGTGCCATCGGGAAGGATCAAAGGCGCGCGTGTGTGCGCATCAGGGAAGGGACGTGGCATGACAAGGCCTTTCGCATATCGTTCGGGGTAGGGGTAAAACGATCAGCTGGCTTTGGTCACGGCACTCTCCATCGGTCTGGGGTTAGAGTAGGGTATGACCCGCAAAAAGAAAAGTGCGGTGATGGACCCGGGGAAAGGCGCGACACATATCCCCCAAACGAGGATGGACAAGCCACGCACCCAAAGGCAGTGTGGCGCTGATCCGCGCTATCACAAGGGTTCTTAACATGTCCGCCTCCTCTCAGATCCGCGCTGCTGACCATCTGGTTGATCTGCTTGTGGCCCAAGGGACCTCGCATGTGTTTGGCGTGCCCGGCGAGAGCTATCTGGCCGTTCTGGACGCCTTGCATGGCCGTAACGAGATCGAGTTTGTCACCTGCCGCCAGGAAGGTGGGGCCGCGATGGCCGCAGATTCCCATGGCAAGCTGACGGGCCGTCCGGGCGTGTGCTTTGTGACCCGCGGTCCGGGCGCCACGAATTCCAGCGCGGGCGTGCATGTGGCGTTTCAGGACAGCACGCCGATGATCCTGTTCATAGGGCAGGTGGCGCGCGACATAGTCGAACGCGAGGCATTTCAGGAAATCGACTATCGCCGGATGTTCGGCCAGATGGCCAAATGGGTGGCCCAGATCGACGATGCCGCGCGTTTGCAGGAATATATCAGCCGCGCCTACCGTGTTGCCATGTCAGGGCGTCCGGGGCCTGTTGTGCTGGCCTTGCCCGAGGATATGCTGACCGATCATCTGACTGCGCCTGCCGCACCGCGCCGGATCGAGCCGACGCGTTACGCCCCCGCACCGGATGCGCTTGAGGCGCTGCGCGACCGTATTGCGGCAGCCAAGCGCCCGCTGATCATGGCGGGTGGCGGGGGTTGGAGCGCCAAGGCCTCTTTGGCGCTGGGCCGATTTGCCAAAGCCCAAGGCCTGCCCGTGTCTGTCTCGATGCGCGCGCAAGGCGTGATCGACAACGCCCATCCCAACTATGTTGGCCATTTTGCCGTCGGCAAGGCACCTTATCTTGTGGAGGCGCTGACCGCGTCGGACTTGCTGATCGCCATTGGTCCGCGTCTGGGTGAGATGACCACGGGTGGCTACACGTATCTGTCACCGCCCATCCCGCAGCAAGCTCTCGTGCATGTCTACCCGACCCCGGAAGAGCCAGGCCGCGTCTACGAACCCGACCTCGCCCTGACTGCCGATATGGAAAGCTTTTGCGAGGCCGTTTCGGCTTGGGAACCCATTGCCCCGGATCGCTTTGCCCGCGATATGGCAATGTTGAAGGGGCAGTATCAGGCCTATGGTGACCCGGATGCGCTCGGCATGGAAGATGCGTTTGCCCGGATGGTGGATCACCTGAATGACGTGATGCCCGAGGACACTATTGTCACCAATGGGGCAGGCAACTACGCAGGCTGGGTGCACCGGTTCTATCGTTATCGCGGGCATAGTTCGCAACTGGCCCCCACCTCCGGTTCGATGGGGTACGGCCTGCCAGCCGCAGTTGGCGCGGCGATCACGGCACCTGAGCGCGAGGTGATCTGTTTTGCAGGCGATGGCTGTTTCATGATGACCTGTCAGGAACTGGCCACGGCGGCGCATCACAACCTGCGCCTGACGGTGATCGTAGTGAACAACAACCGCTATGGAACGATCCGTGCCCATCAGGAAATGCACTATCCCGACCGCATCTCGGGCACCGCGCTGACCAACCCCGATTTCTGTGCCTTTGCCCGCAGTTTTGGGGCGACAGGCACGCCCGTGTCCACCTTGCCCGAGTTCAAGGAGGCGCTGGCCGCCGCCCGCAAACGCGGTGGCGTGAACCTGATCGAAGTCGCGCAGGATGAGGGCATTCTGGCCCCGGGGAAACCGCTCTGATACCGGGCGCCGTCTGGTAGGAAGAAATGGCGATCCCTGAAGGACTCGAACCCTCAACCTGCTGATTAGAAGTCAGCTGCTCTATCCAGTTGAGCTAAGGGACCGCTGTGACCCATTTACCGAGGCGGCCTGCCAAGATCAAAGGCTAATGTGTCTCGAACGGGTTGTCGTCATAATCAACATGCGCCAGGTAGAGCCCCTGAGGCGGGCAAACCGGTCCACAGGCGGCGCGGTCGCGGGCTTCAAGCGCGGTTTTTACATCCTCAGGCTTCCGGCTTCCGGCCCCCACGCCTTCTAACGTTCCGACGATACTGCGGACCTGATTGTGCAGGAAAGATCGCGCGTGCAGGCGAAACTGGATTTCCGGCCCCGAGGGTCCGTTGACCATGTCCATGTCCAGCCCGCTCAGCGTTTTTACGGGGCTGGCGGCCTGACAGATGGTCGACCGGAAGGTCGTGAAATCATGTCGGCCGATCAGATGCTTGGCCCCCTCGCGCATGGTATCGATATCCAATGGGCGCGCCACGCGCCAGACCAGCCCCTCGTCATGGGTGGCAGGCGCGCGGCGCATCAGCAAGCGGAACAGGTAGTGCCGCTGGGTGGCCGAAAACCGGGCGTGCCAGTCATCCGCCACTCGGGCGCAATCCAGGATCGCCACCGGGGCGGGCTTGAGATGATAGTTCAGGGCTTCAGACAAGCGGAACGGTGTCCACTCTCGCGTCATATCGCAATGGGCCACCTGCGCGCGCGCATGTACACCTGCATCGGTACGGCCGGCTGCTGCAATCGTATGCTCCCGGGGTTCCAGCTTGGCCAAGGCCGCCTCGATCGCACCTTGCACGGAAGGGTGCTCGGCCTGGCGTTGCCAGCCGACAAAGGGCGCGCCGTGATATTCGATTTTGAGAGCATATCTGGGCATAGGCGGGGGGATAGCGTGGGCTGGGCAGGGGAACAATCCCCCAATCCTCCCCTCTGGCAACTTGATGGGCGGGTGTCTATCTTGACCGCGTAAAGGCGCAAGGGGCACGCATTGGTCATTTCCACCATAGCCGACGGGATAACCCGCAGGATAGAAAACTTTGGCGAGACGGTGTCCGAGACTTTTTTTGAGCCGGTGATCCGGCTTGGTGTCACGGGCCTTGCACGGTCGGGTAAAACTGTGTTCATCACCTCGCTTGTGGCCAATCTGATGGATGGCGGCCGCATGCCGGGGCTTGTGGCGGCCAGTGACGGGCGCATCGCGGCGGCCTTTTTGCAGCCCCAGCCTGATGACACCGTGCCGCGCTTTGATTTTGAAAGCCATCTGGGCGATCTGACCGCCGCTGAACCTGCTTGGCCCGACAGCACCCGCGCGGTGTCGGAATTGCGCCTGTCTTTGCGCGTGCGCCCGTCGGGATTGCTATCGGGCCTGCAGGGGCCGCGCACGGTGCATCTGGATATCGTGGATTATCCGGGCGAGTGGCTGCTGGACCTGGCACTGCTGGACAAGACGTATGAGGCATGGTCGGCAGAAGTGCTGGCCCGCATCGACACCCGCCAGGAGGCCGCCGGGTATCTGGACCAGGCCAGAGCGACCGAGGCGGATGCCCGGCTGGACGAGCCGGTTGCACAGGCGCTGGCCAAGGGCTTTACCGCTTATCTGAGCGCGGCGCGCGAGGCCGGGTTTTACGATTGCACGCCGGGGCGCTTTTTGCTGCCCGGTGATCTGGCGGGCTCGCCCGTGCTGACCTTCGCACCCTTGCCCAAACCCGCCACCACGCCGCGCCGCAGCCTTTGGCGGGAAATGGAGCGTCGCTTTGAGGCCTATAAAGCCCAGGTGGTCAAACCCTTCTTTCGCGATCACTTCGCGCGGATTGACCGGCAAGTGGTTCTGGTTGACGCGCTGGGTGCGATCCACAAAGGCCCGCAGGCGGTCGAGGATATGCGCCGTGCCATGGCGGACATCCTGGGCGCGTTCCGCCCCGGAAAAAACGCCTTTCTGAGTAAGTTGTTGATGGGGCGACGGGTGGAAAAAATCCTTTTTGCCGCCACCAAGGCCGACCATCTGCATCACAGCCAGCATGACAAGCTGGCCGCGATCATGCAGGCCCTGACCCGCGAGGCGCGGGATCGCGCCGATTTCGCCGGGGCCGACACGCAGGCCATGGCCATCGCCGCTTTGCGTGCAACGGTTGAGGAAACGATGGATCATGACGGCACGGCATTGGATTGCGTGCGTGGGCGGCTGTTGCAAACCGGAAAACAGGCGGCGTTTTATCCCGGTGCGCTGCCGGATGATCCCAACCGTCTTTTGAACCCTGCCCGGGAGGGGGCTGAAACATGGCTGGACGCGGATTATCAGGTCATGTCCTTCGCACCCGCCACGCTGAGCCTTAAACCGGGGGACGGTCCGCCCCATATCCGGTTGGACCGCGCTGCGCAATTCCTGATCGGAGACAAGCTATGATGCCGCAACCTGCGACGCTGCGCCATATCCCTCGGCTTCTTGGTATTCTGTGGTCGTTCACCCGGGCGACCCCGTGGTTGCCGGTGTGCCGCTCCCGTTGGGTTGATGCGCATCTGATGGGTCGGGTCATCCGGCGTGGCTGGGTGCGGCAGGTCGGCGATGCCAAGGGCACGGCGGGGTTCATCGCGCGCCATGGCGAAGTGATCCATGCGCTTTACGTGCACCCGCGTGCGCGGGGGCGGGGCGTAGGTCGCACTTTGCTGGACGAGGCCAAGGCAGGCCGTGACAGGCTACAGCTCTGGGTGCTGGCCGCCAATGAACAGGCCCGCGCCTTTTATGCGGCGCAAGGCTTTGAAGAGGTTCTGTGTGGCTGCGGCATGGGCAATGATGAAAACCTGCCGGACATCCTGATGGTTTGGCAGGCCGAGGCGCAAAGCAACGAAAGGCAGGCGGCATGAACAAAGGCCCCGTTCTGATCGATCTCGATGATGCCCCCAAGGGTCCATCCCCGTCGGAAGTACCGCCAGTACCCGATATGGACATGACACCACCGCCCGAGGGACGGGCGATGCAAACCGTGGCCACGCTGGCGGCGCGTCGTCCGTCGCGCTTGTCACGTTGGTTCTGGGGGTTGTTGGCGGCGATCCTTGGCGCGGTGATCTCCGTCGCGGCGTGGGATTTCGTGACCGGGCTGATCGCGCGTATGCCCTTGCTGGGTTATGGCGTCACGGTGTTGATCGTGGTGTTCCTGCTGGTTTGCCTGGTGGCGGCTCTGCGTGAACTGGCGGCATTCTCCCGTCTGTCGCGGATGGACCGGTTGCATCGCGGGGCCGAGGTGGCGCTGGCGGAAAACGATCTGGCAAAAGCCAAACAGGTGACCGGTGATCTGACCCGCCTTTATGCAGGGCGCGAAGACACGCGCTGGGGCCGGGATCGCCTGGCGGAATACGGCAAAGAGCAATTTGACGCCACCTCGCTGTTGGGTCTGGCCGAGACCGAGGTGCTGGCCCCGTTGGACAAGGCGGCGATGCGCGAGGTTGAAGCGGCGGCCCGTCAGGTGGCGACCGTCACGGCGATTGTACCGCTGGCGATGGCCGACGTCGTGGCGGCACTGACCAGCAATCTGCGGATGATCCGGCGCGTGGCCGAGATTTACGGCGGGCGTTCGGGCACGTTGGGCAGTTGGCGGCTGGCGCGCGCGGTGATGACGCATCTGGTGGCCACAGGGGCCGTGGCCGTGGGCGATGACCTGATAAGTTCGGTTGCGGGGGGCAGCGTATTGTCCAAAATCTCGCGCCGCTTTGGCGAGGGGATCGTGAATGGCGCGCTAACGGCCCGGGTGGGCGTGGCGGCGATGGAAGTGTGCCGTCCGCTGCCCTTTACAAAAGAAAAGCGCCCGTCTGTCACCGGGTTGGTGAAACGGGCGCTTACGGGTCTGTTCGGACAGACCTGATTTGGTGTGCGTGCCTTAGCTGGGCAGCAGGACCTTGTCGATCACATGGATCACGCCGTTGGTGGCGATGATGTCAGCCGCTGTCACATTGGCGTCGTTCACGCGCACAGTGGCCGCGTATTTGCCGCCGGTGCCATCAACACGCACGGTCTGGCCGTTGACGGTGGCCACATCCAGACGCTGACCCAGCACCTGATCCGATGTGATGTTGCCGGGCACAACGTGATAGAGCAGGATCGAGCGCAGCGTGCCGACGTTTTCGGGCTGCAGTAGGCTGTCTACCGTACCAGCGGGCAGCGCATCAAAGGCGGCATTGGTGGGTGCAAAGACAGTGAACGGACCATCGCCGCGCAAAGTGTCCACAAGGCCAGCGGCCCCAAGAGCGGCCACGAGAGTGGAGAAATCAGGATTGCTGGAAGCAATGTCTACAATGTCATTGCCTTCAGACTGGTTGGCACAGGCACCAAGAGCGCCCAGAAGGCCAGTGGCAGCAACCGTTTTGAGCAGGGTACGGCGTTTCATGTGAATGTCCTCATTCTTGATTAGTGTTTTAATTAACTCATTACACAGCAACTTGTTCCTTAAATATGCACTACGTCGTTAGGCTCTCAGCGGATCAATTAATTGGCGAATTTATTGCCAACCAGCGGCAATTTGCCGGGATCGGGCGGCTGTCGGCAAGTTACCGCAGCTTTGGCACGCCCCCGGGCAGGGTATCGCGCTCAACCACGCCTGCACGCAGGCTGCGCCCGATACGATGGGCCATGGCCGACCATGCGGCCGCCTGATCCTTGCTCAACTCGGCGCGCAGCACGTTGTCAAACAGGTCAAGCCAGGTTGAGAACATTCCCGGTTTGACGTTCTTGGCCTGCAGATGGGCAATCATAGGGCTGCCCTCGTAACTGCGTTCATGCAGAATCGTGTTGGCCCAGAACCGGGTCTCCATCTCTTCATGTGCGGGCCAGTCGGTAACATGCACGGCAAAGACCGGCTCAAGACCGGGATGGGCGCGAATGGCGGCATAAAACGTGGTCACCACCCGTTCGATCTGGGCGCGCGTGATGTCAAAACGAGGTGGCAGGGCTGTGCTCATGTGGATGTTGTGCCGGGGCTGCGATGTGATTGCAATGGGGTTGGGTCGCGCAGGATGACATTGCGTCGTCGCACCCTAAGTTGAAGCCAGAGAAGTTAACCGGGGAGTGTCAATGGAACGGCTGGCGGGTGATTTAAGGCAGATGCAGCGCACACCTCTGCACGAGTCGCATGTTAACGCACTGCGCGAGGTTGGCACCGAGGTTACCTATCGCAAGGGTAAGATCATCGCCGAGATCGGCGATCCCATGGACCATTTCGATTACGTTCTGGAGGGCGAGATCGAGGTGCTGGATGCCGTCACCCGGAAAGGTTATCTGCCGCACACATTGGGACCGACGCAGTTTATGGGCGATATCTCGTTCCTGAACGGCGGTAATTTCGTGTTGCCGATGCGCGCGGCGCAGGACACCACATTGCTGCGGGTACCGCGCGACACCATGTTGGAGTTGATGTCGCAGATCCCCGAGATGAGTGATATCATCATCACCGTCTTTGCCGCGCGTCGCCGCCGCCAGATCGAGGATCAGGACAGCGCCATCCTTTTGATCGGGGCCGATCAGGATCGTGACATCCGTCGCATCGCCTCGTTTGCAGCGCGCAACCGCATCCCGTTTCGCTCGCTTGATATCGGTAGTGAAGAGGCCAAGGACGAGACCAACGCCTGCGCCATCGCGCTGGGCCGCCCGGCGGTTGTGATTGGCAAAGATCAGGTGCTGGAAAACCCCACCCCCGCCAAACTGGCCGAACATTTGGGCATGGGCCTTGATCCCTGCCATGACGAGGTGGTCGATGTGCTGATCGTGGGCGGTGGCCCGGCCGGTGTGGCGGCGGCGGTTTATGCCGGTGCCGAAGGGCTGTCGGCGCTGGTGATCGAGGACATCGCTGTGGGCGGACAGGCGGGCACGTCCAGCCGGATTGAGAACTACATGGGCTTTCCCACCGGCATTTCCGGCGGCGACCTTGTCGGGCGCGGCGAGGTGCAGGCGATGAAGTTTGGCACCCGCTTTGCCATGCCCCTGCGCGCCACCGGGATCGCGCGGCGCGATGGCCTGTTCTGCGTGACCCTGGACAATGACACCGAGATTTGTGCGCGCTCTGTCGTGGTGGCCACGGGGGTGCAATATCGTCGCCTGCCGATTGACGGATTATCCGAACTGGACGGCGCAGGGGTCTATTATGCCGCCACCGAGACCGAAGCGCGCTATTGCCGCAACACGGATGTCTATGTGGTTGGCGGCGGCAATTCGGCGGGGCAGGCGGCGATGTACCTGTCGCGCAGCGCGTGTCATGTGCATTTGCTGGTGCGGGGCAATTCCCTGGCGGCCTCGATGTCCGACTATCTCTCCAGCCGGCTTGAGGCCGATCCGGCGATCACCATCCATTATGGCGCACAGGTCAGCGCCTTGCGGGGCGAAAACCATCTGAAGGGCCTGACGCTGTCGACACCGGATGGCCCGCGCGATGTAGACACATGCGGGTTGTTTTTGATGGTGGGTGCCGCCCCCAATACCGAGTGGCTGTCAGGATTGGTTGATCTCAGCGAGGCGGGCTTTGTTCTGACCGGACAGGCGGCGGGGGCGGACAGCCCCTATGCCACGTCTTGCCCCGGCATCTTTGCCGTGGGTGATGTGCGGGCCGGATCGGTCAAACGGGTGGCGTCGGCTGTGGGCGAAGGCTCGGTCGTGATCTCAAAAGTGTGGGAGCATGTGAACGCCTGACGTTATTCGTCATAAAGCCGCTTTTCATCATTGTGGCGCAGACGCGCGGTCAGATCGTCGAAATCCTCGGTCAGGTCGCCATGGGCAATCAACGCCTCGGCATAGGTGGGCAAGCTGTTGACCGGGAGTTGGTCCTCCGGGTGCCACAGGCGCGAGCGGATGATCGACTTTCCGCAATGATAAAACGCCTCTTCCACGCTCACGATCACGGCGTAGTCGGGAATGCGCCCCTTGATGCTCAGCTGCGCGCGCACTTCTTCATCGGTGACCACCACGGCACTGCCATTAACGCGCACCACCTCGTTGCGGTTGGGCACCAGAAACACAAGCCCGATACGTCCGGTCTCCATGATGTTCTTGAACCCGTCATAGCGGTGGTTGCCGGGCCGGTCGGGGATCGCCAGCGTCTTCGGGTCCAGCACTTTGACAAACCCCGCAGGGTCGCCCTTGGGCGAAACATCCATGTTGCCCGCCTTGTCCACCGTGGCCATGGTCAGAAAGGTCGAATGCGCAATCCAGTTGCGGCAATGCGTGTCAATATGATCAATGAATTTGGCAGTCTGGCTTTCATAAGGCTGACGCGCACCGTCATAAAGTGCGTCAGGCGAGGTGACGATATCTTTGGGTGTGTACAAGGGGTTTCCTCTTTCATGCTCAGCCAGAACGGCGTTGCTTTACTTCAGCCGCAAACCCTCTTCCCGCGCGACGCGATCCAGTAAAACGGCGAGCGGTTGGGACTCTTCTTCCTCGGTCTCATAAAACGACATGAGACGTATTAGATCGTAGGCGATGGCCCGTTCTTCCGTTGTCTGTATGTCGTATTTCTGAATATACTTCGTAAGCGCAATCAGAGCGAAATCGTTGTGGCGATAGAGTGTTACGTCCTTTGGAAGCGATTGAAAGTACCGCAGCCAATCTTCGACGGTGTGGATTTTGAAATCTAGCATTGGGACGTTAGGAAGACCCCAATCTGGTGCTGAGCGATCGAACCCATACGTCTTTACGATAGTCTCCAAGTGGCCACCCACGGTATTCGGGACGACTGAGCTTACTCCACCATTTAATGCGCAAGCTGAAATGAAGTCTCCTTCAAGGGCGATGCGAACGCGGATCAGAACATCGCCGTTCAAGCCTGACATGAAATCGTCTAGGAGCGTCGACGCCGGATCATTGGCCACCACTGCAAGCAGGTTGGCGTCGTCGCGATCCGCATAATACTCTTCCATTGCCTTGACGAGGTCGCGGCAACTTTGATCATACATTGCGCTGGTTTGGGCGTTTGCGGCGTTTTGCCATAGAATGACGGCGGCAATGAAAGACAAAAGGGGTCTCAAGTTTCGCTCCCATTCACAGGTGGTTAGTTTCTGGCAGAATGGCATGGGATTGCCGGTGGTACAATTCATCAAGAGTTATGCAATGGCCGATCTAGCCCAGCACGCGCGCGCGCATTCATCTTGCCCCTCTATCCAGGCCTGCTTATAAGGCACGTCATGACACGGATACTGGCCATCATTATTCGAATTATATGCCCGGCGCTCTGAGCAGATCGAGCCGCCGGGACAAGGCGTTTGACCCCTCACGCCGCCCCCCTTTACCATGACAGTTACCGATACGAAGGACGCCACAAATGTGCGCCGAAACACCCGACTATAAACACACGCTGAACCTGCCGCAGACCGACTTCCCGATGCGTGCGGGCCTGCCCAAACGTGAACCTGAATGGCTGGAGCGTTGGGCCAGGATTGGCATCTATGACAAGCTGCGTGAGAAGGCAGAGGGACGGAAGCCCTTTACGCTGCATGATGGCCCTCCTTACGCCAACGGCCATCTTCATATCGGTCACGCGCTGAACAAGATCCTCAAGGATATGGTGGTGCGCTCCCAACAGATGATGGGGCATGATGCGCGTTATATCCCGGGCTGGGACTGCCATGGCCTGCCCATCGAGTGGAAGATCGAGGAACAGTATCGCGCCAAGGGGCGGGACAAGGACGATGTGGATATCGTCGATTTCCGCCAGGAATGCCGCAAATTCGCCGAAGGCTGGATCGACGTGCAGCGCGACGAATTCAAACGGCTGGGCGTCACCGGGAAATGGTCAAAACCCTACCTGACCATGGATTTTCGCTCGGAACGGATCATCGCCGAGGAATTCCAGAAATTCCTGATGAACGGCACGCTCTACCAGGGCTCCAAACCCGTGATGTGGTCACCCGTCGAACAAACCGCTTTGGCCGAGGCCGAGGTGGAGTATCACGACAAGGAAAGCTTTACGATCTGGGTGAAGTTTAAGGTTTCCAAAGACGTCTCGTTCCCTGATGAGGTATACAAGCGGGTCGATGAAGCGGCATTCGGCGAACTGGAAAAGAAAGCCGAAGAGTTGGCCGGGGCCAATGTAGTCATTTGGACCACGACCCCCTGGACGATCCCGTCCAACAAGGCGGTCGTTTATGGCGAGAATTTCTCCTACGGGCTGTACGAGATTACGTCGACGCCTGAGGAATCCTGGGCCAAGGTCGGGGATCGTTTCCTGCTGGCCGACAAGCTGGCTGGCGATGTGTTTGCGCGCGCCCGTCTTGAGGATGGCATGTGGACGCGTGCGCGCGATGTGTCTTCCGATGAACTCTCGGGCCTTAGCCTGAAACACCCCCTTGCCGGGGCCGAAGGTGGCAATGGCGAATGGGATGACCCCCGTGATTTCCGCGCCGCGGATTTCGTAACCGACGAAGAAGGCACCGGGTTCGTGCACTGCGCGCCCAGCCACGGGATGGAAGAGTTCGAGCTGTACCGCGATCTGGGCATGCTGGAACAGGTGATCACCTATAACGTCATGGAAGATGGCCGGTTCCGCGAGGACCTGCCACTGTTTGGCGGCACGGCTATCCTCAAGCCCAATGGCAAGGAGGGCAGTGCCAACAAGGCCGTGATCGACAAGCTGGCAGAAGTGGGCGGCCTGCTGGCGCGGGGCAAGATCAAGCACAGCTATCCCCATTCCTGGCGCTCCAAGGCCCCGGTGATCTATCGCAATACCTCGCAATGGTTTGCCGCTGTGGATCGCCCCGTGGGCGACGGTAAGGATCAGTATGGTAAAACCATCCGCGAACGCGCGCTGAATTCCATCGACCAGATGGTCACATGGACCCCTCAAAAGGGTCGCAACCGCCTCTATTCGATGATCGAGGCGCGCCCCGATTGGGTGCTGTCGCGTCAACGTGCCTGGGGTGTGCCGTTGACCTGCTTCACCCGGAAGGGCGCGTTGCCCACTGATGACGATTTCCTGCTGCGGGACGAGGCGGTGAATGCTCGTGTTCTGGAAGCCTTCGAGGCTGAAGGCGCGGATGCTTGGTACAAGGACGGCGCGAAAGAGCGGTTCCTGGGCAATGATTACAACCCCGACGACTGGGAGCAGGTCTTTGATATCCTTGATGTCTGGTTTGATTCCGGCTCCACCCATGCCTTCGTTCTGCGGGACCGCGAAGATGGCAGCGAGGATGGGCTGGCCGATCTTTATCTTGAAGGCACCGACCAGCATCGCGGCTGGTTCCACTCCTCCATGCTGCAGGCCTGCGGCACCATCGGGCATGCGCCCTATCGCGGGGTTCTGACCCACGGCTTCACGCTGGACGAGAAGGGCAACAAGATGTCCAAATCGCTTGGCAACACCGTCGCGCCCGAGAAGGTCGTGCAACAATACGGCGCCGATATCCTGCGTCTGTGGGTGGCCCAATCGGATTACACCGCCGATCTGCGCATCGGGCCGGAAATCCTGAAAGGGGTGGCCGACAGCTATCGCCGGTTGCGCAACACGATGCGCTTCATGCTGGGCGCGCTCAGCCATTTCGAGGAAAGCGACCGCGTCGACCCGGCGGAAATGCCCAACCTTGAAAAATGGGTGCTGCACCGTCTGAGCGAACTGGATGAACGTGTCCGCGAGGGCTATGCCGCCTATGATTTCCAGGGGGTCATACAGACGCTGTTCAACTTCGCCACGGTTGAGTTGAGCGCGTTTTACTTCGATATCCGCAAGGATGCGCTTTATTGCGATGGGGACAGTTTGCGGCGTCGCGCGGCCCGCACGGTGCTGGATCTGTTGTTCCATCGCCTGACCACATGGCTGGCACCGGTTCTGGTGTTCACCATGGAAGAGGTCTGGTTGTCGCGCTTTCCCGAAGGTGAAGGCAGCGTGCATCTGGTCGATATTCCGGACACTCCGGCCGAGTGGCGCAACGACAACCTTGCTGCTGCCGTCGCCTCGGTCCGCCGGGTGCGCCGGGTGGTGACCATGGCGCTGGAACAGGAACGTCAGAACAAGGTGATCGGCTCCAGCCTTGAGGCGGCCCCGATCTTGCATGTTGAGGATACTACCGTCCGTGAGATGCTGCGCCAGATCAATGTCGACGACCTGTTCATCACCTCCGGTCTTCGCCTGACCGGCGATCCGGCCCCGGACGAGGCGTTCCGTCTGCCCGAGGTTGAGGGAGTTGGCGTTGTCTTCGAGATGGCCGAGGGCGAAAAATGCAATCGCTGCTGGAAAATCCTGCCGGATGTGGGCACGCATAAACACCCCGGCACCTGCGCGCGTTGCAACGAGGCGCTGGGTTAAGCACACGAAAGCCCGAGGTTGATCCCCGGGCCTTCCATTTCTTCTGGCCATAAATATCCCCGCCGGAGGCTCCGGCGTTTGCCTCACTCGGGTGCGGTGCTGATCATACTCTCACGCTGGGAAAACGTGTCATACCACGCGGCAAGGCTGTCATTACCGGTGCGCCATGTCCGCGCGTTGTGACGGAAATCGAGGTACCCCAACGCACACCCAATGGCGATATGGCTGATGTCCAGCGGCCCGGCCAGATGGCTCATCCAGCGGGTGTTGACCGCCGACAGGCTGCGCGAGATTTTGCCCCATTGCGCATTGACCCAATCGTCATCCACCTTCTCCGGTGCGCGCACGCGGTGCTCATAGACCATCAGAACCCCGGCATCCATGATCGCATCGGCTGTGGCCTCAAGCGTCAGCGTCTCCCATTGCCGGGCCGTGGGATACAACCCCGCATCCGCCCGCGCATCCAGAAACCGGGTGATCACCCTGCTGTCATAGATCGCCGGGCCATCCTCGCGGATCAACGCGGGGATTTTGCCGGTGGGGTTGGCGGCAATCGCCTGGGGGTCGGATTTGACGGGCGTGGTGGCGATATCAACAATCTCGACATCATCCAACTGTCCGGTTTCATGCAATAAAACGCGCACTTTGCGCACAAAAGGCGAGGGGCCGGCCGAGATCAGTTTCATGGGGTTCTCCTGTGGTTGGGCACAGCTTAGGCGCGCTGTACGGGCCTGTCCATCACGTCTCGGGATCGGCCCGCATCATCGCGGCCAGCAGGCGCACCTCGCTGCCCATGCCATAGCCATCGACATGATCAGCCGCCAGATGGCGCGCGCTGTCGATCTTGTTCTGGCTGAATTTCCAGGTGCCGTCGATCTGCGTGACCTCCATCCTGCAGGGCACGATCTGGCGCATCATCCGCTCCATCACGCCGTCGCTCACCTTGTCCGTGACCCATGGCTGTTTCGGGGCAAGCCGTGCCTCGAGCCCTTCGGATTGGCGATCCAGCAGGTTCAGCAATCCCTCCTCAGGAGCCAGTGTGATATCGCCCGTCAGATGCACGGCAACATAGTTCCAGGTGGGTACCTGGTCGTCGATCCCGTACCAATCCGGGCTGATGTAACTATGAGGTCCCTGCACGGCGATCCGGGCGGCAACGGCGCCATCCTTCATCGCCCGCGCAATAGGGTTTGAGCGGACCAGATGAAATTCGGCCAGCCTGCCATCTTCGGACAGCAAAAAGGGAATGTGACTGATCAGAGGGGCGCCCGGGGTTGAGATAGCCAGCATGCCAAACCCAATTTCGCGCGCGAACGCGATGTTGCGCGCTTCCGGTGTCTTGCGAAAAATCTGGTTGGGATGCATGGGTTACCCCCGTCCGATATAGGGCATCTTGGTGGCCATCACGGTCATGAATTGCACATTCGCGGAGGGCGGCATCTGCGCCATATGCAGAACCGAACGGGCCGCATCCTCGACCTCCATCATCGGCATCAACGGCTGATCTGGGTTGGCGGCCTGTGCGCGGGCGTTCAGGTTTTCGACCAGCTCGGATTTGGCGTTGCCAATGTCGATCTGCCCACAGGCGATATCAAAGGGTCGCCCATCCAGAGACAGGCTGCGCGTCATGCCGGTGATGGCGTGTTTCGACGTGGTGTAACAAACCGAACCGGGCCGTGGATTATGCGCCGACAGCGAGCCGTTATTTATGATCCGCCCGCCTTGCGGGTCTTGCGCGCGCATGTGCCCAAAGGCCAGTTGCGCGGCAATGAACATGCCCCGGATATTGATCGCTAGAACCTCGTCAAAACCGTCCAGAGGGATCTCGTCAATCGGGCCGTTGGGGCCGAAAAGCCCGGCATTGTTGAACAGCACGTCCAGCCGCCCGGCCCGCGCGACAAAACGATCAAAAGCGTCTTTCATCGCTGGGGCGTCGGTCACGTCACAGGGCAGGGGAACGGCATTGGGATGCGTGATCTCTTCCAAGCGTTCTTTGCGCCGGGCGATCAGGCCGACCTGCCATCCGGCCTCCAGAAACTGCTCGGCGGTAGCCCGACCAATGCCCGAGCTGGCCCCGGTGATGATAATGGTCTTCATGTTTCGGCCTCCAGTTCCAGCGGCGCGGGGGTGACCCGCAGATCATCAATGCGCAACGGGCTGGTGGGTTTCGACAAACGATTGCGCACCACCCAATGCAGTCGCTCTTCGGCGCGGGTGATCGCCACATAGATCAGGCGTTTCCACAAGGGTTGCCCCGCCTCGGACCGTCCCATCCGGGCGGCGGCATAGATGTCAGGCGCAAAGACCTGCACATCGGACCACTGTGACCCCTGCGCCTTGTGGATCGTCACCGCAGCCCCATGCAAAAACGTAGCGCCCATCCGGGCGGCAAAGGGGATAAACGGTTCTTCTTCATCAGGTTTTTCGATTTTGACGATGCTGGCGGCGCTGACTTGCGGGTCTTCGGCCCCCATCACGTGCAGGCGCGAAAACCCCGGCTTGCGACCGGGTCCCAGATAAATCACCTGCGCGCCCTTGATCAATCCGCGCGCCTCAAGATCCAGCCGCTTCTTGCGGTGCTTCATGGGCAGCTCGATCCCGTCACAGATTAGCGGTTCACCCTCCAGAAGCTCGGTCTCAGGGGCGCCATGCACGCTGCGAAAGGCGTTGATCAGCCGGATGCGCGTCGCATTGCGCCAGACCAGAACGGGGCTGCGCGCCATCAGATCAACCTCGACCCGCTCGGCCCATTTCACCCGCTCATCCCGCGCGGCGGCCTCTTGCACCAGCTTCTCGAACGCGTAGAAATCCACCTCGGGGTCCGCCAGCGCATGGGCCAGATCAAGGATCGGATTGTCAGCATCCTGCCGGTGAATGCGGTGCAGTTCCAGAATGGCAGGAGCGGGCAGGGTATCAAACACCATCCCGCCGCCTTCGCCCTTGACGGGTGGCAACTGTGCCGGATCGCCAAATAACAGCAGGGTTGGGAAGATCTCGGTCAGGTCCTGAAACTGCTTTTCATCCAGCATCGAGGCTTCATCGACAAATCCCACGTCCAACGGGTCTTCGCGCCGTTTCCAGCCGGTGATGAAATCGCTGCCGCGCAGGCCCGCAGCCGCCAAAGCGCCGGGGATGGATTTATTCGACTGATAAAACGCATGCGCCCGGTCCAGCGCCACATCGGTCAACCCCTCGATCTCGGGGCGCTCGCCTTGTCCGGCCAACCAATCGGCGATGCGTTCATATTCGGGGTCATAGACGGGCGTATATAGGATGCGGTGGATCGTTGTGGCCGGCACGCCGCGCGTGCGCAGGACACTAGCCGCCTTGTTGGTGGGGGCCAGGATGGCCAGGGTGCGCCGGTCCTTGCGCCGCTTGCCTTCCCAATCGCCCGAGACCACATCGACACCGGCCTCTTCCAGCGCCTTGTAAAGCGCGGCCAGCAACAGGGTTTTCCCCGATCCGGCCTTGCCCACAACGGCCATCACGCTGTCTTTGCCATCGCGCGGTGGCGTCAGCAGGCTGTCTTCCAGATCAATGCCCGCGTTGCGCAACATTTCACTGATGCGGTCATGGGCGTCGGCCTGATCATGGCTGAAAGTGAGTGCGGTTTGCGACATGGCGCGACCCTATCGCCGCGCCACGTCCTATGCCAGTGAAAGAAGTGCTTCAGGCGCTTTTCACCAGATCGCCCTGCATATGGCCGAAGGCGCGGTTGAACCACAGTTCAGAGATCGCCAGCGAGAGGCCCGCGCGCCGCGCCACGCGGGTTCGGGCATCGCCTGTGAACTCCCACAAGCCAACACTGATCCGATCGCGGCCTTCGCCCTGTTGTCCGATGATTTCAGGCGAGGATCCGATAAAACGGTAAATCCGCTCCATCCGGGCATCAAATACGCCGACATAATGCTCGATCCCGAAATTATGCATGATCTCACCCCCGGCCAGCATCAGAGCACCGGCAACATTCTGACCGGCGTCGCGGGCCAGACAGAACCGGGTGCATTCCCAGATCAAGGGGCTGGTGATGGCCCCGCCACCGGTGAGGTGGCTGAAGTGGTCATTGACCATGGTCGGTCCAGTGGTTGGCAACAGCCGCATCGAACCCCCATGCGCCCCGGCAGGTGTTTCCCAGATCACATAAAGCGGGTTCAGGTCGTCGTATTCGTCGCGTTCATAGCCATCCGCATCGACATTGACGGCCCAGTTCAGACGAGTCTTGAATTGATCGGCCCGGTCGCGAAACATCGTGTCCCGCAATTTGGGGTAATCTGCCAGATCATTCCCGTAAACATAACGTAGCATCTCCGTTTTCCTTTTCGCTTGCTCCGGCGAAAAGGGGTAGGGCGCAATGGTTAAGGGAGCGTAATGGCACCGTGCGTTAAACCACTATCAATCCCCGGCTCAACGCCTTTGCGACGGCATGCACGGTGTTCATCGCGCCCAGTTTGAAGCGGGCGGATTCGATATAGACTCGCAAAGTGTGTTCGGAGATCGACAATGCTTCGGCCACCTGCGCGCGGCTGTAGCCCATGGCCAGAAAGGTGATGGCATCCACCTCGCGCGGGCTGAGGGGCTGGGCCGGTTCCGGTGTCCGATCGGGTTCGAAATCGAGCGCCTTCTTATTGAAGTAATGCGCCAGAAGGATCAGGTCACGGCGGTTCTTGGCGGTGAAGTCGGACCAGGCGTCATCGTCACATGTGTGGCTGACGGTCAGCAGGGCAAACTGTCCGTTGGGTCCGCGCACCGGGACCGAATACCCCTGATTGCCGACCCCATACTCGATTGCCTCTTGCCGGAAGGCGCGCACGGCCTTGCCGGACCAGTCCAGGCGCTTCCAGTCAACCGGGTGAAAGTGTTGAAAACACCCCTGAATCACCGGATCGACGCGCAGGTATTCCTTTTCAAGGTAACGGTGTTTCCAGTCCAGCGAATAGGTGCCGCAGCCATATTGATCGCCTGCCGCACTGACCCAGTGATAGACCATGTGATCCACACCAAAGAGCGTTCGCAAATCTTCGATGATGCCCTGGACCTGGGCAAGTTCAGTGGCGTTCTCCAACGCGCTCAAAAGGGGGTCCAGCCGCAATCGCGGAGCAACCGTCATTTACGCGCTTCCCTTCCCCCGTCAAAGCCAGTTCCGTCGCGGCCACAAGCCGCGTGTCATCCAGCTGTTCTGCCAACTGGCCCATCCCGTTCTGTTGGGCAAAGGCCCGCAGGTCGGTCAGAACGTCGAGTATCCATTCATCTTTCATTTCAACTCTCTTTAACGATGGTTAACGAAGGGTTAACACAAGTATAAATTGTGCAGAAGATTTGTGGAATTCGCGGTTTTCAACTCCCCAGAAATAGGGGGGTGGCAAATCCTAAGGCGCTGTTTCCAAAAGCTTACGGTTTCCGGCACGAAAAAACCGCGGGCCAATTGCAGGGCCCGCGGTTCATTGTTTCCAATTTGGAATAAACTTGATCAGCCTTTGCGGGCGTTCAGAACCTCTTCAACGGTTTTCAGGCCGGTCGTGGGCGATTGAACCAGAACCGACATGTTGCCGGGCTTGTGTTCGTTACGCAGCATTTTCATGTGCGCTTCGGGCAGGTCATCCCAGGTGAACACTTCGGACATGCACGGATCAAGACGCCCTTCGATCATCAGCCGGTTGGCACTGGAGGCTTGCTTGAGATGGGCAAAATGGCTGCCTTGCAGGCGCTTCTGATGCATCCACATGTAACGCACGTCGAAGGTACAGTTGAACCCGCTGGTGCCGGCACAGATCACGACCATGCCGCCCTTCTTGCAGACCAGCGTGGAGACCGGGAAAGTGGCTTCGCCCGGATGTTCAAAAACCATGTCGACATTCACGCCCTTGCCGGTGATGTCCCAGATTGCCTTGCCGAACTTGCGGGCCTCCTTGAACCACTCGGCATATTCCGGCGTGTTGACCGTGGGCAACTGGCCCCAGCAGTTGAAATCCTTGCGGTTGATGACGCCCTTTGCGCCCAGGCCCATGACAAAATCGCGTTTGTCCTCGCCTGAAATCACCCCGATCGCATTCGCCCCGACAACAGACGCAAGCTGGATCGCGTAAGAGCCGAGCCCACCGGAAGCGCCCCAGACCAGAACGTTCTGACCCGGTTTCAGATCATGCGGTTCATGTCCGAACAGCATCCGATAGGCGGTGGCCAGCGTCAACGTGTAGCACGCGCTTTCTTCCCAGGTCTGATGCTTGGCGCGGGGCATCAATTGCTGCGCCTGCACGGCGGTGAACTGCCCGAAAGACCCATCGGGGGTCTCGTATCCCCAGATCCGCTGTGTCGTCGAATACATCGGATCGCCGCCATTGCATTCCTCGTCATCGCCATCGTCCTGGTTGCAATGGATGACAACTTCGTCGCCGACTTTCCAGCGCTTCACCTTGTCGCCAACGGCCCAAACAATACCCGAAGCATCCGATCCCGCGATGTGATAGGGTTGTCCATGGCCATCGAAGGGCGAGATCGGTTGGCCCAGAGCGGCCCAGACGCCGTTGTAATTCACGCCTGCGGCCATCACCAGAACCAGCACTTCGTGGCTGTCCAGTTTGGGCACATCGACCACTTCGACCTGCATCGCCGTGTCGGGGTTGCCGTGGCGTTCCCGGCGGATCGCCCATGCGTACATTTGCTTGGGGACGTGGCCCAGCGGGGGCATTTCGCCAACCTCATACAGGTCTTTCTTGGGCGCGTCGTAGGGTGCAATACCCGTTTCAGTGTCCAGAGCCATATCGGGCCTCCTCAGTAAGCATTTGCCGCGATGCAGAATCGCGAGATGACCTTTGAGATATCGCTGGTCGCGCAACAATGCAATGCCGGATGCATCTTTTTTGAAATTTTATAACCCAGCAGTTGCAGAAAAATGAGGGCTATTCGCTGCGGTCGCGAAACAAATGGGCGATCGAGGCCGCGTAGTAGGCCAGCATGTCGCGTTCCTGTTCGATGATCTTCACGCCTTCGGGTGTGTCTTCGACGAACTCGCGCAGCCGCAGCATCCTCAATCCTACCTCGGTCGTATACGCCCTGTCGTCGCGGGGAAGGTGGACATGGGCCTCAGCCAACTCGTCGATCATGTCGCTGATCCGGGTTTGCAAGGCTTCTTCGGTGAGGGGGCCGCTGGCCTGCAGCAACACGCGGGCCACCATCGGGACGGGCAGCACGGGCACCTCTTCGCCGATCCGCTGCATCAGCCGCGCGCCGAGATCTTCAACCGGTGCGCCCGGATGGTTCTGGCGGAACTCGGACAACAGCACCGGTGCGCCAAAACTGACGGCGGCATAACCATGACGATGATACCGCCCGGTCACGCGCAACCAAAGTTGTTTAAAGATGAAACTGGCCACGACGCTGATCTTGGCATGAAAGCGACGCCCGCCCTTATGGGCCGCCGCGACAAGGATGCGGTCCTCGAACACGCGATCATAGTTCAGCGCCACGGGCACGAACGCCACATCGCGCGCGCCTGGACTGTGATCTTCATATATATATTTCAGTAGGCCCAACTTGGGTTCAGCCAACGCACCGGTCAGGCTTAGCCCACCTTCGGGGAAAATCGCCTGGGTCACGCCGCCCTCGGTAGCCAGCTGCACATAACGTTCCAAAACCCGCCGATAAAGGTCGCCGCGCGATTTGCGGCGGATGAAATAGGCCCCCATCGCCTTGATCAAACTGCTCAGCGGCCAGACCCGCGCCCATTCGCCCACCGCATAAGACAAGGCCGAGCGTTCGGCGGCCAGCCAGGTGACCAGCACGTAATCCATGTTGCTGCGGTGGTTCATTACAAAGATGACGGTCGCGTCCTTGTCCACCTCAAGCAGCTTGGCTTCCTCAAAATTGCCCGGTCGCACCCGGTAGAGCGAACGACTGAGCAGTTTGGCCAGCCGGATCGCCACCCCGAAATAAGCGCTGGCCGAAAACCGCGGCACGATTTCACGCGCGTAACGACGGGCTTTTTCAAAGGCGACGTTTTCAGGCACGCCGTGTTTGGTCGAATAGTCGGCTATGGCACGCGCGACCACCGGGTCATAGATCAGACGCTGGATCATGTCATAGCGCCGGGCCAGTTTGAACGGTTCAATCGGACGTTCCAGCTTTTCGTTCAGCCGGTTGACCACACGTTCCATCCGGCGGCGAAAAAACCAGCGTACAGAAGGGAACAGGAAATGAGATGCGAATGTAACGGCGGCGAAAGCCACCAAAAGGATCAGCGCCCAGAGGGGCATTTGGACCGTTCCACCCATCCGCGCAGCTTTACAGTGTTTGACGGTGGGGTAAATGGCCTTATGCCGCATCGCAGCGAATTGACATTGGCATATTGTTACCGGTATCAAGCAATCTAAGTAAGAATATTACCCTTCTTGATTCACGAGGCCCGCTCATGTCGCAAACGCAGAAAGATCGTCCCTGGCTCATCCGCACCTATGCCGGTCACTCCACCGCGACCGCCTCGAACGCGCTCTATCGTGCCAACCTTGCCAAGGGTCAGACCGGACTGTCCGTGGCCTTCGATCTGCCGACGCAAACGGGCTATGACAGCGATCATCAACTGGCGCGCGGCGAAGTGGGTAAAGTGGGCGTGCCGGTCTGCCATCTGGGTGATATGCGCACGCTGTTCAACGATATCCCCTTGGATCAGATGAACACCTCGATGACGATCAACGCGACGGCTCCGTGGCTGCTGGCGCTTTACATCGCCGTGGCCGAAGAACAGGGCGCAGATATCAGCCAGCTGCAAGGCACCGTGCAGAACGATCTGATCAAGGAATACCTCAGCCGCGGCACCTACATCTGCCCGCCCAAACCCTCGCTCAAGTTGATCGGGGACGTGGCTGAATACTGCTATACCAACGTGCCGAAATGGAACCCGATGAACGTGTGTTCCTACCATTTGCAAGAGGCCGGTGCCACGCCCGAGCAGGAACTGGCCTTTGCGTTGGCCACGGCCATCGCCGTGCTGGATGAGTTGAAAACCCGTGTTCCGGACGAGGATTTCCCGGCTTTGGCCGGGCGGATCAGCTTCTTTGTCAACGCAGGCATCCGCTTTGTCACCGAGATGTGCAAGATGCGCGCCTTTGTCGATCTGTGGGACGAGATCCTGCAAGAACGCTATGGCGTCGAGAACCCGAAATACCGCCGGTTCCGTTATGGTGTGCAGGTGAACTCGCTTGGGCTGACCGAGCAGCAGCCGGAAAACAATGTCTACCGAATCCTGATCGAAATGCTGGCTGTAACCCTGTCCAAAAAGGCCCGCGCCCGTGCGGTGCAGTTGCCCGCCTGGAACGAAGCACTTGGCCTGCCGCGCCCTTGGGATCAGCAATGGTCGATGCGGATGCAGCAGATTCTGGCCTTTGAAACCGATCTTCTGGAATTCGATGATCTGTTTGAGGGCAACCCGGCGGTGGATGCCAAGGTTGAAGCGCTGAAAGAGGGCGCGCGCCACGAATTGGCCAATCTCGACAGCATGGGCGGGGCCGTTGGCTCGATCGAATATATGAAATCACGGCTGGTTGACAGCAACGCCGAACGCCTTGGTCGGATTGAAGCCAATGAAACCGTTGTCGTGGGCGTGAACAAATACACCACCACCGAACCTTCGCCCCTGCAAACTGAGGATGGCGGCATCATGGTGGTCGATCCTGCGGTCGAGCAGGAACAGATCAATCGCCTGACTGCCTGGAAGGCCGAGCGGGATCAGGACGCAGTGAAATCCGCACTGGCCGCCCTACGCGAAGCGGCGGAAAAGGGCGAAAATGTCATGCCCGCATCTATCGCGGCGGCCAAAGTGGGGGTCACGACCGGCGAATGGGCCGGGCAGATGCGCCAGGTGCATGGCGAATATCGCGGGCCGACGGGCGTGTCCTCAAGCCCGTCGAACAAGACCGAAGGTCTGGATGAAATCCGCGAGGCGGTGGATGCGGTCAGCGACCGTCTGGGCAAGCGCCTGAAGTTCCTTGTCGGCAAACCGGGGCTGGATGGGCATTCCAACGGCGCCGAGCAAATCGCTTTCCGCGCCCGGGATTGCGGAATGGACATTGCCTATGAAGGCATCCGCCTGACGCCCGAGCAGATTGTGGCAGCAGCGAAGGAAGACGGGGCCAACGTGGTCGGCCTGTCGATCCTGTCCGGCAGTCACATTCCGCTGGTCGAGGATCTGATCGAACGGATGCGCGCCGAGGGCCTTGGCGATGTGCCGCTGATTGTTGGCGGGATCATCCCGGATGACGACGCCGCGCGCCTGCGCGAGATGGGTGTCGCGCGCGTCTACACGCCCAAGGATTTTGAGCTGAACACGATCATGATGGATATCGTCACGCTGGCCGATCCGCAGGCTGTGGCCGCAGAGTAAGCGGCGCTTACTGGTTTAACATCTGAAACTGTTCTTCGGCTTTCAGGCGTTTCAGATCGGATTTATTCTGTTCCAACTGGGCGATTTCCGCTTTCACCACCTCGGCCTGTTTTGTGACCCGCTCTTGCAGGCCCGTGTCGGTTTGAAGGAGTTGCCCAATAGCCAGATACTCATCGGGGGTGATGCCCTTGGCCCGGGTGACAAGCTTCTTGGCAAGCTCATCCGCCTCCTCGATCAACTCGGCGCGCTGATCCTCGGTTTCGGCTTCTGCGATCTTGCGCGTGTACTCTTTTCGCAGCCCTTCAAGGCCAATCGCAGCACGCACAAAGCCGTTCACCTGCGCATCTGTCACGGTTTCGGCGGTGAGAGGGGCCACAGATTCTTGAGCGTGGCTTAGGGCTGGTGCGCTCAGTGCTGTCAGGCCTATCAGACCAGCGATAAGAAAAGGTTTGAGGGTCATCAGGGACTCCATTTTTGGTATTTGATGCGCCTCGGGCGCTCTGCTCTCTCTCCCAAATGGGGTATTTGGGCCCCAAGTGCAAATCTTTCGGTACAGCCCTGCCACCTGCTACGCCATAATCCGCTGGTATGAGAGGGAAATTCGGCCCAAAATGCGGGACCAGACCCCAGCCACAAGAGGGATATCAGATGTCCATTACCATCCGCCCGATGGCGCCCGAAGACGAAATCGCCTGGCGCGCGCTGTGGACGGCCTATCTGGAGTTTTATGAAACCAGCGTTCCGGATGAGGTGTACAAGACCACATTCGCCCGTCTTCTATCAGCGGACCATCCCGATCAGAACGGATTTCTGGCACTGCAGGGCGACATGCCTGTCGGGTTGGTGCATTACATTTACCATGCCCATAACTGGCGGGTGGATCAGGTCTGTTACCTGCAAGACTTGTATGCCGATCCGTCGGTGCGGGGCACTGGCGTGGGGCGTAAGCTGATCGAGGCGGTCTATGCACAGGCCGATGCCGATGGCCGACCGTCAGTCTATTGGATGACGCAAGATTTCAACACAGAGGCGCGCAAGCTGTATGACAGGATTGCGCAACTGACACCGTTTATCAAATACGCGCGGGGGTAGGGCAGCATGACCATCCATATCGGGACCGAACCGGGGGCGATTGCCGAGACCGTGCTGATGCCGGGCGATCCGTTGCGCGCCAAATGGGCGGCAGCGACCTTTCTGAGTGATGTTGAGCAGGTGAACACCGTGCGCGGCATGAATGGCTATACCGGCCTGTGGAAAGGCAATCGCGTCAGCATTCAGGGCAGCGGAATGGGGATGCCCAGCCTGTCGATCTACGCCAACGAACTGATCCGCGATTACGGTGCCAAGACCCTTATTCGCATCGGGTCCTGTGGCGCCATGCAGGCGCATGTACACCTGCGCGATCTGGTGCTGGCGACGACGGCCTCCAGCGTCTCGACGCCATCATCGACGATACTGCGCGAGGTGAATTTCGCACCCTGTGCGGATTGGACCCTGCTGCACAAGGCGGTGCATGCCGCAGAAGCACGGGAGGCGTCATTCCATGTCGGCGGCATCTATTCCTCGGACACATTCTATGACGAACGCCCCGACCTGAACGAGCAAATGACCCGCCACGGCATTCTGGCAGTCGAAATGGAGGCAGCCGAGCTTTACACCGTGGCCGCCCGCCATGGCGCGCGGGCGCTGGCCGTGCTGACCGTGTCAGACCATTTGCAAACGGGTGAGGCGCTGCCCAGTTCTGATCGCGAACGCAGCTTTGCTGAGATGGTCGAAATCGCGCTGACCGCGGCGCTTGAGTAAGAGTTTTATGCCTCCGGCGGGGATATTTATGGCCAGAAGAAGCTGGGGTTAGCGCCCATGCGACCGGTCGTACCCGTTGACTGGCGGGCTGGCCCAGCTTTCCAGCGTGCCGTCTTGCGGGGCAAACACTTCGATCAGCAACGGATGGCAGGCGGCGGTATCGCTGGAATGCTCGGATGAGCAATCGCCCCCCGGACAGGCCGAAAGCGCGCCCAGCAGGTCGATCTCGGCGAAGAATTCAAGGTAGTCGCCGGGGCGCACAGGGCTGGCCTTCATGAAATACTGACCGGTGTCGCGGGTGAAGCCGGTACACATGAAGACGTTCAGGACGTCATGCACAAGCGGTTCGGCCTCGGACAGGGACAGGCCCGTTTCATCAGCCAGTGCGCGGATCAGGTTGGAATGGCAGCAGTGGTGGTACAGCGACCCGGCCAGCAGTTTGCCGGTATAGGGGTCACAGCGCGTGCCGATCACGTCATGGACCGATCCGCCATAGGCATCCATCCCGTACCAGCCCAGCGTATCCTCGGTAATGGTGGCCATGGGGCGCAAAGTGGGAAAGGACGACCACATCCGCTCGCCCGTGGTCAAATGGGTGCCGTGCAGCGCGCGGGATTTGCCGGAATAGAAACGCTCGGACAGATCATCGGCATTCCACAGGTTCAGATCGCCCACTTGCGGACCCTCAATACTGGTGATGCGAAAGAACTGCCCGGCCTTGGCGCGGAAACAGGCGGCCTCGCGCGGCTTGACGCGGACCTCGGCGACTTTCTCGGCGCCCGCACGTGCCGAAGCGTAGAGTGCCATGTCAGGCACTGGCAGCGTCTCATTGGGGTAGCAGATCACTGGCTTGATATCGCGGCGGGCCTGGGCATCTTTGGGGGCGGTCATGGGCTGTCCTTAGTCGCGTGGATTGACCTTGCAGACCAAAGGCGCTTTGCCGGTCGTGGTCAAGACCCGCGCACCACAGGCGGCGCATTTGTACAATGTCTTTCCGTCTTCGTCCTTTGGCCCGACTTTGCGCCAACGGCAACTGCGCATGTCACTGCGCGCAAACAAGACGATCAGAACAAACGCGACGAGAAGGGCGAGGATCACAAATATCATGGCTGCACCTTAACAGGGTCCCGCCCAAGGGTGAACTCGGGCGGGGCCAGTCTTTAGCTCTGTTCAGGGGCTTCCGGGGGCGCAGGCACCGGGGCAGGATCTTTGCGCCAGAACCAACCGCGCTTGGGGCCACTGGCGCGCGGTTCGCCGTACCAGTTCTCATTCCGCGTGGCGAACATCGTGCCGGCAATTGCCGCGAAGGTCAGCACCGAACCGGCCAGCAGGGCATAATCGGCACTGCGCAGGATCAGGTAAAGCACGCCGTAAAGCACCGATAAAAGCAACCCCAGAACCAAGGCCCGTTTGCCCAGTTGCAGGGCCATGGCGCCAAAGGCGGTGATCAGCGCAACGGTGGCTGCGGCGGACACAAGGTAAGCCGTGGCAAATCCAACCTGCTCGGCCAGCGCCAGCATCAGCAGGAAAAAGGTGGATTGGGCGAGCCCCACAAGGATGTACTGCACCGGGTGCGTGGGGCGTTTTGCCTGTCCTTCGATCAGGAAGATGGTCAGGAAAGTCAGCCCAATGAACAGGATGCCGTAGCGCGCCGCGCGATAGGACTTCTGATAAAAATCATTGGGTTGATAGAGGTTAACCCCAAAACTGGTGGAATGACGTGCGGCATAATCCTGATCCTCGCGTGCAATCTGCGGCAGGGGCCGGGCCAGATGCGGGATCGTCCAGAGCGCGGTAAACCCGGCTTCTGTGATCTCGTGACTATCCGGCAGGAAAGCTCCGCGAAAGCTGGGATCGGGCCAGTCGCTGGTCAAGGTCACCTCGCTGTCCCGACCCACCGGTGCAATCGACAGGGCTTCGGCCCCATTGAACTCCAATGTCAGGTTGTAAATCCCATGCTGTCGGGGGTCGCCCAGGGGCGCAAGAATACCGCCGATCCGGTTATCCTGAAGGGCCTGCGGTTCCATCTGAAACTGCGTATCTCCGGCCTGCAACTTCGCCGCCCCGCGCAAGGCTCGGTTGGACGAGACACTGACGCGCAGTTCCGCTTCGTCCCAAATCAACACCTCGTCATTGATCAGCGCCTTGGCTGCCTGATCGGTTGGAAAGTCAAATGTAAGCGCGGCCGAAGCGGTGTAAACGGGAACGGTGAATATCCCACGAGCGCGTTCTTCAGTGACGGTGTCGATAGCGGCTGTGAACTGGTCCGGGTAAAGGAAGACCGGCGCGCGGTTCAGCGTCCTTTGCACATCGACATAGCGAAACACCGGCTTGTCATCGCCGTCCAGCCGCTGAATGCCTGTTTCCGGGTCCAGCACCTCGCGGCGTTCGCGCACCATGACGGTTTCCTGCACGGGGATCACCATCACCGGGCCGCTGATCGATTGCTGGCCACCCCATTCCTGCCCGACCGAACTGCGTGTCGAGCGGTTGTAATCGGCGCGCGCATCAATGATGTCGCCGACAAATAACACGGGGATAAACATCAACAGGATCAACAGACCCACCATCAAAAATCGTAAACCAAGGGATTTCAGCATTTCACATGTCCTCATTCTTTGCTGCGATGAGCGGAGGATGCCCGCGCCTCGTGCATATCCCATGGGGGTGGTTGCGCAGTTTTCGTGCAGATGGATTGGCGGTCGGAGCGGCTCTTGAGTGTTGTCCGCGCGAGGTGCAAGATGATCGGGATTTGAAAGGAGTTAACCCCCATGCGCATCTTGTTCGCCTGTCTTTGCGGTGTTGCTGTGCTGGCTGTGCTGGTCCTCAGCGGGCTGTTGGCGGCAGTTGAGCTGACCCATCCGTTCTGGCAGACGCGGGCCTCCCTGACCGGTGGCGTAGTGGGAGTGATGCTGGGTGGGGGATTGCTGTGGATCACCGGCAGCAAGCCCGCATTGGCGCGCACCATGGCGTGGTCCATGGGTATATCGCTTGGGATCGTGTTGTTCATCACCTGGCGCGCGGCGCAGACATTCATCACGTCAGCCGATTTTGAGGCTGCCGCCGGAGAGCTTTGGTTCCTGGGGTATCACCTTGTCGCTGCGACGCTGGTTGCATTGGTCGCGTTGATCGTGGCGCAAAGGATGCCCGCGCCCGAGGACTAGGCGCGGGTGGTCTGATGCTGTTCAGGCGTCGTAATAGGCATACATCTGTTCCAGCGCGCTCAACTCGGGGCTGGGCTTGCGCGGAAAGTTTGCTGGCTCGGGGCTGTAATAGGCATCCACCCAATCAGGGGTCTTCGGGGCCTCGACTGGGACGGGTTTGAGGGCGGCTTGTGCCATTGGGCTGCTCCTTTATAGAATGGCTTGATGGGAATGTAGGCATCTTGGGTGCCCGTTTACACAGCCGTTCCTGCCATCCCGCCATGCAATCGGTGCAACTGTCGCTGCGTCAGCTTGGGCCTTGATACCCCAGTGTTTTTTCCTGCGCTCTGTCCAGCTTGGACCAGACAAAGTCGCGATCCTTTGGTTTAAGCGGATCATAATGCGCGGCTTCAAACTTGCCTTCCGTGAAACGACCGCGGCGGTCTGTTACCGGGTGAAATTGATTCCGGCGCTCCACGCCATAGTGCTGTGCAACATGGGTCACAAAACCCTCGGGTGCGGCAGTGATGTCTTCGTGGCGCAGTATTAGGCAATGGGCGAACCGGGCCCTGAGGGAAAGGAACCCGGTGGTCTTGGCATTGCGCAGCGCAAGGATGTTTTCAAACCGCTCGCCGGTCAGCGGGTGACGGTCCCAATGCAACTCGGCCAGGGCGCGGGGGTCGGCCTTGTTGACGCCGAAATTCGTCTCATCCACGCGGGTTTGCCACTCGGTGCGGATGAACTCTGCGAAGGGCAGATCTTTCAAGTCAGGTCCGGCGTGCCAGGGACGGGCATGCATCGAGCGCAGCCAAGTTTCCGGATGTCGAAACAGACAGATCGCCAGCGTCGTGTCAGGCGCGGCCAGCATCTGGGGAAAGCCGTGTTTCCAGCCATAGCGAAACCCGAACTTGCCGATCCGGTCCCCAGGGCTGTTCTCAAAGGCCGGAATGTTCTGTTGCAACAGGGCATGGGCCAGATTGGTCCCGGAATTGCGTTCGCCAAACACGGCGATTTCGGTCGGGCGCATCTGGCCCGACTGCATGTGGATCACGGGAAAGGACGCGGCCAAATTCAGACCGTGCGCTCGACCATCATCTTCTTGATTTCTGCAATCGCCTTAGCCGGGTTCAACCCCTTGGGGCAGGTTTTGGCGCAGTTCATGATCGTGTGGCAGCGATACAGCTTGAACGGATCGTTCAGATCGTCCAGACGCTCGCCCGTCGCTTCATCGCGGCTGTCAATGATCCAGCGATAGGCGTGCAGCAATGCGGCGGGCCCAAGATAGCGATCACCATTCCACCAATAACTGGGACAGGCGGTCGAGCAACTGGCACACATCACGCATTCATAAAGCCCATCCAGCTTCTCGCGATCCTCAATGCTTTGCTTCCACTCTTTCGCGGGGCGGTTTGTCTTGGTTTCCAGCCACGGCATGATGCTGGCATGTTGGGCGTAGAAATGCGTCAGGTCCGGGATCAGGTCCTTGACCACGGGCATGTGAGGCAGGGGATAGATTTTCACATCTCCCTTGATTTCATCCATGCCATAGATGCAGGCCAGCGTGTTGATCCCGTCGATATTCATCGCACAGGACCCGCAGATACCTTCCCGGCAGGAGCGGCGGAAAGTCAGGGTGGGATCGATCTCGGTCTTGATCTTGATCAGGGCGTCCAGAACCATCGGTCCGCAGGTGTCCATATCAACAAAGTAGGTGTCGATGGACGGGTTCTGGCCGTCCTCCTCGTTCCACCGATAAATCTGGAACTTGCGGATATCGGTCGCGCCTTCTGGCTTGGGCCAGGTTTTGCCGGTCGTCATCTTGGAGTTTTTCGGCAGAGCGAATTCAACCATGGATCTGTCTCCTTGCTACGCGGGGTGCCATCCGGCACCGGGCGGTTCTCCGCATGTGGCGGTCTATCTTAACCGATCCTGGCAGGTCGGCAATGTGGTTCGGCGCGGGGCTGGCGCCACTCGTGTTGAATGCAGGGGTCATTGAAACAACTCCTGCTCAAGGGGCACCCGTGCCGCTATCTTTGCCAGCACGGACGCGTCTTTGGGAAACAGCTGTGTCAGGACGGCCATCAAATCCGTATCGCGCGCGGCCATGGCCAGGATGAGTTGATATCTTGGGTCATGTGCCATTTGCTGCCAACGTTGACCGGTCGCCAATTCGTCGGCGTTCGCAATGTCTTTCTGAAAGGAAGAACCGCCGCCATAGGGTTGGATTTCTCCTAGCGAGTTGTCTCGCATAGGTAGTCCCAACCTAGCCAGGGTACTGGCGCGATAGGACGGGTCCTTACGCCAGTCGTCATAGCAAACCGGCACGGTGCCCGACGTCTCGGCGCTGGCGACCCGTTTCAGCAGGCGGGTGTAGGTCTCGCATGTGCGCAATAGAATGGCAGCGCGCCCAACCTCGGTATAGTCTTCATTGACTGACAGTTTTTTGAACAGTGACGCCGCCCAGTTGAGGAAGCTGCGGTAGATCAGCACGTCTGCGTCCAGCAGCGTTTCGTCAAACGGGCCTGAGATCGGATTCTTCACACTGCACTCAACCGGCGCGCTGTCCTCGTAGGACATCAGCAGCATGGCACCGTCGCCGACATCGGCGCAAAACCCGGCGAGATTCGCTTGTGCCTTTTTGCGGGACAGGCGGACGGCATCTATTTCAACGCTTTTGAAGGTCTGGAACGGGTCTGCGCCGGGTTTGCAATGGTTCATGAACACCGAGCGCCCGTTTGGCGCATTGCATTGCAGCCAGTTGATGATGGCATGATTGCCAGAACGGCGCATCCCAAAGACCCGCAAGGTTTTCCCGGGCACAAAGCCCAGCTTGCCCCACGCCTCATGCGTCTCGGGCGCTTTCTCCTGCAGTGCCGTCATCGCCATGCGCCCCCGGCGCACCGGTCTGTCTGGCGCAGGTGCGATTTCACCACGCAAACGCCACGGATATCCGAGAGTTTATGCGCGGAGGACTGCATCAAGGGTCAGGCTGTTTTCTAGCATGCATTGAACGGCTTCGGGGCGCTGAGCAATCTCGACCACCTGCTGAACCGTATCGTTTGTGACACCGGTGACCGAGGCCCCGGCGATTGTCAGGATTTCATTGGCCGAGGCCGCGTCGATGATGCAATCCGTGACCGGCGCGGCGTTCACGCCGGGGAATTTGTTTTCGACAACACCGTTCACCACGGTTTTGGCGCGCTCGCGGGCCAGAGTGTCGGCGGCATCATTGGCCGCGTCACAACCGGCCAGGGCCACAAGCGCAGGTATCAGTATCCAGCCACGCATCATCGCCTTCCGATGCAATAGATGTTGCCCGCCATGAGCGTCGCGGTCGCGTTGCGGCACCCGACGCCGGTAACCGTGCCGGGCGATCCGGCTGCGGCTTTGGTCAGTGCGGCGGACCCGTACTGAATCTGCAACTTGTCCTGCAGACAGTCATTCACATCATTTGCACCGCGCGCGGTACCGGTCTCGATGGCCTGGATCTCGATCAGGTTTTCAACCTGGAGCCATTCATAGCGGCCCGGCGCGCGCGTTTCCTTCACGCATTCGAAGACCATGGTATCGGTTATGAAAATCGGTGCAGATTGTGCCGAGGCTTGCGTGGTGAAGGCTCCAAACACCAACACTGCGAGAATATGTTCAGGTCTGATCAAAATGTCCTCTCTTTCGGTGCGATTTTCTTGAGGCTGATACCGCCTTCTTTCTCGGTGGTCAGCGGGGCTTCGACAATCGGGCGATAGGTGAGGTCCACCTTAGTGCCCTCAATGCGCGAGATCGTGTGCACGCGCCAGTTTTCATCATCCCGTTTGCTGAAATCCTCATGCGCATGGGCGCCGCGGCTTTCATGGCGCGCCTCGGCCCCGGCAATCGTGGCCAGGGCGTTGGGCATCAGGTTGGTCAGTTCCAGCGTTTCCATCAGATCCGAGTTCCACACAAGTGTGCGATCGGTGACTTTGATATCGCCTAGCTTGGCAGCGATGGCTTCCATCTTGGTGACACCTTCGGCCAGGGTTTTCGAGGTCCGGAAGACAGCGGCATCCTCTTGCATGGTGCGCTGCATCTCCAGACGCAGCTCGGCGGTGGGGGTGCCCCCATCCGCATGACGCAGCCCGTCGAAACGCTCAAACGCCTTGTTGACCTGCGCGGCGTTGGTGTCTGCCACCGGCGCCTTGCGATCCACCACGGTGCCCGCGCGAATAGCAGCGGCACGTCCAAAGACCACAAGGTCGATCAGCGAGTTTGATCCCAGACGGTTCGCGCCATGCACCGAGGCACAGCCCGCTTCGCCCACGGCCATCAGGCCGGGCACGACCGCGTTGGGGTCTTTTTTAGTGGGGTTCAGAACCTCGCCCCAGTAATTCGTCGGGATACCGCCCATGTTGTAATGCACTGTCGGCAGAACCGGGATTGGTTCCTTGGTCACGTCCACACCGGCAAAGATGCGTGCGCTTTCCGAAATGCCGGGCAGGCGCAGATGCAGCGCCTCGGGTGGCAGGTGCGACAGGTTCAGGTGGATGTGATCGCCATTCGCGCCCACACCGCGCCCTTCGCGGATTTCCATGGTCATCGAGCGGCTGACATAATCGCGCGGGGCCAGGTCCTTGTAGTTGGGCGCATAGCGCTCCATGAACCGCTCGCCCTCGGAATTGGTCAGGTATCCACCTTCGCCCCGCGCCCCTTCGGTGATCAGACAGCCCGAGCCATAGATGCCGGTGGGGTGGAACTGCACAAATTCCATGTCCTGCAGCGGCAGGCCCGCGCGGGCCACCATGCCGCCACCGTCACCGGTGCAGGTATGGGCAGAGGTTGCCGAGAAATACGCGCGTCCATAACCACCTGTGGCCAGAACGATCATCTTGGCGTTGAACACATGCATGGTGCCGTCATCCAGCTTCCAGCAGATCACGCCGGTACAAATGCCGTCATCGCTCATGATCAGGTCGATGGCGAAATACTCGATATAGAACTCGGCGTTGTTTTTCAGGCTTTGGCCATAGAGCGTGTGCAGGATCGCGTGGCCGGTCCGGTCGGCGGCGGCACAGGTGCGCTGCACGGCGGGGCCTTCGCCGAATTCGGTCGTGTGCCCACCAAAGGGGCGTTGATAGATCTTGCCCTCTTCGGTGCGCGAAAACGGCACGCCGTAATGCTCCAGCTCGTAAACCGCCTTGGGGGCTTCCCGCGCGAGGTATTCCATCGCGTCCGTGTCCCCCAGCCAGTCCGAGCCTTTGACCGTGTCGTACATATGCCACTGCCAGCTGTCCGGGCCCATATTGCCTAAGGACGCGGCGATGCCGCCCTGTGCAGCAACCGTGTGCGAGCGGGTCGGAAAGACCTTGGAAATGCAGGCGGTGCGCAGCCCTTGTTCGGCCATGCCAAGCGTGGCGCGCAGGCCCGCGCCCCCGGCACCGACGACCACGACGTCATATTCATGCGTCTCGTATTCGTAAGCAGCCATTCTTTATGTACTCCGGTCTTTCAAAGGGCGATCTTGGCGATGGCGAAAAGCCCCGTCGCCATGGCGCCATAACTGATGATGGTCACGGCCACGGTGGCAATGATTTCGAGGTCGCCATGCACGTAATCTTCCAGCATCACCCGCGCGCCATCGCAGAAATGCTTGAAGCCGACGATCATGGTGAGCGCAGCAACAATCGCAGGGAAGGGGCGCGCGAAATAGGCAACCACCTCGTCATGCGGTGCGCCCAGCATGGGGCCAAAGGTGAAGATGAACAGGGGGATCAGAATAAAGAGCCCGGCGCTGGTCAGGCGCACGGCCCAGAAATGTTTGACGCCATCTTTGGAAGACCCAAGGCCAGCGGCGCGTTTGCGGTCGGTGATGTAACGCATGTCTTTGCTTCCTCAGATGATGATGACGGTCAGGATGGTCAGGATCAGCGATCCGCCGATCACCGCCCAGCCCAGTTTTTCGGCGCTGTCGATGTCAATCATCCAGACACTGTCCCAGATCATGTGACGCCATCCAGCCAGCGAATGATACCAGAGCGCCCAGAGCGAGCCGAGCATGATCAGATCGCCAATAAAGCTGGTGATGATCCCATCCACGACAGCGAAATACTCGGGGCCACTGGCCGCAGCCAGAAACCACCACACCATCAGGAGCGCGCCCAACAGCAGCGCGTTGCCAGTGATGCGTGTCAGGATCGAGGTGATCGAGGTCAGTTGCGGGCGGTAAATCTGTAGATGTGGTGACAGTGGGCGATTGCCCCGGTTCACGTCAGCCATAGTCGGTCCCTTCCGTATGCAGGCCCGGATCGCTGACGACCCTTCTAGAGCAGACCTGTTTTCTTTATTTTAACGCGACTGTTCCTGTTGCCCAGCCCTAAATACCAGTCTGGACAGGCAAATTGTCGCAAAAAACTGCTTTGTGATCACGAAAAAAATGGCGTGATCACAAATTTCACGCGACTCATGCGCCAACCAATTCAGTCAGGAAAGTCACATATTCACTGCAAACCGTGATCGAGGCATCTGACGGATCGTACCAGGCGTTGGCTTCCCCACATTGCTCAATACGAATCTCGAGTGCGGCGGGCAGGGCGAAATCATTGTTTAGGGCCGCCACCTCGTCGCTCAGAACTGCATAGGCAAGGTCGGCCTCGGGCGAGGTATCAACCTGGATTATCCGGGTCGCGCCAGGCGCATCCGCTGCCAGCTCATCCAGAATCGGCCCCTAACTGTCATGGGCCAACTCAAATTCCTCTTCGCAGCTCTCCGCGCGGTCTTCGGGCAGACCCATGTCCTGGGCAATATCCTCGCGCTCATCCGGGTTGGCACCGTAAAACAGGCAAACCGTTGTGTAATACCGCTGCAGGTCGGGCCCATGTACATCCCAGAAGGCGGGCGCGTCGTCCTCGGCGCTTTCATAGAACCCGAAGGCTGTGTCGATCGCGATGGAAACGGCAAGCTCTTCTTCAAAGAATGCATCAATCATAAGTACCGAAAGCACATCCGCGGCATCTTCTTCCTGACCCAGTACCGGCAGGCCCATCTGATCAATCAAGACATGGCCCAGCTCGTGATACAGCGTGGCGATCAGGTTTGAAGCCACGAAAGCCTCGACAGCGTCATCCTGTGCCAGCGCGGCACCGGGCATAAGAGCCAGCAAGGCCATGAAAACTGTCTTTTTCAATCGGCGAACCTCACATGAGTCACATCATCAGAGTGGGCATCCGAGACCTGCTTGGCAACCTCGCGCTGCAATTTGCGGCGCATCCTGTCCGGGTAATCGGCATAGCTGTTGGCGGTGATCACGAACGCGCCCGGTCCGGTGATCACGTTTTCCCAGTAATAGCCGGTCATGTCCGGCTCGGCGCCTTCAATAACCAACGCGTTGACGGTGATTTCGTCGCTCAGCAACCGACCATGTACGGCCCGGGGATGTATGCCTTCATTTGACGACCCATCCCCCGAGATATCGATGATCCGTCTTTTGCACCCCGGGACGGCGGCGAACTGATCATGGGCAAAGACAAGCGCCTCGCCAATCGCGGTTGAGTAATTGCGCCACCTTCGCGGGGCGGTTTCGACTGCGGCGGCGAACTTCTCCAACGCGTCAAAGCTGGTGATCTGCGCCCAAGGCACGGCAATGCTTTGGCGCGATGTGCCGGTCCAGTGCACCACAGTCAAAGCGGCCTCTCCGGCAACCAATGCCTCGGACACTGCTCCGTCACGCAGCCCGTCGGCGAGACCCTGCATCTGGATACGGTATTCCCCGCGATCCACCGAGCCGGAGACATCCACTGCCAGAACCAGCGCGACTTCGCAGGCACGGGCGGGCAGGGCGGCCAGTCCAAGGCCGGACAGAAGAAAGCGAAGCATCATTTGCGCATAGCATGCGTCGGATGTCGGGCGGCATCAACTTTCCGTTGTCCTCGCGCTGCTTTGGGTGGCCGGATTGCTTTCATAGTCATGTCGAATACTGGATGCGAGTAGGCCCAGATCGGTAAGATGGCTATCCGTGGGGATCGTTGTGAAGGGCTGTTTTGAGCCCTTTGCGGCCATTCCACTACCCCAGCCCGGTTAACAGGCCGCAGGCCCCGGGCCAGCGCCGGACCGCCCCGTCGGGCTGGCGCTTTGGTGAGGCTGGGCGTGTCTTGGATGGGGAGTATGGGCTTGGCTTGGATAAAGCACACCACATGACCGTTTGAGCGCCATCCCACGGTCCGGCGCTGGCCCGGGT
>NZ_JBGEHK010000011.1:0-91910 GCF_041403425.1 Roseovarius conchicola | reverse complement strand
ATTCATAACAAACAACCAGGTGTGAAGGGCGAGATCCAGTTCATCAGTCAACTGTTCGGAGCCGCATGATACGCAGGGCAAACTCAGTAGTTTTGACTCAAGTAAATTAACGCAACAGTCCCGTTCGGAAACGCGTAATATTGCCGCTTTGTTCTGCAGTGAGCAGTTTCATGACGTCAGGCCAGCATCATTTTCAGTGGAGACTTTCGGCAATTCCAATTCAGAAGAATTTATTTTCCATCACCAGAATTTCTTGCACACTTTCATGCTGCGATTGCCTCATAGTTTGGGGGAATCCCGGTCGCAGGAGCTGAAAATGACCAAGTTGAACCTAATCGGCGGCGAATGGGTGGCGACCCAATCCCAATCCGACAACCGAAGCCCCGCAAATCCGGACGACCAGATAGGGCTTTTCGCCAGGGGAGATGCCCAAACGGTAGACCGAGCCGTTGATGCTGCCGCGCAAGCTTTTTCGGGCTGGGCCGCATCTTCTCCGCAATACCGCGCCGATATTCTGGATCGCGTCGGCGCTGTAATCTTGTCCCGCAGCGCCGAGATTGGACGTATTCTGGCGCGCGAAGAGGGAAAGACCCTGGCCGAGGCAACGGGCGAAGCAGTGCGCGCCGGGCAGTTGTTCAAGTTCTATGCAGGTGAAGCCGTTCGACTGGCCGGTGATGCGATTGCCTCGATCCGTGACGGCGTTGATGTCGAGGTCACGCGCGAACCATTGGGTGTCATCGGTCTGATTACACCCTGGAACTTTCCAATCGCAATCCCTGCGTGGAAAGCGGCGCCAGCGTTGGCCTTTGGCAATACGGTGGTGATGAAACCGGCAGAACAAACGCCAGCCTCGGCGCACCTGATGGCTGAAATCCTGCAAGAAGCCGGCTGCCCGCCGGGCGTGTTCAATCTGGCCATGGGGCCGGGGTCGGTGATCGGAAGCGCGCTGGTTGATCACAAGGATGTGGCCGCAATCTCCTTCACAGGCTCCGAAGGTGTGGGCCAGCGTATTGCCGAAGGGTGCGCACGTCATCGCAAGAAGTTGCAGATGGAGATGGGCGGCAAGAACCCGATGGTGGTGATGGGCGATGCTGATCTGGATGTGGCGGTTGGTGCTTGCATCAACGGTGCCTTCTATTCGACCGGACAGCGTTGTACTGCTTCGTCCCGGCTGATCGTGGAAGAGAGCATTCACGATGAATTTGTCGAGCGCATGCAATCCACCATGAGCAAGCTTGTGTTGGGCGACCCGCTGGACGCGGCAACACAGATCGGGCCGGTGTCATCCGAGAGCCAGCTGCGTGGCAATCTTGGTTATGTGGACCTGGCACGCAAGGAAGGGGTCGAGGTGATTGGCGGCGGGCATATGGATCGTCCTGGCTATTTTCAGGCCCCTGCATTGTTCGTGAATGCAACCAACGACATGCGATCGAGCCGCGAAGAGATTTTTGGCCCCTGCGCAAGTGTGATCAAAGCCAGCGATTTTGAACACGCAGTTGCGCTGGCGAATGACACCGAGTTCGGGTTGAGTTCCGGCATCTGCACCAGTTCGCTGCGCTATGCGCGTGAATTCAAGCGCCGTTCTGAGGCGGGAATGGTGATGGTCAACCTGCCGACTGCAGGGGTGGATTACCACGTGCCATTCGGCGGGCGCAAAGGCTCGTCATTTGGATCCCGCGAGCAAGGGAGATACGCGGTGGAATTCTACACCTCGGTCAAGACCGTATATACATTTGCGGGGTAAGGTATGGCGCTGGACCAAGAGCTTGCTACACTGCTGGGGCCGAAAGGCTGGCTGACGGACGATCTTGAATCCTATCAGACGGATTGGCTGAAAATGCACGCGCACCGACCCTTGGGCGTTGCGCGTCCGGCCAACACGGCAGAAGTCGCCGAGGTGATGCGGCGCGCCCATGCTGCGGGCGTTCCGGTGACACCTCAGGGCGGCAATACCAGCCTATGCGCAGGGGCGGTGCCGGGGGCAGCGGGGCATATCATTCTGTCACTCTCGCGCATGAACAGGATTGAACCGGTTGATCCGCTGGCGTTTTCGGTCACGGTTGAGGCCGGGGCAATTCTGGCTTCAGTGCATAAGGCGGTTGAGGATCAAAACCTGATTTTTCCCATGCATCTGGGGGCCGAAGGCAGCGCGCAGATTGGCGGGCTGATTGCCACCAATGCGGGGGGCAGCCATGCGCTTCGTTATGGCATGATGCAGGATCTTGTTTTGGGGCTTGAGGTCGTGACGGCGGACGGGCGCATCTGGAACGGGTTGCGGCCCCTGCTCAAGGACAATGCGGGGTATCAACTGCGCCGCTTGTTCTGCGGGTCCGAAGGTACGTTGGGCGTTGTGACACGCGCCGCGCTCCGCCTGTACCCCGCGCCTGTCTCGCGCGCGACGGCCCTGCTGGCGGTTCAGGATTTCGAGACACTGGTCCGTCTGGGTGCGGCATTGCGCCGGGATCTGGGCGAGTTCATCTCGGCACTGGAGTTCTTCTGCGACACCGGGCTAGAGATGTTGCTGAGAAATGTCTCGGGGGCGGCGTATCCGCTGACCGAACGTACGCCCGCCTATGCGTTGGTGGAATTGTCGACCTCGGCCCACGGCATTGACCTTTCAGCCATGCTGGAAGAGGCACTTGGGACAGCGTTAGAGGCCGGTTTGGTCGTAGATGGCGCGGTTGCGGCCAATGAGGCCCAAAGAGGTACGATGTGGCATCTGCGCGAAGAAATGCCCGAAGGTCAGCGGCTGGAAAATGCACAGATCAAGCATGATATTTCGGTGCCCGTGGCAAGTCTGGGCCAATTCATTGATGAGACCATTCCAAAGCTGGAGGCGATCCTACCGGGTGTCAGATCGAACCCGTTCGGGCATCTTGGCGACGGGAACATCCACTTCAATCTGTCGCCACCATCCGGGTTGTCCGATTTCGGAGAGAGCAAAGCGGCGCTTTCGCTGTGCCTGTATCGTGCGGCCGAAGCGGCGGGGGGGAGTTTTGCGGCGGAGCATGGATTGGGCAGATCAAAGATAACCTATGCGGATCAATTACGTAGCCCGGAAGAACGACATCTCATGGGCACCCTCAGGGCCGCGATGGACCCGAAGGGGATATTGAATCCAGGCGTCATTGTCCGGGAAAACCCCTCGCAAGAATAACTTTTCTATTCGCGGAAATTCTTGTTTTCGCTTCCTCGCGAAGTAGCCTCAAGCTTGGGTATTCCGTATGCAGGCGAGAACCTCACGCATCCAGACTTCGGCAATCAATCGGGAAGGGCCTCATGTCTTTCATTGCGAACTCCAAGTCCCACACGACCGTGTCAGCCCAAGGGCGCGTGTTTGATTTGTCTTATCCTGATGCCGGCAATCGCGGACCTTTTGTTGCACTTGCTTTCCGCAGCCCCGCGCGAACAGCATGATCAAAGGAGGTTTACAGGAGGTGGTCACGTCATGATCAAAAGAACTCATACTGCTTTGGTGGCCGGTGCAACAAGTGGCATCGGCAAGGCCATCACCTTTGCGCTGGCCGGTGCGGGTCATCAGGTTATCGCTTTGGGGCGCAGTTCGGCTACGCTTGAACAGATGCAGGCAACGAAAGGGGTCCACCCGTTGGCGCTGGACCTCACCGACCGTGAGGCTCTGGTAACAGCGCTGGATGGGGAAGACATTGATGTGCTGGTCAACAATGCGGGTGTCATTCCACCGATTGTCGGCTTTGACCAGATGGACCAGTCCGATATCGACACCACGCTTGAGGTGAACCTGAGTGCGGCCATTGCGACCACCCGCCTGATCCTGCCCGGGATGATGGCGCGGGGCCGAGGGCATGTGTTTTTTACCGGCTCCACTGCGGGTCAGGCGCCTTTTCCGAATATGGCGGTATATGGGGCCTCCAAGGCGGCGATTTCGAGTTTTGCCGCCGCCTTGCGCTGCGACATTTCCGGGTCCGGTGTCCGCGTGACCGAGATTGTCGCAGGTCGGGTCGAAACCAACCTCTATAATGACATTCTGACCGACCGTCTGCGGGCCGACATGTACGCGGCCTTTGACGCAGTGCAACCCGATGACGTTGCACAGATGCTGTTGTCGGTCCTGCAAATGCCACCCCATGTGGATGTGACACGATTTGATATTCTGCCCACTGCCCAGTTTGTCGGCGGCGGGGGCTTTGCCAAGAAGGAAAACTGACATGGACGGATTGTCTGTTGTTGTCGTGGGTGGCGGCACAGGTCTGGGGCTGCTGCTGGCGGATATGGCTGTTGAAAACGGTGCTGCCGGGGTTGGCATCATTGATGTGAATGGTGACGCGGCTGATGCCGCGCTTGCGTCGGCCCGTGCGGCAGGGCTGAAAACGGCCTCGGCTGGCGGGGACATCCGCACCGCCGATGCCGCTCATGCGGCCTTTGCACAAGTGGCACAGCAACTGGGCCGCGTGGATACGGTGATCAATTCTGCCGCGATCTACCCGCGCAAGCCGATGCTTGAGATCACGGATGCGGATTGGGATGCTTCAAACGCGGTCAATATCAAGGGCACATTCCACATCTGCGTGGCGGCCATCAAACAGTTCCGCGCGCAGGACACGGAGGACGTGGTGAAGGGGCGGATCGTCAACATCACATCGGTGGACGCCTTCAAGGCGCATCCGCAGAACGCGCATTATGCCGCGACCAAGGCCGCGGTGGTCAGCCTGACCAAGAGCTTCGCGCATGAGGTTGCCCCGGACAACATTCTGGTCAATTCCGTGGCACCCGCGGGCATGGCAACGGACAAGGCGCGCGAGGCTGGCTTCCTGGGGGAACTGGCGGCGGCCAGCCCGTTGGGTCGCGGCGGTGAGCCGCGCGAGATGGCTGAATGGGTCATGATGGCCGGCGGCGCCAGGAACACTTATATGACCGGCGAAAACATCATTGTTTCAGGTGGGTACATCTACGCGTGAGGGTCAGCGTCTGATCCGCACAATCCAGTCGGGTTGTGGCGGATCAGACGCTGCCTGGATGCAGTTTTTCTTGCCAATCACAAGATTTTCTGCACCGACAAACCGCACCATGCGATGCTAATCTCAGGCGAAAACCGGTTTCAGAGGGCTCGGCGAACATGACGGAACGAAACGGCGGACAGATCCTTGTTGAATGCTTGCAGGCGCTCGGTGCCCAGCACAGCTTTGGCGTACCCGGGGAAAGCTACCTGGCGGTACTGGATGCGTTGCATGACACCCGGGGCGCTCTGGACTTCACGCTGTGCCGGAACGAAGGTGGCGCAGCCTTCATGGCGGCAGCCTATGGCAAGCTGACAGGACAGCCGGGTTTGTGCTTTGTGACCCGAGGCCCGGGTGCCACCAATGCCTCGATCGGGGTGCATACGGCGATGCAGGACAGCGCACCGATGATCCTCTTTGTCGGTCAGGTCGGCACCGACATGAAAGGCCGCGAGGCGTTTCAGGAGGTGGACTATCGCGCCTATTTCGGCCCGGTCGCCAAATGGGCCACCGAGATCGACAATATTGACCGTATCCCCGAGATCATCGCCCGCGCCTGGAGCACCGCAAGGACCGGTCGCCCCGGGCCGGTTGTCGTGGCCTTGCCGGAGGATATGCTGACCGAGACATCCACGGTTCCCGCTCTCGCCGGTCCGATGTCGGTCGAAGAGCCCGCGCCCTCTTCCAGCGCCGTAACGGCGGTCCTTTCGGCATTTGAACAGGCCAAACGCCCGCTGATCCTGATGGGTGGCGGCGGTTGGGGCCGCGACGGCAGTGCTGCGTTGCAACGTTTTGCCGAAAGCTCGGACGTGCCGGTTCTGGCCGCGTTCCGGTTTCAGGATATTTATGACAACCACTCTGACAGCTACGTGGGCGATGCCGGTGTCGGCATGACACCCGCGACCAAATCCCTGATCAAGGCTGCCGATCTGATCCTTGCCATCGGTGTTCGGTTTGGCGAAATGACGACTGACGGCTATACACTGCTTAATGTGCCGCAGCCAACGCAAAAGCTGATCCATGTCCACGTTTCAGACCGAGAACTGGGCAAGGTCTATATTCCGGACTTGGGCATTCAGGCCGGACCCAACGCCTTTGCCTCCGCATTGGCGGGACATACTGCAAGGGGGCAGTGGGCCGACTGGCGCGCAGATGCACGCGTCGGTTACGAGGCCGCATTCGACCTGCCGGACCTGCCCAGCCCGGTGGATATGGGTAAGGTCACGGCCTATCTGCGCGACCGCCTGCCTGCGGATGTTGTGCTGACCAACGGTGCGGGCAATTTCACCGTCTGGCCCAACAAGTTCTTCAAATTCGGCCCCGGCCAACGCTTGCTGGCCCCGCAATCGGGTGCGATGGGATACGGCGTGCCTGCATCCATTGCCGCCAAGGTCGCGCATCCTGAGCGCACGGTCGTCTGCTTTGCCGGGGACGGTGATTTCCAGATGAACTGTCAGGAGCTTGGCACCGCCATGCAGGCCGGGGCGCAGCCGATCATCCTGATCCTGAACAATGGAATTTACGGCACCATCCGGATGCACCAGGAAAAAACCTATCCCGAGCGTGTGTCCGGAACGACGCTTGAAAACCCGGATTTCGTGGCGCTTGCCAAAGCTTATGGCTATCACGCCGAACGGGTGGAAAAGACCGAAGATTTCGAGGCCGCGTTCGAACGTGCCATGGCCTCACAATCTGGTGCGGTTCTGGAACTCAATATTTCTCCCGAGGCCCTGACACCGCGCCAGACCCTCAGCCAGATGCGTGACGCCGCAAAAGGAGCCCAGGCATGACAACGCAGGACATTCGCCTGGGTGCCGATATCGGCGGCACCTTCACCGACGTCGCGCTGGACGTGCGCGGCGACCTCTATTCGACCAAGGTGCTGACCAATTATACGGCCCCCGAACAGGCCATTCTGGACGGAATCGCCATTGTCGTAGAACAAGCGGGGATCAGTTTTTCTGATCTGGATATCATCATCCACGGCACTACGCTGGCCACCAATGCTCTGATCGAACGGCGCGGGGCCAGGACGGCGCTCGTGACCACCGAAGGGTTCCGCGATGTCATTGAAATGCGGACGGAAAACCGGTTTGAGCAATATGACCTGAACATTAAACTGCCCGCGCCCCTGATCCCGCGTCAGGACCGTTTCCCGGTCGCGGGCCGGATTGATGCACAGGGCAATGAACTTCAGCCGCTGGATGAAGCCCGGCTTGAAGCACTGGCGGACGAAATTCGCGAAGGCGGCTTTGGCGCCGTGGCAATTGGCTTTATCCACTCTTACCAGAACCCGGCACATGAAGAACGTGCACGGGAAATTCTGGAAGCAAAACTGCCCGGTCTACCGATCTCGATCAGTGCCGAGGTCAGCCCGCAGATGCGGGAATTCGAACGGTTCAACACGGTGTGCGCCAACGCCTATGTGCGCCCTCAGATGGAAGATTATCTGACGCGGCTGCAATCCCGCCTGAAAGAGCAGGGTGCAAACTGCCCGGTCTTTATGATCCATTCAGGCGGTGGCCTGATTTCGGTGGAAACGGCCAGTGAATTTCCCGTTCGACTGGTTGAATCCGGCCCGGCCGGCGGCGCGATCTTTGCAGCTGATGTGGCGGCGCGCTTTGGTCTGGAAAAAGTCGTCAGCTATGACATGGGTGGGACCACAGCCAAGATCTGCCTGATCGAGGATTTCGAACCACAAACCGCGCGCACGTTTGAGGTCGCCCGCACCTATCGTTTCTGCAAAGGGTCCGGCATGCCGATTTCGATCCCTGTGATCGAGATGATCGAGATCGGTGCCGGTGGCGGTTCAATTGCCTGGGTCGACTCTATGGGACGCATCCAGACGGGACCTGAAAGCGCGGCCTCGGAACCGGGCCCGGCGTGCTACAATCGCGGTGGTGATCATCCTGCGATTACAGACGCCGATGTCATGCTGGGCAAGATCGACCCGGATAACTTTGCCGGTGGGGCGATCAAACTGTCGAAAGATGCATCGAGCACGGCAATTGCCAGGGATGTGGGCGACAAGCTGTCACTTGATCCACTGGAGGCTGCCTTTGGCATTGTCGAGGTTGTGGACGAGAACATGGCCAACGCAGCCCGTGTTCATGCGGTTGAGAACGGCAAGAACATTTCGGACAACGTGATGATCGCATTTGGCGGTGCCGCCCCGCTACACGCCGCGCGCCTGTGTGAAAAGCTGGGCGTTGATCAGTGCCTGATCCCGCCCGGCGCGGGTGTCGGGTCGGCCATTGGATTCCTGAAAGCGCCGTTTGGATACGAAGCGTTGGCCTCGCGCCTTGTGCGTCTTTCGGAATTTGACGTGGATGCGGTGAACGCCATGCTGACTGATCTGCGCGAAACCGCAGAAGGGTTCGTGCGCGCCGGGACCGATGGTGAAATCAAACGCGAAATCGTGGCTTTCATGCGCTATCAGGGGCAAGGTTGGGAAATTCCGGTCGCGATCCCGGATCGGGTCCTTGGTGCCGATGATGTCGCCCTGATCCGTGATCGGTTCCGTGAAAACTATGCCCGGTTCTTTGGCCGCGCCATCGACGGGCTGGACGGGCTGGAGATCGAAATTGTCACCTGGTCGATGAAAGCCAGTGATATACGACCGTTGCCACAGCGCCAGGACATGCTGACGGACGGAAAAATGTCCACCGGTGCAGCGACACGCCCGGTCTTTGATCCCAGCAGCGACGGGTTGCAGGACAGTCGCATTGTCGAACGTGACACCTTGTCGCCGGGCGATCGGATCGAAGGCCCCGCCGTGATCGTCGAGCGTGAAACCTCAACCGTTGTCACCTCGCCGTTTGATGCTGTTTTGCAGGGCGACGGTACCATTCTTCTCATTCGGAAGGAGGCCTGAGCCATGGCCGGACTTACAGAAATCCGCATGCAGGTGATGTGGAACCGCCTGATCTCGGTGGTCGAGGAACAGGCGTTGACACTGCTGCGCACCGCCTTTTCAACCTCGGTGCGCGAGGCGGGCGACCTGTCCGCAGGCGTCTTTACACCCGACGGTCTGATGCTGGCGCAGGCTGTGACCGGCACCCCGGGACACGTCAACACAATGGCCGAAGCGGTGTTGAATTTCCTGGCCGAGATACCGGGCGATGAAATGTACGAGGGTGACTGCTATGTCACCAACGACCCGTGGAAGGGCACGGGGCATCTGCATGACATCACCATGGTCGCGCCTTCGTTCAAGGATGGCAAACTGGTCGCCTTTTTCGCCTGTACCGCGCATGTCGTCGATGTGGGTGGCCGGGGTTTCGGGGCCGATGGAAAGTCGGTCTACGAGGAAGGTATCCTGATCCCGATCATGAAATTCGCCGAGCGCGGCGAGGTAAACCGTGACCTGATCAACATCCTGCGCAACAATGTGCGCGAGGCCAATCAGGTGGTGGGGGATTTCTATTCCCTGGCGGCCTGTAACGAAGTGGGTCACCGCCGATTGATCGATATGATGTCGGAAACCGGTATGGCCAGTCTGGATGATCTGGGCGCCTTCATTTTCGACCGCTCCCGCGCGGCCACGCTTGAGCGGATTGCAGGTCTGCCGAGAGGCCATTGGCAAAACGAGATGACGGTCGACGGTTATGACGTGCCAGTCAAACTCGCGACCACCGTTTCGGTCCGGGACGGCGAGGTGAATGTGGATTTCACCGGGACCGATGGACAAAGCAACTGGGGCATCAACTGCCCGCTGATCTATTCCAAGGCCTATGCCTGCTATGCGGTCAAATGCGTGGTGGCCCCTGATATCCCCAACAACTCTGCGTCGCTGGAGCCATTCACGGTCTCATCCCCCACCAACATCCTGAATGCAGAGCGGCCCGCGCCGGTGTCTCTTCGCCATGTCATGGGTCATATGGTGCCTGATCTGGTGCTGGGGGCAATGGCCAAGGCCCTTCCCGGGCAGATCATGGCCGAAGGGGCTGCAGCGCTTTGGAACATTCATATCTCTGCTCGTCCCTCAGCAGGTGGTCAGGGCCGCAGGTCTGAAATTTTGATGTTCAACTCCGGCGGCACCGGCGCACGTCCTGAACTGGATGGTTTGGGCGCGACAGCATTCCCATCGGGTGTTCACACGATGCCGATTGAGGCGACCGAGCACACCGGCCCCATCATCGTCTGGCGCAAGGAACTGCGCCCCGACAGCGGCGGCGCAGGAAAGCTGCGCGGTGGATTGGGGCAGATTATCGAAATTGCTCCGGCCGAGGGGCACGAGTTCGACTTTTCCGCCATGTTTGACCGCGTGAACCACCCCGCCCGGGGACGTGACGGCGGCGAGGATGGCGCGCCCGGCGTGGTGGAACTGTGCGATGGCACTCAACTGCGCCCGAAAGGCTGGCAACATGTCCCTGCCGGGAAGCGCCTTATCCTGAAAGCGCCCGGTGGTGGTGGGTTTGGCCCTGCATCCGAACGCGACGAAGAGGCAAACGCTGATGATCGCCTCAAGGGGTACGTGGCCGGAGAAGAAACATGACCAAAATCGCCACGCGCCTTTCCGTCGTTAAACCCTCTGCTTCGATGGCTGTTAGTCAGGCTGCCAAAGATCTGGCTGCCACAGGTGTCGATGTTTGCAATCTGGGGCTGGGAGAGCCGGATTTTGCCGCCCCGGCCCATGTGACCGAGGCTGCATTCGAGGCAGCGCAGCGCGAACGGATGCTTTACACGGCGGCTTTGGGGTCTCCCGATTGCCGCCGCTCTGTCGCCGCGAAATTCAAGCGTGAAAACGGGTTGGACTATGCCATTGACGAGATCGCGGTGGCCAACGGAGCCAAGCAGATCATTTTCAACGCGCTGATGGCCACGGTCGAAGACGGCGATGAGCTGATCCTGCCCGCACCCTACTTCGTCTCGTACCCGGAAATGGCAAAACTGTTCGGCGGTGTGCCGGTGACCCCGGCGTGCCCCGCCGAAGCCGGCTTTCGTCTGACGCCCGAGCTTCTGGAAGACGCCATTACCGACAAAACGCGCTGGCTGTTTTTGAACATGCCCGGCAACCCATCGGGTGCCGTCTATACCCTTGAGCAGTTGCAAGCCCTTGGCGCGGTTCTGGAGCGGTATCCGCAAGTGATGATCCTGTCCGATGAAATCTATGAACATATCGTCTTTGACGGACGCGAATTTGTGTCCTTTGGCGCCGCCTGCCCGCAGCTCCGTGTTCGGACCCTGATTGTCAACGGTGTCTCCAAGGCCTATGCCATGACAGGCTGGCGGGTGGGTTACGCCGCTGGGCCGCCCGACCTGATCAAGGCGATGTCCACGGTGCAAAGCCAATCCTGCACTTCGGTTTGCACACCTGCGCAGATCGCCACCCAGGCCGCGCTTGACGGTCCGCAAGATGACGTGGCCCGGTTCCGGGAGGCCTTCGAGCGCCGCCGGGATCTGGTTGTCGAAGCCATTGCCAGCATTGAGGGGCTGACGCTCGACCCACCGGAAGGGGCGTTTTACGCTTATATCGGCTGCGCGGCGCTGATCGGGGCTAAAACACCCGCAGGCGACGTTCTGTCGGATGACATTGCCGTCACGCAATACCTTCTGGATGATGGCCATGTGGCAGCGGTTCCGGGCACGGCCTACGGTCTGTCGCCGTTCTTCCGCATCTCGACAGCCACATCCGACGAAGAATTGAACAAAGCCATGAGCCGCATCGCCAATGCGGTGGGCAAACTGAAACGCTGAGAAAAACAATGACAAAACCTTTTGACAGAATCCTGATCACCGGGGCTGCGGGCCGCCTTGGCACTGAACTGCGCAAGGGACTGGCCCATCTTGCAACCCATGTGCGGATTTCCGACCGGGTGGAAATGGCCGATATGCAGCCACATGAAGAAGCCGTGGTTTGCGAGCTGGGCGATTACGACGCCGCCATGGCGCTGACCAAAGACGTTGACGCCATTGTGCATTTCGGCGGCGCACCGCTGGAGGTCGATTTCGAGACCATCCTCGATAGCAATATCCGCGGCTCCTACCACATCTACGAAGGGGCCCGGAAAAACGGGGTCAAACGCGTCATCTACGCGTCTTCGGTTCACGCCATCGGCTATCACGAAGTCGAAGCCCAGATCGACGCCGACAGCCCCGTGCGACCTGACAGCCTCTATGGCGTGTCCAAGAACTTTGTCGAGAGCCTCAGCCGCCTTTATTGGGACAAGTTCGGCATCGAAAGCCTGTGCCTGCGCATCTTCTCGTCCTTCCCGGAACCGGCAGATCGGCGCATGCTGTGGAGCTGGCTGTCGTTCTCGGATTGTGTCCTCTATGTCGAACGTGGCCTGACGGCACCGCGCGTGGGTCACACCATCGGGTTCGGCATTTCGGACAATCGGCTCAAGGTCGTGGATGACAGCAAGGCAGGCCATATCGGTTTCCATCCGTTGGACAATACCGAACCCTATCGCGAGGCGATGGAGGCAAAGACAGATACCCCCGATCCGAAAGCGCCCGGTGTCAAATTCCTGGGTGGCTGGTTCTGCGACTTGGGTCATCCGGATGATGAGGCAAAGTGATGCGCGACAGCTATGACGTGGTAATAATCGGTGGTGCCGTCATAGGCTCGGCGGTTGCTTATTTCCTGACCGCGAACCCGGATTTTGGCGGATCTGTTCTGATCGTTGAACGGGATCCCACGTTCGAGCATGCCTCAACGTCGTTAAGTTCCAGCGCCATTCGCAACCAGTTTTCAAACCCGATCAACGTGCAAATCGGCCAGTTCGGCACCAGGTTCATTCGGGAGTTTTCCGAGACGATGGAGGTGGACGGGGACAAGCCCGACCTCCACTTCCACGAGGGCGGTTACCTGTTTCTGGCCTCATCCGATGCACAGGTACAGATTTTGCGCGAAAACCACGAGGTGCAGAAATCGCTTGGCGCGGATGTCGTTCTGTGGGAGCCGGACCAGATCAAACACGCCTTTCCCCATCTGAAGGTGGATGATCTGCAACTGGCAAGTTATGGCCAGTCTGGCGAGGGGTGGTTTTCCAACACCGGTCTTATGAACGGGTTTCGGAAGAAAGCCAGGGCGCAGGGCGCCGTTTACCTGATCGACGAAGTTGTTGACATCAACCGCGAAGGCGATCGCATTACCGGTGTCGTCCTGAAAACCGGCCAGACGATCACCTGTGGGACCCTGGTTAATGCGTCCGGTCCCCGCGCGGCTCAAACTGCTGCAATGGCGGGATTGAGCGTTCCGGTTGAACCGCGTAAACGGTCGCTTTTCATATTCGACTGCGCCAAGACGCCAGAAGGCACGGCAACCGTCAACAAGGGGCGTCTGCCCTTGATGATTGATCCTTCCGGCACTTTCTGTCGTCCTGAAGGGAAATTCTTCCTGTCCGGAACTGTACCGTCCGTGGACCCGGCAGTTGCCTGGGACGACTTCGAGGTGCGCCATGATGAGTTTGAACGCATCTGGATGGATCTGGCAGAGCGATCAGAAGCGTTTGAGGCTATCAAGCTGATCAACTTCTGGGCCGGGCACTATGCGTTCAATACACTGGATCACAACGTGATCGCCGGGCCGCATAATGAGGTGTCGAATTTCATCTTTGCCAATGGCTTTTCCGGTCATGGCTTGCAGCAATCGCCTGCCATAGGACGCGGCGTGTCCGAATGGATCACCTATGGCGCATTTCGAACACTTGATTTGCATGAAATCGGGTATGAAAGGGTTGTACGCAACGAACCGTTTCTGGAAAAGGCGGTGATCTGATTCAAGGAATCCCATGAGCCCGAACCGCTTCAAGCTTCCGCCATTGAATGCTCTCAAGGCCTTTCACGCGGCAGCGCGCCACGGCTCAATCAGGGGCGCGGCTGATGAGTTGCTGGTCACGCCCCAGGCCGTGAGCCAGCAGATCAAACTGTTGGAAGACACGTTGCAAATCCGCTTGTTCGAACGGCGGGGCAGATCCATCGAACCGACCGAGGCTGCCGTCCTGCTGGCCCGCTACGTCGAGGCGGGTTTTGAGGAACTGGCCGAAGGTGTGCGTCGTGTGACCACCAAGAAATACCGGGATCGGATAACCCTGAATGTTTCGCCCTATTTCGCGACCCGTTACCTGTTGCCACGACTGGAGAACTTTCGGGAATCCGTGCCGCAATCCGATCTGCGCATGACCACCATGGTCGAGATGCCGGACTTCAAACGCGATGATATCGATATCGCTGTGCAATGGGGGTTTGGCGAATGGGGTGATCTGGACGCAGAACTGCTGATCAAGGATCACAAAGTCATTTGCTGTACGCCGGAACTGGCGGTGCAGATCCGGTCCCTACAAGATCTCACGCGTCAGCGATTGCTAAATCCGTTGCTGCAAAACACCCTTTGGCTGGACGCATTGAGGTATTTAGGGGTTTCTCAACCGGACATTTCATCAGAGCTGGCCTTCCATGACGCCGCCACCATGCGCCGCGCGACACTGTCGGGCATGGGCGTCGGTCTGATCTCCCGGCTTGACGCGAAACGCGACATCCGCGCAGGCGATCTGGTTGCGCCCCTTGGCGAAGACCTGTTGCTGGATATGCCGAACGAACAGGTGCCGGGCTTTTATCTGGTTCTTCCCCGTGCGCACCGGCGCGTCAACGGGATCGAAAATTTCTGTGATTGGATCACCCGGCAAACCTGGAGGGAGCCCGAAGTATGATCGCGGTAATTTCGGCAATCATCACTGGCGCAGCTTCGGTGATCGGGGCCGCTACAGCATTGCAGCTGGCCAAACCGAGGGCGCGATTTGCCCTGCATGGACTCCGGTCGGTTGACCGTCCGGAGGGTGTTATCAGAATAAGCCTACGTTGATTGTTCAGAATTTCAAATGGTTCGGAAGAAATACTTGATTGCGGATTGGAGCGTCTGTGCGCTCACTTTCTGGACCCAAACTCAACAGGAATTATTCAATGTCTATGAAAAAAATGATCCGCGCCTTGGCGGTCGGAGCGACTGCAACATGCTTTGCGATGCCAGCGTTTGCAGAAGATATCACACTGCGTTTTGCAGGCGTGTTCCCAATTGACCATCAGGGTACAAAAATGATGGAGCAGGTCGCCGCAGACGTCGCAGCGGCGAACGTCGGCCTGAAGATCGACACGTTCCCTGCCAACCAATTGGGATCCGGCGAAGCGCTGTTCGAAGACGTGGCACGTGGCAACATCGATCTCGCTGCGGCCTTCATCTACGCGGACACAGACCCCCGGTTAGAATTCTTGTCCATGCCATTCCTTGTTAACAACTGGGATGACATGGAGAACACCATGCTGAACATGGATTCCGAGTTCAACACTATCTTGCAGGAAATCACCGACGAATACGGCGTCAGGGTGATTTCGCAGAACCCGGAAGGTCTCGTCGGCATCGTCGCCACGAAGGAACCGGAGAACTGGAACACTTTCGAAGACAAAGGGATGAATATCCGCGTCTGGTCTTCCCAGGCCATCAAGGCAATGGTCGAAGCGGTTGGATATCAGGCAACAACGATGGCATGGGGTGACATCTTCCCGGCCATTCAGTCAGGGATCGTTGATGGTGCAATTTGTTGTACCAAGACCGCGACCTATTCGATCTTTGCACAGTCGGACGTTGGTACGCATTTCATCGAGTATAATTCAGTCTCTGAATTGACCACCTTCTACGCGTCTCAGCGTTCGCTCGACAAGCTGAATGACGAACAGCGTGCCGCATTGGAAGCCGCGATGACCAAAGCGTCCGCTGAGTTCTTTGCCTACAACCGTGAGAACGATGCCTTGTTCGCACAGAAACTGGAAGACAAGGGCTACACCATCCTGGCCCTCAACGCTGAGGATCAAGCTGCCATGGCCGCTCATATTCAGGAAAAAATCTGGCCGCTCATGGCGGAAAGCGTTGGACAGGATATCATTGACCGTCTTTTGGCCGCCAAGAACTAATTTCCCGAAAATCAGATCGGGCTGGCCCAAGCGGCCGGCCCTTTTTGCATCCAAAAAATTACATGAAGAGGGGGGACGAATATGGCGACGCAGGTAACTCATGAATTGCCCGCAATAATCGGCAAGCCGATGGAGTGGATGCTGATTATCATGAAGATAATCACGACTTTTTCAGGCTTTCTGATGGCCTTTACATTCGGTGCTGTTGTTGTCATTCGATATGGCTTCGGGGGTGATCTCTTTGCCTACGAGGAATGGCTTCTTGCGATAAGCATCATTGGCTTTTTTGCAGGTGCCGTGCTGGCATCTGAACGCAGGCTTCATATCAATGCCGATATTCTTGGCATAGTCATCCAGAACCCCCGCTTGATCTGGTGGCGAGGATTCGTCGTTCTTTTGATCGAAGTCTCGGTGACTCTGTTCATTGTCTATGCCTGCTATGTTTCGCTTGCAGACGACTTTTCTTTCCCGCGCCTGAGGTCTACCCCGGTACTGCGTATTCCATTCGTGACCTGGCGCATCGCTATCATGATCGCCTTCGGCTTCATGGCGATGTTCTCCATGGCGTACCTCTATGTGCATATCCGCAAGGGTCTGGGCCTTCCTCTGAAATCTGAAACCAAGTTGGAGGCCGGGCAATGATTATCGCAGGTAGCCTGTTCATCGTTTGTGTCATGCTGCTGCTTGGCGTCAGCGTTTTTGTGGCCTTTGGTTCGGTATTGGTGTTCATAGCCCTTGTCGGGGATCAATCCATTTCCGGGTATCTGCCGACTGGCGCAACCGGTATACGCTCACTTGTTTTGCTTGCTATTCCTCTGTTCATGATTGCTGGCGGTATCATGGAAAAAGGTCGGATTGCGGCACCGCTCGTATCGCTTGCCGAAACATTCATTGGCCATATCAAAGGGGGCCTGAGCGCCGCCGGTGTATTGGCCTGTGGCGTGTTTGGTTCGATCTCTGGCAGCGCAAATGCGACGTTGACCTGCATTGGTGGCATCATGATGCCGCATCTGAAGAAAGCCAATTACCCGACCGGTACATCTGCGGCTCTGATCGTGTCCGCCAGCCCTTTGGGTTTGCTCATTCCACCAAGCGCGTCGCACATTCTATATGGCTGGGTGGCACAACAACACGTGCTGAAATGTTTTTTGTCCACCGTGCTTCCGGCAATCATCCTGATCACCTTGTTGATCGCGACCAATCAGTTCATGCTGCGCAAACACAGCGACATCCTTCTGACTGACCGCCCCAAACCGTTCATGCCCACTCTATTGGGCCAGGGCCGCCTTGCAGGACCGGCACTGATGATGCCACTGATCATTCTGGGTGGAATCTACGGGGGCATCATGACCCCGACAGAGGCTGCGGGTATCGCCGTCGTTTATGCTATTCCGGTTGCGATCTACTTTTACCGTGGTTTGACCTGGAAAACCCTGGCGCAGACCATCAGCCGCTCCGGGATCACCATCGGTGTCGTTATGACCATGATCTTTATGGTGCTTATCGTGTCAGACAATCTGATCGCCCAGGGTGCGCCGCAACTGGCCAAGGAGCTGGTTTATTCTGTTTCGGACAACCCAATTGTGATCCTTCTGATGATCAACGTCGTGATGATCCTGATCGGTATGCTGATGGACGACATCTCGGGCCTGCTGCTTGCCACGCCCATCTTGCTGCCAATCGCACAAAGCGTTGGCGTGGACCCAATCCACTTTGCGGCCATTATCGGCGTGAACCTGGGGATGGCAAACATCACACCACCAACTGCGCCTTTGCTGTATCTCGGTGCTCAGATCTGTGACACGCCGGTGTCCAAAATGCTCTGGCCCACATTGGTGTTCATCGTATTCGCATGGTTGCCCACGCTGATGCTGACAACCTTCATCCCGGAACTGGCACTTTGGTTGCCGGATCTGCTGTTGGGTTCTTAACCTCCAAAACGCGTGCTCTAGCAAGGCACACGACACACAAGGAAAATCAAGAATGTACAATAATATCGTGGTTGCTCTGTCTCTGGAACACGGGATCAGCGAACAGGCGCTTTCCGCCGCGCATACTCTGGTCTCGGAGGGGGGCAAGATTACCGCAGTTCACGTGTATGAGCCTCCAAACAGTTCGATTCTTGCATACTTGGATGATGAGGTTGCAGAGAAATCGCACAGAAATGCAGAGGAACGGCTGGTCGAACGCGTCAAGACGGATGCCACTGTTTCAGAAGTCCTTCTTGAAGGCCAGTCAGCCGGCCGGACGATCACCGAGTACGCCAGAAAACATAGCGCTGACTGCATTGTTCTTGCTTCGCACAAACCCGGAATGAAAGAGTTCTTTCTCGGCTCCACAGCCGCGCTTGTGGTTCGACATGCGCATTGTTCGGTTCATGTGCTCCGTGTTTGAGTCGTTTTGGATCCGGCACGAGGCCGCGCGACAGGCCCCTAGAGGCTGAGTTGGATGTTACGGTTCTGGTTGGGGATCGCCTGAATGAGCTTCCCGAAAGTAGCAACACCAGCTTACCTGTAGATAGGTCTGACGAGCTCTCAAATATTGGTATCGTACCCTGCCCCGTACTTGAGGCCGCAAGCAAATCTCTAGAGTATTTTCAGGTAAAAGCGATTGAGGCGAAATTGTTCGATCTGAGCTTGGAGCGGCCATTCCCGATAGATACGCGCACGTTGGGAAAATCCCGCGTCTAGCTTGTACGGACACGGTTCTTCATGGTTTGGTGCCAACGCTCGATCTTGCCTTGGGTCTGGGGATGATGCGGTGCACCGCGAACGTGATCCATTCCCTTACCGTCGAGATAATCCGCCAGATCGGCCGCCACGTAAGACGAGCCGTTATCGCTGAGCAGCCTCGGCTTGCGCGCGACCGTGGCCTGATCGCAGCCCGAGGCCTCCAACGCCAAGTCCAGCGTGTCGGTGACATCCGCAGCCTTCATCGTCGTGCAAAGCTTCCAGGCAATGATGTAGCGGCTGTAATCATCGAGGATTGTGCTGAGGTAGAACCAACCCCAACCGATGACCTTGAGATAGGTAAAGTCGGTCTGCCAGAGTTCGTTGGGGCGGGCCGTCTTGTCCCGGAACTCATCGGCCGCACAAATCACCACATGGGCCGGAGCCGTGATCAGGTCCGCAGCCTTGAGGATACGATAGGCCGAGGATTCCGAGACAAAATACCGTTTCTCATCGGTGTATTTGACCGCCAGTTCGCGCGGCGTCAGGTCCTCGTGGTCCAACGCAAACTCGACGAAGTGCTCACGGATATCATCTGGGATACGGTTCCACACTGACCGAGGGCGCGGTGAACGATCCGATAATGCATCGATCCCGCCCTCGCTCCAACGGGCGTACCAATCATAATAGGTACTGCTGGGAATGCCGAGCATGGCAAGTGTTTGCTTCACCGGCAGATGCGACGCTTCGACCGTGCGAATGATCTCAAGCTTCTCTGAGGCGGGGTATCTCATTCTTCGCCGCCCCCATCCCCGATCATGCTTTTTTTGAGCAGACGGTTCTCAAGCGTCAGCTCGGCGACCACCTCCTTCAGGGCGAAAGATTCCGACCGCAGTTCTTTGACTTCCGGGGATGTCGCTTGTCGCGCCGTGTCACCCGCCAAGCGGTTCTTCCCAGCTTCAAGGAATTCCTTCGACCAAGAATAATACAAGCTCTCTGCAATCCCCTCGCGGCGACACAGCGCGGCGATGCTCTCCTCGCCACGCAGGCCCGCCAGGACGATCCTAATCTTCTCCTCCGCAGAGTAGTGCTTGCGCGTTTTGCGTTTGATGCCCCTGTCTTCGAGCCGACCCGCACCATAGTAAAGTGCGTCCTCCAGCAAATACTCCTTGATCAGCGCATGATCATCCGGCTCGGTAAATCACTGCGCAAACCGGTCCCTTGCGTCCGGTTCGCTGTCAATCTCAGTGGTGCCGTCATTGCTGGCCAGCTGCACGAACGCCCCGACCCGCGACACCGCGTTGGCACAGGTCGAGCTGTTGATGACATCGTTTTTTCCGGACCAGCCGGATCGTTTGATTGCAAAAAAACGCTTGAGCGAAATTCAGGCGATCCTGACCGCTGGTTAGATGGGATTGATCGTTGCAGCCTTCCCGCTCAGGGCGGCTCCTGACGTTTCACGCACCATCATTGCTGAGAGCATTTTGACCCCGCATCCCAAACACCAGCGTCACTCAGTTTCTGGCCTCCCAGCGTTTGCTTGCGAACAAACCCGCGATATGGGCCAGACCCTTTGGCATGAGAACAACAAATACGATTAGCGCCAGTCCCAGAACCAGGTTTCGCGCATCTCCCATCTCTTTCGAAAGCTCCACCACCACCATCATCACGCCGGTCCCGATCAGAGGCCCCCATGTGGACCCCAGCCCGCCCACAACGACCATGGCCAGAATGAACATGAGGGTGGAAAATTCGAAAAGGCTTGGCCCGGCAAACCGGAAATGGGCTGCATATACGCCGCCGGCCAATCCTGTCAGCAAGGCAGACAGTGCAAAGGCGATAACCTGGTATTTCTTGCGATCTATCCCGCGGCTACTGGCATAGCCGACATTGTCCCGGATGGCGCGGAAAGCCAGCCCAAGACGACCGTGGATCACCATCACCACGGTGATGATCGTGATCCCGAACGCGACCAGAACCGCGTAATAATTTCCCAGGATCCAATGCTTTTTCAGCAACGGCCGGAACCCGAAATCGTCAAATCGCGAAAAGCCGGTCGACCCGCCGAAGAGCTGCTGGCAGTTGTTGCGCACAAGCGTGAAACACTCAGTGTCGGTGATGATCAAAACATGGATCATCTCGGCAATCGCATAGGTGAGCAGCGCGACATAGGCCCCGGTCAGCCGCAAACAGGCCATGCCGATCACGAGCGCCAGTAGGGCCGATGAGACCGCCGCGATCGGAATGGCCGTCCAAACCGACAGCCCCGTGAACGTGACGCCCATGGCCATGCCATAGGCGCCAACCGCGAAGAACAGCATCTGCGCCAGGGAAAAAACACCTGCATGTCCCATCAGGAGGTTCCAGTTGATCGCCACCATGGCCCAGATGAAGAACACGATGACCTCGCCCAGCAGGTAGCGCTGCGTGACAAAAACCGGCAGCACCGCAAAGCTCGCGATGACCAGGATGGCAATCAGCAAATGACGTGTCAGATTGTCGAACCTGCTCATAGCCGCACCACCTTTTCCCGGCCAAAGAGACCCTGGGGACGCCAGATCAGCACCAGGATCACCAAGAGCAACATCGCCGGGAAGCCGAAGCGCACACCGACATAATACCCGATGGCCGCTTCAAGAAGCGCCAGGCCGAAGGCGCAGATCCCTGCCCCCCAAACATTGCCCAGCCCGGCCACCACGCAAATGACAAAGGCCTTGAGCAGCGGATCGCCGCCCATCTGGGGGCTGAGGGTGGCCTGGGTTGAGATCATCAGCCCGGCCACCCCGGCCAGCATCCCCGCCAGTGCCATCACCTGCAGAAAGACGGTGTCGGCCTTGACGCCCATCAGCATCGCGGCCTCACGGTTCAGCGCTGTGGCGCGAATGGCACGCCCAAACCGCGTTTTCATCAATAGCCAGGCGATGGCAAGGATCAATGCCAGCGCCACGGCGAAGATGATCATTGCCTGGTAGGTTACGGTTACGCCGCCCAGGCGCATGGTGCCACCGACGGCCAGGGGCTGCGGATAGGGGTATCCGCCGTAGGTTTTCAGCAGCAGGTCCTCGATCAGAATCCCAAGCCCCGCCGTCGCCACCAGGACATTGGTTCCGAAACCGGTGGTACCCAGCATGAAACGAACTATCAGAAGATGCGTCAGAATCCCGATGAGGGCACCGGCCCCCATTGCGACGAGAATGCCGAGAACCAAGGGAATGCCGAACGCGGTGGCGGCCGAGTAGGCCACGTAGGCCCCTAGGGTCATGAACAGCCCGTGCGCCATGTTGAACATGCCGAGCGTTCCGTAGATCAGCGACAGCCCAACCGAGGCAAGCGCATACATTGACCCGAGCGTCAGCCCGGTGATCACAATCTGGATCAGGATTTCCATCGCCTAGTGCCCCCCGAGATATGTGTTGAGAATATCGCCTGAGTTCCTTGCTTCTTCGGTGCTGCCGCGCCAGACGATCTGGCCGGCGTCCATCAGACACAGCCCATCGGCGAAATTCAGCAGCCGGCTGGGGTTTTCCTCGACCACCAGAAAGGCCATGCCGCGCTCGCGCAGAAGATCTAGCGCATCGTAGATCTGTTCGATGACCAGCGGCGCCAACCCCAAGGAAGGTTCGTCCAGCATCAGAAGCCGGGTGTTCGCCATCAGGCCGCGCCCGATGCCGACCATGCGCCTCTCGCCGCCCGACAGGCCGCTCGCCACCTGGTTCCGGCGCTCCTTCAGACGGGGAAACAGTGCAAACACGTCGTCCAGTCTTCGTTTGGTTTCGGACATGTCCGAACACAGGTAGGCCCCCATATAGAGGTTTTCCTCAACCGTCATTTCGGTAAACAGCTGATCGCCCTGCGGCACATGGGTCATTCCGGCGGCCACGCGTTTGTCGACGGCAACCTTGCTCATCGGCCTACCCGCGAAGCTGATCTGGCCGCCGCGCAGTGGCAGAAATCCCGATATGGTGCGTAGCAAGGTGGTCTTGCCATGCCCATTCGGTCCGATCAGGGCGACGATCCCCTGCTCAGGCACCTCAAGCGAGACACCATGCAGGACCGGGCGGTTCAGATATCCTGACACCAACGCATCGCACGTCAGAAGCGCAGTCATGTCGCACCTCCAAGCCCGGTCGACCCGAGATAGACCTCGGCGACTGTCTGATTTGTGGCAAGCCCTGACGGTGTGTCGTCATAGATGATCTGCCCCTGATGCATCATCACCGCCCTGTCCGCGACACTTGTCAGAAAATGCATGACGTGTTCGATGAAGATGAGCGTCATGCCCTGCCCCTTGAGCGTCAAGACCAGCGAGATGAAATCGTCGATCTCGGAGGGGGTCAGTCCACCCACCGGCTCGTCCAGCAACAGAACGTCTGGCTTGTTGATCAGGGCGGTCGCCACCATGAGTTTCTTGCGTGCCAGGATCGGAATGTTTGCTGCCATATCCCGCGAAACATCTTCCAGGCCGATATCGGCCAGCAAGGCGCGCGTGTCGTCTTTGTCACGGCGCCGGGTTGTCACCCATCCGCCCGCGCTGCGCCTTCCGAAAACTTTCGCCGCCAGCACATTTTCAAAGACGCTCATGCCGTCAAACGCCGAATTCAGCTGAAACGTGCGCGACATGCCCAGGTGACACAGTTTGTGCGGCGCGATCCCCACAATGTTCTGACCGAGAAACCTGATCGTACCTTCGGTGACAGGGGTGAGCCCAGTGATCAGGTCGAAGAACGTAGTCTTTCCAGCACCGTTCGGCCCGCCGACGCCCACAACCTCGCCGCGGTTGACCAAAAAATCGACCCCGTCCACAGCAGCCAGAGCGCCGAAGCGTTTGATCACGCCACGGCACTCCAGAATGTTTTCAGGCGCGTCGGCCATGGGCCGTTAGCCCTTCATCCAGGGCGGCATCATGAAGTTGCCCACGTCATAGGGTTGCGGTGAAATCAACACGCCATCCTTGGATTTGTCATGCACCTGGCTGAAGATATGCGGCATTCCAAGCGACGGATCGTTGGTTTCCGTGGGATAGCTGTAGGCCGATTGCGTATCCGGCCGGATGCGCATGGTTCCCATCGGACCGCGATAAATCAGAGCTTTCAGGCGATCCGCGACAGCGCGGTTCTGATCCTCTTCGTAGGGCGCACCCGGTCCCCCTGCCAAAGCGGCAGCCAGAGCATAGGCATGAAGTGCCTGGTATGTCTGGCCACCGCCGTTGGGAGACGCGTTATCGCCGAACCGCGCCTTGTAGGCGTCGGCAAAGGCTGTTCCGATTTCATCCTGCAGTGCGCCGATCACCGTGGCGTAGATGGCCCCGACCGAATTGTCCCCCGCAATGTCACGGAAGGCCGCCAGCGAGGCACCGTATTGCAGGTATACCAGGCTGTCGGTTGGGTCGTTCATGAACTGGTTCATGAATTGCGCCTGGTCCTGCGTATAGAAATGCGTGACTGCGATGATCGCGGGCGGATCGGCACGCAATTTCGCCAGTGTCGGACCCCAGTCGGTGACAGGCACTTTAACCGTCTCATACAGCGACACCTCGTAGCCATAGGCTGCGGCGCCCTCGTTCACCGCGTTGGCGATGTTGACCGAGTATGTGCCGGGCCCGGTGATGATCGCGATTTTGTTGTTCGGCCGCTTGAACTGACCGTTTTCTTCCAGATCAGCAACGAATTTCAGAAAACCGGCGCCGTACATCGTCTCAGGCGGGTCATACTGAATGGTCCCCCAATATCTGTCAGGGTCGGACTTGACCAATTCGTCGTGCACGGCAACCGTGTTGGTATGCATGGCGATCACGCCTGCGTCAGCGGCGACATCATGCAACGCGGTACCGGTTTCGAGGTTGTAGCCGGTGATAAGCGCGCTGGCATTGTCGCGGTCGATCAGACGTTGTGCTGCCTGAATGACCACGTCATCCCCTTTGCTTTCCGTGTCGACGATGGCCAGTTCAATTGGCCGTCCGAGGATCCCGCCCATCTCGTTGATCTCGTCTCGGGCCATTTCAAGGCCGCGCTGGAACTCGATCCCGTCGGCAGCGACGATCCCGGTAAGCGGCGCGGGACATCCGATCATGATCGGGTCCGAGGATTGTGCCTGTGCCGGCTGGTTCAGTCCGGCCAGCATGGCCGCAGAGCCGGCGGTAACACCTGCCCCTTTCAGAAACCCGCGGCGGGTCTGTGTGTTGTTTTTCTTCATCATCATATCAACCTCCCTATTGATGTTCGTGACAAGTCTGTTTTTTGCTCGGCTTTTCCCTTGGGATATGCGCCGCGAGCGAGGCGCATGATGTTCAGAGAATGAAACCGGCCTTCCTGTCGGCCTCGATGAGTGCGGGATCTCGTTCGGCGGGATCGCCCCAGCCGCCACCGCCGCAGCCGGTCAAACGTATGATATCGCCCTTGGACATTTTGAGGCCGACGAATTTGGTCGTGAGCGGCTTGGGCGCGGTCCCTTTTGCAAAGAGTTCTGCCGAAGCGGGCGCGCCGTTGCCACCGCCCGCATAGCCCCAGGCTGCTGTTTCCGGTCGGGCCTGTTGCAGATAACCCGACAGCGTCAGCGTGCTCGACAGCACTTCGTAGTCGCGGGTGATGGCCAGCCCTCCGCGATGTTTCCCGGCTCCGCCCGAATCCGGCACCAGCTTTGTAGAAAGAACCCGAAACGGGCTCATCGTCTCCATCACCTCTGCGGACAGGATGGCGCAATGCCCGCCATGGGTGTCGATTGCGCTCAGACCGTCGCCCCCCCCGTGGCCGCCCATGCCACCACTGATGATGTCGCAGATCACGAAATAGGGATGCTCACCCGAATGGTTCAGCGCCTTGGCCCGGTCATCCATCCCGCCAGCGGTAAAGGTCGGGAAAGAGACATGGCATCCCGCTGACGCCTGCGCGGTTTGCAATGGCGTCAGGGCTTTGAGCACCGCATCCGCGACGGCCTGCTGGCTGAGATGGCGCACCGAAACAGCCGCCGGAGCGACGGGGTTCAGAAAACACCCTTCGGGAATGATAATGTTGAGCGGACGATTGCATCCTTCATTCTGCGTCACATCGGGTGAGAAAATGACCTTGGCCGCGTAATAGGTCATCCCGATTGTCGAAGCGACGGGGCAATTGATGCCGTGCTGTCGCTGTTCGCTGGTGCCGGTAAAGTCAACGGTCAGCGAATGGTCGTCCTCGATCCGCGCATGGACGACCAGCTTCATGGGTTCATCGCTGGTGGCATCGTCCTCGATCAGGGTTGTCGCGGTGTTCTCTCGCTGCTCGGCCTTGGCCAGCGCGGCCCGGACATAGGCCTCGCCATAATCCTGGCTGGCGTCGATCAGCGCCCGCAACTGCGCCGTTCCATAGCGCTGGCAGAGCGCTTTCATGCGCCGCTCCCCCATCCGGCAACCGGCGATCTGCGCCCTCAGGTCCCCGGCGCAGGCCTCGGGATCCCGGACGTTTCTTCCGATCATGGCAAAGATGGTCTGGTTCGGCTCACCCCGGTCCATCAGCTTCAGTGGCGGAAAGCGCAGGCCCTCTTCAAATATCTCGACAGCATCCGCCGCTTCGGTCCCCGGCACTTTGCCGCCCAGGTCGATGTGATGCGCGACGGTCGACGTGATCGCGATGATCTCGCCTTCGAAATAGACCGGGCTGAACAGGACGATATCAAGCGTATGGGTGCATCCGAAATAGGGATCGTTGCAGATGATCACATCGCCTTCGTTCCAATCGCTGAGCGGGATCACCTCAAAAATGCGTTTTACGGCTGTTGGCATGATCCCCAGCTGAGCCGGTATCGTCTCGGCCTGGGCGATGGTGTTTCCGTTAACGTCGAGGATTCCGCAGGCGTAATCCAGCATGTCCCAGATGATTGAGGAAAAGGCCGACCCCTTGAGAGCCATGGACATTTCCTCGGCGACGCTGACGGCTTCGTATTGAAAAACGTCGCGGCTGATCGGATCAATTGAAACAGTCACTGGTGGCCCTCCCGTGTGATTTTGACACTTCCGTCGGACGCGACCTGTGCATGTTCCTGGGGCGCGACGACAATCGTCGAATCGAGCTGGTTGATGATCGCGGGACCGGAGATTTCTGTCCCGACCGGCAAGGCGGAGCGATCATAGACTTGCGTCGCGACAAAACCCCGTTCCGTATCGAACATGACCTGCCGTTCCCCGACGGGGGTGATGCGATCATTGGCAACCGTCGTCGGGTTTTCAAGCCGGTCGGGTCGCTGGATGACCCCTAACGCCTCGACATGCAGCGAAACGAATTCAACAGGCGTTTCCGGGGCCGCATGGCCATAGACCGCCTTATGGTTTTCATGGAACCGCGCCTTGATCGCGTCGGCATTCCAGTCCCCGAGCTGATCGGGACTTATGGGGATCGTCAGATTGTGGAACTGCCCGACATAGCGCATTCCGGCAAGGAACCTGAAACTGCGCGCAGCGTCATCGATCCCGTCATCTTCCAGAAGCTGGTTGGTCTCAGACTTCAGCCGCTTTGCAACGGAGAGGAAAGGAGCATCGCCGCCTTTGCCCTCGACCAGTCCCGAAAAGGGCGTTTGCATGGCGTGCCGGGTATCGCTCATCAACAGACCTTCGGCAGCGAACACGCCCGGATGCGGCGGGGCGATGACCCCTTCCATCTCAAGCTCGCGCGCCAGAAAGCCCGAAAACAGCGGCCCGGCACCGCCGAAGCCCACCAGCCAGAACCGACGCGGATCGACACCGCGCTCGACGCAGAGGGCGCGGATCGCCTGTGCCATGCTGGCGGTAGCAATCCGCACAATGCCCAGTGCGGCCTCTTCGACCGAAATGCCGATGGTGCGCGCGATCTTGTCGTTGATGGATTGCCGTGCCGCCTCGGCATCAAGGCGGATGCGCCCACCCAGATAGGTTTCAGGATCAAGCAGGCCCAGCACTACGGCGGCGTCGGTGACCGTCGGCTGATCGCCTCCTTGCGGATAGCAGGCCGGACCGGGCACAGATCCGGCAGAGTCAGGTCCGACGCGCAAGGCCCCGCCCAGGTCGATCCACCCGATGGACCCGCCACCTGCCGAGATTGTTTCCACATCAAGCGCGGGCAGACGCAGGGGATGGCCGCTGATGGCACGATCCCCAACGACACGGGCCTCGCCATCCACGATCGCGGAAAAGTCCGCAGACGTGCCACCCATGTCAAAGGTGATCGCATCCTTTATCCCAAGGCCAGCGATCAATTGCGCCGCGGCGACCACACCGCCTGCCGGGCCGGAGAGCAGAGTATGCGCCGGGTTGTCCCGGCTGGAGCGGGGCGTTGCGACGCCGCCGTCGCTGCGCATGATCTGTAGAGGGGCGGTCAGCCCCACATTGCTGAGCGTTTCCTCAAGCTGATGCAGATAGCCATCGACGATCGGACCGATATAGGCGGCGATAGCCGTGGTGTTGGCACGCGGCCATTCCTCAATTTGCGGATTGACCTTGTGCGACACATAGACCGGGATGTCGGGCATCTCCTGACGCAACCGGTCTGCCACCCGTTGTTCGTGTTTGCAATTCAACTGTGCAAAGGTCAGGCTGACGGCAATAGCAGCCGGATTGGCGGCCTTGACGTCCGCGACCAGCTGATCGAGATCATCCTCGCGCAGCGGCGTCAGAACATCGCCAAAGCTGTCAATCCGCTCATCCAGCTCAAAGACCATGCTGCGCGGGATTACCGGGTCGCGCCGATTGGTTGTCACCGAGTAGAGCTTGGGCCTCAGCTGGTTTCGGATTTCCAGAATATCCCGGAACCCCTTGGTCGTGACGAGCGCACTGTTGGCACCGCTGCCCATCAGCAGCGCGTTTGTCGACACGGTGAACCCGTGAACGAAAAGGTCAACGTCAGAAGCGATCAGGCCTGCCTGATCGAGGATTTGCCTGATCCCATTTGCGATAGGCTCTGCAGCACCGCGTTGCCCGGACGGGACTTTTTCGACAAAGTGCCGTCCGGCCAGCCCATCGACAAGCACCAGATCCGTGAATGTCCCACCTACATCAGCAGCAAGATATCGCATCGTTTCTTCCCTTTGTTCTTGTGCTGCACATTCCGAAGCGGCCTTATCCGATGCCGTCCAGAAGGCCGGTCAGATCGTTCAAAAGGTTCCGGTGTTCTGGTTTGAGCACCTGATCCGGGTAATCGCGTCCGAGCGCCAGGAACGGATCCTCGCATCCCGTCTCAATGCCACTCAGCTGCTCGAGCACAGCTAGGCCACAGAACGGCACATAGCCCGGCGAATAACCGCCTTCATGGGTGACAACGAGCCGCCCGTCGCAATGCGTCTCGGCCGCCTGCATCAGCACGGCCGTCATTTCCCGATACGTGTCGCTGTGGCAAAGCATCCGCCCGAGCGGGTCAGTGAAGGCGGCATCATATCCGCAGGCGATCATGATCAGATCAGGCTTGAACCGATCCAGGGCCGGGCACACGATATCCGTCATGGAGGCCAGATAGGTCTCGTGACCACAGCCTGAAGGTAGCGGGATATTCAGGTTATAGCCTTCGCCTGGCCCGGTTCCCCGCTCCTCAGCCATGCCCATATCCGCCGGGTACAGGCGATCCTGATGGATCGAGATCGTCAGCACATCAGGGTTGTCGTAAAAAGCGGTCTGCGTGCCATTTCCGTGATGCACATCCCAATCGACGATGGCGACCTTTCTGACCCCATGGGCCGCCATGGCATGTTTCGCCGCGATCACCAGATTGCCGAACACGCAAAAACCACGGCTGATTTCGGCCTGGGCGTGATGGCCCGGCGGGCGGGTCAGCGCATAGGCATTGCGTACCTCGCCATTCATCACCGCTTCGACCGCGGCCACCGCCGCGCCTGCCGACAACGCCGCGATTTCGAAACCGCCGGGGCCGATCGGGGTGTATTCCCCCGATTCACCGCCACCCGCCTCACTAACCAACTTGACGCGCGCCAGATGCTCAGAAGTGTGAAACCTCAGGATCTGTTCATCGCTGGCCAGTCCAAATGCCGGTGTCTGTAACTGCGCCAGAAGGCCTGTGCGCTCGATCAGATTTCGCAGCCGACGCTTGGATTGGGCGGATTCCACATGCTCGCCTGGCTCGACAAATCCGCCAGCAGGAATATACACCGCCGCCGGGCCGGTATCATGCCAGAAGAAGGCTTCATTGCACAGAAAAGCAGTGTCTGGCGTGTCGGTCATGGCGGAACTCCCAAGTTTCACGTTGAGAATTCCACCACCCGGACGATTCGGCCCCACCCAAAGGGGGGGCATGGTGATTAGTTGTCGTCGATCAGGAAGGATTTCTGCCCGGTCAGGGCAATAACGGCCTGTGTCCGGTTGGAGACGCCAAGCTTTTGAAACAGGTTCTTGAGATGCCATTTTACCGTATCCACCGACACCGCAAGCGCTTTGGATATCTGGGAATTTGTCATTCCGTTGGCCAGCAACCGGGCGATCTCGTGCTCGCGTTCTGTCAGCGGCTCGATCAGATCAACGTCGTCATAATCCCCCGTCATGGGAAGCGAGGCAGCCTGACCCGAGGGCCCTTGGGCATACTCGGCCTCAAGCGCGCAGATGATCGAGTTGCAGTAAGCGATGATATCAACCTTGCGGTCAATCAGCCTTGCCTTCTCCGCAGCACTTTTGAGCGGGTCCAGCATATCGGGTCCCAGATCAAGAAATGTGCGCACGACGGATTTCTCTGCCAGCTCCTTCATCGCGCTCAGCACGATATCAGTGGCTTCCAGATGCGCGCCACCCTTCCAGAGCGCGATGGCCATCAGACCACGAATGCTGAGTAGTGACCTGTTCCTTTCCCGTTCCACCGCATCAGCCTCAAGCGCCTTCAATATCTGCAAAGCCTCGTTGAAGCGACCCTCGACAATGTAGAGCCGGGCCATGGCCATATGCCCGGCAATCATCCCGATCGACAGGTTTTCGGCGTCCGGGATCGCAGGGTGATCCGGGTTCAAGCCAGCGGATCGGATCGCTACCTTGGCCGAGATCAGATCATCCGATAGCAGCAGAAGCCGTACTTTTTCGTCCAGGATGCAGTGGCGCATCGTCATGGGAAACCGGCGGCTGTCACCGGCATCCAGTGCGTCGAGGAGTTGCAGCGCGTGCTGCGGCCGCCCCCGGGCGGCGGCCAATTTGGCGCGCAGGAGCCCGCCATTTAGAATGAACAGCAGCGTGCCGCTCTGCTCGACCAGCGGCAAGCGTGGTTCCAGCAGGGCATGCGCGCTGTCACATTGGTTCCACCAGTACCTGACCTCGCATTCCGCAATCGACAACAGCGCTTCGGCATAGGAATCCCGTCCGATGCTGGCGACCACGAAATCCCGGCCTCGGCGCAATGTGTGCTCGGCCTTGAAGGGCTCACCGATCTCGATCTCGGCCACCGCCGTCAGAAGCTCCGAATAGGTGATGCCAAAGACCGAGTTGGCCCTTTTGTGGTTTTCCAGACCCAAACGGCTGGCAGAGCGCGCCGCGGTCACATCCCCCAGAATGACCTCACTGTAGGACAGGATGTTGCACAAGGTGCCCTTGTTGAAGCCCGAGCGGTTGCGCAGCGCCTTCATCGACGCCAACGCGGTCTGCCGTGCCAGGGCCGACCGGCCATTCGCGCTCAGCACACCGGCAGACAGGACCCGGAGCTCGGCATCGAGATCTTCCGCCGACATGCCGAAACTCGCTTCGGTCAGCACCCCACTCCGAATGCTGCGCAGCAGTTTCACCATTTTCCTCAGGGCTTTGCGCGGCTGAGGAATATGGAACAGGATCCAGACCCAGAACAGCTCAAGCCGACGGTTCTGCGCAATCACAGCCTCGGGCACGATTTCAAGCCAGGCCTTGAGCTCCTGAATGCGGCTTGCGCGCACCAGTATCATGCCCTCCATCTCAAGTATCTCGGCGGCCCGGTCATAGGCGCCTGCCTTGATGGCGTGTTCAATCGCATTGAGATAGTTTTGCCGCGCGTGAAAATACTCCGCGGCTCTTTCATGCAGCTTTGCGATCTCTTTGCGGTCCATGGTTTTTTGCTGATCACGCAGAAATTCCAGCAACAAGGGATGACAGAACCGATAATTCTCTTGGTTGTCTCGCACCGTGAAGTTCCGGCGTTCCAGCCACTCCAGCATGTCCGCGCTGCCCGATGCATCAAGGATGACATCGCAGATGCCCGCGTTCAGCTCCTGAAGGATGGCACAGCTTACCAGAAAGCGCCGGCATTCGTCGGGCAGCGGGGCCAGTACATCCTCGCGCAGAAACGTATAGAGCCCGTTGGCCGACCCATGGCTGAGCAGCTTGACCTCGTGCTCGCCGGATTGCTTGGCCGCCATCACCATGAATTGCAACGCGACCGGCCATCCGCGTGTTACCGACAGGGTCTGCTCAAGCTGTTGGGTAGAAAGCGCCGCATCACCCAGTTCGTTGATGAAAAAGGACCGGGTTTCCTCCATCGAAAAGCGCAGCGCGGCGGGCGGAAACTCGAACACGCGCCCTTGCGCGCGCAATCGGGACATCCTGAACGGCGGGGCTTCACGCGTTGTCACGACAATCTGAAGATTGGGCGGGGCATGCTCGACCAGCCTGTTCAGCGCCTCTTTCACCTCCTGCGTCGTCACAGTTTGAAGATCATCCAGAATGATGGTTGCCCGCGTCGGCACGTCGACAATCGCATCCAGCAACGTGTCCAGCACCAGGCGAAACGGCGACACCGGGCTTGATCGTACCAGGATCGACATCTCGATATCCATGGGCAGGCCCGCCGTTGTCAAAGCCTCGATCAGTTTAATAAGAAATGTGTTCAGATCGTTGTCATCGGGCTCAAGCGAGACCCAGCCCAGAAGATCACCGCGCGCCCGGCATTCACCGGCCCATTGTCGAGCCGCCATCGTTTTTCCTGACCCGGCGATGTCGCGCAGCACGACCAATGCGCTTTGCGATGCATCGCGAAACTTCCGGATCAGGTCGGGGCGGGCAATTTCGGTCCGCCGGAACGTCTTTGGGGAATCATCGCCCTGTGGTGACGATGCAGGGCTGGAAAGTGGATCGCGATCTGGCATCCGGCTTCCTTTGGCTCAGGGCTCTCATGATAGACGACCCAAGTGTCATTGTCTGCCAATCGCACAAAAAACCGCGCAAGCAGCCACCCTTTGGGGTGGTGAGCGCGCAGATCGCCACTGCTATCAGCTAGCCAAGCATACGCAATTGGAGACGACACATGAACATCGCAATTCTTGGTGGGATCGGCATGATGGGGCAAGGCATTCTGCGCGATCTTTTGTCTGATCGTGCGATCATCGAGATCGAACGCATCGTTGTCTGCGACCTGGACATGGAACGCATCACCGCGTTCATCGAGACGCTTGGCGATCCCAGGCTCGAAGCCAAGGAGGTGGATGTCACCGATGCGACGCAACTGCGTGCCGCGCTCGCGTCTGCCGATCTGTGCATCAACGCGGTGCCCACATTGGCAGGCCACCAGATGGTCATCTTCGAAACCTGCCTTGGCGTCGGCGTCGATTACCTGGATCTGGGCGGGCTGGGCACCTACACGGTCAAACAGCTGGAATACCATGACCGCTTTCGCGACAGCGGCGTCATGGCCGTGCTGGGCGCAGGCGCCGATCCGGGTATGTCCAATGTTCTGTGCCGCGCCGTTGCCGATGAACTCGACCAGATCGACAGGATAAATCTCTATTGGGCTGCCGAAAGCGTCGGACCGGAAAGCCCGGTCCTGCTGCCCCCCTACAGCGTTTCGACCGTTCTGGCGGAATATGCCCATCCCAGCACCCAGTTTCTGAACGGCAAACATGTGGAATGTGCTCCCATGAATGGTGTTGAAACGCTCGACCTGCCCGAGCCTTGGGGGCATTGCGAGTTCATGTACTCACCCCATTCCGAACAGCTCACGGTCCCGCTGGCCGATGGTATTCGTGAAAAAGGCATTCGCGAATTCACCTGGAAACTGCATTTGCCGCACCGGGAACACGAAGCCTGGATCGGGCTGGTCAAGGCAGGTTTTGGCGATTTCGACCGTGTCGTCAGCATTGGCGGAAATGAAGTTCGCCCGATTGATGTGTTGAACGCGGTCATTCAAAGGAACATGATCGAAAACGCGCAGGACATTCCCGAGCAGGACAGCCACGAGATTCACTTTGCTATAGGTCGCGGGACAAAGGACGGGAAGGAACATGCGGTAAAGTGCCAGGTCGTTGTCCGGCCCGACAGTATGTATGATGGCTATATAGATGCATGCACGTCAATGAACGCCTCCATCGCAGCGCAACTTATGTTTGCCAGAGGAAGCAAACCGGGGGTTTGGGCCCCGGAAGAGTTCTTCAGGCCGGCAGACTATTTTCCGGAGCTTGAAAAACGGCGATTCCAAGTTTCAACCTCAGTGCTTTAGCACGGCTTTTTTTGCCACTTGACCGTGCTTCCAAGGCAAAAGATGTTGTACAATTTTGATCAAAGCGGTCATCTGTTATTGCGTGGCCAATGTTCGGTTCGTCCGGCTCTCCAATGATCGGTCCCGGCTGTAGAGAAAGGGCGGATTGAGTTTCGCCCCTCAGGCTGACTTTCAATGACCGTTCTGGCAAATTCGGCTGTAACGCAGAGATGTGTGTGCCGCACCTGTGAGCAGATGCTGCGTCAGCAAACGCCCGGAAGAGCAACGGCGGCGAAGTCCCGCATCATTCATGTTGGGGCTGACGCCAATGACAGCTATATCGCGGGGCCGATCACACAACAGATCTTCGGGGACGATCGGGAACCCAAACTTGGCGACATCATCGTGCTGGAGAATGCTCGCAGGTGCGGCAGAGTCATCGCTGCGTTGCAGTCGATTTCACCAAAGCAGTCGTCCACGTTTGCATTTAAGAAGGAAAAACGCCTTACGAAGCGCTTCGAAAATGGCTTCAAATGAAGCACCTGTTGCCTCGCTGAAAGGCGTTCTTTACCCGCTTGGTGCCTGCAGCACCTTCAGGACATAAGACATGAGTTTATCTCCAGGATGCCAATCGTGGTGAACAAGGTAATAGCCAGCTTTTTGCCTTTTCACACTGGGCCCAACCCGAACGAGATCGTTGTTGGCTTCGTACTGTGCCGTCAACCCCGCCATTCCGAGGGCCACTCCTTCTCCGAGACGAACGGCATCGAGCACGTAGAGATAGTTGTCGAACTCTATTCGCTCGCATGCCTCAAAATCTGTGTTCTTTGTCCGGTCCTGCCATTCAAGCCAGGTCATCCAGTTCAGGTCGCGCGTGGTATTCGGCTGATCTAGCAATCTGACATCGGCCCAGTTCAGTGTTTTTCCGATCCGGTGGCGTTCGACCAGTTTTCGGGAGGCGATTGGGTAGACCTCTTCGTTAAACAAAAGATGAGACTTCATATCTGGCCAAGTTCCGGTTCCAAATCTGATTGAAATATCGGATGGTCCGGTATTGAAATCATCGTATTGCTCTGAAATCAAAAGATTTAAATGTGTTTCAGGAAGAACGCGCCGCAAAGCCGGAAGCCGCGAAGAGAGCCAGAGGTTGGCAAATGCGAAAGTAGATCCGATAAGGAGTTTTTCTGTCTGCCTGCCCCGGTAGACCTCGGAAAGTGCCGCAATCTTTTGCAGGCTTTCCTGAACGACATGATGCAACTGCACGCCTTCTGCGGTCAGGCTCAATTGATTGTTGTTACGTCGGAAAAGACGCACATGAAGGCTGTTTTCAAGGTTTCGGATTTGCCGGGTGATCGCCGGCTGCACGACGCTGAGTTCCTCTCCTGCGCGCGAGAAGTTCAGATGGCGCCCGGCAGCCTCGAATACCACGAGGGCATTCGCTGGGGGGAGTTTTTCCTTCAGACTTACCATCGTAGCTTAGCCTCTCTTCACTACTAATTTTGTTATAGTTCATAATTTTTTTTGACCTGTCAATAAGGCTAAATTCAGAAGAAAAGAGCGACTCTATGCACTGACAAAACTGACCGTCGCGAACACTTGTAAGGATAGCCAAATGGGAACAGTTCAGACAAACCTGCACGAAATCAAGCATGATCCGAATGGGCGTGCCGATACGCTCGCAGCGATTTACTATTCCGACCAAAAAGTTATGGAAGCAGAACTGCGCGATCTGCTTTACAATAACTGGCAGTTTGTCTGTCACGTTTCAGACGTGGCGGAACCCGGCGATTTCTATGCTTTTTCCTTGCAGGGACAAGAGTATTTCCTAGTGCGCACCGCTGAAGGTGAGTTGAAGGGATATCACAATGTCTGTCCGCACCGGGGGCACCGCCTTGTTGATGGGTCCGGCAACAGTTCCCGTATCACGTGTCCCTACCATGCCTGGACTTTTGGCTTGAACGGAAACCTGCGGGGTGCCCGGGGCGTCAACCGCAAGTCGGACTCGGAAAAATACAAGCTGCTCCCAATCAGAGTCGATAACCTTCTGGGGTTCATTTTCGTGTGTCCAAATCCGGATGTTGTGCCTCTGGCCGAGTTTGCGCCTGGACTGGCGGCACAAATGCTGCGCGCGTGCCCGGATCTGCCCAACTATGTCGTGAACCGCGCGGGCGCTGAATTCGGCCACAGCTACGTTTGCAATTCCAACTGGAAAGTGATGCTGGACAATTATCTGGAATGTTACCATTGCCAGATGGCGCATCCGGAATTCAACGACATGATGTGCATCGGTGACAGCAGGTTTTCGTTGTTCCCCAACTATACATACCAGAATGCACCGACAAAAATGAGGGCGGAGAACAAAGCCTTTCCGCTGGATCTGGAACACGACGTGCTGGTGGGCGAATTCTGGTGGATGTTCCCGAACATCACTTTCGGCCAATTCCCCGGAACCCAGAATTTCTATGTCTCGCGCTTTGACCCGATAGAGCCGGGCGTCACCTCGCGTTACACGGTGACGCTGCAACCAAAAGAACCGACGGATCCCGGTGCCGAGGAACGGGATCGACTGCGGTCAATCTGGACGTCAACCGTCGTGACCAACGAAGACAAGGAGCTTTGCGAAAGTGTTCAGCGCGGCATGAACCAGCGGGCATTCAAAAACGGATGGTATGTGAATGATCCCGAAGACCATGGCGTGTCCGAACATGCCATGCGCCACTTCCATGACCTCTATCGCAACTGGGCTGAAAAGGCCCTTGGGCAGATCGGTCAATAATAAATAACCGCGAGCGGAAAACAGAGCACCTGGCGAAGCGGCCAGGTGCTCTGGGCTTGGAAGGGAACAAAATGAAGAACATGTACACCTACGGCAGTCAGCCCACACAGCGGTTGCTGACCATCAAGGACCTTCAGGATAACAAGGGCAAACAAAAATACACCATGGTCACGGCCGTGAACCGCGCCGAGGCCGAAGCCTGCGCCGCGGCGGGTATTCACACGATTTCATGCGACTATGATGATTACGACGAGGTGCGTGCCGGGGCACCCAGCACATTGATCATCACCGCGCTGCCGCCGACACAGTTCACCACCAATGACGACATTCTCCGCGCGGGATTTTCGGCCATGGAACGGGGCAGCGACGGGCTTTACACATGTCGCGGTCTGCGCACGATCGAGATGCTGGCCCATGAAGGCTTTGCCGTGATGAGCCATATCGGCGTACTCCCGCGCCATTCGACACGCTATGGCGGAATGAAAGCCCTCGGCAAGACGATGCAGAGCGCGCTGGAAGTGCAGGAGCGGTTTCGCCAGCTTGAGGATGCAGGGGCCGTTGCGGTCGAGGTTGAACTGATCGCCGGTGATGCCTTGGCGGAGATTTCGAAGCGTTCAAAGCTGATCACCTTCTCGATCGGCGCCGGCGGCGGGGGTGATGTGATCTTCCTCTACACAAACGATATTTGTGGAGAGACGATTAATCCGCCCCGGCACGCAAAATCCTATGGCAATCTCGCCGCAATCCTTAAGCAAGCGCAGGCCGAGCGGATCAGAGCGCTTACCGCATTTCAAGAGGATGTGCAGCTGGGCGGATTTCCCAAGGCACAGCATTCGGCAAAAATCCCTGCGGAAGAGCTTGAAGCTCTCATCGCTGAATTCGACAAGAATTAAGGGGGATTCCCACCCAATTGATAACCGCCTCAGGCCATGCGACGTGGCCCGTTTCGGGTGGATGAGTTTGCGAATGGCTTCAATACTGATCCGGTAACTTTCAAAATCGCGGAGTGCTAGATGTCTCATGTTGTCGTGATTGGCGCCGGCCAAGCCGGATCGTCGCTGGTGGCCAAGCTACGTAATGGCGGGTTTGACGGATCGGTGACGCTGATCGGAGAAGAACCGGCGCCGCCGTATCAGCGTCCGCCGCTTTCCAAGAAATATCTGCTGGGTGAAATGGAGCTGGAGCGGCTCTATCTGCGGCCCGAGAGTTTCTATTCGGAAAACGACATCGACCTGCGCCTGAGCGAGAATGTGAGCGAGATTGACCGGGAGGCCCGGGAGGTTGTCGTCGGTGAGAACCGGATTGCCTACGATCAGCTGGTGCTGACCACAGGATCGACCCCGCGACTTCTGCCGGCGGCGATCGGCGGTGATCTGGATGGCGTGTTCGTGGTGCGCGATTTGAAAGATGTGGACACTATGGCGCCTGGCTTCGAGCCGGGCAAGTGCGTGCTCATCGTGGGCGGCGGTTATATCGGGCTGGAAGCGGCAGCGGTCGCGGCTTCGAAAGGGCTAAAAGTCACACTGGTCGAAATGGCTGAGCGCATCCTGCAGAGGGTGGCTGCAAGGGAAACTTCGGACTATTTCCGTGATCTGCATCGCAGCCACGGCGTGGATATACGCGAGGGTGTGGGTCTTGAGCGATTGACTGGAAAACGGCAGGTCACTGGTGCGTATCTAAGTGACGGAACCAGACTGGAGGTTGATTTCGTGATTGTCGGCGTCGGCGTCATGCCGTCGACAGCGTTGGCCGAAGCCGCCGGGCTGGAGATCGAGAACGGCATCAAGGTCAACGAACTGGGCCAGACCAGCGATCCGGCGATTTGGGCAGCGGGCGACTGCGCCTCGTTCCCGCATGGCGAAACCTGCATCCGGCTGGAAAGCGTGCCCAATGCGATCGACATGGCGGAATGTGTCGCTGAAAATATTATGGGCGCGGGCAAGACCTATGTGCCGCAGCCCTGGTTCTGGTCGGATCAGTATGACGTGAAATTGCAGATCGCCGGGCTCAATACCGGCTATGACCGGATCGTGACCCGGCCCGGTGAGGCCGCGGGTCATGTATCGTTCTGGTACTACAGGGGCGATCAGCTTTTGGCCGTGGACGCGATGAACGAGCCGCGCGCCTATATGGTCGGGAAACGGCTGATCGATGGCGGCAAGACCGCAGATCCGGCGGTGGTGGCCGATCCGGAGGCCGACCTGAAGGGGCAGCTCAAGAAGTAATTACAGCGAAGGTTCCAACTTCTCAGTGATAGTAGGGGCACGCAAAAGCTAATTCTCAGCTTGAATTTGGATTGCAAGAAAGTGGGCTTGATCAGTGCAGACGATCAAGCTCATCGCAGCGTTCCTTTCAGTGGGTATTGGGCGGGTTTTCCGACGCGCGCATCCCGGCATACACCTTCTTCCAACGATAGAACGTCGCTTCCGCGATACCCATTTCTCGGCAAGTCTCGCCAACCGTTATCCCGGCTTCCGCCTGCCTCATCGCAAAGGCATATGTTCATCGCTGAATCGTTTCTTCGGCATCGGTACACTCCCTCTCTTGCCAGAATGTACCAAAAAATTCCGCTCTCAGTCGGACAGTTTCAGAGGTCAAGACCAACTTAAGGGCGTAAAACGACGCCAAGATCCATTGACCTACAGATTATTCCGATAATCAGGGAACAGGAAGCAGACAAGAACCCCCGCTATCAGCAAAAAGTCTGGCCGCTACGCAGAAGTCTTTCTTACGCATTTTCGAACCGAATAAGTCTATTAACCTTTTCCGGAAGTGCTTTGGGCCGAATTGCGGCCTACCTTTTTTGATCCCAGGTGCCCCTTACCTGACCGGGGGAAAGTCCGAACTCTGCCTTGTAGCTGTGTGCGAACTGGGACCGGCTGGCAAACCCGCACGCCTCCGCTATTGCTTCGATCGGCATTGCTGTGGTGCGGATCAGCCCTTGTGCCCGCCTGAGACGCGACAATTGGAAAACACGCGCCGGCGTTTTCGAAAAGTGCTTCTTGAACAGCCGGTTGAGTTGCCCGACCGTCAGGCCCGCCTCTGCGGCGAATTCCGGCATACTGCGCCGGGGGCCAGAGGATTGTTCCATCGCAAGAAGCACATGTTCCAGGCGTGGATCTGTCACCTGCCCAATAAATTCTGCCAGATTGCTCTTGCGGCTTAGCATGCGGTCGTTCTGATGCCCAAAGACCAGATGACTGCCCACCTGCGCTGCAAAATCCGGCCCGTGATGCTCTGCCAGGATATGCAGCATCAGATCGAGCCCGGCTGCCGCCCCGATGCAGGAAAACCGCTGCGGCGTGTATTCGAACAGTTTTTCTGACGTGGCCATGTCCGGATGGCGTTCGTGAAAGGCGGCGCGTGACTGCCAGTGCACACAGATCGGCACGTTCCAATCCAACCCCGCCTGTGCAGCGATGAAAGCGCCGGTGTCCGTCACACCGATGGGCACACCGTGGCGGGCGTTCCAGCGCAGCCATCCATGCAGGGATTTATCGTTCCTGATCTGAAGCTGATAGGATGCGCAGACAATGACCCCGGTGCACGCATCGTTCTTGAGCAGCTGGGCCCTGGTCTTGATCGACATGCCGTTCACCGCCTTCACCTCGGGCCCGGCGGAGACAAATTCATAGGAATAAAGGAGCGTGTCTGAGAGCTCATTCGCCTTGCGGAGAACTTCGGTCAGCGGCAGCAGGCTCATCATTGAGAACTGCGGTGCCAGATAGATCAGGTAATTTCGCAGGGCCATGGTGCTGACTAAACGAAAATGGCACAAAAATAAATCAAAAAGACACAGTGATTGGGCCTGATTGTGGCAAGACTCAGTCGGATAATTGTGATTCATGTTGGAGGCATGCTCATGAACGGTGCGGATCTCATTGCAGGCATTCTGAAAAAAGAGGGCGTCGAGTTCATCCCGGCCTTTCCCCACAGCGACATCATCGACTGTGGTGCCAAGCTTGGCATCAAACCGCTGATCGTGCGGCAGGAACGTCACGCATTGCACATCGCTGATGGCTATGCGCGTATGTCGGCGGGGCGCAAAATCTGCTGTACGACCGTGCAATATGGTCCGGGATCGGAGAATGCGGTGGGCGCCGTAGGGCAGTGTTTTGCCGACAACGTGCCGGTGCTGCACATGCCCGGCGGTTATGCCCGCCCTGAACAGGGGGTCAGCCCGAACTATAACTACGCCCGCAACGCCCAGCTTGTGAACAAGTGGTGCGAGATGGTGCTGCAATCCGACCGCATTCCACAGATGATGCAGAACGCCTTTGCCCTGATGCGCAATGGCCGTCCCGGACCTGTGTCGCTGGAAATTCCCATCGACATTTTCACCGAAGAGGTCGATCCGGCCCTTCTGGACAGTTACAAGCCGCAGCGGCGTTCTGCCCCCTGTGCGGATCAGGCCGATCTTGCGGACATGGCGGACAAGGTTCTGGCCGCGGACTATCCGATCATCATCGCGGGCCAGGGCATTCTTTATGCCCAAGCCACTGATGAACTGGTTGCGCTGGCCGATCTTCTCGATGTGCCGGTGATTTCGACCCTGAACGGCAAAAGCGCGTTCCCCGAAAACCACCCCCTCTCGGCAGGCTGTGCCGGTGGTGCCCGTCCCGATGGGGTCAACCGTGCGCTGGAGCGGGCTGATGTGGTGTTGGGTCTGGGTACGTCGTTCACCAAATCTGATTATATCACACCCTTCCCAACCGCAGATCGGACATTCCTGCAACTGACAAACTGGGAAGGTGACATCTCCAAGGATTATCCGGTGGACCTGGGTGTCATCGGAGATGCCAAGCCGTCAATGGCCGCTCTGATCGACATCATCAAGGCCAAGACTGCTGGTGCGGGGCGGTCGCGCCCCGAGGTGCATGAACAGGTGGTCGCCGAAAAACAGGCCTTCCTTGACAAGTGGATGGACAGGCTGACCTCGGATGAACAGCCGATCAGCCCGTACCGCGTAGTCTGGGATCTGATGAACACCGTTGACCGCACCAAGACCGTGATGACGCACGAAGCCGGATCGCCCCGCGACCAGACCACCCCGTTTTGGGAGGCGATTGTTCCCCACGGCTATATGGGCTGGGGCAAGACCACGCAATTGGGCATGAGCCTTGGTCTGATGCAGGGTGCCAAACTGGCCAATCCAGACTGGACTTGCGTGCATGTGATGGGCGATGCGGCCATCGGCATGACCGGTATGGATTTTGAAACCGCCGTGCGACTGAAGATCGGGACGATCACCATCATCCTGAAAAACTCGATCATGGGTGGCTACACCAAGCATCATCCGAATGCCTGCGAGAAGTATCAGATCGAGGCCCTGGGCGGGGATTATGCCGCTATGGCCGAAGCTTTCGGCGGCTATGCCGAGACCATCACTGACCCGGCAGAGCTGATCCCAGCCTACAAGCGTGCAATCGAGAAGGCTGATCAGGGCATCCCGGTTCTCTTGCAGGTCATCACAAAAGAAGAACTTGTGATGGCGAAAGACCTGCCCGAAGGGGTAGGACCACACGTTCAGGTCTGATCATGGGTGCTGCCGCCTACGACTATATAATTGTTGGCGGTGGCACCGCAGGCTGCGTTCTCGCAGCTCGCTTGACCGAAGATAGTAAGACAACTGTCCTGATGCTGGAAGACGGGCCCGATGCCCGCCCGATGCTGATGAACATGCCAGCGGGCCTTGGTCCGCTCTACCAAAAGGGCCAGTATCACTGGCCCTACCGTTCTGAGCCCGAGCCGTTTGCCGCCGACAAGACGCAGCCTTACAAAATGGGCCGTGTTCTTGGGGGATCGTCTTCGATTAACGGCCTGGTTTGGGTACGAGGCCACCCTCAAGACTATAACGATTGGGCTGATTCCGGTGCAACCGAGTGGGACTGGGCTTCGGTCGAGCCCTATTTTCGCCGTATCGAATCCTTCGAAGATGCTGACGATCCCCGAATGGGGCATGCGGGCCCGATACCGGTCACGCGTGGTCGGCCCGAAAAGCAGGTGTTGAGCCGGGCGTTTCTGGAAAGCGCTCAGGAGGCCGGCGAAACCATCAACCCAAATTACAATTCCGGCAATCAGGACGGGTTCTGCGTGCTGCATCAAAACACGCGCTCCGGAGTGCGCGGGGATGTACGGCGCGGTTATCTGGATCCGGTACGCAAACGGAAGAACCTGGTGGTTCTGACCGGCCATACCGTACAGCGCTTACGTTTTGACGGAAAAATCTGCACAGGCGTGGACGTCCGGAGACGGGGCGGTGTCAGCCAGTTTTCCGCCCGGCGCGAGGTTCTGCTCTGTGCCGGATCCGTCGCCAGTCCACAGCTTCTGGAGCTATCCGGGATTGGCAATCCCGATGTTCTGCGCGAGGTCGGGATCACTTTGCGTCATGCGCTGCCGGGGGTGGGGGAAAACTTCCATACCCACCCTACGATTGCCATGACATTCAAATGCACTGGCCCGTACTCGATACTTTCGGCAACCAGAGGTCCTGGCAAAATTGTAGCCGGATCAAAATGGCTCTTTTCGAGGACGGGGGCCGCTGCGACAAACCATTTCGAGGCGGGCGCCTTTCTGCGCGCCTTCAAGGATAGCGACCGCCCAGACTATCAGTTGACCTTCCTGCCGCTGGCACTGACCGGGACCACGGGGGCCGAGGACGTGCACGGCTATCAGGTCTATGTGGAATTGATCAGTTGCAAGAGTCGGGGTCAGTCACACATCGTATCCGATGACATTTCGGTTCAGCCCAGGTTTGTGTTCAACTTCCTGCAGGAAGACCGCGATGTGGCCGTCTACCGTGCGTCGGTGGCGATGATCCGCAAGATCGTGTCGCAGCCAGCCCTGGCGAAACTGACGAAAGGTGAATTGGTGCCCGGTGCAGAGGTGACCGACCCGGCGGCACTCGATAATTGGATCCGCAAATGCGCGGGCTTGAGCCACCACCTTGTCGGAACCTGCCGAATGGGGGCGATCGATGATCCCGGTGCCGTGGTGGACCCTTTCCTGCGGGTGCGCGGGATCGAAGGCCTGAGGGTCATTGATGCATCCGTCATGCCGACCGTGACCACCGGTAACACCCATGCAGCAACCATCGTCATCGCGGAAAAAGGTGCGGACATGGTCCGTGACTTCGTGACTAAACAATCGAAAGGCAACTTTCATGAAATGTCAGCCTGACGCAAGCCATTTCATCAATGGCAAATATATCGAGGATGCGGATGGCGCGCCCATCGACGTGATTTATCCGGCTTCGGGCGACGTGATCGCGCGCCTGTATTCGGCAACCCCGGCAGTGATCGAACTGGCGTTGGCTTCGGCGCGAAAGGCTCAAAAAGAATGGGCGGCGATATCCGGCACCGAACAAGGAAGGGTCCTGCGCCGGGCCGCCGACATCATGCGCGAGCGCAACCATGACCTGAGTGTCCTTGAAACCCACGACACCGGTAAACCCCTGCAGGAAACGACGGTTGCGGATGCCACATCGGGCGCAGATGCGCTGGAGTATTTTGGTGGCCTTGCAGGCAGCCTGACGGGCGAACACATACAGCTTCCGGGCGGCGATTTTGTCTATACGCGCCGCGAAGCGCTTGGGGTCTGTGTCGGGATCGGTGCCTGGAATTACCCGACCCAGATTGCCTGCTGGAAAGGCGCGCCTGCGCTGGCTTGCGGCAATACCATGATTTTCAAACCCTCGGAAACCACGCCATTGTCGGCGCTGAAAGTGGCCGAGATCCTGATCGAAGCCGGGGCGCCCCCTGGTGTTTTCAACGTGGTTCAGGGTTATGGCGATGTTGGCGCAGCTCTGGTCACCGACCCGCGTGTCGCCAAGGTCTCCCTGACCGGATCGGTTCCGACCGGCAAGAAAGTCTATGCAGCTGCCGCCGCAGAAATGAAACATGTCACGATGGAGCTGGGAGGGAAGTCGCCGCTGATCATTTTTGACGATGCCGATGTCGAGAACGCTGTGGGTGGTGCAATCCTGGGCAATTTTTACTCCTCGGGGCAGGTCTGCTCAAACGGGACCCGCGTCTTTGTGCAAAAGGGCATAAAAGAAGCCTTTCTCACGCGTATCAGGGAACGCCTGGCCAATGCAAAAATCGGCGACCCTATGGACATTGAGGTCAGTTTTGGTCCTATGGTCAGCGAACGGCAAATGAACATCGTCAAAGGCTATATCGCCAAGGGCGTCGAGGAAGGCGCACGACTTGTGTGCGGCGGCAAACAACTCGACCGCAGCGGGTTCTATCTTGAACCAACCGTCTTTGCGGATGTGAACGACGATATGACCATTGCCCGCGAAGAAATTTTCGGCCCGGTAATGAGCGTGCTGGATTTCGATACCGAAGGAGAGGCGATCGAGCGAGCCAATGCCACCGAATTCGGCCTTGCAGCCGGGGTGTTTACCGCAGACCTGACCCGCGCGCACCGCGTGGTTGCCGAGTTGGAGGCCGGAAGCTGTTTCATCAATACCTACAACCTGGCACCGGTCGAGGCCCCGTTCGGGGGAACCAAACTTTCGGGCGTCGGACGCGAAAACTCGAAATTGGCAATCAACCATTACAGCGAAATGAAATCGGTCTACGTTTCGTTGAACGATGTCGAGGCACCATATTGAAGCAGGTCAGCTCATGACAACACAACTCGACTGGTTCGGATGCGCGACGTTCCGCCTGAAGACTGCGGGGCTGACCGTTTTCCTGGATGCCTATATTGATCGAGTGCCGGGTGCAGACGGACGCGAGGGCGCGTCTGCCGACGACATCAGCGAATGCGACTTCATATTGATCGGCCACAGCCATTTTGATCATATCTGGGGCGCGGAATGTATCGCCCTGCGCACCGGCGCGCCGATCATCGGGTCGTATGAAACGATCAGGATCATGGCGGCTGCCGGGGTGCCTGACCATCAATTGTGGCCGGTGTCGGGCGGTGAGACGATCCCGCTGGGCCATGGGGTTCGCGTTGAGGTTTACCCCGCACTGCATGCCTGCAACTGGGCGGATTACGACGATCAAGACCCAGAGTTTTCCTGCATAGGCGGCATGCATGTCGATTACTTGGAACGCCGGATTGCCGAAAAAACGATGCTGGATGGGCTGGGGAGTTTGTCTGCTGATCTGGCCACGCACATGGCCCGCTCGGACCAGGGGGGCCGCGGCGACGGCGGTACGCTGTGTTTCATCATCGACACGCCTGACGGGCGCCTGTTTTTCCGGGACACGCCGGGCCGCTGGACGGGTATCACCGAACGCCTCAGTGCCGATGTGGGTATCCTAGCCGCATCAGGCCGCGCCAATACCGATGGCGAACCCATTCAGGGGTCTCTGGTGAATTTTCTGACTGAAGATGTCCGAATGCTTGGCCTGAAACGGGCGATCATCTGTCACCACGATGCCTGGTTAGGGCCGGTATTCGCACGTGGAAATTTCAAAGAAATTCGCGCGGGAATGACTCGCCGGATGCCGGATTGTGATGTTGTGGAACTGGACTACGATAAATCATACCCGGTTTTTGCTGAGATCGATAGTCTCACGCACAAAGAATCCCTCGATAAGAGGAGAAACAGGGGCGGACAAAGGCCGGACTCCGCTCAGATCACAAAGCCAAAATTTACCGGCCACTAGGAGGAAAACATGACACTTTCAAAAACCGGGCGCCTTAGTCGCCGCAATTTCCTGCAAACCGCTGCCGCAGGGGCAGTTGTCGCAGGCATGCCACTACGGGCCTCCGCCGCCCCAAAGCGTGGCGGTCATCTACGGATTGGCCTGGGGCATGGTCAGACGTCGGATACAATGAACCCTGCGACTTATGAAAACAACATGATTACGGCGGTGGTCTTTGCGACTCATGGCCGATTGACCGAGGTTGCACAGGATGGCACGCTCAAACCGGAAGTAGCGGAGAGCTGGGAAGCATCCGATGACGCGACCGAATGGCGGGTCAAGATTCGCAGTGGTGTGACATTCCACAATGGCAAGACGGTAACTGCCCAGGACGTTGCAAACTCGATCAACTACCATCGTGGTGAAGATTCGACCTCGGCCGCGAAACCAATCGTTGCACCGATTGTGGACCTGTCCATCGAAGGTGACGTGGTTGTTTTCAAGCTTAGTGGCGGTAATGCTGACTTTCCGTTCATCCTGAGTGATCCCCATTTGGTCATCTGTCCTGCCGACGGTGACGGGATCGACTGGCAGTCGGGCATCGGATGCGGCAGCTACAAACTGAAAAGCTTCCAGCCGGGTATTTCGGCAGTTGTCGAACGCAATGAGAACCACTGGAATCCCGATGTGGGCTGGTTTGACAGTGTCGAGATTCTGGCTCTGATCGACCAGAATGCCCGCACAACCGCGCTTGTCTCGGGCGATGTTGATGCCGTGGACCGCATCGACCTCAAAACCGCAGCCTTGTTGCAGCGCAAGCCGGACGTTAGTATCAAGAGTGTTTCCGGCACTCAGCATTTCACCTTTGCGATGTCTGCCAATCAGGACCCGTTCACCGACAACAATGTGCGTCAGGCTCTGAAATACGGTATCAACCGGGAAGAGTTGGTCGAGAAAATCCTGTTTGGTTACGGCTCGGTCGGCAACGACCACCCGATCGGCAGCGGCCAACGTTATTTCAACAGCGAGTTGGAACAGAAAACCTATGATCCGGACAAGTCCAAATGGTACTTGCAGCAATCCGGGCTGGACAGCGTTTCTGTCAGCCTGTCAGCGTCGGATGCCGCATTCGGCGGTTCGGTGGATGCCGGTGTGTTGTTCCAGGCCTCGGCCAAGGCCGCCGGAATCGACCTCAAGGTCGTGCGTGAACCCAAGGACGGCTATTGGTCGGATGTCTGGATGAAGAAGCCGTTTTCCGCAGTATACTGGAGCGGACGCCCGGTCGAGGATCAGATGTTCACGACCGCCTATTCCTGTGGCGCTCCGTGGAATGACAGCTTCTGGTGCAATGATCGCTTTGAAGAGTTGCTGAAATCGGCAAGGGCTGAACTGGACGACGACAAGCGCCGTCAAATGTATTGGGAAATGCAGGATATCGTTGCAAATGATGGCGGCGTGATCATCCCGATGTTCGCGAACTATGTGTTTGCCACCAACGGCTCGGTTGCGCATGACGATATGGCGTCGAACTGGGATCTTGACGGCCTGCGCTTTATTGAACGCTGGTGGAAGGCCTGATCACCGCCTTTCATTAAACCTGCTTCCCGGCGGCCGGTTCGCCGGGAAGCAGGTCACCTAAATGCTCTGAAGCAACGTCAATAGACGCCTAGCTGGCTTTCGCTCACTGAGTTCGGAGGAAAAGGTAATGTAGTATCCCGCATTTAGCGGTTGAAGCTGGGGTCCCAAACAAATTGCTTTCCCACTTTCCACTAAATCGTCCGTAAGAGCGGCGAGGCCGAGTGCGATCCCCTCACCGCGCAGCGACGCATCTACAACGATTGGATAGCTGTGTAAATATCTACAATCTTCGACAGGTGGCTCTTCCATTCCATAATTCCGGAACCATTGTCGCCAACCGAGCCACCCCATTTCACCATCATCTTGATGTAGCAGCCACTCGGGTTTCCAGAGATTGGGTTGAAAACTTTCAGGGCGTAAGCCATGCATTTCGCAAAATCCAGGCGAGGCGATCGGATAAACTGTTTCTGGGAATAGTCTTTGTGCTGTTGTTCCCGGCCACTTACCATCGCCGTACCGAATGCAAAAATCGGCGTTGGCCACATGATCTCCTGTCAGGAAATCACTAACGATCAGCCTGATTTCTGTATCGGGCAGTTCAGACCGGATTTCTGTCAATCTGGGTACTAACCAGAAATGAGCAATTCCATAAGTACATGCGAGTGACAGTTCAGAGTTTTGCGATTTTCGTATTGCGGCCGATGTGGCCGCAATTCCGCGCAGCCCGTCGGAAACCGATGCCTTGAGCCGCTCACCATCATTGGTCAGTGCAATCTTGTTATTCTTTCGAAGAAAAAGTTTTGCCCCAAGACTGCTTTCGAGATTGGCAATCTGCCTGGTTACGGAAGGTTGCGCAATATTCAGTTCACTTGCGGCAAGTGTGAAATTCATCAGGCGCGCCGCGCTCTCGAATACAACCAAACTGTTGGGTGGCGGCAGCTCATTCTTCAATGTCACAGCTTTCTCCATAGCTTTTTCGTATTGAGGTATAGAGGGTTTCACAGTGTTCTCCTATGAAAACCAGTCTTAAAATCCAAAGCATGGTCAAATGAAAGCTATCAAACGAGAGTATCAAACATGAACGGCCGCGAACGTACGCTCAAGGCACTGAACCTCGAAATCCCAGATCGCGTGCCAATGTATGATTGGTTTGACGAGCCCCTGACAATTGGAGTTGCCGAGAAGCTCGGGCTGCTCACTCATCATGAAGGCTCGGTTCTGCGTCGGGGCGATGAAACTGAGGAATCGGTTCACCTGTACTGTAGTGTTGTCGATGCGCTTTCTGTTGACTGCACGTCAAATGTGTATGGGACTGGATTCGAAGCAATTGATGCAGATTACGGTCGGGATCGTTATGGCCGAACGTTTCTTCTGAGCGAACACGGGGAGCCCGGGATTTGGAGCTCGGAAGTGAAAACCGTTCAGGATCTGAAGAATTACGACATGGTTGGGCGCATTGAAGACAAAGACTTCGATGGAATTCGCATGGTTCAAAAAGCTCTGCCAGACCGTGCCCATGCCCTGAATGCCAAAGGACCGTTTCATGAGGCGTGGCTGGTTTTGGGCGGCATGGACAAGCTGCTTTTCGCCTTCGCGACCGACCCCGTTCTGGTGCACGAAACCATGCGAACGGTCGTCGAGTTCACGAAAGAACTGTACCGGATTGCAAAATACAACCTGAAGATGGACTTCATCGTCATGGACGGTGACTTGTGCGGAAACGACTACACATTGATGTCGCACGACCATTTCAGAGAGTTCATCTTTCCGTACAAAAAAGAACTGATAGATTATGCCCATGGACTTGGCATGAAGGTCGTAAAACATAGCGACGGCATGGTCTGGAGCCTGATTGACGACTTTATCGAGCTTGGCATTGACGGTTTCCACCCCGTACAGCCGCAATGCATGGATCTTGCCCAAACCAAAGCCTATCTGTTTGGCAAGATGGCTGTTTGCGGAAACGTTGATTGTCTGGAGACGCTGGTAACAGGTACACCGGATGACGTCATTCGTGAAAGCCGGCAGGTTATTGAAACCGGCGCGCCTGGTGGCGGGTATATTTTTTGCTCGTCAAACTCGCTTCATCCGGGCTGCAAGCCTGAAAACGTAATTGCGATGTTTGAAGCGGGCCTCGAATACGGAAACTATGCAAACATATCAACCTCACCGAAAGCGGCCCCTCCGCCGCCGGATACAACACCAAAGCGTAGTCGACGGCAAACTTCACGCCGCAAGGCTGTTTCTAACGTCATAGCTGCCTGACTTCGGAGATATTCTTCGAGGCCTACCTCTGATCCTCGCCAACCGATCCAGTTCTTCGATGACTTGATAAGCGCGGAAGCTCATCCTCGCAGCGGTCGCGAGAGCTTCTCTTGTAAAGCAGTCCAAGATCGTCAGAATTCGGAAAGGTTTTTCGTCAAATAGACGGTCCGACATGAAGTCCATTGCCCAGACATCGTTCATGCCGTCATCCCTGCATAGACTCTCTTCCAACGATAGAACTTCGCTTCAGCGATCCCCTTCTTGCGACATATCTCGCCGACCGTTGTTCCGGATTCCGCCTGCCTCAGCGCAAAGGCAATCTGTTCGTCGCTAAATCGTTTCTTCGGCACCGGTACATTCCTTCTCTTGCCAGAAATGTACCCAAAATTTTGCACTCAATTTGGACCAGTTTCAGGGGTCAAGACCAAAAGGCTTGACCTGCTACCTTTGTTTGGACCAGCCGGCTGAAGATTTTCGGGGGACCAGTGCTTTGGAATCCTTGATGCTCACCCCCATAGAACGCTGTCGTGTTCTGCAACGCTATCAACTCAGTCGGACCACTTCATTTGATTGCGGACACTATGGGCGCTGATGTCAGACAAGCCCTTTTTATCTGGCGAATTCTTGCAGGTGATCAATCATTGCGTTGCCGACGACCGTATGCGGAGCGAAAACGAGCCGCTCCTAAGATGATCAGTGCCCCATGGAAATATTCGAAGCAAGGGGCACTGAATTTGTTCAGCGTTACCGCTCGATATTGTTTGCCATCTGCTTGTAAATCAAGCCGCCAAGGAACGCACCGATGATCCACGCGTATCCAGACAGTATTCCAAGCGCAGGCAACCAAACTGTAGCTACGGAGAATACGGCTGCAATCGCAAAGGCGGTAAGCGCAGCGTTGTTCCAACCATTACCATAGTAGTAACGGCCACCTTTGTGATCATAGAGATCCTCGACATCGAGGGACTCTTTGCGAAGCATGTAATAGTCAACGATCATGATCCCGTAGATCGGAGCCAATGTGGCGCCAAGGGTATTCACGAATCCGCTGATCCCGAACTGGCTGATGAAGGCCGTCCAGAAACCGCCAATGACGAGTGCAAAGAACGATGTAATCAGACCCGCATTGCGGAAGCTAATCTTGCCAGGGGCCAGGTTTGCAATCCCGTTTACAGCCGGGATGAAGTTCGCAACCAGGTTGATACCAACGGTAGCCGCAAAGAACGTCACGGCCGCGATGACACCAAGAAGGACGCTATCCGTGCGCTCCACGATCTCAGTTGGGTTGATGATTTCTTCGCCAAAGACGACAGCCGCACCAGCAGTGGTCAGAAGGGCCAGCGCAGAGAACAGGATCATGTTGAACGGCAGACCAGCCAGGTTACCCTTCACCATTGCGTTCTTGTCCTTCGCGTATCGCGAGAAATCGCTGAAGTTGATCATAACGGCTGCGAAATAGGCCACCATTGTTCCGATAATGGCGATAAAGCCTTTGAATTCGCTGCTGAATGTACCCTCGGGATTTGCAAAGATCGTCTGAGCCGCCGACAAAAGTTGACCATCTGAACGCTGCCACAAAACGATGACAAGGCCGATCATAACGAGATAGACGAAGGGGCCGGCGATGTTCAGGAATGTTTCAACCCACGCCATTCCGCGCCAGAATATCGCGATATGGAAAACCCATACGAGGAAGAACGAGAACCAATCGATTCCAGTTAGCCCCATAATCTCTGTTCCGCCCTCAGCACCGGTTAGTGATCTGATGAGCAAGGCGATCGCGGTCGATGCAAAATAGACCTGAACCCCGTACCAGAAAACCGCGACAACGGCACGTAACACCGCTGGCAGCTTCGCACCCTCAACCCCCATACTAGCCCGTGCAAAAACAGGATATGGGATGCCATATTTCTCGCCGGCTGCCCCGGACAGGTTGACGAAAAACATAACCATAAGACCAGCAACAATAAGTGCAGAAAAAGCTGTCCAACCACTCACCCCGTAGGAGATGAACAAGGACGCGACCAGCGAATAGCCAAATAGTGACTGAACATCGTTGGCCCAGATATTGAAGATGGCAAACCAGCCCCAGCTCTTTTCTTCTTTTGAGACTGGGTTCAGCGTCTCCCCATCATGGGGCGAGTGATCGCCTGTTGAGATATTTCCAGTTTGTTGTGACGACATTTTTTCCTCCGTTCATGTCCCCCTCCGCCGGGTATCAGCACCTAATTCCTTGGTCCCGGTTGAGTATTAGTTCTTCATAGTGAGCTTGTTTGCGCTCATTTTTTTACGCAGGCGCCAGTGATGCAGTATCGGTTCCGTGTATCCTGATGGCTGTTCGCGACCCTTCAGAACAAGTTCGCAGGCGGCCGTGAAGGCCTCACCATCGAATGTGGGCCCCAATGGTTCATAGTCAGGTTCTTCTGCATTCTGATGATCAACGATCTTCGCCATTTTTTTGAATGCAGCGAGAACCTGAGCCTCAGTTACAACGCCATGATGCAGCCAGTTCGCAATATGCTGCGCAGAGATGCGGCAGGTTGCGCGGTCTTCCATCAAAGCCATGTCATGAATGTCGGGAACTTTCGAGCACCCAACGCCAAGATCAATCCACCGGACCACATAGCCAAGGATCCCCTGGGCGTTGTTTTTAACTTCCTCGACAATCTGATCTTCGCTCCATGCGCGATACGTGGCTAGTGGAATGTCAAGCAAGGCGTCCACGTAGGCACGTCTGCCACCGCGAACCAGCTTCTGCTGAACACTCCGGACATTGACTTTGTGATAATGAAGAGCGTGCAAGGTGGCCGCTGTTGGCGAAGGCACCCATGCACAATTTGCACCTGATCGGGGGTGCTCAATCTTCTGTTCAAGCATGTCTGCCATCTGATCGGGCATGGCCCACATGCCCTTTCCAATCTGAGCCTTTCCGCCCAGGCCGCATTCAAGTCCAATATCGACATTCTGGTTTTCATAGGCAGTGATCCAGGACTTCCGTTTGATGAATGCCTTCCTTGAAAACGGGCCTGCTTCCATGGAGGTGTGGATTTCATCCCCTGTGCGATCCAAAAAGCCGGTATTTATGAACGCCACGCGATGTTTTGCGGCGCGGATACACTCTTTCAGATTGACCGAACTACGCCGTTCTTCATCCATGATTCCGATCTTGACGGTATGTCGTTGCAAGCCAAACAGATCTTCAACACGGGCCATGATTTGATCTGCAAAAGCAACCTCATCGGGCCCGTGCATTTTAGGCTTCACGATATAGATCGACCCGCTGCTTGAGTTCCCGCCGTCCCGCTTAAGATCATGCAAAGAGATCAACACGGTCAAAACAGCGTCAATGAGTCCTTCGAAAACTTCATTGCCGTCGGGATCAAGGATGGCTGGGTTTGTCATCAGGTGGCCGACATTTCGGACCCACATCAGAGTACAGCCCTTTAGCGAAAAAGAAGATCCGTCGGGCGCAATGTAGCTTCTGTCCTCGTTCAAGCGGCGTGTCACAGACTTCCCGTTTTTGGTGAACGTCTCTTCAAGGTCGCCCCGCATCAGACCGAGCCAGTTCGTATAGGCTGTGACCTTGTCATCCGCATCAACGCAGGCGACAGAATCTTCACAATCAATAATAGCGGTAATTGCACTTTCAATTTCGACATCCGAAATGTTGGCACGATCATGCTTTCCAATCGGGTGCGTCGCGTCGAAGTTTATTGCAACATGAAGTCCATTATTCTTTAGAAGAACAACTTCTGGTGAAGCCGGATCGCCGCGATATCCGGCAAACTTTTCAGGCCGTTCCAAAGGACAGCCATCTATCACGAGCTGACCGTCTTCAATCTGGTATCGATACGCGTCGGCATGGCTGATTCCGGAGACCGGAAAAATCTCATCCAGGTACGTTTTCACCCGGCCGACAACGCGGGCACCACGCCCACGGTCGTATTCTTTTAAGTTCTCCGGGATCGGGCCAATCGCATCTGTTCCATAAAGGCAGTCATAAAGGCTGCCCCATCTCGCATTCGCTGCATTTAAGGCAAAACGCGCATTGGTAACGGGAACAACAAGCTGAGGACCAGCGATTTCGGCGATTTCCGGATCAAGAGACTTGGTTTCGATCTCAAAATCAGGGCCTTCAGGGACAAGATACCCGATTTCAGACAAAAATGCCTTGTAGGCTTCGTGATCGTGCGGTTTGTCGCGGTGCTTTACATGCCAGGCATCAATCGCATCCTGCAGGGATTGCCGGACCTTCAGCAGTTCTTTGTTTCGCGGTGTCAGATCATGCAACAGCTTTGAAAAACCGTTCCACAAATCTTCCGAAGCAACCTCCAGGCCCGGAAGCACATGTACCTCTATGAAATCCGAAAGGCTCTTTGCGACTTGAAGTCCCGCCCTTTCGACCCTCTCGGTCATCGTATCGCTTCCTTTCCCATTCATCCGTAGGAACTCACATCAGTCCCGGCCAACGCCGCGATATTGAGTAAGCCGCGCACCGTGATGGACGGTGTCACGATCTGAACCTTGTTTCCCATCCCCATAAGGATCGGCCCAACTTCCAACCCTTTGGACACGGATTTCAGGATATTGCGAACCGCACCGGCGGCATCCGTATTGGCATAGATTAATGCGTTTGCTTTGCCGGTCAGCTTTCCATTGGGGAACAAGCGACGGCGAAGGCCCGGATCAAGGGCGGCATCTGTGTGCATCTCGCCTTCAAACTCGAAGTCAACATCTTCTGCTTGGAGAAGTTCTAATGCTTCCCGCATCACCCGTCCCGATCGGCTGTCGAGATTGCCGAATTGAGACCCCGAACAAAGAGCGATTTTAGGTTCTATCCCAAACCGGCGAATGTGCCGCGCCGTAGCGATAACGGTATCAGCCATTTGCTGAGCTGTTGGCTCAATATTCACATGTGTGTCTGCGACAAATATTGGCCCCTCGTCGACAATGACCGGGGACAGCGCTCCAATCGGGTGGAATTCTTCATTGGCAAGGAGCTGTGTGGCGTATTGAAGGTGCCATCGATATTGTCCGAATGTGCCACATACCATGCTGTCGGCTTCGCCGCGATCAACCATGACTGCAGCAATGGCTGTTGTATTCGTGCGAAGGATGGCTTTGGCCAGATCAGGCGTGACGCCTCTCCGCTCCATCCGGGCATGATAGGCCATCCAATAGTCGCGATAGCGCGCATCATTCTCGGGATCAACCAGCTCAAAATCTTGACCCGGCCGGATGCTCAAACCTTCGCGTTCCAGTCGGGATAGAACCACCTCCTTACGTCCAATCAGAATTGGTGTATCGACACCTTCCTCAGACAAAGCCTGTGCCGCATGCAACACCCGCTCATCTTCTCCTTCTGCGAAAACAATTCTGCGCTTGGAGGCCCGCGCTGCTTCGAACACCTGACGCATCACCGAATAGGATTTGAACACCTCACCTTGCAGTTTCTGCTCATATTCCTTCAGGTCCAGCGATTTGCGTGCGACCCCGGTTTCGATTGCCGCCTTTGCGACGGCGGTGGCGATCGTGGGTAGCAAACGTGGATCAAAAGGTTTCGGGATAAGATAATCGGGACCAAACACCAACTTCTCACCGCGATAGGCCAGCCCAACTTCGGCCGACGCGGTTTCACGCGCAAGCCGTGCAATTGCCTGAACGCAAGCCAGCTTCATCTCATCATTTATTTCCGAAGCACTGACATCCAAAGCCCCGCGAAAAATGAACGGGAAACACAATACATTATTGACCTGATTGGGATAGTCGGAACGCCCAGTCGCGATCAATGCATTCGGAGCCGCGGCTCGGGCCTCCTCCGGCATGATCTCCGGAACCGGGTTTGCCAGGGCAAAGATAATCGGATTATCCGCCATTTTTGCAACCATATCGCGGGTCAGCAGGCCCGGGCCCGATACACCAAGGAACAGATCCGCACTTTCCATGGCATCATCGGTTGTGCGCATATCGGTCTCGCGGGCAAATTCCAATTTCTGCGGGTTGAGATCGTTGCGCCCGGAATGAACCACACCCTTACTGTCCAGCATGGTGATGTTGCCCTTTTGAGCACCCATCACCATCAGCATCTTGAGGCACGCGATGCCGGCGGCTCCGGCCCCAAGTGCGACTATTCGGATGTCCTCAATTTTCTTATTTGCAACCATCAGCGCGTTGTAAGCTGCGGCCGCAGCAACAATCGCGGTTCCGTGCTGATCGTCATGAAACACCGGGATGTTCATTTTTTCCTTGCACAGCTCTTCTACAAGGAAGCAGTCCGGCGCTTTGATGTCTTCAAGATTCACCGCGCCAAATGTCGGTTCAAGCTTGGCCACGATCTCTGCCAAGGCGTGGGGGTCGGATTCGCTAACCTCGATATCAAAACAATCGATGCCAGCGAATTTTTTGAAAAGGACGGCCTTACCTTCCATCACCGGCTTTGACGCTTGAGCCCCGATGTTCCCGAGACCCAGAACCGCCGAGCCATTCGAAACAACGGCCACCAGATTACCCTTAGCGGTGTAGCGAAAGGCGTCATCTGGTTTCTCAGCAATCTCAGTGCAGGCGTCTGCAACACCTGGCGAATAGGCATTGGACAGGTCGCGGCCCGTGGTCATCGGTTTTGTCGCACGAATTTCCAGTTTACCGGGTCTGGGAAACTCATGGTAATCCAGAGCTTCCTTTTTGCGCGCGTCCAGTTCAGCTTGATCTGTCATCATCATCTCCGTGCCAGAGGCCGGTTGTTGCCCCTTTGATCGGCGAATTTCGCTCTTGTTGACCGCACCTAGGGCGTTTCACGAGGCAATCTCTGAGGTTAGAAACGTTTGCATACGGGTTAGGCACCGATTCAAAAACCTTTTCAACAAATCCATGGCTGACGACCAATGTTATGCGATAGAGAAGTGTCATGCCCCAACCCGGAAGGCAAAGACGCCTTCGGAACGATTATTTCAAGCAACCTATTCTCTAAAACGGCAGCCATGTTTCATTCCCCACATTGATCTTAGAAATCGACGTCAATTGCAGCCCCAGCCTTCGAGGCGCGCTCGACCACAGTTGCAGCAACCGCAAGATCCTGAAGGCCAACTCCGGTGCCGTCGAACAAAGTGATCTCTTCGGAAGAGCCGCGCCCGGGATGCTCGCCATTGATCACAGCACCAAGCTCAACAATCGCCGATTCAGACAAACTGCCGTTCGCCACGGCATGTTGCGTCTCGCCAATCGTCGTCGATTGCGCAATCTCGTCCGTGAACACCGATGCCCGCGCAACAAGGGCTGCATCCACCTCTTGCTTGCCCTTTGTATCCGTTCCCATGCAGGCGATATGCGTACCTGCTCGCACCAGATCGGATCCAATGATGGCATCAAAGCTGGAGGTGATCGTTACGATGACGTCCGATTGCTCACATAAGCCCTCGACACTGACAGCCTCGAAGGGGAGGCCAAGTTCCTGAGCGACCTTCTCCAACGACGCAAGTTTTTCGGGAGAGCGGTTCCAGGCCACGACCTTCTTGAAATTACGTTGCTCTGCTACCGCACGAAGCTGGAACGTTGCCTGATGACCAGCACCAACAATTCCGAGCACTTCGGAATCTTTCCGCGCCAGATGTGCAACCGAAACAGCAGCGGCAGCAGCTGTGCGCAATGCGGTGAGAAGATTGCCGCCAACGATTGCAGAGCATTTCCCAGTGTCGGCATCAAACAGAAAGACGGTGGATTGGTGGTTGGTTAGACCCTTTTCGACATTCCCGGGCCAGTAACCACCGGATTTCAGACCGAGATTGAGCGCTTTGCGGTCAAAGCCGGATTTGAAGCCGTACAGGGCATCGGCATGTCCGATTGCTTCGCGAATGACAGGAAAGTTGTAAGCAGATTTTGCGGCCATAGAGGCGAAAACCTGTTCCACAGCTTTAAAACTGTCCGCTCGAGTAATGTGATCTTTGATGATGGCTTCGGGGACGATCCGCATGGTTTCCATTCCTAAAAAAGTTGGGGCGAGCAAGCTCGCCCCAGAGTCACAGGGAGGTAATTTAGTAAGCTTTTCCACGCGCGCTGACCGGCCAGACGGTTTCTACTTTTCCGTTCCGCACACCAACATACCAGTCATGGACGTTTGCCGTAGGATCACAATGGCCCGGTACAAGGCGCAGTTTTTCCCCTACTTTAAGAACGCCGCCAGAGTCAGAAACCACACCATGCTCGTCGGAGCATTTGATGTATTCGACATCATCGCGACCAAAGACGAAGGGCAATCCGCTGTCGACTGACTGTGCTTTCAAGCCGGCATCAACAATGGCTTTGTCGGCTTTGGCATGACTCATCACCTGGGTCAGAATAAAGAACGCGTTTTCCCATTCGCCCTGATCAATCCGGTTGCCTTCCTTGTCGAGGATGCGACCATAGTCGGCGTCCATGAATGCATAAGATCCGCACTGCAGCTCGTTATAGACGCCTGAATTGGATTCGAAGTAATACGATCCAGTGCCTCCACCAGAAACCAGTTCCGGCTCAAGACCAACGGCCTTCAGACCCTGTACCGCGCTTTCCACCATTTCGATGGCCACATCTAGTTTGGCTTTACGGTCTTCGTAGCTGTCGAGGTGTTGCATTGCACCTTGATAAGCCTGAATGCCTGAAAATTTCAGATTGTCTGCAGTATCAACGGCCTGAGCAATTGCCACGACATCCTGCGTGGTGGTGACACCGCAGCGTCCTGCACCACAGTCAATCTCAATGAAAACTTCCAGTTCCGTGCCGTGCTTTTGAGCCGCTGCGGAGAGGTCTGCCACATTTTCCAGATCGTCGACGCAGACTATGATCCGTGATCCGCGTTTGGGCAGTTGTGCCAGACGATCAATCTTGAGGGGATCGCGCACCTGATTGGAGACAAGCACATCTTTGATCCCGCCACGAACAAAGACTTCGGCTTCCGAGACTTTCTGGCAACACACGCCAATCGCGCCACCAAGCTCTTCCTGAAGCTTGGCGACGTCGACTGACTTGTGCATCTTGCCGTGAACGCGGTGACGCATGCCGTGTGCCTTGGCATAGTCGCCCATTTTCTTGATATTGCGCTCGAGCGCATCAAGATCAAGGACCAGACAAGGCGTCTGGATATCAGCCTCATCCATGCCCGGGATGGCCGGGACATCGTATCCAACTTCAAGGGTGTCGAAATTGACAAGTGCATTCATCGTTCTGTTCCTTTCAGTTTGTCCACGGCAGCTTGTCGAGATCGACATTTCCGCCCGTGATGATGACGCCGACGCGTTTACCCTTAAACGCGTCCGGGTTTTTCAGGATCGTGGCCAATGGAACCGCACTGGACGGCTCCATCACGACCCGCAGATGCTTCCAGGTCAGTTTCATTGCATCGGCGATCTCTTGCTCTGAGGCGGTGTAGATTTCCGACACGTGGTTTGAAACGAAATGCCAGGTCAGATCCTTCAGCGGGACCAGCAAGCCATCTGCGATTGTTTTAGGCGCATCATCCGCGATGATGTGGCCAGCTTTGAAGCTGCGATAGGCATCGTCGGCCTGTTCCGGTTCGGCGGCGATCACCTGCGTCTCAGGTGCCAGTGTCGACAGGGTCAAGCACGAACCTGAAATCATGCCTCCGCCACCGATAGGTGCAACAACCATATCGAGCCCATCGGTCTGTTCGATGAACTCTTTCGCACATGTCCCCTGCCCCGCTATCACACGTGGATCATTGTAGGGATGGACAAAATCTCCGCCTGTCTCAGCCTGAACCTGGGCAAAGGTCTCTTCCCGCGACGACGTCGATGGTTCGCTTTCCGTGATCTTGCCACCATAGCGCCGCACGGTGTCTTTCTTTGCCTGTGGTGCAGTGCGTGGCATCACGACATTACATGGAATGCCACGAAGCATTGCAGCATAGCTTAGGCACGAGGCGTGGTTGCCGGACGAATGCGTGGCGACGCCCTTTTCGGCCTGACTGTCATTCAGCGCAAACACTGCGTTGGAGGCCCCGCGCACTTTAAAGGCCCCTGGTTCCTGCAGATTTTCGCACTTAAAAAATATCTGCGCCCCGGTGAGTTCGTTGAGGTAGTCAGAGGTTCGCACCGGTGTTCGGCGAATGTGCGGTTTGATCCGGTCATGTGCAGAAAGCATGTCTTCATAGGTTGGGATGTACATTGCGTCCTCTCCGTTCACGCTGCTTTGAGGACGGAGGCTGCAGGATGGGAGCGATAGTATTCCTGTGCCGCTGCAACGCCGGTTCCTAACGGCACATCAAAGCCGAGATCAGCCATGCACATTTCAGCTGTCGCAATTCCGCTCAGAGCCATGACATCTGTCAAACTTCCAAGGTGACCTATTCGGAAGACTTTGCCAGCGACTTCCCCAAGACCCACGCCGAAGGCAACGCCATAGGTTTCTGCGGCATGTGTTACGATATCAGTGGCATTGAACCCCTCGGGCGTTTTGATTGCACTCACGGTGTCGGAATAAACATCCGGTGAAACCGCGCAAAGCTCCAAACCCCATGCATGAATGGCTTCCCGAACACCTTGCGCAATGCGAGTGTGGCGCGCAAAGACATTCTCTAGCCCCTCGCTCAACAGCATCTTACAAGCCTCGTTGAGCCCGTTCATCAGGCCAACGGCTGGAGTGTAAGGATAAGCGTTATTCGCATATCCTTTTGCCATGTCATGAACGTCAAAGAAGGTACGGGGCAACGTGCCGGATTTGGTCGCATCCATTGCCTTCGGGCTGAACCCAGCGATGGCGAGTCCGGCAGGCAACATAAAGCCCTTTTGAGAGCCGGTAACCGCGACATCCACCCCCCATTCGTCAAACCGGAAATCCATGGACGCAATGGAGCTGACACCATCCACGAATAGCAATGCGGGGTGGCCAGCTGCGTCCAACGCCTTGCGGACCGCAGCAATGTTGGATTTCACCCCGGTGGCTGTCTCGTTGTGGGTCGCAAGAACAGCCTTGATCTGGTGATCCTTGTCCGCCGTCAAAAACTCCTGGTATCGATCCGCAGGAATCCCCTCACCCCAGGGTGTCTCGACGACCTGCACTTCCAGGCGATGACGCTGGCACATATCGATCCAGCGATGACTGAACATGCCGTTCCTAGCTGCCAGGATTTTGTCACCCTCCGAGAGCGTGTTGGTGAGCGCCGTTTCCCATCCTCCGGTCCCCGATGAGGGGAAGATGAAAATTTCTGCGGCGTCGCTTTTCAAGACCTGCCGGACACTTTCGCGTGCAGGGTGCAGAATCTGTCCGAACAAGGGTGACCTGTGGTCAATCGTCGGCATGTCGCAGGCCTTGCGCAGGCTTTCGGGAATGTTGGTTGGTCCCGGAATGAATACAGGGTTTTGGAAGCTCATGTCTTGCCTCTTTGTCAGAACCAGTTGAGGCAAACATCGCGGAATAACGGCAGCACTGCAATTTTTTTGAAAAATAATTTCAAAACCTAATTTTCTCTATATAATATTGTAAATACAATATATTATAGTTTTTCAATACTATGGAATGTACTGAAAAATGATTCGAATGGAGTTTGTGATCATGGCACAGGAAAAGCGCAAACGCGGACGACCAAAAAGCTTTACAGACAACCCTGAGCAAAACACCAACCAATCGGTTGATCGGGCGATTGATATCCTTGAGACACTTGCAGCCGCTCCTGGGCTATCAATGTCTGATGTCGCGGAGCGCGTCGGTATGTCACCTGCTACTGCATATCGAATTTTAAACACACTGGAGAAGCGACGTCTGGCCGACTTGGACCCAGAGAATCAGACATGGCACGTTGGGTCGGAACTGTTCCGAATAGGATCAGCTTTTCTCAATCGAAGCTCGCTGGTAGAACGTGCCCGGCCCGTGATGCGCAGTCTCATGGAAACTACAGGCGAGACGGCAAACATCGGTATTGAACGAGACGGTGAGGTTCTGTTTCTAAGTCAGGTCGAAACCCAAGCCAACATCCGCGCCTTTTTTCAGCCAGGTACACGTGCACCCTTGCACGCATCCGGCATTGGAAAGGCACTTCTTGCGCATTTCGACCGAGTACGCGTTGACAAGCTCATTCCACAAGGTCGGCTAGAACAATTCACGATGAAAACCATTTTTGACAAGACCAAGCTTTTTGAGGAGCTCGATCAAATAAATCGCCGGGGCTGGGCACTGGACGATGAAGAGCGGACGCATGGAATGCGTTGCATTGCGTCTCCTGTCATCGACTATCTCGGTGAGGTAATAGGTGGAATCTCTGTCTCTGGACCAAGCGCACGAATGCCGGATGAAAAACTAGCGGAAATGGGGAACGCTGTACGCGAGGCCGCGCTGGACCTTTCGCATCGACTTGGAGCGCCGTGAAAGTTACCCAGAGCATCCGGCAAGCCAGAGTGTCTACACGCCTTAGTCCGATTAACGCGATCCAATAAGCACATAAAGAACTCAGATCGCATGATCAGCCCACAGGCCATGCTGCAAGAAAACCTCATGGCATAGCATAATTTCTAAAGAGTATTATCTCGCCATCGGGCCACTGAAGCTCATGTGCCGGTTTACATCCTTGTAGAGTAGATAGCGGAAGGGACCAGGTCCGCCCGCATAGCATGCCTGAGGGCAGAATGCCCGCAACCACATGAAATCACCGGCTTCGACTTCAACCCATTCCTGGTTTAGCCGGTAAACGGCTTTGCCCTCCAGAACATAAAGCCCGTGCTCCATCACATGGGTCTCCGCAAACGGGATAATACCGCCAGGCTGAAACGTGACGATATTCACATGCATGTCATGCCGCAGGTCTTCGGGGTCTGCAAAGCGCGTGGTTGCCCAGGCACCGTTGGTATCAGGCATTGCAATCGGGTCGTGCAGATTCTCGTTGGTCACAAAAGCCTCTGGCACATCCAGACCGTTAACTTTCTGATAACGCTTCCGAATCCAATGAAACTGCGATGCTGTCTCGCCTGAATTCCTGACCGACCATTCAGCGCCAGGCGGAATAAAGGCATATCCGCCTTTGCCCATTGAATGGGTCTCACCGTTTACGGAAACATCCAATGTACCGGTTGTGAGAAAGAGAACCGACTCCGCTTCACCATCTGCCTCAGGGCGCTCGCTTCCACCACCGGGCTCAACCTCGGCGATATAATGCGAAAACGTTTCTGAAAAACCAGAAAGTGGCCGCGCAATGACCCAAAACCTCGACGTCTCCCAAAACGGAAGAAAACTGGTTACGATGTCGCTGAAGGTCCCTTTGGGTATCACCGCATATGCGTTTGTGAAAACGGCTCGATCGGTCATCAATTGAGTTTGGGGTGGAAGCCCCCCCGGCACGTTGTAATAGTTGTGGTCCGTCATTTCGCGTCCTTATGATCTGTACGTCACTGGTATCAGCCGGTGGTCACACCCGATACGGTCAGCGGTTGTTCTAGCCAGTGCTCTTCAAGGTTATTTCCTTTGCCAATCCGGTCGACGACAATGTACTGCCCAGGGTGCTCTATCGGCGTCAAAACACCATGCCAGACGTTTCGATGAATATTTATCACCTGCCCCGCCGCTGCGACAAAGGCCTGGAATCCCGTTGGTCTACCATCGTCATCCTCTGCGACAACTACAAGATAAGGGACACCGTTTAGCGGGATGAACGCCTGGCTACCGAGGGGGTGCCTTTCGACCATTTCAATGCGAAATGGCGCGGATGCCGCCTCAGAATCGAACAGGCTGATTCCGGCTTCGCCATCAACAAAATTCAAATTTGCCAGATTATGAAACCTTCCGCACCTGCCCTGATTGATGAAAACGTCCGGCGTAGTGGATGTCTTTTGAATCACGTCACCAAAGTCGCGGAAAGCAGCACTGGTCAGTCCGACCGCCTCGATTTCACTTTTCGCCATTGACTACCCCGGTAACACGCTGAAGTAAAAGCAATTCTATTCTGTCGCGCACACCTGTTTCGCCCTTAGCGTAACCCTGCTCGAGGTTGCTCGCTGACATAAGGCTGCCTGCCAGGTTATTCAGATCTTCCTCAGACAGGCGACGAACAGCACGACACAGCAAACTGTGTATGCCCTTAACTGCATCATGCGCTGGCCCCCGCTCCATTTGTGCCGCTTGCTCAATGATGGCCGGTGCTTCTGGGATTACTGCCTGGAAACGGCCGATAAACGCGGCCACATCCATCTGCGAAAATTTCTCACCCCGCTTGTGTGGGTGATGATTGGCCCAATGCCGAGCGATATCAATCCGACGCGGACACCACACACCAACGTGCTGTCGGATATGTTTAATGAACCGCTGAAGCCCAGCTATCTTGCCCGGGCGCCCGATCAATCGGCAATGCAACCCAACCGTCATCATCGCCGGTCTGCCGGCCTCGCCTTCCTTATATAACGTATCAAAGGCATCCGTCAGATAGTTCTCAAAATCGCGGCCTGTCACCCAACCCGGAGCAGTTGCGAACCGCATGTCATTGGCCTCAAGCGTGTAAGGAATGATTAATTGGTCACGATCACCAAATTCCATCCAATGAGGCAAATCATCATCGTAGGCATCGGAAATATAGTCAAAACCGCCTTCTTCCGCAACAAGCCGCACGGTGTTGGCGCTACATCGTCCGGTATACCACCCGGCAGGACGCTCTCCCACGACCTCGGTATGCAGGCGCACCGCTTCGGCGATTGATGCCCGCTCTTCATCCTCAGGCATATCTTTGTGCTCGACCCATTTAAGTCCGTGGCTGGCGATTTCCCATCCCGCCGATTTCATCGCTTCAACTTGCTCCGGACTGCGTGCTAAGGCACTCGCTACTCCGTAAATTGTCAGAGGAATACCAGCTTCTGTGAACATCCGGTGCACTCGCCAGAATCCCGCACGAGCGCCATATTCGTAGATCGATTCCATGTTCCAGTGACGTTGCCCTGGCCATTGAGCCGTACTTGGAATGTCCGACAAAAAGGCTTCTGAGGCAGCATCACCATGTAGGACACAATTCTCCCCACCCTCTTCGTAGTTCAGTACAAACTGCACAGCCACTCTGGCGTCTTCCGGCCATTTCGGATGAGGTGCACTCGCCCCGTAGCCTCGCAGATTTCTTGGATACATGTGTCGCCTTCTCTGTTTATTGTTTTAACTGTGCGTAGAAAGAGTTTAACCCAAGTCTGAATGCACAAAGCTGGCATTATCTGATCTGAAGCAACCGTCTTCCCGCTAGGAAGCACTGAACGCACGAGTTCGTTCCATGAGTTTCAGACAGCCAACATCAAAGCTTTGTCTTGAGGTCGCGCATAGGCTCCGATTTTGGAGGTTTTAAGCCCGGCAGCCACCAGTGCTTCGGCCATAGATGTCGCGGAGGCCACTCCATCAATAATTGGAATGCCAAATTCTTCCGACAGGCTTTCCATCAGATCGGCCATGCCAGCACACCCCAAGACCACGGCCTCGGCCCCATCCACATTGATCGCTGCTCGGATTTCATCCTTGATCAGGGCGATGCTGGATGGATCATTCTCTTCCAGTTTCAGGACCGGTACGTCCGACGCCCGAACCTTTGCACAGCGTTTGGCCAGGCCATAACGCTCAAGGTTTGCTTCTAACCCCGGTACAGATCGGCTCAGGGTCGTCACAACAGAAAACTTCGTAGAAATCATACTGGCCGCGTGGTAGGCCGCCTCGCCAATCCCAATAACGGGGACGTCAAAGAGACAGCGGAGCGCATCGAGCCCCGTATCGTCAAAGCACGCCACCACAACCGCATCGGCTTCGGCATATCTGGCAGCCTCTTCAATCAAACCGGCGTGGCACAGCGCAATGTCGTAATACCCTTCGATGCTCGCAGGCCCTTTCTTGGATTCGGTCGCAACGATTTTCGTACCTTTCCGCGCCACCTGACGTGCTGCGGCGGCGATCTTCTTGGTCATCGAGTGGGTCGTGTTAGGATTGATCACCAATAGTTCCATTAGGCAGACTCCTCGATTTCCCCGCCCAGATAGGCCGCTTTGATACGGTCGTCATGAAGCAATTCTTTCGAATTCCCCTCAATAACAACATTGCCGGTCGTGAGAGCATAAGCACGATTGGAAATACTCAGTGCCATCCTAGAGTTCTGCTCTACCAGAAGAACCGACACACCTTCATCGCGGTTAATGGCAACGATCGATCGCGCAATGTCCTGGACCAGCTTTGGTGCAATCCCGAGGGATGGTTCATCAAGCAACAACAGCTTGGGTTTCGCCATCAGTGCACGCCCAATTACCATCATTTGCTGCTCACCGCCCGACAGGGTTCCCGCCGCCTGAGTGTAGCGTTCTTTGAGGCGCGGAAACCGCTCCAGCACGCTTTCCAATGTGTCTTTGATCCCCCGGCTGTCACTGCGCGTGAAGGCTCCCATCATCAAGTTATCTTTAACCGACATAAATGGGAAAACCCTGCGCCCTTCCGGGACCATCGCAATGCCCATCCCAACAATATCGGATGCTGTACGCCCGACGATCTTGTCGCCAATAAAGCTGATGGAGCCAGACTTGATCTTTGCAAGGCCGGTTATCGCGCGCAGAATCGACGATTTTCCTGCGCCATTAGCGCCGATCAACGCGACAGTTTCTCCCTGTGACAGGTGCATTGACACCCCTTTGAGGGCGTAGACATGGTCGTAAAAAAGCTCAACATCTTTGAAATCCAGCATCTCCGCCATGGTCACATTCCAATCTCGTCATCGGCGCTACCAAGGTAGGCTTCGATTACTTTTTCATTGTTTTGGATTTCACTCGGCGAGCCTTCGGCGATCTTTTCTCCAAAGTTCAACACGACGATCCGGTCAGAAATCGACATCACCGCTGGCATGTCATGTTCCACCAACAGAACGGTCACGCCACGGTCGCGAACCTTGCGTACAAGTTCGACTGTCCGCATCGTTTCGTCGTGGTTCATACCTGCGAACGGCTCGTCCAGAAGCAAAACCGTCGGATCCGTTGCCAGACCGATGGCGATCCCCAAAGCGCGCAGACTGCCCTGCGGCAGATTGGTGGCAAGCTCATTGCGCATGTCACCAAGCCCTAGAAAATCCAGAATCTCATCTGCCCGTTCGCCGAATTCCTCGATATCCCTGTGAGCGGCATGCGATCCGAAGAAGTATCCCCCCAAAGAGGCGGTAGATTGCAAATGCTGAGAAACAACCACACTTTCCCGAGCAGTCATGCTCTTGAAAATCGTCGTTTCCTGGAACGTGCGAACAACACCCTTTTGGGCCACAATATGAGGTTTGAGGTTCGAAATCCTCTCGCCCCGCAAGAGCACCTCCCCGCTGGTTGTCGGCAGGAAAGACGAGATCATCTTGAACAGCGTTGATTTTCCCGCGCCGTTTGGTCCGATCACCGACAGGATTTCGTGTTCGTCAACGTCGAAGTTGACGCTGTTGTTCGCCACCAGGCCACCAAACTTCTTGGTGACGTCCTTAACTTCGAGAAGCTTACTCATCCTGCTGATCCCTCCGATTTTTCGACGGCATCAGAAACAGCCTCGGGTTTCTTGGATTTCGAAATGCGAAGGCTCAACAACCCATTCGGCAGGAACAACATCAGCAGGATCATGATGGTAGAGTAGATCAACAACTGGTATTTTCCGAATTCAAACAAAAGGTTCCATCCGAAATAGAGCGTCAATGTACCCAGGATCGGACCAAAGACATAGCTCAAACCACCAAGGAAGCAGTAGAGCATAAAGTTCACCGAATCCGCGACCTGGAAGGTAGAGGGATAAACCGACTGCGCGATCGAGCCAAACATCGCTCCACCAATCCCACCCAGAAAGGACGAAATGGCAAAGATGATCATTCGAATGGAGGCGATATTTACACCGATTGAAGAGGCCAGCTCTTCGTTCTGCTGCATCGACCGGCAGAGATGACCCAGTCTTGAGTTCACCAAACGGTACATCGCGGCAAAACAGATCACCATCAAGGTGCAGGCAACATAGTAGAACGCCAGTTTCACGTTACCGATCGTTGCGAAATCCGGGATGATCGTCAGCCCAAAGATTGACACTTCTTGCGGCAACGGGATCGACACAATGCCCTTGGCGCCATTGGTAATTGGAAGAGCGAGGGCTGTCAGACGCACCACCTCTGTCAGAACCAATGTGATCATCGCAAAGTACACGCCCCGTAGCCGCAGGATCGGCAATCCAATCAGGATCGCACACAAAGCCGCGAACAGACCAGCCAGTGGCAATGTCAGCCAGAAATTCATACCCGCCTTAGTGACCATGACCGCCGAAGCATAGGCCCCAATCAGGGCGAAGGCGCCCTGTCCAATGTTGATACGACCGATGTAGAATGTCAGCCACACGCCTGCTGCCGCAATCGAAAGAAGGGCGACAGAGGTCAGCGTGAAGTAAAAATCCCAACGGCCAGTGACACCGATAAGCACCGGCACCGCCACATAGATTGCGAAAAGAACGGCTGCGACGCCTATCAGGTGTTTTGAGTTGATGTTTTTCATTTCTCTCACCCCCACGGCTTGCCCATCAGACCCTGTGGGCGAATGGCAAGGAAGATCATGAGTGAGACAAAAATCAGCAGATAGGTGATATCACCGTACTGATAGAGAACCGCGAGTCCGACAGCTTCCAGCATGCCAAGGATAAATCCACCGGCGATCGCACCGGAAATCACGCCTGCCCCGCCGATCATCACCATCATGAAGGCTTTGATTGAAGTCGGCCCACCCATTCCGAGGTTGATCCCCGTGATGGTGACCAGAAGTCCGCCTACCAGCCCGGCAAGCATTGCACCGAGGGCAAAGCCAATCATCGAGTACCGGTCCACGTTGACGCCCATAAGTTGAGCGGCGACGCGATCTTGAGCAAGCGCACGCAGAGCGCGCCCCGTCTTTGAAAATTGCATGAATGAGATAAAGGCGACGATGGAAAGGATGGCCAGAACACAAATCAATATCCGATCATAGGGCATGATCAGCTTGAAATCGTAGTTGAATACTCCGTCGACGATCTTCGGCACACCACGTTGCTTTTCGCCAAAAATCAGCAGGATCAGAGCATCCAGCAAGAAGGCAATCCCAGCAGCAAGAAGCATAGTGCTTTCTTCACGCGAAGAACGTTTGATCACCGGCGCAAAAAGAAACTTTTCTATGAGCGCCCCGATCACAGCAAGCGTAACGCAGGATATGAGAAGAGCAACGACAAAGGGCAGGCCCAATTGTCCATAAAACGTGTAGGTTACAAAACCACCGACCACGTACATTTGGCCGTGTGCAAAGTTCAGGACGTTCATCAAAGCAAAAATCAACGTCAAGCCGAGCGCGATCATTGCGTATTGAGAGCCCAGATAGACACCGTTCGCCAATATCTGTTCCATGGCAATACCTTTCTGATTGATCCCGGGCCGCGGGCCCGGGACCGGATGGCGAGAAACTCGTTCTCTAAGTGAGGAAAATCTTAGTCGACTTCCGCAACGAAGAGCGTCTCAAATGCACCATCCTGGTAGACGTTAACCACCAGTGGGACTGCAACCTGCCGCCGTTGACCAAACGAAGTCATACCGACATAGCGAAGCGTTGCATCACCCTTCATATAGGGATTGGGTGCTTCAAAGCTGTCCATGGTTGCCTGAAACTCGGTCACGTCGTTGATCGCCGCCGGATTGGCCTTCAACGTTTCCAGAATATACTCCAGCGCATAGACTTTGGTGTTCGACTCGTCGTTGTACTCTCCGAACATATCGATGTAGCGCTGAACGAATTCGTTCATTGCATCGGACGCGAGTTCCGGAGTGGACGCGCCGCCGACCGATATAAACCCGTTGGCCAGATCACCGGCACCTTCACGCAAAACTTGCGCATCCTGGGCGGTTTCTGTCGAAATGAAGCCTTGGAAACCAAGCTCACGCGCGGAACGGATCAACTGAGGCGCGTTGGCAGGAGAAACGCCCGACAAGACCAGCAGATCAGGTTTCGCGCGCATCACCGGCGTCAGCACAGGCGTAAAGTCCGTTGTATCCACCTGATAGGTCACATTTGCAGAAACAACTTCCAGTCCAAGGGTTTCGGCAGCAGCGACGCCACCATCACGCTGGCTGAGCGGATCAGATTCGTTGGCGGCAACGAAAGCCACAGACTTTACGCCTTTGTCGTCCATCAGGTATTTGTAGATCGCTGGACCTGATTGGTAGTTGGCCACCATCCCAAGAACTGCATTCGACGCAGGAGCGGTGTAAAGGGATTTTGGAAACGCATATGGGAAATACATGATGCCATTTGCTTCAGCGACCGGGCGTACAGCGGCAGCACCGTCGTCAACGTTCGGACCGACCACGTAGTGGATGCCTTCCTGTGCCATCTTTTCCATGCCGGCGATTGCGCGTTTGGGGTCTTTTTGATCATCAAACGACACAATTTCGATGTCGTAAGTTGTGTCACCAATTGTGTATCCACCGATTTCGTTGATCCAGGCTGCGCGGGTTTCCATCGAACGTTGGTTCGAGATTCCCCAAGCGGCTGCCGGACCGCTTGTCACACCGACAAAGCCGATCTTCAGGGTAGGGTTTTCAGCCAGTGCAGTTGTTGCACCCAAGGCAGTAAGGGCGACCGCTGCTACAGCCGACCGAAAGACAGTTCTTCGTTTCATCATATTCTCCTCCGTTGGAAATCTGGGGACGCCTCCTCTGTCCACAGAACCGCCCCACACTTGGTGAGTCGGTGGGCGACAATAGGCTTTTGTTAACAATCTATGTCAACACAAATATCCAATGGGTTAACAAAATTTCATGTTTTCGCAGACAAAAACGGCTGTTATGATGCCGCCTATCCAGGTAGTCGAACACGAAGTCAGGTATGATGCGCACCAAAGCGGAAGGCAGATCCACCCCAATGAGTCCAGCTGGGGACATATCCGAGCGCGTTATTGTCGATAAGATATTCAAGGCTGTCATGGAGCAAAGGCTCGCACCAAAGACCAAGCTGAGCGAAGCCGACCTATGCGACACTTTTGGCGTTGGGCGCATGAAGGTCCGGCGTGCGCTCCTTCTCCTTTCGAGCCAGGGAATCGTAGACCTCCATTCAAACCGGGGAGCGTACATAGCCTGCCCTGACGCGAGAGAAGCAAACGAAGTTTTCGAGGCACGGCTTCACATAGAGCCGAGCATTGTGAGTAACCTGACGATCTCCGATGACGACAGCGGCTTAGCGGTATTGCGTGACCATGTTCGGATGGAGAAAGCAGCCAGAAAGACCGGAAGCCGCCCGGAAATCATAAGACTGTCAGGTGAGTTCCATGTGAAGATGGTCGCGGTCACCGGAAACGACCTCCTGACAAAGATTGTTCGGGAACTGGTGACACGAACATCTTTGATTTTAGGTTTGTTTGGCTCAGGTAAAGGAACGAGCTGCCGTGAAGATGAGCACGAAGAAATCATTCAAGCGATCGAAAATGGGGACAAAGAAGACGCGAAGCGGCTAGTGACTGAGCACTTGGTCCACATCAAAGATGGCCTAGAGTTGAAAAAGCCAACAGAAATTGAATCAAGCCTTTCAAACATACTTCGTTCTACTGAATAGGTCATTATCCGGACACCCGTATGATCGCGACGTCTCGGATGCTTGGTGGCAATTGCCGGTGAATCATCATGTTCATGCGCAATCACCTTTCATGGAAACCTAGGTATTAATCGTCCGTCATCGAATGTGTGAGGTACGCGTTTCTCTGAGACATCTACTGCTTCTCCTAAAACTCTTTCCTGAGTACCTCGTAACGCGTTTTCCCGGCATGTGTTCCGTGCGAGCGTGCTTGGTTGGAAAGTCGCTCCCACTCTTAGAATTTGGCGTGGAGGTCGACGTTACCCTTTCAATATCCAGCTGAGTAGGCCACTAACCTCAGCTTTTCTTTTTGCCCTGAATTGTACGATCCAGGATCATTGCACAAAACAGGATTGCAAGACCCGCCAGAATACCCTGACCCGCAGCGGCGAATTGCAGGGCTTCGAGAACATCCTCACCAAGCCCCTTGGCCCCGATAAGGGATGCAACAACCACCATTGAAAGGCTTAGCATGATTGTCTGGTTGACGCCGGCCATGATGGTCGGTGCCGCCAGCGGCAGGTCAACTTTGAACAGAAGGAAACGAGGGGACGCACCGAATGCCAGTGCTGCCTCCCGCACTGTTTCCGGGACACTTTGCAGACCCAGAACGGTCAACCGGATCACCGGTGGGCTGCCGAACACCAATGTTGCCAGAATTCCCGCAGGTTTGCCTGTTCCGAAAAACGCGATGACCGGTATCAGGTACACAAAGCTGGGCATGGTTTGCATGAAGTCGAGTACCGGGCGCACAAACATATAAACCTTTGGCTTTTTGGCGCAAAGAATGCCAACAGGTATGCCAAGAAAGATGCTGATGCAGGAGGCGGTTCCCAGAAGGGCAACGGTGGACATCGCCTTTTCCCAAAAGCCCAACAGACCGATATAGGCCAGCCCAGCCGCCGAAAAAATGGCGACGCGAGAGCCAGCGGATCGCCATGCGATCAGAACGATGGCAACCCCGATGACCGGCCAAGGCGTTGAAACGAGAACTGTTTCCAGGGCGTCCAGAAGTGTTTTGATCCCGGCGGTTATCCCGTCAAAGAATCCTTCGCCGATGACGGTCAGGTCTTCGAGAAATGCCTTGATCGCATTGGCCGTGTCGCGCCGCAAACCACCATTCGCCGGGAACTGGGCCAGCACGTCCAGCGGTTTTGACAGGGAATAATGCAGCGCTGAGCCACCATAGGTCGCGAGCGTCAGACCGATTGCGATCGCTCCGTTTCCATAACTCAGTCCCGAAGCTGTGGACTTGTCTGAACGCCATCTGACAAAATGGCGCTCCAGCAACCAATTGGCGACAACGGATTGGATCAAACGCAACGCCACAAACAAGGACAGCCCGATCAGGACAAGGTAGACGGAAAATTCAGATGCGGCCTCTGCTGCGGCGATGGAATTCTGGATCGCACCTTCAAGAGACTCAACCGCCCGGCTGAGATTGCCTACACTGTCAGAGCCTTCTGCAATCGCTGTCTCCAACTGCTCCCGTCGCTGAGACAGAGTTTTGGTAATGCGGTCTGTGCGCAGGCGTTCGTCAAAACCCAAGTCTTTGAACAGCCCCCGTGTCAGCGTGACAAATGCCAGAATTTCAAGCGCGCCAAAAATGATGACATGGGTCCACAGATGGCGCGCAGCAAACCAGATTGGCCCCAACAGAAGCGCGGCCAGATTAAATGTCAGACGAAACGCGCGGTGCTGCCCGATCCGGGCAAATTCGCGCGCGTAGTAACCTGCGCTCGGCCCGGCGAATTCGGCCGTCAGCCTTTCGGCATCCGTTGTATCAGTCGCGTCCGTGGTTGCGTTGCTCGCCATCATTCTTTCCCACCCTGTATGCCCAACATGATGTCCTTGTTGGTGATCACGCCTGCCAAATTCCCATCCGCCATGACTTGAAGCGGGCTGTTGGCAGCAACTGCAGCGTCAATGATCCGGTCCAGATCGTCCCCACCATCGACTGCGGGGAATGCCTCTATCGGTCCGATCTCAGCAATTAGCGCCTCTGTGACCGGCTGCATGATGCTATGGGCATAGACCAGTTTCAGCCTTGAAATACCGGCCACGAAGTCAGCGACATAGTCATCTGCGGGTTCGGTGATAATCTGGTCCGGTGTACCAATTTGCACGATCGCGCCGTCTTTCATGATTGCGATGCGATGTCCGATGCGAATGGCTTCGTCCAGATCATGGGTGATGAAAATCGTGGTTTTTCTCATCTCTTGGGACAGTTTCAGAAACTGATCCTGAAGCTGTCTGCGGATCAGCGGGTCAAGCGCACTGAACGCTTCGTCCATCAACAGGACGTCGGGATCGGCCGCCAGCGCCCGGGCAAGGCCGACCCGCTGTTGCATTCCGCCTGACAATTCATGGGCAAACTTGTCTTCCCACCCGGATAGTTCAACAAGGTCGATGGACTTCTGCGCGAGATCCCAGCGTTCCGATTTTGTCAGCCCCTGGATTTCAAGCGGCAACGCCACATTGTCCCGCACGGTGCGGTGCGGCAACAGTGCGAAATTCTGAAACACCATGCCGATATTCTGGCTGCGAATGGCCCTCAGCTCTTCATCAGAGCTTTTCATGATATCAACGCCATCGACCAGGATTTGCCCCGATGTCGGTTCAAGCAAGCGGTTGATATGTCGGACAAGTGTGGATTTGCCGCTACCCGACAAGCCCATGATGCAAAAGATTTCAGCCTTGGGGACGGAAAAACTGGCGTCAGCCACCCCAACCACACAGTCGAACCGCTCAAGAACCTGTGCCTTGCTCAGACCTTCGGCTTGGATAGCCTGCATGGCTGCGTCCGCCCGCGCGCCGAACACTTTCCAGACATTTCGCAACTCAATGACGGCGGTTTCTTCAGGGTGGGCCATTATGCGGATACCTGTAGTAATCAGAAGGGCTGCCCGGTTTGATACCGGACAGCCCTATGCGTTTCTGGTCAGTAACCCAGCCAGCTTTGTACCCTGTCGCTGTTCGCTGCAACCCATGCAGCGGCGACATCCTCTGGGGCCTGCTCACCGACGACAACCTGATGGGTCCACTCGCTGACAGTCTGGTCATCCAGAGCGATGTTTGCAAGGAATTGCGCAACTTCGGGTGCCCGCGTTTCGAGCGATTTTGAATAGGCAACATGCACGGTCTTGGGTTTATCCCCGGTGCTTACGGTCGAATTGTCAAACCAATCCGGGTCTTCGTTTGGCTGCACCATCTTGTGCATCTCAGGATCGTAGGCTGGTTCTTCGAGTATTACGAGATCATAGAGCTTGAACGCATAATGCGGTTTGTAGCAGGCAAACGCCACGCCCTCGCCCGCGCGGATTTTGTTGCCCACATTGGCAAGCGCCACAGCTTCGTCTTCGGTTGTCGCTTCAAAGAACTCGGCAATGCCATAGTCGCGCAGTTTCACCTGCCAGGTTTTTGCCCCGGCCCATGCGGCAGCCCCGATCCAGATTTCCCCGCGACCATCTCCATCACTGTCAAACATGGCCGCACCATCGGGTGTTGCCAGGTCTTGAATAGTGCGAATACCTTTTTCCGCCATATAGGCCGGAACGCACATACCGTTCGTGCCGGGATATGTATTTTCAGAAAGGGCGACCGTGCCGTTCTCATCGACATATTGCGCGGTCAGGCTGCCCTGATTGGGCAACCAGACATCCGGATGCACATCGATGTCACCCTTGCCACGGTCCATGGCCTGAAAAATCACCGGGTTCTTGCCCGGAACAACATCAGCTTCACCGCCGATTTCGTTTTCGATAACGGTCTTGATAACCTGGGCGATAACGCGGGCCGAGGGCCATGCAGGCTCACCGATCATTACCTTTTCCTGTGCCCATGACGGCAAGGCGATACAGCAGGCAAGTGCGCTTCCTGCAACGATTTTTGTCAGCTTTTTCATTTTTTTGGTCTCCCTATTCATGATTGACTTTGGTTTCGTCTGGCTCTTGTCGGGGCACATAGTCAAACGCCCATTCGTTGTAGGATGTCTGCCCCCTGAACCAGTCTTTTTGTGCGTCACCACCGGCGTTGAAATCCCAAGGCGTGTATTTGCCCTTGGTGAGTGTTTTCTGGATGAAAAGACGCCGCTGCTGATCTTTGATAATGCGTTGCGTAAGCTGATCCTCGTTCCAGCGATCCGCTATTTCCTGACGGAAGCTTTCCTCCAAGCTTGCCAGCTCGGGTGTGCCTGACAGGTTCGTCAGTTCGTCTGGATCATCGTCCAGATCGTAGAGTATCGGTGCGTAATCGCCTGAATGGATGTATTTGTAGCGACCGCGACGGATCATGAACGCCGGTGCGGTGACACCTTCGCTGAGGATTTCGCTGATGACAGGATACGGCCAGTCTACTGACGGATCGTACATCAGCGGTAGCAGGCTTCGGCCATCCAATGGCTCGCATGTTTCGATGTCCTGCCCGCCATTCCCTATCGCCGCAAAGGTCGGCAGCAAATCGACAAGCGAGACCGGCGCGGCAATGCGGCGGCCCTGCTTTTGACGAGGATCAAAAACGATCAGTGGAATACGGACGGCGGATTCAAAGAAGTTCTTCTTGAACCACATGCCGCGTTCGCCAAGCATTTCGCCGTGATCAGAGGTGACGACGATTACCGTATTGTCGTCCATACCAAGGCTTTCAAGCGTCTCGCATATCTTGCGGATCTGGTCGTCAAAATAGCTGACGGACCCAAAATAGCCTCGCCGTGCATTCCTGATCTGATCGTCGGTGAAGGTCACACCGAACAAACCTGCCTGCGTCAGGATTTTCCGGCTGTGGGGGTCGTGCTCGTTCTCAGAGAGCGCCCCGACATTGGGCATCGGGATGTCCAAACCATCATAGCGATTCCAATATTCCTCGGTACAAACAAACGGGTCATGCGGATGTGTGTAGGACACGGTCAGGAACAGGGGGCGGCCATCTGTCGACGCGGCTTGTGCCTGCAAATACTTCTGCGTCGCTTCGGTAACACCATCATCATACCGTATTTGTACGCTGTCTTCGCACAGCCCTGACTTGGTAACGCCTCTCGTGTCGGTCACATCAACATGGGTTTCAGACATCCAGTTTGCAGACCATTGAAAGTCCGCAGGATAGATATCCGAGGTCAGCCGTTCTTCGAACCCGTGCAATTGATCAGGACCGACAAAGTGCATCTTGCCGCTCAGGCAGGTTTTGTAACCGAGATTGCGCATATAATGCGCAACGGTGGGAATGGATGCCGGCAATTCGGCCGCATTGTCAAAGGCCCCGATCTTCGAGGCCAGCTGTCCGGTCATCATCGAATATCGAGAAGGAGCGCACAGTGGGAAATTGCAGTACATGTTTTCAAAGACGGCGCCATTTTCCGCCAGTTCATCAATCTTGGGATGGCTGCATATGGCGTTGCCATATGTTGCAAGCGCCAAGGCCGTAAGCTGATCCGCCTGAAACATGATGATGTTTGGTGAAGACTGTGCATCTGGCTGCTGCATGTCTGATTTACTCTCCAATTTTAGATTCCCGCTGAGTCTTACCCAGTTGAGGTATGTAACAAAAATGATATAAAATGCGTCTGATATTCAAAAATTGTATGACTTGGACTCATGGTGTTAAAGAACAATCAGATAGATGCATTTCGTGCTGTGATGAGTACCGGCTCAATCACCAATGCTGCCAAGCTGTTGAACAAGTCCCAGCCAAGCATCACCCGTTTCATCCGCGATCTTGAACGTGAAATCGGATTTGATCTGTTTCACCGAACCGGCAGTAAGGTTGTTCCAAACAATGAAGCAGATGCATTTCTTAAGGCCGTGGAGCGGTCATTTGCAGGCCTCTTGGAATTGTCAAAAGCTGCCGAGGACATTCGCAACCTGTCGGATATCCGTTTGTCCGTAGCGACTATTCCCTCCGCCACGTTCAACCTGTTGCCTGATGCCGTGTCGCGCATACAAAGTGGCAAATCAAATGTCTCAGTCAGTACGTCAGTTCATCGTTCTCCCAATGTCGTTGAGCGCATCCGGCTTCAGCAGGCGACATTAGGTATTTGCAATCTGGCCGAAGATGAGCGTGGCGTATCCATTTTGGACCGATTCACACTTCCTTGTGTTTTGGTTGTCCCTGAGGGTCATGAATTTGCCTGTAAGAGCCGCGTGACACCCTCCGATATTGCAGGTCAGCCCTTCATTTCGCTGGGGATCGAATACTTCGCATCCCAGGGACTGAAGCTGGTTCATCTTAACGAGCTAAAAGAGGCGACGGTGATAGAAACACCACTCTCACATAGCGCCTGCAGCTACGTCTATCATGGGCTGGGCATCGCGATTGTTGATCCTCTGACGGCGTTTTTCTATCAGAAACTGGGTTTGCACACAGTCGAACTGGATCCACCTATCCCATATGACCTGTCATTGATTTGTTCGTCTTTCGAGTCCCCTGAACGTGGCCGGTCAATGTTTGTGGATGCCATGCGCGCCTGCCTTGCGGAAAACTTTGGGACCCATTGATGGTGAGTAACGTAGTTGAAAAATCGCTTACGCCAAAAACGACAACTTCTGTAGATCAGAGTTTTGACGAACACTTCAATCTCGCATTGGAAATTCGTTTTTTGAAGTCCGTGTCTCGCCAACAGACAACAATAGCGAATATTATTCTAGATGCGGCTACGCTTTCAGATACGTCGGTTTCCAAAGTACTACAGTCGCTGATTTTTGTCACAGTGTCAGTCGATGTAGGCTCGAGCGGCGAATTCTCTGCAGATAATGCAAATGACCGCCTAAGCGGCCAATGAGACGAGGAGCTTCAACTCACCTTTCCCGAGCACGCTCTGTTTGTATTGATCGTTCATGATATTTCTTGGGCGTCTAAGACATCCGTCGACGAAATTCGTGCCTTCGGTCACATGAAATCGCGCGGTGCCACCGTGCCGGAAATCGCCCTCGCCTTTGCCGCGACCGAAGCACATGTTCATCACCGGCTGGTCTTCCCGCGCCCTTGCTGGACGTCCTTGCGGCAGGTGAGATCAGTCTCGGCGCCGCCAAGGCCTTCGACTGCACCTGAAGGCTCCTTCGTGGAAGGATCAACTGACTCGGCCTCTGCGGGGTCCTTTTTGTTCAGGTCAATGGTGAGGGGCAAGACCTGGGAAAATGTCCGGCGGTGGGCCAGAAGGACAAGCCCCCTGCCCCGCCACTGGACCGGGCTATCCGCGCGGGAGCACCGCGAAGGTGGTGCGGATCGGCATGCGAAGTATCAACCGTTTCATGGGATCAGATCTGGTTCGAAAGATAGCGATGTTCCGTGGTGGAAAACCAGGAACGATCACCTGCTGAAAGGATTGAGAAGGTGATCCCAGCAACATACGTAGTGGCCATGGAGCTCACTTACCCTATCAACTTCGTTGGGTTTGAGGATGGCGGCGCAAATGTGAAGTCATCACCCGCGACGGAGAATTTCTCGGGAACTGGACCATCAAAAGAGACGAGGCAAAAGACACTGGTGAGTTTCGTTTCATCATCGATGGAGAAACAGAATCAGTGCTCTCCGAAGGTTTTGCTTTTTTCGATAGCGGACTGAAAACGGGTTTGGCACTGAGCACCATATGCAGGTCCATTCGCGAATGGCACGAAGAAAACGATCAAGCCTAAGACGTCATTTCTCGTTCACACCAAGGGGCTGTCATCCGAAACGTGACCGTCGAGGCGGATCGCTGACTACGGGCTACTGGAAGCAATGCAACTACTAACGTTCGAGTGATCCCTTTCCGCATTCGATTGCTATCGTTGCAGCGGATGTCAGCGATGGCGGGCTGAGCTTGCACCGATATTCATTTTCGGTTCACGAAAACCGGTTTCGATTTGTCGCGGTGTGTTTGCGTCCTCCATCACATGGTGTTGCATCTCATGCTAGTCGCAGGGTCCGCCCGGAACACAAAGGGCGGTTGCCAGAATTGTCCCCTGCCCTATGGGCATTCCGCGCGAAGCGAAATTTAGGCCCCCGCCCTTCTCCTCTTCGCTTCGCCTTTGGTGTGTTCAGGTCGTTGGCCCCTGTGTTCTGCCCGTCATTGCAACACCAGAAAAGGAGCACAGCAATGACCACCAACTGCATCAAATTCGAAAGCGCCGATATCGAGACCGCCAAGGGTGTCGGCTCGATCTCCACCCTGACTTTTGACATCGACATAACCGTCGAGCCGGTCGCAAGCGAAAATCCGATGGCCCCCACGCACCGCGTTCTCGGCCGCTCGCCACGTAGCCGCCTAGTCGAATGCGGAGGTATCTGGAAGAAACAGAACCGTGACACCGGTGCCGACTACTTCACCTTGAGCATCCGGGGCTTCTGTTTCAATGCCAATCTCGGGAAAGCCGCAAACCAGGATGATGACACGCTTCAGGCGGTGATCCCCTGGGGGCCGAAAGAGGCGTCTTAAACTCTTTTTCTGGCCGGGAAGCCCGGCCAGCAATGTCGCCGATTCGATGTTTTTGCACGCGTGCAAAAGCTCTGAAAGCTTTCGTTTGCCGTTCAGTTAGATCGCCGGCATGGCCCATAATGTGCGCTGACAGTCGGGTAGGCGTACAATATATGTACATATTTCCCTAAACCGTGCTATTAAATATCGGAATCGATTCCATGAGAGAATCGAAAGAGAGTGGTGTTATGAGCGGCAGCATAGAACAATTCCTTCAAGAACTCGAGCGAGGCCTTGGCCGAACCATGGTCTCGGTCAACAAAGAGCTGACGATGCGCGAGCGCATAAAGCGCTCTTGGTCGATGCGACAATGCGCTCGGTTCCTGAATATCAGTCACCAACATCTGACTAAATTTGCCAGGGACAATGAAGATTTTCCAGCGGGCAAACGTGTCGGACGTGAACGTGTTTTCACTCTCATCGAGTTGATGCACATTCGGGCTCTTATGGCGGCCTCCGCCAAGAGACCGGAGCATTTTCTGGCTTGGCGCAAGCCGGACGACCCCTTGCCCGTCATCTCCTTTGCGAGTCAGAAAGGTGGTACTGCGAAGTCGTTGAGTGCGGCACATTTTGCCCAGTACCTGAGCCTTCACTATGGTCTGCGCGTTGGTGTCATGGATGCCGACCCGCAGAGTACCATCACTCTCTACTTTGTGGGCGGGGACGATATGCCCACCCTGCCTGATGATGAAACGCCCACTATGGTGGATTTCGCAGGGCTGTTTCAAACCGATGAATCCATCGCATACACCGATCACGATGCGGAAACGCTGGACGGTTTCTTTAAGAAAACATCATGGCCTGGCGTGAGACTCGTCCCTGCACATGGCGAAACATCGGAGGGCGAGATCCAGATCGCAAGACTTCTCCGCGCCGGAACGCCCGAAAAACGCTTCTACAGATTTTTGCGGGATTCCATAGATCGCTGGAAGAAAGGACATCCGCCAGTCACACGGCCCAATGAGTTGGTGAGTGATGGTCGAGTCGATAAGGAAAAGCTGAATAAGGCTCTGAGCGAAACGTTAGACTGTATTATCATCGATTATCAGCCGGCGCTGACGCTCTTCCAATTGAACAACGTGATGGCCTCAACTTCGTTGATCATCCCACAAACCATGAAAGGCTTTGACATCGCGACGTTGTCCACCTTCGTGACAGGGCTGCTCACCATGTTGCGTCACATCTTCGCAACGGACCGCATCGATATGGGAGGCGCTGCTCATATGCTTCTGCCGACCATCGTACAGCGCACGAATGAGCAGGACTTGACGCAGGTCGGAAACTTGCTCGAGAACTGCCCGGATGAGGTTTTGCCGGTCTTCTATCTACGCTCAGACGCCATTTCCAATGCCTCCGACGTCTATCAGTCGGTCTACGAATATGAGCCTGACACTCCAGGCAAGAAAAAGGGCATCAATCGCTTTATCGAAAACGCCGATGCTGTGAACGACGCGATTGTCTCTCGTTTGTGGCCGGGGCTTGAGCGCGGGTATGCCAATGAGTGGATGCAAAATTTTTATGATTTTGAGGAGGCAGCTAAATGAAAAGAACGTTGAGTAGTTCGGTCCTCAAGAAGAAGTCTGCCAGAGTTGATGAGCACCCAACCGAAGAACAATCCGTTGGCATGCCCCAACAAGCTGCTGAAGCTGCCCCGGATTTAGTTTTGGGTGTGAAGCCCCGGTTGGGCGGAACAGGCAGTGCCTGGAAAGCAGGCGCTTTGTCGGATGCCGAGCGGATTCTGCAAACTGAACGTAATCAGGTTGTGGAGCGAATTCTATCCGGCCGTCACGAGTTGCGGATCGATCCGTCTCAGATTATTGATGTCATTGGGACAGATCGGCGGGATACCTGGCGCGATCAGGAAACCTTCGAGAAGCTCAAAGAGAGCATCGCTAAGAATGGCCAGGATACGCCCATACATGTCTGGCCAGCGGATCCCGATTGGAGTCCTGACCCTCGCGAGCCTGAGAATGTCGAGGGTGTAACCTTTCATTTGATTGTTGGCCGCCGCCGTCATGCGATCCTTGGTGCCCTGGACCTGCCGGTGCGAGCGTTGCTCGTACCTCAATCACAACGCGGTTCGCGGGAAGAACAGTTTGAAATGCTGTTCATGCGCTTTCGTGAGAATGAAGAGCGCGAGAATCTGAGTGCGTTCGAACGGCTTGTCTCTATTGGTGAAATGTTTGAACAACTTCAGGATGCCATGCCTGACGGAAAACTGTCAGCCACAGAATTCGCGAAGCGTGTGGGAGTTCACAATAGTGCAGTCTCGCGCGGTCGGGCTATCTTCGCAGCCAAAGATCAGATTTTGCACACGTGCAAAAATGTTTACGAGCTGAGTCATCGCGATCTTGAAATGGTTCTGAATGAACTTTCTGACAAGGCTAAAGCGAAGGTAAGAACGAAGCCTGCGAAGCCCAAGAAGCTCACAGTGCAACGTAGGATCGGATCGCGAAAGCTGAGTGTGACGTGGCAGGGAGGGCGGCTGTCAGTCGCTGCTACAGGCCTCGCATTGAATGAAGATGTGCTCAACGGCTTGGGTGACGTCATCGCAGAATATCTGGAGAAACATGGATCGAAGTAAGAGGCAGGAGCCGCGGAGACGGCGACATTCGATCTCGAACGAGGCAAGAAATAGGATCAAACATGCAATGATTTAACGGCAAAAGAAAAGCCCTCCACCTTGCGGTAAGAGAGCCAATCTATCTGTGTAGCAACTCTTAGGTAGCATTCTCCGCAAATCGTTGTCAACGAAACACCGATTCGGTGTACGATTTTCTTTTGCCTTCCATCGAGCAGAGGAGGCGAAAAAATCTCATGAAACATACAGGTTGGCGCAAGCCGACACCGGGTCTTGGAGTTGCCGAGCAACTTGCCGAAGCCGGTGAACGGGTAGCTGTACCCAAAACACAAGCCTTTGTGGCGGTTAAGCGCGTCGGCGTGCATATCGGCCTTAAGGCCGGTGATATGTTGCTTCTCGACACGCTTGGAGCCTTCACACAGGCCCAGGACTGGGAGGAGGGGCGACGCCCGATCGTCTGGGTGTCCAACGCCTATCTGATGGAGCAGACCGGGTTCTCGCTGAGCGCGCTCAAGCGCCATGCGCGGCGCCTGGCCGAGACCGGGGTGATTTCCTTCAAGGATAGCCCCAATGGTAAGAGGTGGGGCCGCAGGGACGCTGACGGCGTCATTGTCGAAGCCTACGGCTTCGATCTGTCGCCGCTGTCTGCGCGTGTCGAGGAATTCGAGCAGCTGCAGGCCGAATTGCAGGCCGAGCGCGAGCTCTGCCAGCGCCTGAGGCGTCAGATCACGGTCGCACGGCGCATGATCCGCGCCCGGATCGAGGCGGCGCTCAGCGGTGCACTGAGAGGCCCGTGGGCGCATCTCGCAGCGCTGTTTGAGGATCTCCTGAGCAGACTTCCGCGCCGAAAAACGGCCTCAGAGACGCTAGAGCAGCTCCTCGCCTGGTTCAGAGAGCTGCAGGAGCGCGTCGAGGCGGCGTATCTCAAAGCAGCTCAGACGGACAAGGTTGTGGACAACACCGCTGAAACCATCAAACAAGTGTCCGAAAAGACGCAAGAAATGAACCCCAGGGAGGTCATTTGTGAACCTCATATACTAATTACAAACCAACTTAATCCTGTAATCTGTAAGTCCTCTGAAAAAAAGAACGCGGCGGGTGTGGTGCCTAATGCGCCACCGGAAGAGCAGGTTGACAGGGAGTTGGAAGATTGGGTGGACGAAACCCGCAAGAATCGGGGAGCCGCGCTTGATTTGCCAACTGTCATGCAGGCTTGCCCTGAATTCGCATCCTGGGCGCACAATATGGGCGGATTTTTGAGGGATTGGGGGGATCTTCACCGGGTTGCCGGGCAGCTGAGGCCGATGATCGGCGTCTCAGAGCATGCCTGGAACCTTGCGCAGGACCGGCTTGGGCCTCAAATCGCGACAGCAGCGCTGGTTCTGACCTTCGACAAGCATTGCGCGGGCGAAGTGGCGTCTCCGGGCGGTTATCTGCGCGGCATGATCCAGAAGGCCGGGGCAGGAGAGTTACATCTCGAGCGCAGCTTCTATGGCCGGTTGAGCGGACAGGCGGCGTGATTGTGTTGATTGATTACGGGCACTGGCATATATTGCCAATGAGGAGAGTTTTGGCATGGTGACACGTAATGTTGTTCTGACAGACCCGCAGGATGAGCTGGTTCAGGCGCTGGTCGCCTCCGGTCGGTATCAGAATGTGAGCGAAGCCATGCGGGCGGGTCTTCGGTTGCTTGAGCAGGAAGAGGCGCAGCTGGCCGGCATTCGGGAGGGTCTGCTCGACGGTCTTCGGCAGGCGGAACGCGGTGATATGGCCGAAGGCAGCGGGGCAGATGCGGTGCGTCGGGCTTTTGCGAGGTCGCGGACAGGGTCATGAGCCGATCCTTTCGGCTGACACGCCGCGCGGAAGACAGCCTGGTCGAGATTGCCCGCTGGACCATCGAGACTTTTGGGCCGCGTCAGGCGGAACTCTACGAATCTGAGCTTTTGGCCCGTTGCGAGGCGATCGTGAGTGGCCAGGCGCACAGCCAGAGCTGTTCAATTCTAGTCGATGGGGCTGAAGATCTGCACTATCTCAGGGCAGGGGAGCATTTCCTGGTGTTCCTCGACCGGTCAAACGAAATCATCATCGTCGACATCCTGCATTCCCGTAGTGACCTGCCGCGCCACATTGCTGCGCTGACAGCGCTCAGAAGCAACGAAGGGTGATCGTTTTCACAGCCCTGCGGCTTTGGTGAGGTTCACCCGGAACCGATCACGGCGGCGCTGGTAGCGGCGGGTCATTTCGGCGGAGGCATGTCCGAGCTGTTTCTGGACGTAGCGTTCATCTACTTCAGCCGAGCTGGCGAGCCCAGCACGTAGGCTGTGGCCAGAGAACAGGGCGAGTCGGTCTTTCTCAGGAAGCTCGGCTCGGATGCCGCTTTTCAGCACGGTGGCCTTGATGAGCCGCGCGACGTGTTTGTCACTGAGCCGGGCGTCCAGCGCCTTCTTGCCATCGCGCGAGGTGCGCACGAAGACCGGCCCGAAATCGATCTTGGCGAAGTGCAGCCATTGCTCCAGCGTGTGCACTGGGCATGTCTGGTCGGAGGACCCGCGCCCAATCTCAACTTCGCGCCAACCGGTTTTGGCGTTCAATGTCAGAACCGCGCCATCTTCAAAAATTTCGATCCAGCCGCCGGACTCCGGGGTGTCATCTTTGCCGACATCCAGGCTGACAATCTCTGACCGCCTGAGGCCGCCAGCAAAGCCCAGCAGTAGGATCGCCCGGTCTCTGAGGCCGCGCAGGTCGTAGGGCAGGGTGGCCACCATGGCGAGGATATCTTCGGGCAGGATGGCTTCCTTTTGCACCGGTGGCCGCGCGTGTTTGCGCTTGATCCCGGCCAGCACGGTTGCGATATGGCGATCCTTGCGGTCGAGCGAAAATCCACGCTGCGCGTAGTTCCAGGCAAGACCAGAGAGCCTTCTGTCTATCGTTGCAACTGATAGGGGAGGGGCCTGTCCAGTTGGTGTAGCCAGGTCAGAGAGATAGAGCCCAATCAACTCCGGCGATGGGGGTAAGGGCTCTGTCCCCTTCAGTCTGCACCAGCGTGCGAAGTGCTTCCAATCGGCGGCATAGGCCTTATTGGTGTTGTCAGAGGTTGAGGCCTTTGCGTAGTCGCGCGCGGTCTCGACCAGTCGATCGAGCGTGCCGGAACCAACGAGGCCTGCGAGGCCCCCGGCATCTGAGGGCAGGGCGATCGCATCACTTCTTGCCGGCTTTCTCTCGTCGCACTCGTTCGTCGTATCTACAGACGCTGAGCGCGATGTCTCGGCATCTGAGGGCTGGTTTTCAGACGGTTTGCTCATGCTCCGGAGCTTATCGCACTTATGTCTGATAATGCAAACTTATTGGACATAAAGCAGAGCAGCAAGGTGGGGCGGTTTGCACCGTATATCGTAGACGAAAGCGCCGTGAGAGACTAGTGTTGTAGTATGACCTATCAGCCAACTGCTATCTCTGACGACCTGAGCACCCTACCGAAACTGCCGACCTGGGTCACCTCTGGACGTGCAGAAACCCCTGAAACTGTGACCTTTCGGTCTGGCGCGGCGTTGACGGTGCTCGACCAGCTGCTGAGCGATCCTGCACATGGCTTGCCGGTGAAACTGCTGGCCAACCGTCTTGCATTGAGGGCAGCGACAGCCACTTCGAAACTGGAAGGACGGCTGGCGCGGGAGGCGGATATTCGCGACGCGTACCACCTGACGCCGTCTGGAGAAGCGCGAGGACCGGATGGCGATCTCTTGGCGTTCTGGCGCGAGGCCGTAGGCCTTCGTGCGGGCCAGATGGGTGAGATTGCCGACCTGGTCGGCGCCGACTTCGCGAGCGAGGTGAGTGTTTGGCTCGATGCAAGTTTGGAGCGCGCTCGTAGCAATGGGCCGGTGGCGGGCTGCGTGGCCGTCCTGCGTGCCGTTTTGGAAACGGACGACCGGGCGGAACGGTTCGCCTGCCTGCTCTCGGACATCGTTCTGGCGCGGGCTCTGAACTGGAAGACCGTGCTGCCGGTCACGGCGCGGCGGTTGATAAAGGCGGCGCTGCGGGACCTGGTCGCGGAAGGGCAGGGGGGTGAGCTGGCGGTCCAGGTGCGGATCTTCGAGTCCATCGAAGAGACGATCCGGTTGGCGCGAGACCTGGCCCGTCGGGCAGAAGCCCTTCGCACCATTGCGCCGAAGCTCCGGGCAAAAGGGTCTCGCGCGGCTGTCGACCTGTTTCTGACCGAGGATGCGGTCGCGCCTGCGTCGATGCTCTCGCCGTACATTTGCGGTACGTCGATCCCCATGACCTCTCGCGCCGCGCGGCGGTTCTGCGACCGACTGGTCGAGCTTGGCGTGGCGCGGGAGCTGACCGGGCGACCAACCTTCCGGCTCTACGGAATCGCGCCATGACGGTCGCGACCAAGAAACGAAATGCGGCGGAAGAACGCGAAGCCGTGTTTGACCGGGAGCTCGACGACCTGCCCCAAGAGTTGCGCTGGCGCGAATGGATGGGGCGGATCGAAGCGGTGCTCTTCGCCAGCGCGTCGCCAGTTGGCCGCGACGACCTGGCCCGCGTTGTGGGGCAGGGGGCCTCGGTCGAAGTGTTGATCGACGATATCCAGGCCGAGTTGATCGGCCGTCCCTACGAGCTGGCACAGGTTGCCGGCGGTTGGATGTTCCGGACGAGGACGCAGTTCGCCGAAGCCATCAAGGCCGCAACCGACCTGGGCGACCAGTCGCTGGCCTTCACCGAGATGGAGATGGGCGTGCTCTGCGCCATCGCCTATCACCAGCCGATCGATCGGGCGGGTCTCAAGGACATCTTCGGCAAGGAGGTCAGTCGCGATCTGCTGGCACGGTTGCGCTACAAGGACCTGATTGCGTCTGGCCCCAGATCCCCGCGGCCAGGCGCACCGCACACATTCGTGACGACGGAGGCGTTTCTGGCAACCTTTGATCTTCAGAGCCTGCGGGATCTGCCTGAGCTTCAGTCGGGTGTCGTAGAGTGAAGGCAAGCACACTCACAATCGAAGCAATTATCATTCCACCGTCGTCCCATCCGGTTCACACCGAGACATACCTGAACGCGCTATCCGACACGGAATGGTCTGAACTTCGGGCCCTTGCAACGCGCTCGCGACACGCGGGAAACCCGGCCCTCCTGTGCGGTGATTGTGGTCAACCGGTCTATGGCCGAGAGTCCAGCAATGGACGTCGGCATTGTTATCACTTCGGAACCGAGACAAAGATATGTCGATGGGCTGTCCGTCGTCAGGGATTTTGGGACAGATGGCGGCCTGAGCTAAGAGAGGGTCTGGCGCATCTGGTTGTTGTGATTACAGCCTCCACCCATGCGGCTCATGACCTGTGTGGGCGAGAACCAAGCGCGGTCTTTAAGACACTGACCACTCCCTCGCATCATCTGGCGGCCTGGACACTCAATCAGCTCTATTTGGCGATGCCAACGCCGGACAAGAACTGGGCCGGTGACTGCCAAACAGGGAACTTCCACACACGGCTCTGGGAAGCGCAGCTTCTGGCGAGTCTTCGAGAGCAAGGTCTACTCGTCACTCAGCCATATCCCTCTCCGGACTTTCGGATCGAGAACCGCAAAGGCGGAAGGGCTGGTCGAGGTGCGGTATTGGCGGGAAGAGGTTCGTTCGGTGGACCGTTTTCCAATAGGCGCTTCATCTCTTTCAGCGCCAAACTTGTTGACGCAATGCCGGTCTTTTCTGCAATTTCCACCCAAACGCCATCCACGCGGCGCCGCATGACGAGGATGCCGATATCATTCGTTTTCACATGCTTTGTTACGACACCATATGCGGTCCCGCTCTCGCTCTGCCAAGCTTCGATGGGTGGTCGCTTGCCAAAACCGTGACCACGTGGAAGCGCGAGCGCGTAAAGATCGAAGAGTGACCGCGGGAGTGGTTTTGCGCACCCGATGTCGGACTGCCCCTGTCTCATTTAGGCACGAACCCTGGCCAGCTTTGCGGTTGCTGATTCAAGATGATCCGGACGACTTTCTGGTCGAGAGCACGTTTGAGAACCGGGGCAAAATTGGTCATGCTGCTGACAACGGAGTCCCGACGGATCGCGTGCCGCCAGTTGATTGTAGTACCTTCCGGCAACGACCAGTTCAAAAGATGAACCAGAGCCATATGGCCAAACATCATTCCGTCATCCTCCGTCGCGATGAATTGCATCTCGACATGTGTGTCCGAATGAACTTGACGTTCTGCAAGGTCCCAGGTCGTGAAAAGCGTGCCTACCTCGTCGTCAAGATTCTCCATTGGCTCGCCGTTTGCTGATGTGAAAGCGACCTTGTCGACGCGCATTTGCCACTGTTCTGTGAAGCCACCTTCATTCTTCTCTGTGTTCAAGAGCTTCTCTTTCTTGAACCTCAAATGGATGCCTGCTCCGGGCGCGATCTTATAGGCAACATCGCCTGCAAGCACACCAAGTAGGTTTTCTCTCAGGGCGTGGTCAAATCGAATGTTGAAATTCTTGTGCGCCTTGCTCAGGTGGCGGGCCTCGAACAGCGTCCAGATGCCGTGGTACTTCCACGCTATGAGCAGCGGTATGTTGAGAAGCGCGGCATAGGCCTTTAGCCGCTCAAGATAGTCTGGTTTGAATGACAGCGTATGGGCTTTTTTCGCCTTTACCTCGATCAGGACCGGTCCCGAATCCTGATACTGTGCCAGCAGATCGGGAACTTGATATTCGTCGCGCGATTGGGAGGGTGCCTGATGCTGATCGAGTTTGTGAATGAGCCGTGTCTTCCCGAGCCAACTGCAAACGGCGATGAACTCATCTTCGATCGGTAGCCCGAGGTCGAGGCGTTTGACCCGGTCAGCGATCGCCTTTGGATCGGCATCTCGACCGAGTTCCGCCAATACCTCTTGTATCAACCTGTCATCATCATCTGCCATCTGGCTTGACCTGCTCATTTGGGCACGCTGTTCACGACGCGAAAGTGCTAGGCGCAAGGTTTCTTGCGCCTAAGAGAAATTCTTGCGTCTAGACTTGATACTTGCGTCTATAAGAACCATAGTTGCGTGTAAAGTCTAGGCGCAAGAAAGATGGCGATGGCCAACAGAGTCCCCGAAGATGCTCTCAAGGAGCTACTTAATATCGTAGCTGGTCATCCCGATGGCATCGCCACTCCGGATATCGCTGAACAGCTGACCGACGATGTTCCTCGTCGGACACTGCAATACCGTCTGCAGCAACTAGTCGGCAGCGGAAGATTGGAGATGGAGGGCAGCGGTCGATGGGCGCGCTACCGCATTGCGAAAGGTGATGGGGCCGCTGCTGGCAAGCAAAGCGATCAGGACCTGGACTACAGCGAACTCATTTTGTTGTCAGATCACGCAAGGGCGATCCGCGACTACGTTCAAAAACCAGTCGCGGCGCGAAAACCCGTGGGATATAACCGAGATTTCCTCGAGCAATATCAGCCCAACACCACGTTCTATCTCGAAGAAGAAGACAGGGTACGTCTTGAACGTCTTGGTAAACCGCAAACAGCCACGCAGCCGGCTGGCACTTATGCCAAGCTCATTCTCAATCGACTGCTGATTGATCTTGCATGGAACTCAAGCCGTCTGGAAGGCAACACGTACTCTCTTCTCGATACCAAGCGTTTGATCGAATTCGGAGAGGAAGCGACCGGGCGAGATCACATCGAGGCGCAAATGATCCTCAACCACAAAGATGCGATTGAGTTTCTGGTGGGTTCCATCGACGAGATTGACTTCAACACCTACACCTTTCTGAACCTGCACGCGCTTCTATCGAACAACCTGTTGGCAGATCCGACGGCCGCAGGACGCCTTCGCTACATCGCGGTGGGTATCGAGAAATCAGCGTTCCATCCGCTCGAGGTGCCACAGCTGATCGACGAGTGCTTCAACACGCTTCTGTCCAAAGCTGCCGCGATTGAAAACCCCTTCGAGCAGGGGTTCTTCGTGATGGTGCATATCCCCTATCTCCAGCCTTTCGACGATGTAAACAAACGTGTTTCACGTCTGGCGGCTAACATACCTCTTATCCGAAGCAATCTGGCACCATTTTCATTCACCGATGTTCCTCAGCGCGCTTATACCGAAGCCATTCTGGGGGTATATGAACTCAACGAGATCGCGCTTCTAAAAGATGTTTTTCTATGGGCCTATGAACGATCCGCGGCCCAATACGCAGCAGTCAGGCAGTCTCTGGGCGAGCCTGATCCTTTCCGCCTGAAATACCGCGCAGAACTGCGCGATGCTGTCGGACACATAATACGCTCCAAGATCGGACGAAGAGAAGTAGCCGAGGAAATTTCACGATTATCTGCAAAATCTGTCCGAGCAGAGGATCGGGCCGCGTTTGCTAACGTCGTCGAAGAAGAACTTCTCAGCCTCCACGCTGGCAACTTCGCGCGTTTTCAGGTGCGCCCATCGGAGTTCTCTGCGTGGCAAGAAAAATGGACTGATACGTGAGCGAACCAAAGTATCCAACCGTAGATGCCGACGATTTCGCCCGCAGGTTTTCGATGCGGTCCGGGGGCCTCATGTGGCTCCTTGGTGCGGGCGCCTCTGCCTCTGCCGGCATCCCAACGGCTTGGGACATGATCTGGGAATTCAAACAACAACTCTATGTGAGTCAAAGGCGCGTCTCTTTGCAAACCGTCGCCGATCTTTCCAACCCAGCGGTCCGGAGCCGGCTACAGGACTTTGTCACCAGTCAAGAATCTTTTCCTGGACTGGACACACCGGAAGAATACGCCGCCCTGTTCGAGGCGGTCTATCCAAGTGAGGCGGACCGGCGGACATACATCGACAGACGGTCGAGCGATGCCTGCCGACAACATGTCTTCGATTGTGCGTCTCTCACGCAAATCCAGCTCTGTGTGGGCCATGTCCGTTCTCCTTGCTTTCCAGCAAGATAGGGGATTTGTCGCAACCCAGTTTAGAATGTGCCCGCTACATATGTTCTTATCCCATAAGAATTATTATGTAATTTAACGTGGGTTGTATTCCCCAGAAATAGGCTTGGCCTGCATCAGATTGGATCCGATATTCGAACTCTGTTCCGTATTGTCTGACGTCAGCGTCGATGGGACAGTTTAGGGCGATTTGATAAGGGAGGGTTTCTGGCCCATCGTAACCACCAAGGAGTGGAGATGAGACAGAAACCCGGAACACGTAAGAGCCACGGCG
>NZ_JBGEHK010000010.1:72817-119147 GCF_041403425.1 Roseovarius conchicola | reverse complement strand
CACGTCTTCAACCGGCATCAGGAAGGGCTGATCCACGGCGCGCGCAGGGGTCGGGATGTAGGTGTCGACCTCTTCCATCAGCTTGCGGATCGAGTTCTCGCCGATTTCCTCGTCACGGCCTTCCAGAGCGGCCAGGGCCGAACCGGGCACAACCGGGATGTCGTCGCCGGGATATTCGTAATCGCTCAGCAACTCGCGGATTTCCATTTCCACCAGTTCCAGCAGCTCTTCGTCGTCAACCTGGTCAACCTTGTTCATGTAGACGACCATGTGGGGGATGCCCACCTGGCGGCCCAGCAGGATGTGCTCGCGGGTCTGGGGCATCGGGCCGTCCGCGGCGTTCACAACCAGGATCGCGCCGTCCATCTGGGCGGCACCGGTGATCATGTTCTTGACGTAGTCGGCGTGGCCGGGGCAGTCGACATGCGCATAGTGACGCGCGTCGGTTTCGTATTCCACGTGGGCCGTCGAGATGGTGATCCCGCGGGCTTTTTCCTCGGGCGCGCCGTCAATCTGGTCATAGGCCTTGAAATCACCGAAATACTTCGTGATCGCAGCCGTCAGCGTCGTCTTGCCGTGGTCAACATGCCCAATCGTGCCGATGTTCACATGCGGCTTTGAGCGATCAAACTTTTCCTTTGCCATGATAGTGGCTCCTCTTTCTTTGTCTGGGCGGAATTCGTGTCTGCATTGTCAGTTGCTGTTTTGGGCTGCCTCTTTGTCGTAGGCTTCAGCAGCCTCTTTTCCGGCGCGTGCCACCGCTTGCTCGCATGCTAAACGGGCGCAATGCGTACGATACTTTCGCTCGGCCCGAAGTTCGGCACGACGGATCGCGGCATCTCGATCAGAGCTTTGAGTTGCGTTGGACTGCGAAGCCTCGGTGGTGGTTTGCGTCGTCGAATTGGAGGTTTTGTCCGCATCGCCAAACAACAGCCGCTCCACATCCGACACAAATCCTGCAACCGTGCTACGATAGTCATCATCTACCTGCTTGGTCAGCGCCACACCAATTAGCCCGCCAGGCGCATAGTTGCCCTTTGCGGTCCCCGCAATTTGAGTAGGTTCAAGCACCAGTTCGCCGGTTCTTGCATCCGTGACATTTATAATGCCCATGATGGTACTCACGCCACCTACTAAAAACGACTGCCCAGGCGAAACCAAATTCACAGAAGTGATCGACACCTTCAAATCCACAGGGGTTTCACCGCGACTACGAGCGCGCAACTTGTTGGTCAGATTTGCATCGATGTCCCTTGCAACTTTGCTTGGGGAAATCTCATTAACACGGCCTCGCACACCCTTTTTGAGCTGCACCGTATCGACGCTGACATCGCGCACGTTAAACGTATTGGCAGCGCCTTCTTCAAGAAGCTGAGTGTTCATGCAGCCGCAAAGTAACAAAGCAGCCAGAAGAACCCCGAATGGGCGAGGATTGAACATGTTAACCACTCCTTATTGTATCAACCCAGCCTGAATTCGAGCGAGATTTTGGCGCGCATCTAGGCAGAACAGCCACGGAAATCAAGCAAATCATGCATCTCCCCTGTGGTATCCGCGTCCTATCCTATTCCGTGGCGGGGGCCAGGGCGATATCAGGCTCGACAACGACGTCTTCGATCGCAGCGGCTTGCTCGGCGGGAGTCAATTCCTGATCCGCGGCCTGATCGACAGGTGTGTCCGTTGTGTCATCGGTTTCCTCGGTCAAAGCGGGCGTTTCGGCCGCCGCCGGTTCATCCGTTTCGGCGTCAGCGGATTCGAGCGCAGCGTCGGCATCTGCCTTGGCCTTCAGAGTCTCTTCTTCAGCCGCGATTTCGGCCGCGCTGCGCGGTTTGCCATCTGCCTCGAACCAGCCATTCTTGGCGTTTTCACGCACCAGCCAATTCTGGACCAGCTTGGCCGCGTTGCGGCTGAGGTTTCCCATCTGCTTCTCTTTAGACTGTGTCAGGCCTGACCCCAGCACCGTATTGGTCGAAAAACTCTCGATGACAGTAATCTGCTCGGGTTCTTCATTCAGTTTCTTGCCCGCAGCGTCATCCCAAACCGTGACCCTCAGGATCAACGCCGATTTCGGAGCGGCCACAATTGGCACACCGGTTACCGCAAGCACATATCCTTCAACGCTGATACCAAGGTGATAAAGCTTGTCGCCATCCTGCGGGCCAAAGCGTTCGTCAATGGCCAGTTTCATCGACTCGATCCATTCTTCCTTGGTCGCATCCCGCGAGGCGGGGCCCTTGGTCAGATTGGGGGCCACCACAACGTTATGGCCAAGACTGAAATTGCCCAGATAAACGGGTCCTTTATCCAGATCGTTCGGATTGGTACAAGCGGCCAGCATCAGGCCCGCCATCAGAAACGCAAAAAAACGGTGCATCATGTCCCCCTCAGGATTGTGCTGCGAGACCGGATAACGAAAACCACAGGCCTGCGCAACGATTTGCCGAGCCTCCACACAAGCCCTATCTAATCAGTGGAAAATAGGAGACATCCCATGGCGCCCACATCCCCCCCGGTTTTCGTGCCGCTTGTGACCGAACCCATGGGCATCTGGGCCAGCCTGCAGGCATCGCGGCGCAACCTGCTGAGCATCATTCCCCGGATTGCCGTTAAGCAGCCCATGGTGTCCGGACGGACGGGCAAGCGGTGGCATATGGTCATGGATCCTGGCGCGATCCGGAAAATGCTGCTGGAGAACCTGGATAACTACCCGAAATCGCTTGTTACCAAGAACCTGTTACGGCCAGCGATTGGGGATTCCCTGTTTATTGCCGAAGGCGCGCATTGGCGTTGGCAGCGCCGCGCGGCCGCACCGGTGTTTTCACATCGCAACGTCACCAACCTGGCGCCGATCATGTCGGCAGCGGCCGAGCGGAGTTGCCAGCGGATTGCTGCCGCTGGCCCGCGCGCAATTGATATGGCCGATGACATGGTGCGCACCACTTTTGACGTGATCAGCGAGGTCACGTTTTCTGGTGAAGGCGGGATGGAGGCCGAAGCGGTGCACAAGGCCATCGACGCCTATATCGCGGATGCGGGCAAGATCTCCCTGTTCGATATACTGGGCTTTCCCGATTGGGTGCCGCGCCCGGGCCGGGTGTTTTCCGGTCAAGGCGTCAAGACGATGAAAAAGGTCGCTGACGAGGCGGTTGAGGAACGACGCGCGCGCGGATCGAAAGATATACCTGATCTGCTGGATCTGCTGCTGGCCGGGGAAGACCCCGAAACCAAACGCACCATGAACACGGCCGAGCTGCGCGACAACCTTCTGACCTTCATCGTCGCCGGGCACGAGACAACCGCGCTGACATTGGCGTGGTCGCTTTACCTTTGTGCCTATGATCAGGACGTACAGGACAAGGCCCGCGCCGAGGCGCAATCGGTCTTGCAAGGCCGTGTTGCGACCGGCGAGGACGTGACCGACCTGCCCTATATCCGGATGATCGCGGATGAGGCACTGCGCCTCTATCCTCCGGCGGCGATGGTCTCGCGCACGGCGATGGTCGACGACACGCTGTGCGGCCGCGAGGTGCGCGCGGGCGACACAGTGATCATCCCGATCTATGCGCTCCATCGCAGCGAACTCCTTTGGAAAGACCCCGATATGTTCCGCCCGGAACGCTTTGCCGACCGCAAGGCGATTGAACGCTATGCCTACCTGCCCTTCGGGGATGGGCCGCGTATCTGCATCGGGGCCAGCTTTGCGCTGCAGGAGGCGGTGATCATTCTGGCGACGTTGTTTTCCCGGTTCCGGTTCAAGCCCGTCGCAGGACGTGATCCCGATCCCGTTCTGATCCTGACCTTGCGGCCCGAGGGAGGCGTTTGGCTGGAGGCCGAAGCCGTTTGAGGTGCTGCCAAAAGACCGCTTTATGCCAACAGTAAACCCGGCCCGGTTGACAGGCCTCAGGCCTTTCACAAAAAACTTTGCGGGTCGATATCGACGGACAGGCGCGTCTGGTTTGGCACCCGCACCTGCGCAACCCATGCGGCCAAAGCGTTTTGCAGGGCGACTCCTTTGGGCGCTTTGACCAGAAGGCGCACGCGATGGCGGCCCCGAATTCGGGCGATGGGGGCCGGGGCCGGGCCAAAGACCTGCGCGCCAACCTGGCGCAGGGGGGCATCGCGTTGGGCCAGAGCATTGCCCAGATCATGCACCTGTTGCAGGTCAGGCGAGGAAAGGATGATCCCGGCCATCCGCCCATAGGGGGGCACACCGGCCTGGCGGCGTTCCTCGGCCTCGGCACTCCAGAAGCCTTCTTCGTCGCCTGACAGGATGGCGCGGATCACCGGATGTTCAGGCTGGAAGGTTTGCAATAACGCGGTGCCGGGTTTGTCGGCCCGTCCTGCGCGACCGGCAACTTGGCGCATAAGTTGAAACGTGCGTTCCGCCGCGCGCAGGTCGGACCCTTGCAGGCCCAGGTCGGCATCAATCACCCCCACGAGCGTGAGAAGGGGGAAATTATGCCCCTTAGCCACCAATTGCGTGCCGATGATGATATCCGCGCCACCCTCGGCGATCTCGACAATCTGATCCTTCAGGGCACGCGCCGAGCCGAAGAGATCGGACGAAAGCGTGGCAATCCGCGCGTCGGGAAACAGCGCCTCAGCCTCTTCGCTGAGGCGTTCCACACCGGGACCCACGGCGGCCAGACGATCCACCGCCTCGCAAGACGGGCAGGTCTCGGGCATCGGTTTGCTTTCGCCACATTGATGGCAGACCAGCCGTTTCAGGAACCGGTGTTCCACCATCCGCGCATCGCAATGATCACAGCCGATCTGATGCCCGCAGGCCCGACAGAGCGTGGTGGGCGCATAGCCGCGACGATTGAGGAACAGCAACGATTGTTCGCCCTTGGCCATGCGCGCCCTCACCTGAGCGGCCAGACTGGGCGAGATCCAGCGGTTCGACGGCAGGGTTTCCCCGCGCATATCAATCGCGCCCAACGTGGGCATCACCGCCTTGCCGAAGCGATTGGGCAGGTCGAGGCGGATGTATTTGCCCGCCTCGGCATTGCTCCAGCTTTCCAAAGACGGTGTGGCCGAGGCCAGAACCACCTGCGCGCCACAGATCGAGGCACGCAGCACCGCCATGTCGCGGGCATTATAAAGCACGCCGTCTTCCTGTTTGTAGGAACTGTCATGTTCCTCATCGACAACGATCAGGCCGAGATTCTGAAACGGCAGAAATAGGGAAGAACGCGCGCCAACCACCAGCTGCGCCCCGCCCTGCCCCGCCATTTTCCAGATGCGGCGGCGTTCGGTCATGGTGACGCCCGAATGCCATTCGGCGGGGCGGGTGCCAAACCGGGCCTCGACCCGCGTCAGGAATTCCGCCGTCAGCGCGATTTCGGGCAACAGCACCAGCGCCTGCCGCCCCTGACGCAGGGTTTCGGCGACAGCCTCAAGATAAACCTCGGTCTTGCCCGAGCCGGTGACGCCGCGCAGCAGGGTGGTGGAATAACCTTGCGTCTTGGCCGCCGCGGCCAGTTGCGACACGGCGCGGGTTTGATCCTCGGTCAGGTCTTTGCCTGCTTTTGCGGGGTCGAGCTGCGGGTAAGGCAGATCGCGCGGCGCGTCTTCTTCGGCAACGACGCCCTGTTTCACGAGGCCTTTAACCACGGAAGAGGTAACGCCGGCCTGTTCGCTGAGCTCTTTCAGGGTGAAAGCCAGCCCGCCATAGTCGTTCAGGACCTCAAGCACCTTGCGCCGCGCGGCGGTATCACGATCAGGCGCGCCCTGTCCCAGCCGATAAATCTTGCGCATGGACGGCGGATCGCCCAGGCCCGGCGCGCGGGTAGCAAGGCGCAGCATCGCAGGCAGGGGCGTCAACGTGTATTCGCCCGCGCGGATCAGAAAACTTTGCATTTCCTCGCGCATGGGAGGGACATCCAGCACCCGGATAATGCTGCGCGCCTTGGACAGGTCGAACCCACCGATTCCCGGCCCCCAGACCACGCCAATCACCTTTCGCGGGCCCAACGGCACCTCGACAAACCCGCCCAGATGGCACCCGCCTTCGGGGGCCTTATAATCCAACGTGCTCTCAAGGGGCTGCGTGGTCAGCACGGCCACCAGATCGCCTTCGTTGAAAAAGGACTGGGTCACGGGGCAGCGGCTCCTTCATCAGGGGTTTCGGCATCGGCCCTCATGGGGTAAACGCTTGGACGACAAACGCCAACCCGAGCAAGGACCGCGCCGATGAAATTTTTCGTAGATACCGCCGAAGTTGATGAGATTGCCGAGCTGAATGATCTGGGCATGGTTGATGGGGTGACGACCAACCCGTCGCTGATCATGAAATCGGGGCGCGATATCTTGGAAGTGACCAAGGAAATCGCCGGGATGGTCGATGGGCCTGTGTCCGCCGAGGTTGTCGCCACCGAGGCCGATCAGATGATCGCCGAGGGGCGCAAGCTGGCCAAGATCGCTGACAACATCGCGGTGAAAGTGCCGCTGACATGGGACGGGCTGAAGGCCTGTAATGTGCTGACGGATGAGGGCAATATGGTCAACGTGACCTTGTGCTTCTCGGCCAATCAGGCGCTTTTGGCGGCCAAAGCGGGGGCGACCTTTATCAGCCCCTTCATCGGGCGTCTGGATGATATCAATCTGGATGGTATGGACCTGATTTCGGACATCCGCCAGATTTACGACAATTACGGCTATGACACGCAAATCCTGGCCGCGTCGATCCGGACGGTCAATCACGCCTATCAATCGGCCATGATCGGGGCCGATGTGATGACCGCCCCTCCGAAGGTGATCAAGCAGATGGCGCAACATGTGCTGACCGACAAAGGGCTGGCGGCGTTTTTGTCAGATTGGGAAAAAACAGGTCAACAAATCCTGTAAACCCATGTTATAAGAGCGCCAATTAATCAGAGGCGACAATGAGCAGTAAGCCCGAAATGAACGACACGCTGCGAGAGCGTATTATCTCGCAGCCTGATGTTATCCTTGAAGATCAAGACCTTATGAGGGCTCTGATCTCGGCCAACGAACGTGCGATGGGCGGCAATATCGTCGATCTGCGCGGCATCGCGATGGAGCGGCTTGAGGCGCGGCTGGACCGTCTGGAAGACACCCATCGCAGTGTGATTGCCGCCGCTTACGAAAATTTGGCAGGTACGAATCAGGTGCACCGGGCTATTCTGCGGATGCTGGACCCTGTGGAGTTTGAAAACTTTCTCAAGGATTTGGGCACGGATGTGGCCGCTATACTGCGGGTCGATACCGTCAAACTGGTGCTGGAAACGGTGCAGGAAGATGATGATCCGGCCGTGAAAAAGCTGGGTGATGTGCTGTCTTTGGCTGAACCGGGGTTTATCAAAGCCTATCTGAGCGATGGTCGCCGCCCCGAGGCACGTCAGGTCACGTTGCGCCAGATTCACGAGGGTGACATGCGCATTTATGGCCGCGACGCCGAATTTGTGCGCTCCGAGGCCTGCCTTCTGCTTGATTTCGGCGAAGGCCGCCTGCCCGGTATGTTGGTGATGGGGGCCGAAGACCCGCATATGTTCACCCCGCAACAAGGCACCGATCTGCTGGCGTTTTTCGCAGGTGTGTTTGAACGGGCCATGCGCCGCTGGTTGTCATGATCAGCCCCGCAGCCCGCGACGCGTTGCAGGGCTGGTTGAACGCGCAAAAGGCGCTGAAAGGCGCGTCCGAGAACACGATCACGGCCTATTCTCGCGATGTCGCTGATTTTCTAAGCTTCATGACCACGCACAAAGCCGAGTCCCAGGGGTTGGCCCCGCTGGCCCGCATCACCGTATCGGACATGCGCAGCTGGATGGCATATACGCGCGGCACGGATATTGGCCCAAGGTCGCTGGCGCGCAAACTGTCTGCCGTCAAAAGCTTTTATCGCTGGCTGTCCGAACGGGAAGGATTTGACCCCTCTGCGGTGCTGTCCACCCGCTCGCCCAAGTTCCAACGCAAACTGCCCCGCCCACTGGCCGAAGATGCCGCCAAGGAGATGATCGAGACGGTCGAAATGCAATCGGCCACACCTTGGGTCGCGGCGCGGGATCAGGCGGTAGTGACGCTGCTTTATGGCTGTGGCTTGAGGATATCCGAAGCCCTTGGCCTGACCACGAACGACCTCCCGCTTGGTGATACCATCCGTATTCTGGGCAAGGGCGGTAAAGAGCGTCTGGTGCCGGTGATCCCGGCGGCGCGCGCTGCGGTGAACCACTATCTGCGCCTGTTACCCTATGAGCTGCCCGAGGATGGCCCCCTTTTCATCGGCGTGCGTGGCCGCAAGCTGAGCCCGCGGATGGTGCAGAAGGTGGTTGAGAAAACGCGAATGCAGCTGGGCCTGCCGTCCAGCGCCACACCCCATGCCATGCGCCACAGCTTTGCCACACATCTGTTGAATGCGGGCGGTGATCTGCGCGCTATTCAGGAATTGCTGGGCCATGCGTCGCTGTCGACAACTCAAGCCTACACCGCCGTGGATACCGCGCGCCTGATGGAGGTTTATGAACGCGCCCATCCCAAGGCCAAAGCTGGGTCACGGTGAGCGCGCGCCAGTCGCCAGAGATGCAACAGTTTGATTGCACCCCCTTCGAATTTACGGCAAAGAGCGCGTCATGAGCAAATCCCTGAAAGCCTATGCCGTCCATCTGTTCACTGCGACAGGTGCTGTTTTCGCCATGCTGGCCATGCTGGCGGCCGTAGATGGCAAATGGGACATGATGTTCCTGTGGCTGGTGGTGGCCTTCGTGGTCGATGGCATCGACGGGCCACTGGCGCGCCGCTATCAGGTCAACAAATACGCGGCGAATATCGATGGCAATATCCTGGATATGATCATCGATTACATGACCTATATCTTCATTCCGGCCTTTGCCCTGTTCAAATCAGGGCTGTTGCCGGGCTGGACGGGATGGTTTGCGATCATCGTGATCACCTTTGCCAGCGCGCTATACCTGGTTGATACACGCATGAAAACAAAAGACAAATCCTTTTCCGGCTTTCCCGGATGCTGGAACATGGTGGTGTTGGTCCTGTTCGCGATTGAGCCCAATTTCTGGATTAGCCTGGTGTTGGTGGCGGTGTTGGCCGTGGCAATGTTCACACCGCTCAAGTTCATTCATCCGGTGCGCACAGTGCGCTGGCGGCTGCTGTCTTTGCCCATGGCGCTGGCCTGGACATTTTTTGCTGGCTGGGCCGCATGGGTCGAGTTCCATCCCGAAAGCTGGGCGCATTGGGGGCTGATCATCACCTCTGTCTATCTGTTGGTAGCAGGGGTGTTGCAACAGATCATCCCCGAGCGTGACGCCCACTCGAAGGTCGAATAAGCAAACCACCCTCTTGCCAATCCCGTCTGCACATGGTCTCGATTTCAGCAATTGCTTTTGATTGTAAGAAAATCGCCATGTCTCAGCCGCTCAAAATCATCGTCATCGGCGCCGGTATCTGTGGCCTGAGCAGCGCGATCTGGCTGCGACGGGCCGGTCATGACGTGACCCTGATCGACAAAGACGGCCCCGGCGCGGGTGCATCTTATGGCAATGCCGGGCTGTTGGCGCAATGGGGGATCGTGCCGATCAACACGCCCGGATTGGCGCGCACAGGTCTGAAATACCTGTTTGACTCCAACGCCCCGCTGTTCATGCAATGGGCGCATTTCCCGCGCCTGATCCCATGGTTGATGAAATTGCTCAGCCACGCCAATGACCGGGGTGTACAGCATATGGTGGGCGCCTTGCACACGCTGTTGAATGACAGCCTCAGCCAACATCAGGCGCTGACCCATGGCACCTCGGCCGCGAAATGGGTGACGCCCAGCGACTTCCTATATGCCTATGGCAACCGCAGTGAGTTTGAGGCCGACAGCTACACCTGGGCCAAACGCGGCGAGGTCGGGTATCATGTTGAGGTGATCGCAGGCCCTGCCGTTCAAGAGACCGAGCCTATTCTGGGGCCGAATGTGGGCTGCCTAGCCTTGACCAAAGGGCACGGGCATATCCTCAATCCGGGGGCCTATATGCAGGCGCTGGCGGATGTGTTGGTGGAGGAAGGTGGCAGTTATCGTCAGGCCGAGGTTCTGGATTTCGCCCTGAGCGATGGCAAGATCACCGAGGTGCAGACCGATCAGGGCGCCCTGCCCTGTGATCACGCGGTGCTGGCAGCGGGTATTTGGTCAAAACCTTTGATGAAGAAGCTGGGATTGAAAGTGCCGCTGGAGGTCGAGCGCGGACACCACCTGCAATTCACCAACCCGTCGCAGAAACCCAATACGCCGATGATGATCGCCAGGGGAAAATTCGTGGCAACGCCTATGGAAATGGGTCTACGCTGCGCCGGCACCGTGGAGCTGGGCGGACTGGATGCCACACCATCAAAAGCACCACTAGAGTTGATCCGTAAAGGGACGACATGGGCGTTTCCCGATCTGACTTATGATGGCGTTGAGGACTGGGTGGGCTTTCGCCCCTCAACACCCGACAGCCTGCCTTTGATCGGAGATATCAACGGTACCGGAATTTATGCCGCTTTCGGGCATCAACATATCGGGCTGACAGGCGGGCCTAAGACCGGGCGCTGGGTCGCCGACCTGATCTCCGGGAAGCGGCCCAACGAGGATCTGGCGGCATTTGATGCCAACCGGTTTGGCTGATTTCAGCCAACTTCCGTTTTGGCGATCACGCGGCGGCCTGCGGGTCCGAATGCGCAAATCAAGAGCGGGCGGCAAAATGCACCTATGATGCGCTAGCAGCCCAGTCCCAATAGAGATCGCGCACCCGGCGCGTGATTGGCCCGATCTGATACTGCCGGTCATCAAACGCTGTCACTGGCGTGACCTTCATCATGTTGCCTGACAGGAAGACTTCGTCAGCATCCTCGAAATCGGCGAAACTCATGACGGTCTCATGTACGCGAACCCCGTCGGCACGCAGGTTTTTGATATGGCGCGCGCGGGTGATGCCCGCCAGAAACGTCCCGTTGGGGACCGGCGTGAAAACCTCGCCATCCTTAACGGCAAACACATTGGCAGTCGCGGCTTCGGCCACATTCCCCAAGGCATCGGCGACCAGCGCATTGTTGAAGCCCTTGGCCTTGGCCTCGGCCAGCATCCGGGCGTTGTTGGGGTACAGGCAGGCGGCCTTGGCGTTGACCACCGCGTCCTCCATCACAGGACGGCGAAACCGCGTGCGGGTCAGGGTTGCCGAGTCTTCGGGCCGGGCCATGGGAATCTCTTCCAGGCAGATGGCAAAACCGGTTTCGCCGCCGTCTTTGGGCACGATCGCGGACAGACCCCCGTCCAGCGCCCAATACATCGGCCGGATGTAAACCGCCGCATCTTTTGGGTAGGCCTTCAACCCGTCCTTGACGATCTCCACCATCTCTTCGGTGCTGACGGTTGGTTCCACCATCAAGGCACGGGCCGAGGCATTCACCCGCGCGCAATGCTTGTCCAGATCCGGGGTCAGCCCATGCGCCATGCGCGCGCCATCAAACACGTTGCTGCCCAGCCACATGCCATGATCGGCAGCCTTCATCACCGCGATGTCACCCTCATGCCAGGTGCCATTGTAATAGGTGCGGATATTGGTGCCGGTTGCCATGCCTGCTCTCCTCATGGGGTGTCGGGCGCAACACTAGGCCCGGCGGGCTGGGCCGTCCAGAGGCGGATCAGTCGGGATCGCGGTGCAGTTCATGGCACGAGCAATGCACCCCGCCGCCGCCCAGTGCGAACATGTCATAGTCAATCGCCGTGACGGTGAAGTCCAAGTTTTCCAACTGGCGATTAACATTCACGTTATGGCTCATCGACAAGACGCGTTTGTTGCCCAAAGACACGACATTACCGCCCAGCTGAACGCAATCAGCATAGGCAACCTTGACCACGTCGGTCCCGTGCCGGTCTTTCAGATAGTCCAGCGCATAAGGCTGCAACGCGTCCTCACACACAAGTGCCAGGCCCTTTTCCAACATCACCACCACCGCATCCATATGCACGAATTGCGGCGGGATGGGTGTGACAAGAACCTCCCAATCCTTTTCGCGCAGCCAACCTGCCACCTGATCCGCCCCCTCCTTGGTCGAACGATCGCCGGACCATCCCAACAGGGCGACACCCGGTTTCAGGATCACAAAGTCACCACCTTCAAAATGCCCCGCAGTGACCCATTTCCAAATCGGGATGCCGACATCGTTGTAGAACCGGCTGGCCACAGCATAGTCACGCCTGCGCGGTGGTGTTTGGATCGAGGTGATCACGGCCCCCCACGGCGTCATGAAGCTGCTGTCACGGGTAAACACAGATGAAGGCAGCCCTTCATCGGCTTCGACAAAATGTACCTTCACACCATTTTGTTCGTACACCTCCACCATTGCACGGTGCTGCTTCTGCGCCAGTTGCGCATCAAAGCTGTGACCCATCTGTTCCATATTGGCGAACGTCACTGCGGAAATGGAATTCAGCGGCACCCAACGGAAATGATCGGGCTTGCCCAGCAGAACATCGGTGAGAACGCCGGTTTGTGCCGTAACGCCCCAACGGAGTTGATCAGTATCTGGCATCGCATGGCCTTTTCGCGTCATCCGGATAAAGCAGACCAGAGAAACGTTTCACAATCAACGCTAACGACATCATGTAATCTGCGCCAATGCGCCTTTGGCGACCTGCATCAAAACATTGCGCGGCAGGCCCGCTGCCGCCATCACCCGCAATCCGTGGTAACTCGCCTGTAGCGCAGCGGCCTCGTGTTCTCGCCCTGGCCCCAGGGCTTTCTTGAAGGCTTTGAGACTGGAACGCATCATCGCCTGAACGGCCTCATGCGTGGCCTCATCGCTTTGAGCCTGATCAATGCTGGCATTGCACATAAAGCACCCGCGCGGGTCGGCTTCTTTCGCGGCGGCGTAAAAGAGTGTTTCAAGTCGCTCGCGCAATGGCTCTGACGCTGCCAAAACCTTCGCCGCCGCCGTCATTTCCTCGCGCGCGTAGGACTGAAGGGCAGCGAGATACATCCGCCGTTTATCACCCCACTGGCGATAGAGGCTTTGTTTGTTCAGGCCGGTGGCCTTTTCAATGTCCTGCATCGAAGCCCCGTCATAGCCATTGGCCCAGAACAGGGCCTTTAGCTCCAGCAGGGTGTCGTCGGGGTCGAAAGAGCGTGGTCTTGCCATAAAGTTCCCATTTCCGTGAGGGCGATGAAATATGCGGATCAAGTTGTTGACCAATCGGTCCGTAACTTCATATGACATTCACATTCGGGATGCAACAGCTGCTCCCATTCAGACAGAAGACAACAGGAGATACACAATGCATCCCGTCCTCGAAACCCGCCCCTCACTGGCCGAACTGACCGAAATCGAACGCCTCGACTCAATCCTCGCCCGCCTGTCACGTCGTGCTGACAATGGCCCACGTGGGCTGGCGCATGCCGCTCTTGCGGCTGGGCTTTCAACCCAGTCACACGGCTAGCCTTTCTTTTACCCAGAATGTGACCGATCGGTCCGAAACTAACCTTAATCCGATATAAGGAACCCTGAAAATGACTGTTTTTGAAACCACAGCCCCCTCGCAATCCCGCCTTCTGGATGTGGTGGCCGACAAGGCCATCTTTGTCGCCCTTCCCATCGTCTTCCTTTGGTTCGGTGCCATGAAGTTCACTGCTTACGAGGCTGGCGCCATCGAAGGCCTTGTTGCCAACAGCCCGTTTCTTGCTTTGCTTTACAACATCTTGAGTGTTCAGGCCGTGTCGAACCTGATTGGTACGGTTGAACTGATCATCGCCGCCCTTTTGGCGCTGCGTTTTGTCGCCCCCAAGCTAGCTGCGATCGGGGCCGCCGGGGCTGTTGCCACTTTTGCCGTAACCTTCAGCTTCTTTCTCAGTACGCCGGGAGTTTTCATTCCCGAACACGGTACGCTGGCCATTTCGGTTCTGCCGGGTCAGTTTTTGCTGAAAGACATCGTTCTTCTGGCCGCATCAATCTGGGCGTTGCGCGACGCTCTGCGCGCTTGAGGCGTTAGTCTCCTGAGATGGCGCGTCGCCATGGCGACGCGCCTGCAATCAGGTCGCAATCACCATCTTTCGTCCACGGCCAAATAGCCCCCGGGCGAACCGCTTTGGTACTTTGGCCAGTTCAGCCCTGGTTGCTGACAAGAACGTCGTCCCTTGGCGCATCCGCAAACATCATCCCGCCGTCATGAGCGCATTCGAGAGTTTGTCGAAAGCCTGCTGCCAACCGCCTTCGCCGGGAGACCCCTCCGGGATACCGACATGGGTCATTTTCATATGCGTTCCCTCTTCGGTCGCTTTCAATTCGACAATGACCTCGGTGAAATCCGGCGTCCCCTCGGGCATCCCCATACTCGTCGGCGATATGAGTGTGCCGTCCGGCTGACACATGCTTTCGGTGTAAACCAACCTGAACGGCGGATCGATTTCCTTGTAAACGCCTGTGAACCACATCGACATGGTCTGACCCGGGCGGTCCAACTGCATACACACTTTCCGCGTGCCGCCGATCTTCACGTCCATCTGTGCGACAGGCACGCTCATCCCGTTGGGGCCAAACCACTTTTTGAACAGGCCGGGATCCGCCCACATCGCCCAGACCGCCGCCACCGGTGCGGCAAAGCGGCGTTCAATCGTTATCCATTGCGATGTATCAGTCATCGGCCTCTCCCCATGTTGTATTGCCCTTGGTAAGATAAAACGCGCTCAAAGGACAGCGCTAGAGAGGGGCAAACCACCGTTATGGGGAGGGGTATCAGGCCCCGACCATTCCCACGATTTCATAGGTCTTCTTCAGGATTGGTGCGGCAATCTCGCGGGCCCGCCCTGCGCCATTGGCCAGGATTCGGTCAATCTCGGTCACATCCTGCATCAGCCGGGCCATTTCGTCTGAGATTGGCGACATCTTGGCTACCGCCAGATCGGCCAGCATCGGCTTGAACTCGGAAAAGGCCTTGCCGCCCACCTCCGCCATCACCGCCTCGACGCTTTGTTCGCTCAACGCCGCGTAGATATTGACCAGATTACGGGCCTCGGGGCGGGTTTCCAACCCGTCAACTTCGCTGGGCAGGGGCTCGGGGTCGGTCTTGGCCTTGCGGATCTTCTTGGCGATCATGTCGGCATCATCGGCCAGGTTGATGCGGCTGAGGTCCGAAGGATCGGATTTTGACATCTTCTTCGATCCATCCCGCAGGCTCATCACCCGTGTCGCGGCACCCTCAATCACCGGTTCGGTGATGGGAAAGAAATCGACGCCATAATCGTGATTGAACTTGGTGGCGATATCGCGCGTCAGTTCCAGATGCTGTTTCTGATCCTCGCCCACCGGCACATGAGTGGCGTGATAGGCCAGAATATCGGCGGCCATCAGGGCCGGATATCCAAACAGCCCCAGCGAGGCGTTCTGCGCATTCTTACCCGCCTTGTCTTTGAACTGCGTCATCCGCTGCATCCAGCCCATGCGGGCGACACAATTGAAAATCCACGCCAGTTGCGTGTGCTCGGCCACCTGGCTTTGGTTGAACAGAATGGATTTCGCCGGATCAAGGCCACTGGCGATGTAACCCGCGCAGAGTTCGCGCGTGGCATGGCGCAGCTTGTCAGGATCCTGCCAGACGGTGATCGCATGCAGGTCGACCATGCAGTAGATCGTCTCGATCCCGTCATTCTGCATGTCGACAAAGCGCTTCATCGCGCCCAGGTAATTGCCCAGTGTCAAACCGCCCGAGGGCTGGATGCCTGAGAAAACGCGGGGTGTGTGGACCACCTCGGTCATGGGATACTCCGTCTGGATTAATTCATCCGCCTCGCTTACTTGTGGGTCAGAGCGGCGTCAAGGAGAGCGCGCATGAGCAGTGACGATCAGCACCACACACCCCCGGTCAGCCCGGTGAACGCGTTGCCGCCGGTGGTGGTGGCCTTGTTCCTGGTAATCATCGGTGTCGAGGCGATGTTTTCCTTTGGCGAACAGGGCCTGATTGGCGGCCCCGCCGCAGTGGGGTGGCGCAATAACGCCATTCAGGCCTATGCCTTTAACAGCGATGTCATGGCGTGGATGCTGGGCAACGGGATTTATCCGGCCGAGCATCTGCAGCGGTTCGTCACCCATATCTTCATTCATGGCGGGTTCACCCATGCGCTGTTTGCCGGCGCGATGGTATTGGCTTTGGGCAAGTTTGTGGGCGACGTGTTCAATCAATGGGCGACTTTGGCGCTATTCCTCATTTCGTCGGTAGTTGGCGCCGTGGTTTACGGGCTGATCGCCCCCGAGCAGCCCTGGCTTTATGGCGCGTTCCCCGGTGTCTACGGGTTGATTGGCGGGTTTACCTACCTGATGTGGTTGAAGCTGGGGCAGATGGGCGCGCAGCAATTCCGCGCCTTCACGCTGATCGGGTTTTTGCTGGGCATTCAACTGGTCTTTGGGCTGCTGTTTGGCGGGAACAGCTGGTGGCTGGCGGATGTGGCCGGTTTCGCCGCCGGTTTCTGTGCGTCCTTTATCCTGAGCCCAGGGGGCTTTCACAAGCTGCGTGAGAAGCTAAAGCGTCAATAAAGGCTTAGCGCCGAAACGCCTCGCGCAGCTCTCCCCGGCGGAAAGCGCCAAGCATCAGGCCCACGCCGAAATAGGTGCCCGCACCGATGGCGATCAACAGCAACAGGGCCAGCCAGCGCAGCACCGGGATCAGGATAAACGCGTTCAACGCAAGAGCCGCAAACCACAAAACCCCTCCCATGACCAACGAGGCAATGACAATCCGCCAGATGCGGCGGCGGAAACGGTCGTCGAACCGTGCAACCTCGCCAAACGGGCGCGCACCGCGCATCAACAGCCAGACCATCGCCCAGCCTGCCGCCGTGGTCGCAATAGCTGCCGAAACCCAGCCGATGTAGAAGGTCAGCCCAATGGCCAGCACCGCATTGATCACCATCGCCACCACCGCATAGCGGAACGGGCTTTTGGTATCTTCGCGGGCGAAAAACAGCGGCTGCAGGATTTTTTGCAGCACGAAGGCTGGCAGACCAAGGCCGTAGATTGCAACCGCCAGCGCCGTGGCCGCCGTGTCATCAACACCGAACGCGCCGCGTTCAAACAACACGGTGACCAGTGGGATCGGGATCACCATCAGGGCCACCGCCGAGGGAATGGTCAGGGCCAGTGAAATCTCGCCCGCCCGGGAAAACGCCTCGCGCGCACCGGTGTGATCTTCGACCTTCAGGCGGCGAGAGAGATCAGGTAGCAAAACGATGCCTACGGCAATGCCCACCACACCCAGTGGCAATTGATACAGCCGGTCTGCCGAATACAGCCAGCTGACCGCCTTGTCGTAATGCGAGGCCACCTGTTGGCCGACAAGCAGGTTAATCTGCATGACACCCCCGGCCAGTGCGGCAGGTATCGCGATGCGCACCAACTGTGCCATTTCGGGAGTCCAGCGCGGGCGCACCGGACCGATATGCAGGCCTGCTTTGCGCGCAGCAATCCAGACCAGCGCCAGCTGCGCCACCCCGGCGAAGGGAATGGTCCAGACCAGCGCCAGAACCACCTCGCCGCCCATGTACCACGCCACGCTCATAGCTGTCACAAGCATGATGTTCAGGATCACAGGGGCCGCCGCTGCAGCGGCAAAGCGCCCGGCGGCGTTCAGAACACCGGAAAACAATGCCGCCAGCGAAATGAAGAAAATATAGGGAAAGACAATGCGACCGAATTCAACGGTCATGCCAAACCGCGCATCGCCCGAAAACCCTTCGGCCGTGGCCCAGACCAGCGCGGGCATGAACACCATCGCCAGCCCTGTCAATGCCAACAGGATCAGGGCAAGACCCGACATCGCCAGCGAGGCAAACCCTTCTGCGTCCTCATCTGCCTCAAGCCGCTTGGAAAACATCGGCACAAAGGCGGCGTTGAACGCGCCTTCGGCAAAGAACCGGCGGAACATATTGGGCAGGCGGAAGGCAGCCACAAACGCGTCCATCGCGGCACCCGGTCCCAGCCAGCTTGCGATCAGAACATCGCGCAGAAAGCCCAGGATCCGGCTCATCAGCGTCCAGCCGCCGACGGTCAGAATGCTGGACAGCATGCGCACAGGTCTCATGAAACAGCCTTCGTCACAAAGTTACTGTGCGAGGGATAGCGGATTGACCGGAGGGTGGAAAGGGCCGGGTGCACTTGGTGATGTCGCTCCGAAGCCAGTGGGTCTGCTTCGGGCCTGAAGCGGCCATCACTGTAATGCGCCCAGCCGGTGAACAGCCGTGCAGCGGCCCGGCCAGAAATCTTTGAGGCGAACCAAAATCTCTATGCCCAGTTTCTAGGTAAACCGATTGTCCCGCGGGAATCCGCGCGGGGCCATTCGCCCGGCGCTGGCGCGTTTGCCTTGCCATTCGGCCAGTTCCGTCTCGGTGCGGGTGCGCCCTGCCGGGTCCAGCCAGCTCAGACCATCCTCGAGCGTAAAGGTGGTGGCATCTGACAGCCCACCGTCCTTATATTTCTGCAGGCGCACGCCCTTGCCCCGACCCATCTCGGGCAGCTCATCCAGGCCAAACAACAGCACTTTGCGATTTTCCCCAACGCAGGCTACGTGGGTGCCGGTGACCGGTTTACACACCTTGGCGCGCACATCTTCTTTGACGTTCAGAACCTGTTTACCCGTGCGGGTCTGGGCCAGCACATCGTCCTCGGGCACCACGAACCCATCGCCTGCCGATGACGCGACCAACAGCTTGCGCCCCTGCGCATGGATAAAGAGGTCGACAATCTCGCACTCGTTGGGCAAATCCACCATCAGGCGCAGCGGTTCACCCATGCCGCGCCCACCGGGCAGGTTCGACGCCGAAATCGTGTAGAATCGCCCGTTTGATCCAAACGCCAACAGGCGATCCGTGGTCTCGGCATGGAACATGAACCGGGGACCGTCGCCGTCTTTGAACTTCAACTCCCGGTCCAGATCAATGTGGCCGGTCATCGCACGAATCCAGCCCATCTGCGAGCAGACAACGGTAATCGGCTCGCGATCAATCATCGCCTCAAGCGGAACCTCTTCGACTTCGGCGGCCTCTTCGATCAAAGTGCGGCGCGCGCCGCCCTCGTAATCCTTGCCGAAGGTCTTCTTGACCTCCTTGAGCTGTGTCGCAATCGCGTCCCATTGCTGAGTCTCGCTCTCCAACAGGTCTTCAAGCCCGACGCGCTCTTCCATCAGGGTATCGCGTTCCTTGACCAGCGCATCCTCTTCAAGGCGCCGCAATGAGCGCAGGCGCATGTTCAGGATCGCCTCGGCCTGCACGTCCGACAGGCCGTTTTCGCGCCCGTCATAGCTGTGCGGGATGGCGCGGGTCTCGCCGCTTTCTTCCAGCACGCCGGTGGCCACGGCCCCTTCGTCGGCAACAAGGCGGAGGCTGTCCATATCCACCCCGTCCAGCGGCGAGACATAATCGGCCTCGTGCAACGCGCGGCTCAGCGTCTCTTGATGCGGGCGGCTCCAATCCTCGTACATCAGCGCCGCCTTGGGGTCATCGTCGTAGCGGATGATCTCGATCACGCGGTCGAGGTTGAGAAAGGCGGTGATCAGCCCCTGCAGCACCTCAAGCCGGTGGTCAATCTTGTCCATCCGGTGCCGGGCGCGGCGCACCAGCACGTCGCGCCGAAAATCGAGGAAGGCCCGCAACACTTCCTTCATCGAACAGACCTTGGGCGTCAGCCCGTCGATCAGCACGTTCATGTTGAGCGAGAAGCGGGTTTCCAGATCGGAATTGCGATACAGCATGCCCATCAACACATCCGGCTCCACGTTCTTGGAACGCGGTTCAAGGATCAGGCGGATATCATCGGCCGATTCATCGCGCACATCCGCAAGGATCGGGATCTTCTTAGTCTGGATCACCTCGGCGATCTTCTCGATCAGCTTGGATTTCTGCACCTGATAAGGAATCTCGGTGACCACGATCTGCCACTGCCCCCGGCCCAGATCCTCGACCTCCCATTTACAGCGTAGCCGGAAACTGCCGCGCCCCGTGCGATAGGCCTGCGCAATATTCTCGGGCGGTTCTACGATCACGCCGCCGGTCGGGAAATCGGGGCCCGGCACATAGTTCAGCAACGTATCGTCGCGGGCATCGGGCGTCTTGATCAGATGCAGGCAGGCATCGACCAGCTCGGCAATGTTATGGGGCGGGATATTGGTCGCCATGCCGACCGCGATCCCGGAGGAACCATTGGCCAGAAGATTCGGAAAGGTGGCCGGCAGCACGACCGGCTCGGTCAGGGTGCCGTCGTAATTGTCGCGGAAATCTACGGCGTTTTCATTCAGCCCTTCCAGCAGCGCCTCGGCCACGGCGGTCATGCGCGCCTCGGTATAGCGCGAGGCCGCCGGGTTATCCCCGTCGATATTGCCGAAATTCCCCTGCCCGTCGACCAGCGGATAGCGCACGGCAAAATCCTGCGCCAGACGCGCCATGGCATCGTAAATCGCCGCGTCGCCATGCGGGTGATAGTTGCCCATCACGTCGCCGCTGATCTTGGCGGATTTGCGGAAACCCCCTGTCGAGCTGAGCCTCAGCTCGCGCATCGCGTAGAGGATTCGGCGGTGAACAGGCTTCAGACCGTCTCGTGCATCCGGCAAAGCGCGATGCATAATCGTGGACAACGCATATGTCAGATACCGCTCGCCAATGGCGCGGCGCAGCGGTTCAGCCACTTCATCAGGGCCTATATTGGGGTCGTCGACCAAATCACTCATAGATGATGTGATACCCAAGCACGGATTCGGCGTAAATCCCCAAATACGCCTCTTCACATAAAGTGGCTGTCAGGAAACAGATCACCCTGGGGAGGGAAAGATTCCAGAAATTCCCATGAAGCGAGGGAACGAATCGTATAGAAAAGAGTTCTGTCGGTAAGGGAATCCTGGGGGATCCATTTTATGTGGCGTTTTATGCTTTTGACTTTCGCGTTTTTGGGCTGGTCGTTCTATGTACTGAGCGGCGGGTCCGAGTATGAGCCCGTGGCCAATTCGATTCAGGCCCGTGCGGCCAGCGGAATAGACACCGTCGCCGAGGTTCAGGTGGCCACGCTGGACCCCGTTGAAAGCGCCGAAACCGACGCCCCCGAAGTGTCCCGCGCTGCAACGCTGAGCGATCTTGCCGCCAATTCAGAGTCAGGTGATGACCGCTTTCAGATTACCTTGGCCTCGACCAGTGGGTCTGATGCGGTGATGCCGGCGCTCACATCTGCCGAACCCGAAGTGATTTCGGCCTCTTATGACACACCTGTCGAGGACGCCGCGCAACCGTCGCAGGACGCGCTCAATGCCGCCGTGGCCGATGCCCTGTCCGGCGATGTGGCCCGGGCCAGCTCGGACACCAGCACCTGGAGCGAAAACGGCGTGTTGCAAACCGAAGTGTTCAGCCTCGAGACCTATTCTCAAGCGGTCGACAGTGGCATCGTGATGGCTTCAAGCAACGCTGTGCTGGCCTCCGAAAGCACCGATCATCGCGAGGTGACAGGCAATGTGGTCAATATGCGCGCCGGGCCAGGCACCGAGTTTCAGGCGGTTGGCAAGCTGAGCAAAGGCACAAAGATCGCCGTTCTGGACGAGCCGGGCAACGGCTGGATCATGTTGGAAGTGATCGAAACCGGGGAAACCGGCTGGATGGCTGACTGGTTACTGACGGCTTCAAACTAAAGCGCGAACCAAGGCATCTAGCCCGTGTCATGGCCTGCGGCGGACAATACCGCCGCGGGTTTTCCTGTTTTTCAGGCACAGGGCGCTTCTGAATTGCTGGCCGTAGATGTCCGGGTCTGCACGTTAGTTGGAAAGGACAAAAAGACGCGGTTGTTGGTTTTGGAATGTTGGCATCTTGATTCCCTAACCCCACTTCATACGTCAACCTTGAGAGGCGAGGGGCAACCACCCTACTGCTCTCACGGGTTGGCGACACTTCCCGTGGATCGCCCCCGTTCCCCTTATCTGAAAGGAGCAAACGATGGGGCGTGAAGTCACGCTATTCAGCAGCAAAGAAACCAAATCTTCTTCCGAAATAGCCACGTTCCTGCGTGATCTGGCAAGCCGATTGGAGGCAGGTCAGGTGACGTTGCGGCGCGGGACCGACGAAATCGTGTTGAATTTGCCTGAGACCTTGGTGCTGGAACTCAAGGTTGAAGATGAAGAGAAACGTCACAAAGGGCCCCAGCACAGTCTTGAGGTTGAGCTAAAATGGTATGATGGAATGGCCCCGACGGATCCCGTGCAACTCGGCTAGGTCTCGCTATTTCAGCTGACTGTCTTTTGACCCTCGGCGGTTGATCCCGCCACGGGCCTTATAAGCGCTGTCACGGTCCTGCGCACAATCAATGCACAGTTTCACCCCCGGGATCGCATCACGCCGGGCCTGGGGGATTTCCTCGTCGCATTCGGCACAATGGCTCAGGCTTTCGCCCTGCGGCGCAGGCCGGGATTTCAGCCGTTTCAGCTCGTCCTCTATCGAGGCTTCGATCTGCTCACTGACTGCGCCATCGCGCGCCCATCCACCGGCCATGATGCCCTCCTGCTGTCCGCAGGCATCCTACCCAACACGTCACCCACTGGGCAAGCCATCAGGGCTTCGCGGTCAACACAGTATAGTCTCGAAAAGGCGTTTCACCCGCCTGGGTCTGCGCAATCATGCCCTTTAGCACCGAAATCGCAGCCGGAGAGGTGAACGGTACGTTGTGATTTAGCTCCTCTCCGTCGCCCAGCGCTGTGAAGTCAATGACCTTCACGTCCAGACCCGCCACGGCATCAGTGCTGTCAATCACGCCCAGTCGCGGCTTGCGCCCCGTCAGCAAACCCGCAAGCGACAAAGCACGATCCTGCTTGGAAATAAAAATCAGGAAGGGGTCAGGCAACGTGCCGATCGCCTCGGCTTGGCTACGAAACACATCCGGGTCGATATCCGGCGACATCAACACGACCGCATTGATCCTGTTCAGGAGCCGCCGGTTGCCGCTGAGGGCCGCCTGCCGCAAGGTCTCCATCACCAGATGCGCCCCCATCGAGTGAGCCAGCAAAACCACAGTTTTGTTTGAGCCCTGGGTCAGCGCATTCAGCGTCGCTTCAAAATCATCGCGGGCCGTAAGGACACTGTCCCGATCATAGGCATATCCCCGCGGGTCGCCGGCGGAGGGCCATGAGTACAGCATGCCCGGCTCGGAGCCGCCAAAATCTGCCCGGATTTGTGCGAAGCGGTACACCGATTCCGAGAAAGTAGAGTTATATCCATGCACATAAACAAGGGTTTCCTCCCCCGGCATATCGCGACGCATAGAACCGATCATCGCCGGGGCATTGCGGTAGACCTGCAAATCCGTGACCACAAAATCGGTTGCCGCATCCGGCGGGCCCTTTGGCCATGAAATCTTGCCCGGCTTGTGCGTGGGCGGGATCGACACGTCAACATGCATGTAATTCTGGCCCTTGGGGCGATTCTCGCCAAAGATCGGGCCAAGGTTGTCCAACGCCAGTTCTGTGGTCACATAAATCCGCTCAGTACTGGCAAGCGGGCTGGGCGGCGCAAGTTTTGCAGCCTGACGCGGCGCGCAAGCCGACAAGGCCAAAACCAGCATCAGACACGCAACTTTACTCAGGCGTGGAACATAACAATGATAAAGACGTGACGCGGACATAAAAAAAGCCCCTCCCGCAGATGGGGAGAGGCTACTTTTTTATCCCGCAAAGGGGAAGCGGTTACGCGGTGGCCAGCATTCCTTTTTCATCGGCCAGCGCACGCATGCGCTTTTGCAGCTTTTCAAAGGCACGCACCTCGATCTGGCGGATGCGTTCGCGGCTGACATCATACTGACTGCTGAGGTCTTCCAGCGTGATGGTCTTTTCGCTGAGGCGACGTTGAGTCAGAATGTCTTTTTCGCGGTCATTCAGCACATCCATCGCCTCGGCCAGCAATTCGCGGCGCGCTTCCAGCTCGTCCCGGGCCTCGTAATCGCCCGCCTGGTCGGCATCCTCATCTTCCAGCCAGTCCTGCCATTGCATGGACGCGCCGTCTTCGCTGCCGATCGTGGCATTGAGCGAGGCATCGCCGCCAGACATCCGGCGGTTCATCGAAATCACCTCGGTCTCGGTCACCCCCAGGTCTGTGGCAATCCGCTTGACGTTGTCGGGGTGCAGATCCCCCTCCTCCAGCGCGCCAATCCGTGCCTTGGCCTTGCGCAGATTGAAGAACAGCTTCTTCTGCGCGCTTGTCGTGCCCAGTTTCACCAGTGACCAGCTGCGCAGGATGTATTCCTGAATGCTGGCCCGGATCCACCACATCGCGTAGGTGGCCAGACGGAAGCCTTTTTCCGGATCAAACCGTTTGACGGCCTGCATTAGGCCCACATTGGCCTCGGAAATCACCTCGGCCTGGGGCAAACCATAGCCGCGATAGCCCATGGCGATCTTGGCGGCCAGACGCAGATGCGACGTCACCATCTTGTGTGCCGCTTCGGTATCCTGCTTTTCCACCCAGCTTTTGGCCAACATGTATTCTTCTTCCGGCTCCAGAAGCGGGAATTTACGAATCTCTTGCATATAACGGTTCAGACCGCCCTCCGGCGTCGGTGCCGGCAAATTCTTGTAATTGCTCATAGGACTGCCCCTCCCAATGTTTATGGCGTTAACATGTATATAGGTGAGCGTTAACACCCCTTCAAGGTGTACTATTCGGTTTAGTTAAGAGAATATCATCATAATTGCCTTGTTTTAAAGCTTTGTGACAGGGGTCTCACGCAACTGTGCGGGGTGTTTCATCCCCGCAGATCGGCGATCAGGGCTTTCATATCACCGGGCATTGGCGCTTCAAACCGGATCTTCTCGCCGCTGACGGGGTGCTCGAACCCCAAAACAGCCGCATGCAGCGCCTGCCGGGGGAACCCGGCAGCCGCCTCGATCCCCTTGGGCGGTACAGCCTTCATCGGCAATTTACGCCGCCCGCCGTAAACCGGATCGCCAATCAGCCCATGGCCCGCATGCGCCATATGCACGCGAATCTGATGGGTGCGCCCGGTTTCCAGCCAGCATTCCAGCAGCGCGGCACGTTCGGGCTTGCCGAAGGCCTCCACCACTCGGGCGCGGGTCACCGCGTGGCGTCCACCTTGAAACAGCACCGCCTGCTTTTGCCGATCCGTTTTGTGGCGCGCCAACTGCGTGGTGATACACAGCACATTTCCCGGCTCAAAGCTGACCCCACGCAAACCACGCAAGCGCGGATCATTGCCATCGGGCACACCATAAACCACCGCATGATACTTGCGCTCGACGCTATGCGCCTCAAACTGCGCGGCCAGCCCGTGATGCGCGCGGTCCGTCTTGGCAACCACCAGCAAGCCACTGGTATCCTTGTCAATTCGGTGCACGATTCCCGGCCTCTTTAAGCCGCCCACCCCGGACAGACTATCCCCGCAATGATGCAACAGCGCGTTGACCAGCGTGCCCGACGGCGTGCCCGGTGCAGGATGCACCACCATTCCCACGGGTTTATTGATCACGATCAGGTCGTCATCCTCATAGACCACGTCCAGCGGGATATCCTCGGGGCCAATATGGGTTTCAGTCGCCTCTGGTATCGCGATTTCGATAAGGTCATCTTCGACCAGCTTCACCTTTGCATCGGTGATCACCGCGCCATTCACCCGCACCGCGCCGTCGCCAATCAGACGCGCCAGGCGCGTGCGCGACAGGCTGGCCTGCTCTGGCACATCCCGCGAAAGCGCCTTATCAAGACGCGGCGGCGGGTTAACCCCGATGCGGAACGACAGAATGGATTCAGTGATGTCAGACAACTCAAATCCTCAACCGGTTGACGCAGGTCTGGTGAAATATCTGCGCATCCTGGTGACCGTTCTGACCGTCACCATGATCGTTGGGTTTCTAGTGATCGTGTTCCTGTTTGTCACGAAATTCTCCGAGGCATTTGGCCCCGAACTGCCAGACGAAATCACCCTGCCCGGCGGGGCCGAGGCCACTGCCTTTACGCAGGGCGACACATGGTACGCGATCGTCACTAAAGATCAGAAAATCCTCATTTTCGACCGGGACAGTGGCACAGTGACACAGGAAATCACCATAACCGCCGGAGAATAAAGGGAAGGGATGGTACCACCTCCTGGTCTCGAACCAGGGACCTCTTGATCCACAATCAAGCGCTCTAACCAACTGAGCTAAGGCGGCACTCAACGCTGAATTAGCTATTGCGGATTTAAAATGCAAGCCCGTTGAGGGCGTTTTGCGCGAAACTTTGGGGCTCTTATTTCGGGTCTGGCGCACCTTCTGACAATGCAATCTGCCAGCTTTGCTCGATCATATCATGCCCAAAGGCGCGTGCGGGTTTCGAGTCGGTCAGAACGAACCCCACGCGTTGGTAAAGCGCGCAGGCAGCGGCATGGCGGGAATAGGTCGACACTTGCATGGCCTGGTATCCGGCATCCCGCGCAAACCCCATCGCGTTGGAAAGAAGCGTTTGGCCAAGCCCCCGGCCCCGCAATTCAGGCATCAGCAGGAAAAGCCGCAGCTTTGCAGTTTCTTTCGACAGACGGGTGCAAAAAAGCGATCCTGCCCGCCGATCCCCCTGCATCACGACCCAGCCGCGCTCACAAACCGGGTCGTGGTCGGCGATGAAGCCCTCCAGAACGCTCTGAACCAGAGGCTGAAAACCGTCGTCAAATCCTTCATCCCGCCGATAGAGCGTGCCGTGGATTTGCGCAATCCAGTCGACATCCTGCGCTGTTGCAATGCGGATTGATACATCCGTCACGGCCGCGCCGGGGCAGGTTGGCGGGCCTCAGGTGTCATTCGACAGATACTGAATCGCCGTAAACCCTTCAAAACGGGGAGCGCCGTCATGCAGTTTGCGGCTGTCACCCGCCTTAGCATGGGCATCGCGGAACTGCTGCGACCTGGTCCAGCCCAGAAAGGCTTCTTCGCTCTCCCAGACCGTGTGCGAGGCATAAAGGCGCTTGCCGTCCTCTTCGGGGCCCTTGAGCATATGAAATTCAATAAAGCCCTCCATATCCTTGAGGTGGCTGTCACGCCCCAGCCAAAGCGCCTCAAACTCAGCAGCATTTTCCAGCGGGACGGTAAAGCGGTTCATAGCAAGATACATCAGACATCTTTCTTTGATTTGAGAAGGGTCTCATCACGGGACGAGAGACCAAAAAAGGCTGGCGCATCAACAGCTGGCACCCGTATTTTAATCCCTTTTGAGGGGGATGCAATCTCCCGACCGCTTGCCAAAAGACGTGGAACCCGCTAGGTCCAAAGCGCATTTTTCGGAGGCGATCATGGGCATCAACAGCGAAAGCAATATCGAGGCCAACCTGCAGATCGGGCCCACCGATCAGGGCATGGTGCGCCTGTTTGTCGAGGCGCAAAATATTGAAATCCCGATGGATTTTGACCCCGAAGAGGCGCGTGAGATTGCCGAGGAACTTCTGGCGGCGGCCAAAGCGGCCGAACTTAAAGTCTCGTAAAACCCGGGTCGCGCAGGCCGTGCAGGCGCAGCGCCGCGTGCCGGGCAAACCGGCGCGTCAGGGCAGTGCGCCGCGAAGCGGGCAATTTGGTCTCAGGCGCCATGCGAATGATCTCGGCGTTGTAGGCGTCGGCGATGATCAGGCCCGTCCCGTCGGGCAACAGATCGGTGGGAAACGCCTCATCCACCGCCCAGAAATAGCGATCGCACCACTCCAGGTATCCTTCCCATTTCGCATCCGACGTAAAATCGGCACGCGAGGATTTGCACTCGATCACCCAGACCTCGCCCTTGGGTCCCAGTGCCATCACATCCACGCGCTTGCCACGCTCGGGCGTGAATTCTTCAATGGATACAAAATCATAACCCTGCAAAGCACGGCACACACCGCGCGCCAGAAGCTGTCCGGGTTGCAGAACGGTATCGGCGAGTTGCTCCATCCGGCGATTATGAACAAAAGATGAACATATGCAAGCCCTTGCCGCAGAGCCTTGTTGCCACTAGGTAGGGCAGTGGCGGGTTCTGCCCTTCTCGTTCACGGTTGCATTCCGGTGGCCTTAAACAATTCCGAGGGAGCTGGCTCTGTCCTGGCCCTGGCCTGGTTACCCGGCGCCCACCTGTACATACAGGTCCTCGGGAATGAGATAACCCAACGGTTGCGTGCGGTCCCGCCACATTATTCCATCCACCATACAGACATCGGGCCTTGCAGATCACCGCAAGGCGTAACTGGCTTTAAAAACTGAGAAAAATCAGTGCTTGTTCCAGAATTGACGTGCGCCCTGATCGGCGCGCACCGGAATAGCGGCATGTTCGCGCTGCATCACGCGCTCGCGCAGACCGCCCCCAGGGCCGTCATCATCGTCGTCATCCTTCATCCGCATCACCGCGATGCCGAACTGTACGCCTGCAAAGATGATCCCGTTCGAGATCCAAAGGATCAGAAGGGCCAGCCAGCCCTTGTCAGATGTCGAAATCAGATGCCACAGATTTGCGATGTTGAACCACAACAGCATCCCCACAAAGACCGCGGCCAAGGCAAAGCCGATGGCAACATTCACAATGTAGAGACGGATCAGTTTCGGCATGGGTCGATTCCCTTTGCGGAGTACGCCTTAGATTTTAGCACACTCAGCGGCCCAAACAAGGGGATGGGTAAAGAACGGCCGCGCCGGGGCCATCGCCAAAGCCATTATCCGCTAAAGGAAATTCTTGTGAACGTCCGGCACAAATTCCTGATCATCCATGGGCGGGCGCACATAGCCGCGTTGGGCTGGTCGCTCTTCCAATACCACTGGATCCCGCTGAACATCCTCATAGGGGATCAGCGACAACAGATGGTTGATGCAGTTCAGACGGGCGTGCTTTTTCACATCGGAAGACACCACATACCAAGGCGCCTGCTTGATGTCGGTGTGAGAGAACATGTCATCCTTGGCCTTTGAGTAGTCCACCCAGCGTTTGCGGCTTTCCAGGTCCATCGGGCTGAGCTTCCACTGTTTTGTGGGGTCGGTCAGACGTTTCTGAAAACGGCGCTCCTGCTCTTCGTCGCTGACCGAGAACCAATACTTGATCAGTTGGATTCCAGACCGCACCAGCATCCGCTCAAATTCGGGGCAAGAGCGCATGAACTCTTTGTACTCGTCGTCGGTGCAGAAGCCCATGACACGTTCGACCCCGGCGCGGTTATACCACGAGCGATCGAAAATCACGATTTCGCCCGCGGCAGGAAGATGTGCGACATAGCGCTGAAAATACCATTGCGTCTTTTCGCGTTCCGTCGGTGCGGGCAAGGCCACCACCTGACAGACCCGGGGGTTCAGCGCCTCGGTGATGCGCTTGATCGTCCCGCCTTTCCCGGCCGCATCGCGCCCTTCAAAAATGATCGCCACCCGGTGGCCGGTCTCCTTGACCCATTCCTGAAGCTTGACCAGTTCGATCTGCAAACGGGCCAGTTCGGCCTCGTAATCATCGTTTCTGATCTTAGTGCGTGGTGCCTTGGCTTTGTCTGACATGGTGGTCTCTCCCTCGACGACGTCTTCGCGCATCGCAATAAGGGTCTACCCTGCACCAATTACGGGTAAGCGGTCAAATCAGAACGCGTCGGGCCGGGCCTCGCGGGCCATATGATCCAGCACCGCGTTGACAAAGCTGGGCTCCTTGCCCTCGGGGTAAAAGCTTTTAGCGATATCGACGAATTCCATGATCACCACTTTGGGGGGTGTATCAGATTGCGTCATCTCGGCCCCTGCAGCGCGAAACAGGGCGCGCAGCGTAGGGTCGATCCGCGCGATTGGCCATTTGGCCACCAGCGCCCGGTCCGTCATCTGGTCGATCAGGGCCTGATGGTTCACCGCATCGCGCATGAGGGCCTCAAACAGCTCGGGATCTCCCTCGGCCATATCGCCCTCGTCATATTCCGCGCCAAAGCGGAAATCTTCAAATTCCTGGATAACGCGATCCACGGTCTGGCTGGAATGCTCCATCTGGAACAGCGCCTGCACCGCATAAAGCCGCGCGGCCGAGCGCATCTTGCGTTTCTGATTACCGGAAAGTTGGGTCATGCCTTGGGATTGTCCTTCAGCCCACCAGCGAGCTTGTATTCTTCGGCCTCGGGCAGAAAGCCGACACCTTTGCGCGCCGATCCCCATTTACGGGTCAGGGCAATCAGGTGCAAAGCCGCCGCTGCGGCCCCTGCCCCTTTGTTCATCTTGTCGGGGTTGGCGCGGGCCTCGGCCTGATCACGGTTCTCAACGGTCAGGATGCCATTGCCGATGCACAGCCCTTGCAGCCCCAGCAAAGTGATCCCGCGCGAACTGTCATTGCAGACGGTTTCGTAATGCGTTGTCTCGCCCCGGATGACACAGCCCAGCGCGACATAGCCGTCAAAATTGCTCAGCCGCCCGGCGATACCAATCGCAGTGGGCACCTCCAATGCGCCGGGCACTTCGATCAGTTCATATGTGGCACCCGTGGCTTCGATTTCGGCCGTGGCCCCGGCGATCAGCTGATCCGCCAGATCGCGATAAAACGGTGCAACCACGATCAGAAGCTTCACAGGTTTATCGAATTCCGCGCGCGGCATGGTGTATTCGGTTCCAGCCATCAGCCTTCCCCTTCGCTCAGGGGCCGAGTGCCCACAATCGAAATACCGTAGGCATCCAACCCCAGATATCGGGTACTTGGGCTGTCGGTCAGCAGAATCAATTGATGAATGCCCATGGTCGACATGATCTGCGCGCCAAGCCCGGTCTGTTTGATCGTGCGCGGGGCGTCGTCATCCTCCACCTCAGAGGCCAGCGTTGGACGAGGTTGGCGGAACAGGAACACAGCGCCCCGCCCCTCGGCGGCAATGATCTCCATTGCACGGGGCAGCTTGCCGGTGGGGGCGCCTTTACGGGCCACCAGCCCAATGCCCAAAACGTCTTCGAGCGCATTCAATGCGTGGGTGCGCGCCAGAACGGGCTGGCCGTCGGTGATATCACCCTTTGTCAGCACCACATGTTCGGTATTGGTGATCTGATCCGCCCAAATCCGCATTTCCCATTCTCCGCCATGGGATGAATGGATCGTCTCGCGGCACATTTCGCGAACCAGGTTGTCGTGTTTGTGGCGATAGGCGATCAGATCGGAAATCGTGCCGATCTTCAGCCCATGTTTCTGCGCAAACTCCACCAGATCGGGCAGGCGCGCCATGGTGCCGTCTTCCTTCATGATCTCACAGATCATGCCCGAAGGGTGCAAACCCGCAAGGCGAGAGATATCCACCGCTGCCTCGGTATGACCCGCCCGGATGAGCACCCCGCCATTGCGTGCGCGCAGCGGAAAAACGTGACCCGGCGTGGCAATATCTGCCGCCGTGTTCTGGTCATTGATCGCCGTGGCAATGGTCAGAGCGCGATCAGCCGCGGAAATGCCAGTGCTGACCCCTTCGCGCGCCTCGATCGAGACGGTAAACGCGGTTTCGTGGCGTGAGGAATTGTTGACGGCCATCATCGGCAGGCCAAGATGGTCAATCCTGTCGGACGTCATCGGCAGACAGATCAACCCACGCCCATGGGTGGCCATGAAATTGACCGCATCGGCGGTGGCAAACTCGGCCGGGATTACCAGATCGCCCTCGTTCTCGCGATCCTCATGATCGACGAGGATGTACATGCGCCCGGCCTTCGCCTCGGCGATGATTTCCTCGGTCGGGGCTATTGCGGCGCGCAGGCCGTGCTCAACGGGGCCGGGTTTCTCGAATGGCAGGCTGTCGGACATCTTAAGGGGCCTCTGTGGTGCAATGCGCGAGATAACGCAGGCGCGCGCCATTGACCAGAGGCGATATCTGTCGCCAGATGGCCAAAACCACATCGGGGGAACATCAGATGACGCTCACACCAAGGGCCTGGGTGCCTGAGCCCTGCGAGGCACGCGTGCAACAGATCGCCACACAAACCGCCGGAACGACAAGTGATCAGATCGCCGCGCGCCTTGACGCGCTCACGGTCGAAAACCAGCGCATTCACGAGCGTGAGTGTTTCAACCTGAACCCGGCCACCAATGTGATGAACCCCAAGGCCGAGGCATTGCTCGCCCGAGGCCTCGGATCACGGCCCTCGCTGGGCTATCCGGGGGACAAATACGAAATGGGGCTGGAGGCGATTGAAGAGATCGAGGTGATTGCCGCACGACTGGCCGCTGAAGTATTTGACGCAGGCTTTGCCGAAATCCGGGTGCCGTCCGGTGCGATTGCCAATCTTTATGGCTTCATGGCGACCTGCCGTCCCGGCGATACGATCATCGTACCCCCGGCCAGCATCGGCGGACACGTCACGCATCACATGGGCGGCTGCGCCGGGCTTTACGGGTTGCGGATCTTTGAAGCGCCAGTTCTGGAGGATGGGTATACCGTTGATGTGGCGGGGTTGGCCAAGTTGGCCGAGGTCGAAAAACCCAAGCTGATCACCGTGGGGGGCAGTCTGAATCTTTTCGAGCACCCGGTGCGCGCCGTGCGCGAAGTGGCAGATAAGGTAGGGGCCAAGGTCCTGTTTGACGCCGCCCATCAATGCGGAATCATCGCCGGACGGGCGTGGAAAAACCCACTGAAAGAAGGCGCACACCTGATGACGATGAGCACCTACAAAAGCCTCGGCGGACCGGCGGGCGGGCTCATCGTGAGTGACGATTCCGAGATTGCCGCGAAGTTGGATACCATCGCCTTTCCAGGCATGACGGCGAACTTTGATGCCGCGAAATCGGCAGCCTTGGCAATGTCCTTGCTGGACTGGCGCGAGGTGGGACAGGATTATGCGGCGGCGATGATTGCGTTGGCAAAGGCGCTGGCCGAGGCGTTAAAATCGCTTGGCATCCCGGTTTTTGCCACGGCGGACGGTGTCACCAACTCGCATCAGTTCGCGATCGAGGCGGCTCGATATGGTGGCGGCCAAGCAGCCTCGAAACATCTGCGCAAGGCGGGGTTTCTGGCCTGCGGGATCGGCTTGCCCATCGCGCCGGTTAACGGCGACATGAACGGGTTGCGCATCGGCACCCCGGAACTGGTGCGATGGGGTGTCAAAGCTGCGCATGCCGAACGCTTGGCAGGATTGATCGCCGCGGCCCTGAATAGTGATACGCCCGAGACGCTCTTGCCCGAAGTGTCAGACTGGCGGCAAAGCTTTGACAGGCTGCGCTACGTTCTGTGATGCGCGCCCTACCCTTTGATCGGATACCTGTCCGGTTCTGAAAATACATCGATCACCCGCGTGCCCGCTTTGATCACAGCGCCATGTTCGACACCGGACCCAATCGAATAGCTGTCGCCGGGGCGGTAGGTCTTGGTCTCACCGCCGATGGTGAATTCAATCTCGCCCTCCACTACCGTGCCCCATTGCGCGCCATGGGAATGCGGCGGCAGCACCATGTCCTGCAGGAAAGTGAAAAACACCGTCAGCCCTGCGTCCGAGCGGATCGCACGGGTTTGCACCACCTCCTCGGAAAACGGCACGTCAATTGGTGGAAAGTCCATGATGAAATCCGGGAAGGGCATATCAATATCCTTTATGGCTAAAGGAAGCGACTATGCGGGCTTACATCCTGCGACGCAATATTGCTGTGTCAGTTCATTTTCTTGTGGATACGACGGACCATCCACCAGACGAGAGCCACGATGGGCAAGGTCACCGTAGCGGTCAGCATTCCCTTGGTAATGCCCAGCGGCTCGGCCAGCGGATAAACCACATAAGAGGCCAGCGACACGGCATAATAACTGATCGCCACCACACTAAGCCCCTCAACCGTCTTTTGGAGCTTGAGTTGCAGATCGGCGCGTTTGTCCATGCTTTCCAGCAAAGCCTGGTTCTGGGCGCTGCGCTCTACGTCCACCCGGGTGCGCAGCAGCTGCGCGGTACGGCTGGCCCTGGCCGACATCGCCTCAAGCCGATCCTTGGCCGACAACACGGTGCGCATCGCCGGCAGATAGCGGCGCATCATGAATTCGGCAAAGATTTGTCGCCCCTCAAATCGCTCTTCGCGTAACACCTCGATCCGCTGATTGACGATCTTCTCATAGGCCATGGTGGCCGCGATGCGGAACGAGGAATGTGCGATCATGCCTTCCAGTTCGGTCGAAATGGTCAACAACTCTTCCAGAGCATCTTCGGGTTTGTGCACTTCGCCTGCCAGACTGCCGGTCAGGTGATTGAGCTGATCGTCCAAGGCGCCCATTTGCGCGCCCATTTCGCGCACCCGTGCAAAGCCCAGCATCGACATGGCCTTGTAGGTCTCTATCTCGCAAAGGCGCTGCACAATCCGCCCAATCCGGCGGTCTCCCGTATCGGGCGCTACCGAGACCGCAAAGCGCAGATGACCCGCCGGGTCGATCCGAAAGTCACCTGCTAACACTGCGGCGTCATCAAGCACACGGGCCACGGCCACGCTTTCTGCCACGAACCAATCGGCGATATTCTGGCGGAATTCTTCTTTGTTGCTCCACGGTGAGACCCGGATCAGAGCCGAGGTGATCCGCTGACCCGGAGCCGCCGCAAGCCAATCGTGCGGGAACACCTCGAAATCTGCGGGATCAAACGGGCGATCACTGACCCCATCGATGAACACCGTGTAGGTCATGAATTCGGTATGGCTTTCCCATTTCAGGTGATGCCGCCCGATCTTGCCGAAGTAATGCGTCGCCCCGGGTTGCGGATGGCTGGCCCCGTGACGATCCAACAGGTCAATCAAATGCGCCATATCGGCGGCGCGATCCCGTTTAGCCGCGTCCTGTTCAGGTTTGATCGCCAGGTAAACCGCTGTCGCGGGCGCATCCAGTGACGGGAATGGGCGGGCGTGCAGCTCGTTGGCAAGGTCGTAACGCAAGGCGTGGTCTTCGATGGGGGGCATGGGCCGATCCTGTTAGCTTCGCTCTTGTATGTAGCGTGATCAACGCCTCTTTGGAACAGATTTAATTTTCACATCAAAGGGTTAGCGGAATGCCACTGCATACCGTTCAGGCCCTTCAAGCCCATCCGGGTCAAGAACATGCGACGTCAATATCTGTCGCCCTTCGCTGCTTCCGGACAGGGCGCATCAAGGCCTGCGCCCTACCCTACCATGTCAGGTGTCACGTAGATCAATGTCGGGCCATCCGCCTTGAACGCCTCCAACACCGCCTTCTGCATCGCGGGGATATCCTTAGGCGCTTGCGCACGCGCACCATAAGCCTTTGCCAAAGCACAGAAATCAGGATTATGCGCAATCACCGCGTTGGGGGCGATCTGGGCACGCACCATGCTGTCTTCGATTTCTTTCAGTTTGCCATTGTCCCACAGGATAATCGGCAAAGGCAGTTTCATTTCGACCGCCGCCCCCAGTTCCTGCAGCGTGTATTGAAACCCGTAATCCCCGGCGATGGCCAGTGTCGGCTTGCCCTGCCGCGCCATGCAACCACCAATCGCCGCAGGCATCGCATAACCCAACGTGCCAAAGCCATAAGGATGATGCCAATGCCCCGGGCGCGGCATGGTCCAGACCTCTTTCGAGACATAGGCAAACTGGGTCATGTCGGAATAGATCATCGTGTCATCGGGCAGAACTTCCTCCAGCGCGCGGGCCAGGGGCACGATCCCCGGGCGCTCGGCGTCGGTGTCGGCCTCCCACCGTGCCCGCATCGCGGCAATGTCTTTGGCAACCCAGCCCTCGGCCTGCGTCAGGTCATGGATCAGCAACCCTTCCGCCAAAGCAGCGCCATCGCATAGAATGCCATCCGTGGTGCCGGGCATGGAGTTCAGCTGTTCAGGGTCGATATCCACCCGGATCATGCGGCCCTCGTGGCCCAGATCAACGCGCCACAGATCATTCTCGGACAGCTCGGTGCCCACGGCCAGCACCAGATCGGCTTGCCCAATCACCCCGGCACTATCGGGCTGCGCCAGATAGGTGCCAAAGGCCAGCGGATCGTTTGCGGCGATGATCCCGGTGCCGGCATAGGTGGTGAAACTGGCCGCGCCGCAGCGTTTGACCACCTCGCGCCACGCTTCAGCGCCCGGCACAGCCCCTCCCCCCAATACAATCATCGGTTTCTTGGCGGCGTTCAGCGCCTCGGCCACCAAGGCAACCGCCTTTAGCGGAGCTGAGCGCGCCATTTGCGGTGCCGGAGCAGCGGGGGCTGCCGCGGCCTCGCCTTCCAAGGCCCGGATCGGGACCTGGATGTGTTTTGTCCGTGGTCGTGCGCCTTCAAACTCGGCCAAAGCCCGGTCAATCAACTGATAAGCGGCCCCTGCATCACGCGCCTCATAGCTCCAGTCACAGACTGTGCGGGCCGCGCCTTCCTGATCCAGCATCTGGTGCAACTGCCCGCGCCGCGCCGCCGTTTCATCCAGACAGGACGAAATCACCAACACCGGTACGCTGTCCGAATAAGCCTGACCCATCGGGGTCATCACATTGCACAGGCCCGGCCCGGTGATCACATAGGCCACGCCCGGCTTGCCGGATGCGCGCGCATAGCCATCTGCCATGAACCCCGCGCCCTGTTCGTGACGCGCCAGCACGTGGGTGATGCCGGCTTCTTCGATACCGCGATACATTTCCTGGTTATGCACCCCTGGAATGCCGAAAATCACATCCACACCGCGCGATTTCAGCATATGGCTGATCTGTGCGCCCAAAGGTCTCGTTGTCATCATGCTCTCCAGAAACTGATGGTGAAAATTGCATAGACGGCCAGCAATTCCAGACGTCCGATCAACATGGCTGCCGCCAACACCCATTTCGCCGTGTCATTCAACGATGCGAAATTGCCGGCCGGCCCGATCGTGTCGCCGAGGCCCGGACCGATATTAGCCAGCGCCGCCGAAGCCCCGGACACGGCGGTGACGAAATCAAGGCCCGTCAGGCCCAGCACCACCGAGATCACGCCCAACGTGACCGTGAAGAACACGAAGAACGACATTACCGAGTTCAATACATCATCGCCAACCGGGCGCCCCTGATAACGCGGGGTGAACATGCCATGGGGCGTCAGAATGCGTTGCAGCTGGGCCTTGATTGAGGCTAACAGAAGTTGATAGCGGAAGATCTTGATCGAACAGGCGGTCGACCCCGCGCAGCCTCCGATCAATCCGACAAAGAACAGCATCGCCACAGGGAAACTGCCCCATTGCATGTAATCGGCGCTGGCATAGCCGGTGCCGGTCAGGATCGACACCGTGTTGAACAGCACTTTGCGGAAGGCCGCCTCGCTGGGATTTTCGTTCTGCCAGAACTGCCAAAGCGTGACGATCACGACCAGCACAATGGCAGTGGCGAAAAACCCACGGACCTGCGGATCGTGGATCAGCGGCTGGGCAGTGCCCGCCGTGATTTGCACAAAACGCACGAAGGGCAGCGCAGCCAGCATCATGAAGATGACAGCGACATATTCAGTGGTCCCGCCAAAAGCCCCAAAACTGGCGTCGTAATTGGCAAACCCGCCGGTGGCGACCGTGGTCATGGCATGCACGGTGGCGTCAAACGGGTCCATCCCCGACAGCACGTAACACAAGACACATAGCAGGGTGAGCGCCAGGTAGATCACCGAAATACGCGAGGAAATCTCGGTCGCGCGTGGCAGGATCTTGCCAAAGGTGTCAAACCCTTCGGTGCGGAAAATCTGCATCCCACCGACGCGCAGTTCGGGCAGGAACACCATCGCCACAACGATAATCCCGATGCCACCCAGCCACTGCATCAGGCCCCGCCACAACAACAGCCCCTTGGGCAATTCCTCCAGCCCGGCAAGTACCGTGGATCCGGTAGTGGTCAGGCCCGACATCGCCTCGAAAAACGCATCAACGAAGCGCAGATCGGTATCACCCAGCATGAAGGGCAAAGCGCCGAACAGCGGCAGGATCACCCAGACGCCCGTCGTCAGCAAAAAGGTCTGTTGAATCGTCAGCCCCTCTTTGACGCCGTTCTTACAGGTCAGCGCCACCAAACCGCCCACCAGCACGGTCAGAATCGCGCATTCGGCAAACACGTTCCAATGGCCCCGGCCTTCTGCAATATCGACCATGAACGGCAGGATCATGGCGAGACCCAGGGCCATCACCATCAATCCAACCACATATCCGACGGGACGCAGATCCACCATGCGGCGCAGCGTTGGCCGTCCCGCCCCCCGGTGTCAAGCAGGTCTGATCATGTCACGTTACCCGGGCAGGATGTCTTCAAAGACAAAGGCCGGGATTTCATCGCGTGTCAGGCCCATCTCTGCCAGTTCCTTGTCACTCAGAAGATGCAGCCGCGCCACGCTGGCAAGCCGCGAGCGGTTGAGCATATAGCTGTTCATGCCATGGGCACGCTCAGCCAGATAACGATCCAGCGAACTGCGCCACTCCGAGGTGCAGAATGCGATGCCGATCGGTGTTTCCGTAAACTTGTCTGTCATGGACGTGCCTTTCCCTGATGGAAATGTCGTCCTCCCGCTCTCAGCTTACAGGAATTCTGTCGAAGATAAGAATGGCCTGGCACGGATGCGCGAGATTTTGCTGCAATGCAGCATTCTCGCATCATCCGTTTCTGAGGGGTCAGGCGTAAAACAGGTCGTGAAACACGTGATAGGCAATCTGATCGCGTTTCAGGCCCATTTCGGCCAGTTCCGCGTCCGATTTCGCCTCAAGCGCTTCGATTTGCGCGCGCCGCGACATGTGATGGGCGTGCCCTTCCATGCCTGTTGTCATGCGATCGAACAGCTTGCTGAAAAAAGCTGACAGACCGGTTGTGGCGGAGATGTTTGTTGCAAAGAACGTCATTTGGAAACCTCGTTTGGTTGGTTTGGTTTCCTCCCAACACCAATATTAGGTCAGGATTTATGACGCACAACAGCCTAATTGGAATGGCAGGGTTGCACGATCTGCAACCCCGCAGGTCAGCTCTTATTCGGCGGGGGCCGTCGAGGTAGATTGCGGCATCGCAGGGGGTGCCGAGGGTTGGCGTTTTGATTTGTTGTTTGCCTTGACCGGCTGTGTCGACATAGCTGGTTTGGCTGCTGCGGCTTTGGCGGGTGCGGCGGCCTTGGACACAGGTTTTGCTGCTTTCACCGGTGCCACTTTGGCGGGTTCGGCTTTCTTCACAGGAACCTTGGCAGACGCGGCAGGCTGGGCTGTCTTCGCGGCGGCCTTGGCGGGTTTCGCAGTCACTTTTGCGCCCGTCTTGGCCGGTGTTTTGGCAGGCACCTTCGTTGCAGCCTTCGCAACAGGTTTGGCACGGGGCTTGGTTACGGTATTGGCCGCAACCGCCTTCTTGGCGGCAACCGGTTTCTTAGCGGATTGCGCCGACTTGGACACCGGGGCCGGTTTGACCTTAGGCGCGACTGCCCGCTTGGCCCTGGCAACTGGCTTGGATGCTTTCAATGCAGACGCAATCGGCATATGAGGCATGAACGGATTGGCCTGAAGCACGGCCTGACCAAGAACTTGCGCAACGCGCATGTTGTTTTCGATCATGTAGCCGGTCAAACGAATCCCGGCCACTGAAAGCTTAAGTGGTGCTGAAACGATTTGCATTGGGTCGATCCCTTTCTGTGACGGCGACCAGATGTAATGAATTTCTGTGACAACGCTGTAAATCTTTTCGCAGGTGCAGAAAAGTACACAGGTGCCTTCTGCGGCAAACTGCTGCGCTTTTCGGCGATTTCGCGCCAAAGCGTGCGCGATCTGCCCGCAAAACAGGCAAATCGGGTCTGTTCAGGGGTTATCCGACGTGGAACAGCGTATTGAACAGCTTGGGATCAATGCTGTCGCTGGCAAAGCTGTCGCCATGGGTCAGAATGCTGACCGCATCATGGCTGTGCAGGCTTTCCTGATGGCTGGCCATCACCCGGAAATCGCCGATCCGCTCATCCGCTTCCAATTGTTCACAGAACAATCGGGCGGCGTCCTCGACAAAGATCGGATTGGCAGCGTTCAGCTCGGCAAAGGCCTGTTCATCTTCGCGTTTGACCATAACCTGCGTCTCTGTCGGCACGGCATTGCGGGCCATGTCGATCAGATCTTCAAACCACAGGCAATCGCCACACAAAACCTCGACCGAGATGCGCGCGACAGACCGTTGCGAATGCGGCGTGGCCAATTGCCCCCGCGCCTGACGCGCGTGCTCGCTCAACTCAAGCGAACACGGGCAGGTCGACGAATAGACGTAATCGAGATGCATGAACTTGCGGCGCACACCGTCCCGTTCGATCAGCTCAAGCGCGATGTCGTAATACTGGTAGCCCTCCAGCCCCGAGCGCAGGGATTTCACCTTGGCCGGATAGCTGAACCGCATCTGAAGCCGCGCATCGATGCTATCGAGATCGCTGATATAGTCATCCAGCGCCGCCTCAATCACCTCGAAACTAAAGGTTTTCTCAGCATGCTTATAAAAGCTGCGCATGATGCGCGACATGTTGATGCCTTTTTTCTCGGCCTCAAGGCTTACCGTGCCGGTGACAGAGGTTTCCAGCCGGATATCGCCATTGTCGCGGGTATGATAGCTGATCGGCAGGCGGAAATTCGAGATGCCCACATGCTGCAAATCCTGACGTGATCCACGGATCAGCGAGCTGGGACCGTTCTGCAAGTCTGGCAGAGTGGCCTTGTAGGCCGCATCAGCGATGAAATCCCGGGGATAGTCACGCTTGAGCACCGGATAGTTCGATACTTCGCTGCGTGTCAAAATACGGGCCACGGCAGGGTCTAAATCGGCCACTTCTTCGGGGGATGCCGACTCGGCCCATGTGCGCAACAGATCCAATGCTTGCTTGGCGTCATCACGATCAGGGGCGGGCACAAACTCATCGGGTTTGTAGTTCATAAACACTGTCCTCCGGGCATCCTGCCTATGACTACATAAACCAAGGCGGCGCGCATTACCAATTTCGATAAGGAATACGCCAAAAACGACCTTATGGATCAATCACCGGTTGACACAATTGGCTTCATTCCGCCTTAGCCCTTCAAAAACAGGGCCAAGCGCAGCCATTCGCCATGATCAAACCGCCTCAAGCGCCTGCAGGATATCCGCGATCAAATCCTCGCTGTCTTCGATCCCCACGCTCAGACGTACCAATCCCGGGTTGATCCCGAGGCGCGCGCGTTGCTCATCTGACAGGCGCTGGTGAGTCGTGGTGGCCGGGTGTGTGATGATCGACTTTGCATCACCCAAGTTATTGGAAATCAATACAATATCCAGCGCGTTCAGGAATCGGAATGCCGCCGCCTGTCCCCCCTCCAGTTCAAGCGAAACGACTGTACCCCCTTTGCCCATCTGCCGCGTCACAAGGGCGTTTTGCGCATGGTTGGGATGGCCGGGATAGATCGCGCGGCTCAACTTTTCGTGACCTTGCAGCACATCCGAGATTGCCAGCGCCGACGCCGCCTGTGCCTGCACGCGCAAATCAATCGTCTCAAGCCCCTTGAGCATGACCCAGGCCGTGAAGGGCGACATCGATCCACCGGTGTGCTTCATGTAAGGTTCGACCGTTTTGCGGATATACTCGCGGGTGCCCAGGATCACCCCGCCAAGGGTGCGCCCCTGCCCGTCGATATGCTTGGTCGCCGAATAGACCACCACATCGGCCCCTTGCGATATCGCGCGTGAAAAGACCGGTGTGGCAAAGACATTATCCACCACAACGGTCGCATCCACCGCATGGGCCAGCTTTGAAACCGCCTCGATATCAACCACTTCCAGCGTGGGATTTGCAATGGTCTCAAAGAAAACAACCGACGTTTCGGGCCGGATGGCCCCGCGCCATTCATCAAGGTTCGTGCCGTCGACAAATGTCACCTCGACCCCGAAACGGGTCAGAATCTCTTCCAGCACGTAAAGGCAGGACCCGAACAAGGCCCGCGCGGCCACCACGTGATCACCCGATTTCAGCATCGCGGTCAGCGCGCCACTGACGGCGGCCATGCCGCTGGCCGTGGCAAAGGCATCTTCGGCCCCTTCCAGGGCTGCGATCCGCTCTTCAAACATGGCCACGGTGGGATTGCCGTAACGGGCATAAATAAACTCATCCGGACCCGCATCGAGGAACCGTGCTTCGGCATCCTCGGCCGTGTCATAGACGAAGCCCTGGGTGAGGAAAATCGCCTCGCTCACCTCGTTGTACTGGCTGCGGCGCGAGCCACCATGCACCAGTTTTGTCCGTGTTTTCAAATCTTTCGTCATCTTAGACCTCCGGGCCCTCGCCCAATGAAAAACCCCCGTGCGCGGTCAAGCGAAAGGGGGCTTTCATCCTGACCTTTTAGCGGTGTTGTTTAGCGTGGCCCGCAATCCGGTAACAAATCGCCACGTGATTTTCGTTTATCCAAGCTGAAAGCGCAGGTCAACATGTGTCGACCGCTTGGAACTGATCATTCAAAAACCTGTTTGAAGCATATACCGAAGATTTCAGGCGCGTGATCAACTAAGGCGCCTCAGGCAGATCAGGCCGGTGTTGCGTCGTTCGTGTCAGGGATGGTGAGCAGAACCAGAACCCAGTAGATCGCATGCAGAACCAGCATGAAGAGTGGCATCACGGTGATCCACACTCCCGGGCTTTCGTACATGATCAGCACCTCGTTCGCGACGATGATCAGTGCGGCCATTGTGGCATTGACCCTAAGCAGGCTGACCGGAGCCGAATGACGTCCATTTGCCGGCATCGTCTTGCGCAGCCGCTCAAGCACTTCTCGTTCACGCAGGATACCAAGCACCATGACCACCAGGAAAAAACCGCAAATGACGGTCAAAACCCGCTGGGTAAAGATCGGGCTGCTCAGCCACAATTGCAGCACTGCGATGGCGAGCGTCAGGCCCACTGCACCGTGCAGCATGCGCCGCTTGGCGCTGCCCATTTTCACCAGATTTGCACCTGCATTCGGCAGGTTGCGCCACACCAGATAGGCCTGCGCAGATACCACTGACACCACGAAGGCGGGATCTTGGGAAACGCCTTGTGCCCGCAGCACCATCCAAAGTCCGATCATGATGACAAAGGGCAGCATGTTATGCGGCTGGATCGGAGGGATCGAGGCGCAAACCTCGAACAGGCGGGAGGGCAGAGTCTTTTTCATGCCGTCGTTCTAGAAAACAAATAAGGCAAAAGCCGGGCACGGACGGGAGAATTGCGCGATATTTTACACCCTCAGTTTGGGGGTGTTTCCTCGTCTTCTTCGGTTGAGTGTTCCGAGAACACCTTGCCTTGCGTCATGAAGAAAACGAAGATTGCAAGAGTCAGGCCGAAGGTTTTGAAATAGACCCAGGTTTCTTCGCTTTGGGTCCGCCAGACCAGTTCGTTCAACACGGCCAGCCCGAGGAAAAACAAGGTCAGGCGGCGCGTCAGGATCATCCATCCCTCTTGCGTCAGAGGCATCATGCTGTCCATCACGACCTGCAGATAGGACTGTCCCCGCATCAACCCAAACCCCAGAATCCCCACGAAAATCAAATAGATAATCGTCGGCTTCATCTTGAAGAACCTGGGGTCGTTGAACCAAACGCTGAGGCCCCCGAACAGCACGATCAGCACGGCGGTGACCATCTGCATTTTCGACAGGTGCCCCGTCAGCTTCCAAAGCGCGGCCATGGACAACAGGAACACAGGGATAAACCCGGCGGTGACCACGACAAAGCCGTCATAGTCAGTGCCCCCAAAAGTGAAGACCCGGTCTTTCAGCCACAGATAGGCGACGAAGAAGCCAAGGATCGGGCCGAACTCAAGGGCGGGTTTCAACCAGGATGGGTGGGCAGGTTCGTCCATGAACAGCTCCGATATAGGTGCGTCTTGCGGCGCGGGTGGGTCCAAGATTGGGTCTTATCCGCCCATTTCAACTATCACAGCCCCCGCTGCGATCAATGCCATCAATGCAATTCGTCGCGGGCCCACCGTTTCGCGCAACGCCAGCCAGCCGATCAGGGCCGCAAACACCACCGAGGTTTCGCGCAGCACCGCCGCCTCGCCCACCTGATCCAAACGGGTGGCCAACATGATCGAGCCGAAGGACAGGAACGCCACGATCGCGCCGACAAAGCCGCGTTGCAACAATGGTCCGAGGGCCGGCCGGTTGAGCGTACGCCGCCAACGCATATAAGCCACCCCCGGCAGGGTCATGCCTTCAAACATGAAAAACCACGCCAGAAAGGTGAACGGATCGGCCGTCGCCCGGATGCCATAGGCGTCATAGGTGGTGTAAATCGCCACCATCAGCCCCGTTGCCACCGCCAAAGCGAGGGCCGTGGGCAACATATGCCGGTCCACCTCCAGAAAGATCAGGTTGTAGACCGCAAGGCCAAAAATCCCGCTCAGCAGAACCGCAACGCCCAACCACTGGGTCAGCGTAAAAGTCTCCTGAAACACCAGATAAGCCCCTATGACCGCGAATAGCGGCCCGGTGCCGCGCACCACCGGATAAACTACGGTGTAGGCCCCCTTGGTATAGGCCTGCGCCTGCAGGCATTTGTAGATCACATGGATCACCACCGCCCCGGCAAAGATCGGCCACATATGCGGCTCGGGTAAAGGCACGACAAACAACGCAAAAGGCATCGCCAGAACAAACAGCCAGACATCAATCGCCCCGCGGGTCAGCCAAGGATCATGCCGTCCCTTTTGCAATGCGCCAAAGACCGCATGCAAAAAGGCGGCGAGGAGCGCCAACCCAAGCGCCAGATTATGGCCTGCTTCGGTCCCTTCCAGAGAGATCAGCCAATCGCTCACGCGTCAGACGGGGAATATGAAATTATTTTCGAAACCATCGACTGTCTCAACAGTCTGCAACCGCGATATTATAAAGAATACCCGGCTTCGCCCCTCGTCTCCTTTACCGCGGTAAGGACGCTCAACCACTTCAATCTTTTCCACTGTGTCGTGACGCTCAAGATACTCGACCACGGGTTTGGGATCACCTTCGACCTCTATGAAAAACTTGAACTGGGTACCAAGGCGCTTGTGAATCTTTAGGCGAACCTTGATCGGTCCGTCACCGATGCGAGTGGCATCGACATCGATTTTTGTGACCTTATTCCTGAGGCGACCGTGATATCTTTCCTGATCACTGGCAAGCTCCTTCAAATACGTATCGTTGCCATAACGAATGAACAACAAATATAGTTCTTTAATCTCTTTGGGCACCTCGGGCAGCGGGCTAAGCTCGATTTCAATTTCTCGAGTTCTGAGTGAAAGCTGAAAGTAGAGCTCCTGGCTAATCCGGCGCGCGAAAGTCCATACGACCCCGGCGATAGCCACCAACAAAGTCACATCAAGATAGACCTCCAAGGAACCGACGCGGGCAATCATATCGTCGGTCATGTGGGGTCCATTCCAGTCAGGGCAGCCGCAAATTCCTCGGGGTCAAACGGGGCCAGATCGTCAATCTGCTCGCCCACGCCGATGGCATGGATCGGCAGGCCGAACTTGTCGGCCAGCGCCACCAGCACGCCGCCCTTGGCCGTGCCATCCAGCTTGGTCATGACAAGGCCAGATACATCGGCCAGTTTCTGGAACGTCTCGACCTGGCTCAGCGCGTTCTGGCCTGTCGTGGCATCCAGCACCAAGAGGGTATTATGCGGCGCGCTGTCGTCCTTCTTGCGGATCACGCGGACGATCTTGGCCAGTTCCTCCATCAAATCCTGACGGTTTTGGAGCCGCCCTGCGGTGTCGATCATCAGCAGATCCGCACCATCGGCCTCGGCTTTGTCCATGGCGTCGAAAGCAAGGCTGGCCGGGTCGGACCCTTCGGGCGCGGTCAGAACCGGCACGCCTGCACGATCCCCCCAGACCTGCAACTGTTCCACGGCGGCGGCCCGGAAGGTGTCACCTGCGGCGATGACTACCTTTTTGCCCGCCGCGCGGAACTGGCTGGCCAGTTTGCCAATCGTTGTGGTCTTGCCCGAGCCGTTGACGCCGACCACCAGAACCACCTGCGGTTTCTTGGGGTAAAGCGGCATGGGGCGGGCCACAGGCTCCATGATGCGGGCGATCTCGGCGGCCAGCAACTGTTTGATTTCCTGCGTGGAAAGCCGCTTTCCCATGCGTCCTTCGGCCATGTTGGCGGCCACGCGCAGGGCCGTGTCCACGCCCATATCGGCGGTGATCAACAGCTCTTCCAGCTGCTCGACCATGTCGTCATCCAGCACCCGGCGCGTGACGGTTTTGGCCTCGCCGCGCCCAAACAAGCGGCCCAGAATGCCCGGCTTCTGCTCCGGTTCCGTGGCTGGCTCGGACAAGGCTGGCGTCAGATCCACCTTGAGCGGGGCAACGGGTTCGGGTTCGGGTTCGGGTTCGGGTTCGGGTTCGGGTTCGGGTTCGGGTTCGGGTTCGGGTTCGGGTTCGGGTTCGGGTTCGGGTTCGGGTTCGGGTTCGGGTTCGGGTTCGGGTTCGGGTTCGG
>NZ_JBGEHK010000010.1:0-72717 GCF_041403425.1 Roseovarius conchicola | reverse complement strand
GTGAAGCAACCATTTCTGCGTCAGCTGCGTCAACCGCCAAAGGATCATTATCAACCTCACCCGGTTCTGGCCCTCTCGGCGCTTCATTCTGAAGCACCTGCCGGGCGGCGTCGTCAGCTGCGCTAACGACTTCCTCAGGCTCAGGCTCAGGCTCAGGCTCAGGCTCAGGCTCAGGCTCAGGCTCAGGCTCAGGCTCAGGCTCAGGCTCAGGCTCAGGCTCAGGCTCAGGCTCAGGCTCAGGCTCAGGCTCAGGCTCAGGAGTTGGGTCGGCTAGGGCCGGTGCGGCGTCAAGCGCACTCTCTTCGACCAAAAGCTCTTCTTCTTCGCCACCGTCTTCGACAATGGCATCCAGCCCCTCTTCGATCTTGGATGAGGATTTGAACAGCTTGTTCTTGAGCTTTTTGAAAAACGACATGCGCGCCACCTTTTTGCGTGCCAACCAGTTAAACCTCCGGGGCGCTGATGAAAAGGTGGCATTGACTATGGCAGCCGTGAAGGCAGGATTAACAGGTTATGAAATGGTTTGCCCTGGCTCTTTTTCTGATCGTCCCCCTACCTGCGTTTTCCGGGCCGCCCGAGCGTATTTGCTCGTCTGGCACATGGGGCCCGGTGGAATGCATCCGCAAGGCGCATTTCGCCTATGATATCTGCAACGCGATTGAACGCTTTGCCGCCCATAACGATCTTGATCCACATTTCTTCGCCCGCCTGATCTGGCAGGAAAGCCGGTTCGACGCCTACGCCCTCAGCCCCGCAGGCGCACAAGGCATTGCGCAGTTCATGCCCCACACGGCGCAACGGCGTGGCCTCGGCGACAGCTATAACCCGGCCGAGGCGTTGGAGCATTCGGCGCGCTATCTCTCTGAAATGGCGCGGACATATGGCAGCCTGGGCCTGGCCGCAGTGGGATACAATGGCGGTGAAAGGCGCGCCGAAGGGCTGATCGCAGGCACCGGCGGGCTGGCACAGGAAACCGTGGATTATGTCCGCATCATCACCGGTGTGCCGCATCAGAACTGGCTGGAAGACCCAAAACCTGCACCCGATCTTCGCCTGTCGACGACCCTGCCCTTTGCTGCCGCCTGCTTTGAGATGGCCAGGACCCGCCGGATCACCAAGCTGAAACCAGTGGCCCCGGCGATCCAGCCTTGGGGCATTCAGATGGCATTCGGTCTGAGCAAGAAAAAAGCCCGCGCCAAGTTCGAACGAGTCACACGCGCCTGTTCCGGACTGATCAAAGGTCAGAAACCCGACCTGGTATTCGAGAAAAGCCGCGCCAGCCCGAATGGCGGATACTTCATGGCCCGCCTGGGCCGCGACAGCCGCGATCAGGCCTGGCGCGATTGTGCGAAGATGAAGAAGCAGGGCTGTATCTGCGCGGTTTATCGCAATGATTAAAGCGGCGCGAAGGCCAGCAGGAAGCCCAGTTGCGCCAGCCAGTAAAGCGCCCACACGATGAAAGGCGTCACTTTGCGCAATGGATGGTCAGAGCGAAGCAAGAACATCTCGGTTGCCAGCACCGTGTCAGAGGCCATGAACATCAACGCCGCAGGTAAGGCCAGCCAAAGCGCGCCCGATGACGGCACACTCATCGCCGCCACACCCATTCCGGCAATCACCAGCACATAGGCCAGAACCGCAAAGCGCAGGGATCCGGCGTGACGGTAAAGCAGGGCCATCATGATCGCAGCAAAGAGAAACAGAACTGCGATGGCCCATACTGGCACCCCTGCAGAATCGGAGGCAGGGTGGCTGATGAACAACACGATATAGGCGATATGGCCCGCCGCGAAGGCCGCGACACCGGCGAGGAAACTCCGCTCACCTTCCAGCGACAGGAAAAAATCACCGATCGCACACAGCGCCAATGCGACAATCAAGGCCACCGGTGCATTCACCAGCGCCGCGGCCACCACCAAAAGCAAAACTGAAGCGGTTTTAACGCATGTTTTCAATAAACTGGATGGTCGAAAACAGAACCAGACCAGATAGAGTGCCGCCAAAAGCGCGGCCAGAGAGACCGCAAAACTCGGAAGCATCACACCTCGTCAGGGAAATGCTTCATCGTCAAGCGGATCGGATTTGGTGCCGCCTGCCCAAGACCACAGATCGAGGCATCGGCCATGGCCGTGCACAGCTCTTCCAGAAGAGGCTGATCCCAACTGTCGGCCTGCATCAGCTTGACCGCCTTTTCACAGCCCACCCGGCAAGGCGTGCATTGTCCACAGCTTTCATCCTCGAAAAAGCGCAGCATGTTCAAGGCGGCCTCTTTCGCGCTGTCCTGATCTGACAGAACAACAACAGCGGCGGACCCGATAAACGAGCCATGCGGTTGCAACGTGTCGAAATCCAGCGGAATGTCATCCATCGACGCAGGCAATAGCCCCGAGGACGGACCGCCGGGCTGATACGCCTTGAAACTATGGCCATCCAGCATGCCACCCGATGCGGCGATGATATCCGTGATCGTGCTGCCCGCTGGCAACAGGTGCACACCGGGTTTTTTCACACGCCCCGACACTGAGTAAGAGCGCAGGCCCTTGCGGCCATTCAGCTCGACATCCGACAGGATTTCCTTGCCCTGGCGCAGCACCTTGGTCACCCAATAGAGGGTCTCAACATTATTCACCAAAGTGGGCCGCCCGAAAATACCGACATTGGCCACGAAGGGCGGGCGATGACGCGGAAGGCCGCGCTTGCCTTCGATGCTTTCGATCATCGCGCTTTCTTCGCCGCAGATATACGCACCCGCCCCGCGCCGCAGGTCGATATAGCCCGGCTCGACAATGCCCGCCTCTTCCAGCGCCGCGATTTCCTTGGCCAGAATATGCAGCACGGCAGGATACTCGTCGCGCATGTAGATAAAACAGATCTCGGCCTCAACCGCCCAAGCCCCAATCAACATTCCTTCAAGGAAAACATGAGGTTCCCGTTCGAGATAAAAGCGATCTTTGAAGGTCCCCGGTTCGCCTTCATCACCGTTCACCGCCAGATAGCGCGGACCAGCTTCAGCGCGCACAAAACCCCATTTACGCCCCGAAGGGAAACCAGCGCCGCCAAGCCCTCGCAGGCCCGAAGCCAGCAGTTCTTCCTGAATGGCGTCGAAATCGCCGCTCTCGCGGATCTTGGCGAGAGTTTCATAACCGCCGCTTAAGCGATACGTCTCAAAGTCCTGATATTGCGGGATATGCGGGTGCGTATCATCGCCTGCGATTGCCGCCTGTATCTTTTCAGGCGTGGCGTGGTCGATATGGTTATGCCCGATCTCCAGTACAGGTGCGGTATCACAGCGACCCATGCAAGGGGCCCGCAAAACCCGCACCTGGGACGCATCCAAACCGTCTTCCAGGGCTGCCTTCAACGCCTGCGCGCCCGCCAGTTCGCAGGAGAGGGAATCGCACACCCGAATGGTCAGCGCAGGGGGCGGAGTCTCGCCTTCTTTGACCACGTCGAAATGGGCGTAGAAGGTGGCGACCTCGTAAATCTCGGCCATGGAAATGCGCATCTCTTCGGCCAGAGCGCGCAGGTGCGCCGCAGACAAATGGCCGAATTTATCCTGAATCAAATGCAGATATTCGATCAGCAAATCGCGGCGGCGAGGTTGATTACCCAGCAAGTCCTGCACTTCGGTCCAGGCCTGATCTTCCAGCTGGCGACCCTTGGGCGTGCGCCGCCCCTTGCCCTTACCTGATTTCCAGACGCCTTTGCGCTCATCCAATGCCATGGTGGATCCTCTGCATTAACCCGTTCGCAGCAATATCGGCTGACGCCCCCTCTGGCGAGGCCAAAAACGACATTCGCCCCCTCGGAAACGTTGGGCTGCCGCCGATTTCTCATTATGCTGCCCAAAGCGTGCCGGATTCGCGTGTTATCCGACCATCAACTGTCACCTTGGGACGAGTAAATGCACCTGTTCGCAATCGCCACGATCACCCCGTTCTTGCTGATCCTGACTGCCAGCTTTGCAGGCGGGGTATGGGGATGGCTGGCAGTCGGTTACATCACTGCGTTGGTTTTTGTACTGGATCACCTGATTGCCGTGCAGACCGGGAATGCCGACCCGGAGGCGGAATTTCCAGCTGCAGACAACCTGCTGAAAATCCTGGGCGGTTTGCATTTCCTGTTGCTCGGCTGCGTACTTTGGGCCGTTGCAGGGCCCAATGCGCTGACATGGGTTGAACGCGCGCTGGCGGCCCTCTCCGCCGCTTTGGCCTTTGGTCAAATCTCGCATCCGGTGGCGCATGAGTTGATACATCGCCCCTCGCGGCGCCTGCGCCTGATGGGCAAGCTGATTTATACATCGATCCTGTTTGGTCATCATGCCAGCGCCCATGTGCGGGTGCATCACGTTCATGTCGGCTCCAAGAACGATCCGAATTCCGCGCGCTGGGGCGAGGGATTTTATCGCTTTCTGCTGCGTGCCTGGCCGGGCGGGTTTCGCGCGGGCTTGCAAGCCGAGACCCGCTTGCGGCGCAATCTGCAAACCTCATGGCGCGCGCATCCCTACGCGCTCTACGTGGGCGGCGCGGTTGCAATGTGCCTCGTTTCGCTGGCCATGGCCGGGGGGGCCGGACTGGCGACCCTGATTTTCCTCAGCCTTTACGCACAGATACAAATCTTCCTGTCCGACTATGTACAGCACTACGGGCTGCGCCGCGCCACCCTGGCAGATGGCACACCAGAGCCGGTCGGGCCACGGCACTCCTGGAACACGCCGCACTGGTATTCCTCGGCCATGACACTCAATGCTCCGCGCCACTCGGATCATCACATGACGCCGTCGCGACCTTATCCTGCATTGCAACTGCGCGATGGTGACATGCCGGTCCTGCCCTATTCGCTGCCAGTGATGGCCGTGCTGGCATTACTGCCGCCGCTTTGGCGTAAGGTCATGGACCCGCTTTGTGCGCAGTGGCAACCGGATTGGGATGGCAAACCCAAAGCGGATGCGCGCAGCATTTCGCCCGCTGTTTTGGCCCGTGCGAAAGCGGGTGGTGTTGGCACAACGGATTTGCCACACTCGCCTCATGAAAATGATCGCGACAGCATTGTGCATTCTGATCAGCATCCCGGCCGCGATGGCCCAGGGCCTGATGAGCGCCGAAGAGTTTGACCAGTTCACCCGCGGCAAAACGTTTTACTATGGCACTAACGGCCGGGCCTACGGGGCGGAAGAATACCTGCCAAACAACCGCGTGATCTGGACCTTTCTGGATGGGCGGTGTCAAAACGGCATCTGGTACGAAGAAAACGGGATGATCTGCTTTGAATACGAGCAGATCGAACGGCGCCAATGCTGGACGTTCCGCGAAAGCGTCAGTGGCGGGTTGATCGCTCGGTTTCAGGACGACCCGGCCGAGTTGGAGCTCTACGAGGTGCAACGCTCGGCCCAACCCCTGCAGTGCCCCGGTCCGGATGTGGGTGTTTAGACTTTACAATTTACGACCTGCGTGGCGACGTTATCCACAATCGCTCTGGGAATCCGTTTCTAAAGTAAACTTCCCTGATCAGGATCCACAGGTTTGGATTTAGGTTTTCTTTGCGTGGATTTGGGCGCTGCTGCGGTATCCAAAGCGAACCTGCCATCGCCAAATTCGATCTCAAGCGCCTTTGCCTTGGCCGCCAGCGCCTTTGAGGTCACAACCTTGTCGCCATCGCGAACCACGGCGAAGCCTCGCTTTAACGTCTCCTTGTAACCTACTGTTTTCCTGATACGTTCTAACCCTTCCAGACGATCCCGCAAGAGGCTGATCTGGCGGTTTCCGGAGTCAGAAAGGCGTTGGTTGATCTGATCAAGCGCACGCCGCTGGCGGGTCATTTCCGCGTTCAGCGCGTTCAGATTGAGCCGGGCGGCGGTGCCCGACAAACGACGTTTTTCTCCCTCAACGGCGCGCAGCAGCAGACCGGGGCGCAATGCGCCGGCCCCTTCGGACAAGGCAACACGCCGGGTTTGCACGAGCCGGATCAGCGAGGTGCCCAGCTTGTCAGACCACCCGTCAAGCCGCTGGCGCGGGGTGTCCAGCAACGCCTCGATCCGGGGCATGGCGCGTGAAAGATCCCGCAGGCGCTGACCACGCGTGGTGATGCCATTGCTGAGTGACTGTGTGAGACGCGCCTCCTGCCCGTCCAGCCAGGCCAGAAGATCAAGACGCACCGGCACCGCCAGTTCCGCGGCCGCGGTCGGTGTTGGCGCGCGCATATCGGACGCGAAATCAATCAACGTGGTATCGGTTTCGTGCCCCACCGCCGAAATCAGCGGAATGTCCGAGGCCGCCGCCGCGCGGACAACCGATTCCTCGTTAAACCCCCAGAGGTCTTCAATAGACCCACCACCTCGGGCGACAATGATCAGGTCGGGGCGCGGCAAGGCTCCGCCAGGGGTCAGGGCATTGAACCCCTCAATCGCGCGGGTCACTTCGGGGGCACATTTCTCACCCTGCACAGCAACCGGCCAAAGCAACACTTTGCGCGGAAACCGATCCCGCAACCGATGCAGGATGTCGCGGATCACCGCCCCGCTGGGCGAGGTAACAACACCAATGATTTCAGGAAGGTAGGGGAGTTCCTGTTTATGCTCCGGTGCGAACAGCCCCTCGCCCGCCAGCGCCTTTTTGCGCGCCTCAAGCATGGCCATCAACGCGCCAACACCGGCCGGTTTCATATCCTCGATCACGATCTGATAACGTGACTGGCCAGGGAACGTGGTCAGCCGCCCGGTGGCGACCACCTCCATCCCTTCCTCAGGCTGGACGGCCAGACGCGTGGCAACGCCTTTCCAGATCACACCGGCCAGGACCGCCCGGTCATCCTTGAGGTCCATGTAGATATGCCCCGAGCGCGGGCGCGAGACGCGGCCCACCTCGCCGCGCACCCGGACATGGGAAAACTCGCCCTCGATCATGCGTTTGACCACGCCCGAGAGGTCCGAGACGGTAAACTCCGGAGCGTTCTCGCCGGGTGTGGGATCGTCGATCAGATCGGACATATGCTGTGCCTCGTCGCGCCTTGTGTCTGGCTTTGCGGCAGCTTAGAACGCCGCCAAGCAAAGGCCAAGCGGGGGAAACGACATGAATATTCTCATTCTGGGCGGCGGGGGCCGGGAACATGCCTTGGCCTGGGCGGTAATGCAGAACCCCAAATGCGACAAGCTGATCGTGGCCCCGGGCAATGCCGGGATTGCCGAAATCGCTGAATGTGCTGATCTGGATATCGAAAACGGCGCCGAAGTGGCCGAGTTCTGCGATGCCAACGCGGTGGAATTCGTGATTGTCGGGCCCGAAGCGCCGCTGGCCGCAGGCGTAGCGGATCGCTTGCGCGAGGCAGGGTTGCTGGTGTTCGGACCCAGCGCGGCGGCGGCCCAGCTGGAAGCCTCGAAAAGCTTTACGAAGGCAGTCTGCGATGCGGCAGGCGCCCCGACCGCGGGCTATGGCCACTTCACCGATGCCGAGGCCGCAAAGACCTATCTGCAAGACCAATCCATGCCCATCGTGATCAAGGCCGACGGGTTGGCGGCGGGCAAAGGCGTGATCATTGCCGAAACGCTGGCTCAGGCGACGGAAGCCATTGACGACATGTTCGGCGGGGCCTTTGGCGGGGCTGGCGCAGAGGTGGTGATTGAAGAATTCATGGAAGGCGAGGAAGCGTCCTTCTTTGTGCTTTGCGACGGAAAAACCGCATTGGCCATGGGTACCGCCCAGGACCACAAGCGTGTGGGCGAAGGCGATACCGGGCCCAACACCGGCGGGATGGGGGCCTATTCCCCTGCCCCGGTTCTGACCGATGCGGTGGCCGAGGCAGCGATGGAGCAGATCATCCGCCCCACCCTGGCCGAGATGGAAAAGCGCGGCGCACCCTATCAGGGGGTGCTTTATGCCGGGCTGATGATCAAGGACGGGCACCCCCGGCTGGTGGAATACAATGTGCGCTTTGGTGATCCGGAATGTCAGGTTCTGATGATGCGCCTTGGCGCGCAGGTGATGGATTTGCTGCATGCCGCCGCCGAAGGGCGGCTGGCCGATTGCGCCGTGAACTGGGCCGATGATCACGCTGTGACTGTGGTGATGGCCGCAAAAGGCTATCCCGGGAGCTACGCAAAAGGCAGTGTGATCAATGGATTGGGTGCTCTGCCGGAAGACAGCTCGAACATGGTGTTTCATGCCGGCACCAAGAAGGTGGATGGCAAGGTGACCGCCGCAGGTGGACGAGTATTGAACGTGACCGCGCGAGGTGGGTCGCTAAAGGAAGCCGTGGATCGCGCCTATGCGATGACGGGCGCGATTAACTGGCCCGAGGGGTTTTATCGCCGCGATATTGGGTGGCGGGCGCTTTGACCTCAGATATCGGATCGCCTGCGCGATCCGACCCATGTGGGGGGGATGCCCCCCCACCCCCGGGATATTTCTGGCCAGAAGAAGCTTAAAAACAGGAAAGAGCCGCAGAAAGACTATCTGGTCCGGTGTAAGGGCCGATGTCTTTTGGCATGATTGTCTGCCCGTCGAATGTTGTGGCGACAATCCGGGACCAATCGCCTGATGCGGTGATGATCTGATGGCGATCCCCGCAGAGGCTTATGCCACCCACAATGAAATCCCAGCCGATCTTGTGGTTGGTCAGGCCCGGATGGCTGGCAATCTCGCTGAATTTTCCGGATGTGTAGCGCCAGATCCGCAGGGTTTTGGCCAGATGCGGACGGTCGATATAGGCGATCTCGATTTGGCCATCGCCATCAAGGTCCGCCGCACCGATCGGGGCAAGCCAGCGGTTTGTCTGGCCGATGTGAGGTGTTTTTGTAAGGCGTCCTTCATGCGTGTATATCGCCAAAGCCGCACCGCGCGCGATGGCTGTTTCCACCACGATCACCTCGGGTGTGCCATCGCCGGTGACATCGGTCAGCCGGGGCTCGATATCCTCAAAGACATACCCGACCGGCAGGGTGATCTTGTACCGGTGTTTGCGTAAAACGGCATTTTGGGACAAGCGATCCGTCTCCGCGCCGTCCGTTTCAATCTCCAGCGCGCGCCATTCCACGGCATCGCCAAGAACGCCGTGTTGGTAGATTTTTGTCGGTTCGACAAACCGTGCCGCTGTAATGGTCTCGCCCGCCGCAGAAGATGCGATCAGCGCCAGAACAGCAGCGCTGATCAACCGCATCAGATTTGCTTTTCGGGCATCTGCACCACAAGACCGTCCAGCGCATCGGTCACCTTGATCTGGCAGGTCAGGCGCGAACGCGCGGGGTCAGGCTCGTACGCGAAATCAAGCATGTCTTCTTCCATGTCGTCCTTGGCCGGCACTTTCTCGACCCAGTCGGGATGTACATAGACATGGCAGGTTGAACAAGCACAGGCGCCGCCGCAATCGGCCTCGATGCCCGGAATATTGTTGTCGCGAGCCCCTTCCATCACGGTCAAACCGTTGGCCACATCGACCACATGTTCAGTGCCGTTATGCTCGACATAGGTGATTTTTGCCATGCGTGTGCCCTTCCCTCAGATCACTGCATTCATGATTCCTAGCCAAGCGATTTAGGGCGCTCCAGCCCAAATTGCACGTCGGAAATGAACGCCAATGCAGAATTTTTCCTGGTTTGCCCTTGATCAGCCGGTTTTTGCCCCGGATTGGTGGGCGAGTGTGATGTCTTGAACACGCGCTTTCGCGCCTCACGCAAACGCGCTAGAGTGTCGCAAAACATGCCCTCAAGAGGCCCGAGCTTTATGATCCGATCCTTTGTTGTTGCGTTTTGCGCCATTTCTCTGGCCGCCGGGTGTGAAAACGATGTCTCCGGGCCGCTCGCAGGCGAACCCGAACTGCAGCGCAGCGTGGCCGAAGCGCCACCGGGGGCCGCCCCGGGCAGTTGCTGGGGCAAAAGCGTGACCCCCGCGGTTGTGGAAACCATCACCGATCAGATCGTGCTGCAACCGGCGCAGATTGATAGCAACGGCACAATTCTAAGCCCCGCGATCTACAAGACCGAGACCCGCCAGGCCATCGTGGAAGAACGCCGCGAGACGTGGTTCGAAACACCTTGCGATACCGTCCTGACACCGACTTTTATCGCCACATTGCAACGTGCCTTGCAGGCGCGTGGGCTTTTTCGGGGCAATGTGAACGGGCAGATGGATGGCCGCACCCGCGCCGCCGTGCGCCGCTATCAGAAGCCACAAGGGCTGGATAGCGGGATTCTGTCGCTGGATGCCGCACGGCAACTCGGCCTTGTTGCGCTGGAGCGTGAAGACGCCGAGAGTTAACATCTCACGACCATAGAAAGGCCCCCGATGACGCTCCGTTTTGCCAACACGTTGGACGAGTTACCCGATCAGGAAGATTTGTTTTCGCGCTCGGGGCTTGAATTCATGCAGGATGTTCTGGCCGGAAGGCTGGCCGGGGCCACGATTGGTCGCACGATGGGGTTTTGGATCACCGAGGTTGAAGCGGGCCGCGTCGAGTTTCAGGGGCAACCAGATGTGCGCGTGACCAATCCGATGCGCGGAGTGCATGGGGGCTGGTATGGCGCGATACTGGACAGTTGCATGGGCTGTGCGGTGATGACTTGCGTGCCCAAAGGATCATTCTACACCACCTTGGAATATAAGATAAATATCACCCGCGCCCTGCCCTTGGGCACCAAAGTGAGTGCCAGCGCGGTGGTGACCCATGCCGGGCGCTCAACCAGTGTGGCGACGGGCGAAATCCGGGGGCTGGACGACGACAGGCTCTATGCCACGGGATCGACCACCTGCATGATCATGAAGGGTCCGGCAAGCTAAGCAATCGGATCGGCCATTGGCAAAGTCAGATCACCGGTTTGAACGGTAGGATGAAGCCGCTCGGACCGGGTTTGTCCGGGTTTTCGCGCTTTTCGGATCAGGAATAACTTGCCCCAGTATCGCCACGTGCTGACCGACGGGGCCGTTGGATCGGTGGGAAACTGCGCCTTCCAGTCCTCCGGTAAGGATAGGCCGCATTCCGCTGCCCTTTCCAGCATCCAGACCAACGGGATATTGGCCAGAGGCCTTGCTGCATGGAACCCGCTCAACTGCCCGCCAATGTCACCATGGGTGCCGCGAAACCAGACCTGATCGACCCGGCCCGTATGACCCGGCGGGCAGTCCCAAAGGACGGGCTCAAATGCTGCTCGGGTTTCATCAAGGGCCAACGCATGAAACCCATGACGGATTGTCGGGCCCAGTTGGTGGGAATGAAAGGCATGGGCCGGTTCGCTGACCCGCCACAGAAGCGGCAGGCGCAGGCCCAGCGCCTTGACCGAGTCCCAGACGCCCACCATCTCGATCGGGGCGCTGTCGTGGCAATAGGCGCGGGCGAAATCCCGGGCGGCAAGGCGGCCCTGACCGCATTGGTAATGGCGATAGGCCTGGATGATGTTCCGCTCGGTCGCGTGGGCGCGTTTCAGCAAACCCACGCCGTCGATCATCCCCGCCAGCGACCGCACGGCATAGGCCCCCCGAGAATAGCCCAGCAGGAAAATCCGGTCCCCCGCGCGATAGCGGCTGGCCAGATAGCCATAGGCGCGGCGAATCTGGCGGTTGATACCCCGCCCCATCAAGACATCCGGGGTGCTGCGCCAGTCGCGCCATTGCACGCCTGCCTCGTAATAGAGCGACAAGGCCGCACTGTTATGGCTGCACAATAGCTTATAGGTCAGCCCAGCATTGCTTTCGTCACCTGGATTGAGGCTGGACATGGTGCCATCCAGAATAATCACGTGATCAACCGGACCGCGCCCTAGGGCAGGTGGGCTATGCGCCTCTTGCCGGCCAAATGGCCACAGGCGCGCAAGGGGTTTTATCCATGTTTGCCAGCGCATTATGCACCTGAAAGACGACCACCAGACAGGGGCGGCCTCCTACAATGTGGGGCACAATCGCCCCACACGCGAGGAAAATCTCTGTGAAGGCGATGTGAGCTTCAGAGCACCGCGACCGTGACCGGTGTGCCCACCCCATATCCGTTGAACCCTGTGGTCAGGCTGCGCGAATACGCCCCCATCCCGGCAAAGAGTACATAATCGCCCTCAACCAGATCGCCGGGCAAGGGCACCGGATCGGGCAAGCGATCAAGGCTGTCACAGGTCGGGCCAAACACGATGCGCGCCTTTTGGCTTGCTTGGCGGGCTTCGCCAGAAGGACTGATCACGGCAATCCGGTCACCCACGCCCATATCGCGTGCTTCGGTAAGACCACCATAGATACCGTCGTTGAGAAAGATTGCACCATCGTTGCGCAGGGCCTTGATGCGCGTGGCCAGAGTAAAGGCCTCGGCCACCATGGCCCGCCCCGGCTCGCAAACCAAGGCGGGCGGGTTCGCACCGAAATGCTGGTTGATCTGGGTTTGGATGTGATCGAAAATCGCTTCGATGTCGGGTGCTTGGCCACTACGATGTGCGGCGAACCCACCGCCCACATTCAACCGCGCCAGCGTCACGTCAGCTCGTTTTGCTACATCCGCTGCAGCGGCAATGTAGGCCCCCCAAGCACGCGGGTCAGCACATTGAGTGCCCGGATGAAACGTAATCGACGGTGTCAGGCCAAGCCCAACCACCCGACGTAACAAGGCCACGGCGTGATCCGGATCGGTTCCGAATTTCTCGCCAAAATCATAGGCAGCTCCGGGCACGGGCAAGGCCAGCCGCACGGTGATTTCACTGCCCTTGGCAATGCCCGCCAACTTGTCCAGCTCATGATCGCAGTCAACCGAGAAGGATTGCACACCCAACGCCTTGGCCATGGCAATCTCATCGGTCGAACGCACTGGATTGTTATAGTGCAGCACTGCGTCGGGGCTGAGCGCGCGGATCGCGTACATTTCGCGCGGGCTGGCCACGTCAAAAGCCCTGATTCCGGCCGAGAGCAAATTCGCCAACACCTCTTCCCCTGCATTAGCCTTGACCGCGTAGGTCACCAAGCCGTTGAACCCCTTGAGGAATCGCCGTGCCGTCGCCTGCAATACCGCCGGGCTGAAATAAAGCTGCACGGTATCGGGATGATGACGGGTCAAATGGCTGACTGGATCAGCCCAGATTGGGGTGTTGCGCATGGGTGCCTCACTGCTTTTCTCTAGAATTCTCGGTTTTGACGTCGATTCATCTGGTAGGATTGTCTAATCTGACTCTTAGATTCGTCATTTTCACGGTAGTTACATGCAGATCGACGAAACAGATCGCGCCTTGTTGGCCTTGTTACAAGAAAATGCCCGCCTGCCCGTAGCAACATTGGCGCGTCGGTTGGGGCTGGCACGCACCACGGTTCAAGCCCGGCTTGACCGGCTGGAAACAAGTGGCGTGATCCAGGGTTACGCCGTGCGGCTAGCCGACAGTTTGCGGGCACCTTTGCGCGCAACCGTGCTGGTCAGTATCGAGCCCCGAACAGCACCGACGGTTCTTGCGCGGCTGAAGTCGCTGCCACAGGTACAGCGGGTGCACACCACGTCGGGACGCTGGGATCTGATCGTGACCGTTGAGGCGGCAACCACCGAAGGGCTGGACGATACGCTGGACAGTATTGGCGAAGCAAAGGGCGTGCGCAGTTCTGAAAGCTTGATCCACCTGACGACCAAGATGGACCGGGGGCGCTAACCCAGCCCCTCGCAATAACCCATCAGCCAGTCCCGGAATTGGCGTGCCGGAGGACGCAACGAAGCGCGGTCCGTATAGATCAGGTGATACGCCTCGGCCCCCGGCAAGGAAAACTCGCCGAGGCAGCGAACCAATCCCGCCTCGCGCATCGCCTTGTCACTGGCCGGCGCGCGCGCAAGGGCGATGCCGGCCCCTTCTTTCGCCAAGGCCATCGCCATGAGCGTGTTATCCGCAAAGACATAGCGCGCATTGCCCGCAGCAACGCCCGCGTGATCCAGAACAGAAGACCATCCGGCACGGTGGGTTGAGACCTCAATCAACTTATGCTGAAACAGATCCGATGCAGTTGTGATCGCCGCGGAAATCCGCGGAGTCGCTACCGGGTACAACCGTTCTTCCATCAGCTTGTCGCCTTCGGCCCCAACGGTCTGGGGATTGCCGATGATCACCTGCATATCATTGAACCCGCGCGAGAAATCAAAACGGTCATTGCCCGTGGTCAGGATCAGCGAGATATTGGGATGGGCATCGGTGAACGCAGCATAGCCCGGCGTCAGGATTCCATGGGCAAATAGCAAAACAGCGCGGACAAAAAGCTGTTGCGTACGCGCCGTTCCGAACAGGCCTTCCGTGGTGGCATGCAGTGTCTGCAATGCATGTTGCACACCGGGCAGATAGGCGTGCCCCATCTCGGTCAGCGTCACGGCATGCGCGTGCCTTTCGAACAGCGGCGCACCCAGGCGATCCTCAAGGGCCCGCACCTGTTGGCTGACGGCGGCGGCGGACATGTGTAGCTCATCCGCGGCGCGGGCAAAGCTTTCACAGCGCGCAGCGGCCTCGAACACGCGCAGCCAGTTCAGAGAGGGGAGAGATGCAGCCATAAGGCAGGCTAAGTCAAACTTGCCCTTAGCGTCCAGTGCAATTGTTATGTGCCGTGGTTGCTGCAGGTTATGGTCGACCAACAAAAAAGGAGCGCGCGATGCCCGAGTCCCTTCCTCTCAGCGAAGGTCGCCTGACCCATGCCCAGACCCGACAGTACCACGAGGATGGCTTTCTGTTTCCCATTCAGGCGATGAGCGCAGAGGCGGCAAACGCCCTGCGCACCGAACTGGAAGAGATGGAGGACACATGGCTGGACAATGGCCTGCCCCTGCCGCTGAACAGCTACAAGCGGGTCAATGCTCATTGCGTGATGCCGCTGGCCCATCGGATTGCCATGACGCCAGCTATCCTGGACGCGGTCGAGGGTGTTCTGGGCCCCGACATCCTGATCTATTCCGTTGAATTCTTTATAAAAGAACCCCACACCAAACATGTGGTGACGATGCATCAGGACCTGACCTATTGGGGCTTTGGCGCGGTCGATCACCTGCTGACGGCGTGGTTGGCCCTGTCGCCTGCCACGACCGCCTCGGGCTGTATGGATTTCGTGCGGGGTACCCATAAAAACGAAATCCTGCCGCATCAGGACAGCGATGACGCCAACAACCTGCTCAGCCGGGGGCAAGAGGTTCAGGTGGATGTGGCCGACGAGGATAAGGTGGCGATTGAATTGCAACCGGGGCAGATGTCGTTGCACCACGGGCTGACAGTACACGGATCAGGGCCCAACAGCTCGGATGACCGGCGGATCGGGGCGGTGATCCGCTATTGTGCCCCGCAAATTGCCCAGCAAGTGGCGGACAAGGACTATGCGATGTTGGCACGGGGGGCTGACCGCGTCGGGAATTTCATTCACATCAGCCCGCCCCGTGCGCCGTTCGCCCCCGAAAGTCTGGCCATCTACGATGAAATCCGCGCGATGCAGGCACAGGCCACGATGAAAGATGCCGACACCAGGAAACAGTCGATCTATGGATAAAAGGTTGGACATGACACAATCGCCGCCTCCTGCCCGCAAGCCCCGGCAGATCTGGAACTATACGCCTGACCTGCCCCTGCGGCTGGCGCCTTACTGGGACTGGCCCATGCGCCCCGTGGCCTCGCTGCTGTACCTGCTGCGCAGTTGGAATCCCGTGGCCCAAAGGTTCTTGTTTCTGCTTGCGGCCTTCGCCGTGTGGGCATGGTTCACACCTGACCTGGCGCGGGCTGAAACGCTGGCATTCGACTGGATTTTTGAGATCTGGCTGCGCAACCTCGTCATCCTGCTTGTGGTGGCAGGCGGGCTTCACCTTGTGCTCTGGAAGGTGCGCATCCAGGCCGATGACTATCGATACGACATGCGCCCGATGATGAAGGGTGCCAAGGTGTTCACCTTCAAGAACCAGGTCTGGGACAACATGTTCTGGACATTGGGCCCTGCACTGGCCTTTGTCACCTTCTGGGAGGCCCTGATGTGGCACGCCTATGCCAATGGCTGGGTCACGATGATCACCTTTGCGGACAATCCGATATGGTTTCTTGGCCTGATCGTACTGATCCCTATCTGGGCGGGGTTTCATTTCTACTGGCTGCACCGGCTGCTGCATGTCGGATGGCTCTACAAACGGGTGCATGCCTGGCATCACCGCAATATCAACACCGGGCCGTGGTCGGGCCTGGCGATGCACCCTGTCGAAAGTTTCTTCCTGCTCTTTGACACGATGATCTTCCTCCTGATCCCGGCGCATCCGGTGCATGTGTTGTTCCTGATATTCCATCACCTGATCGGCGCGCCGACCTCACATGCGGGGTTCGAGCATCTCAAACTCGGGAAGGCCGGAAGATTCGGGCTGGGGGATTTCTTTCACCAGCTGCACCACAAGTTCTTCGATTGCAATTACGGCACCTGGGAGACCCCTTGGGACAAGTGGTTCAACACCTTCCACGATGGCACGACCGAGGGCGACGACCTGGTCAAAGAACGCCGTCGCAAGATCTGGGCAGGAGAGTAAGCCAATGAAAAACATCTATTCTTTCGGGCGCAAACCAGCCCGGCGGAACTACACCGTCAAGGATCTGCAAGACCTCAAAGGGTCCGGCAAGCGGCTGACAATGTGCAACCCCGCGAATGAAGCGGAAATCCGTGCCTGCGTCGATGCCGGAATTGACACGCTGACGGTTTGGGATCGCGACATGGAGCTGGCGCGGGAACTGGCCCCGACCCACTTTACCGGAACCGCGATGGGCTGGGGGCAGTTGATCAGTCATGACGATATTCTGCGCCATGCCATGGGATTGATGGAGGCAGGGGCGGATATGTATTTCACCAACCGATCCCTGCCCGTGGTGGAAATGCTGGCCCGCGAAGGTATCCCGGTTCAGGTGCATATGGGCCTGATCCCCACCTACAGCCATTGGTGTGGAGGTCTTCGGGCGTGGGGGCGCACGGCGGACGAGGCGATGAAACTGCATCAGACCTTCAAGGATTATGAAAACGCCGGAGCTTTTGCCTGCGAAATCGAATGCGTGGCGGAAGAAACATTGACCCTGCTGAACGACCGCACATCGATCGTGACAATCTCGCTGGGGTCGGGCAATGCGGGCGATATCATTTTCCTATTCATGGCCGATATCTGCGGCGAGGCGGATGATCCGCCCAAACACGCCCATGCCTTTCGGGATCTGGGGCGCCTGCACCGTCAGATCTATGCCGAACGGGTCGAGGCGCTGAAGGACTTCCAGGCCGAGGTCTCCGCGCGGTCCTTCCCCTATCCTGAACAAGCGGTTCAGATGCGCAACGGCGAGCAGGAAAAACTGCTCGAGGCGCTGGACAAGCTCTGACCGTCACATCCCGGCAGGATCAACCGGAGACAGGTCAAATCCCAGTTGATCCTCGATCGTGTGCGCCACATCCAGGCAGGCCAGATCGTCCATCATCGCCCCGACCACCTGCACGCCCAGCGGCACGGGGCGGCAATTCAACGTCCGCACACAAGCCGAGGGCAGACCCAGAAGGTTGATGATATACGAGGATTTCAGCGCCTTGGTAATGTCGGGCATGGTTTCGGGGCGGATAAAATCCTGATCCGGCTCGAACGGTTCTTCGGCACAGACCGGCATGATCAACGCGTCAATGCTTTCGAACATGCCCGCCCAGGCCCGCTGACAGGTCAGGCGCATGTTATGCTGACGGATGAAACCTTCCAGATCGGGAATGCCGAACACCTCATATTCGGTTTCGATCAGTCGGATCAGCCCGTCACTGCCATATTCGCGCATACTGGGCTCCATCACGGCGTGCATTTCAGCATTGAGGATCTGGCCATAAGCCTGCACCGCCTCGTCGACCATCGGTGGCGTCACCTCGACCACCTCAAGCCCGGCGGCTTGGGCCGCCAGCGCTGCGGCCTGCACCGCCTCGGCCACGCGAGGGGCCACACCGTCACCTGCAGGATCCGTGCAAATCCCGACCCGCCCCAGACGGGGTTTGCCCGCATCGGCGGCGCCACGCCATAGCGGATCAAGCGCAGAACGACGGCTCAGCGGGCCATAAGCCAGCCGCACATCCGACACCGTGCGCGCTATCATGCCCTGAACCGACATGTGCTGTAGCGACATAGGCCGCTCTTCTGCCGCCGAGGGCGAGAAGGCGGGGACGCGGCCCAGCGACGGGCGCAAGGTGGCCAAACCCGTACAATTGGCCGGGTAGCGCAGCGACCCGCCCAGATCGTTACCATGCCCCATCACGCCCATGCCCGATGCCACAGCCGCCGAAGCCCCGCCGCTGGACCCCCCGGGTGTAACGCCCGTGTCCCAGGGGTTCAGTGTCAGGCCATAGATTGGATTGGACGTGAAAAACCGCATCGAGAATTCGGGCGTTGACGTCCGGCCAATGATCACGGCACCAGCGCTTTTGATGTTTTGCACCACGGGGGCGTCTTCAACGCAGGGCGCTTTGTTCAGTGCAGGCACGCCGTTGGAATTCGGATACCCGGCCATATCGACGTTGATCTTGACCGTCACCGGCAGCCCCCAGAGCGGAGGCAATTCATCGGGGCGATTGGCATCCATCGCGCGGGCCTGCGCCATCGCCTGATCGCCAAAAGGCTCCACGACAGCGCGCAAATGCGGCTCGCAGTACTCTACCCGCTCCAGATGCGCCTCAGTCACGTCCGCCACGCTGACCTGTTTGGTGGCAATGGCACTGGCGGTCTCGGTCGCACTCCAACGGATGATCTCGTTCATATATGCTGTCCTTGTCCTACCCGTTGGCTACTGAGCAAATTCCGGGCGCTCGCCGATATCGCCCACCCACCATGACGTCTTGAGACCCATGTAAATCTCGATCGGGTCACCCTTGCCGAAACTCTCCAGATCCGCCCCCTTGCGCAACAGGCTTGCGCCCTCGCGCCCCTTGCTGTCGCGCCAGATCAGGCGATACCGAGGTCGATTGTTTATGCGAACCGCGGTCCGCCGCACCTCTTTCACCTTGGCCGTCTCACGCGTGCCGAACCGACGGGCACGTACCGCCGAGACGGACCAGCCACCGACCTTCCACAGCCCAACCAGCCAGATCAGACCAAGAACCAGCGCCATGATCTGGAACACCCTTGATCCTCGGCGGTTGCTGCCCGGTGTCGCCTCGATCTTCTGCGGGTTGCTGGCCAGATAGAGCAACTCAAACGGTTGCCCCACTTCGGCGCGACGATAGGCCGAGGTGCCGACCGACTCGGTCACGGTCACCTCTTCCCTGCGCTCGGTGACAAAATCGAAGGTCAGCCAATAGGTGGTGGTGCGGTCCCCGTCTGAATCCCGGCTTTCGGTGGTGTATTTCTCGGTCACCATGGCGCTGGCCATGCGGCCTTCGCGCTCGAACTGTTTGGCGGTTTGCAGGGCCAGGTGGCTGATCAAGGTAAAGAGCAGCAGGATCGCCCCGCTGATCAGCACGATCCAGCCGCCCATTTTCAGGAACAGCCGCCAGATTGGCACCGGGTATCGCGGGATCTCAAGGCTCATGAGATCAGACTGAGACGATTCACATCCTCGTGCAAGCGAAAGGGCATAACCGCTTCCCCTTGGCCGCCACATTGGGTAGACGAGGCCCGATACGCAAGATGAAGCACGGGATGCACGACCATGGCGATGGAAAAGACCTTTGATGCCGCCGAAGCGGAACGCCGGATTTACGAGGCGTGGGAGGCTGACGGGGCCTTTGCCGCGGGTGCCAATGCCTCGCGCGATGAAACCTTCAGCATCATGATCCCGCCGCCCAATGTGACGGGCAGCTTGCATATGGGCCACGCGTTCAACAACACGTTGCAGGATATCCTGATCCGCTGGCACCGGATGCGCGGCTTTGACACGCTCTGGCAGCCGGGCACCGACCATGCAGGCATCGCCACGCAGATGGTGACCGAACGCGACATGGCGGAAAATCAGGAACCCTCGCGCACCGAAATGGGCCGCGAGGCGTTTGAAAAACGCGTCTGGGAACAAAAGATCAAATCGCGCGGCACCATCATTGGTCAGTTGAAACGCCTCGGCGCCAGCTGCGATTGGTCCCGCGAGGCGTTCACCATGTCCGGTGCACCCTCGGCCCCAGAAGGTGAAGAGGGCAATTTCCACGATGCCGTCATCAAGGTCTTTGTGGATATGTACAACAAGGGCCTGATCTATCGCGGCAAGCGGCTGGTCAACTGGGACCCGCATTTTGAAACCGCCATTTCCGATCTTGAGGTCGAGAATCTCGAAGTGGCGGGCCATATGTGGCATTTCAAATACCCGCTGGCTGGCGGGGCCACCTATACCTATGTCGAAAAAGACGAGGACGGGAACGTCACGCTTGAGGAAGAGCGGGATTACATTTCCATCGCCACCACGCGGCCCGAAACCATGCTGGGCGACGGGGCGGTCGCGGTTCATCCGTCAGATGAGCGATATGCCCCCATTGTCGGCAAGCTGTGCGAAATCCCGGTTGGCCCGAAAGAGCATCGCCGCCTGATCCCGATCATCACTGATGAGTATCCTGATCCCAATTTCGGTTCGGGCGCCGTGAAGATCACCGGCGCGCATGACTTCAACGACTACGAGGTGGCCAAGCGCGGTGGCATCCCAATGTACCGTCTGATGGATACCAAAGGCGCGATGCGTGCCGATGGCGCGCCTTACGCCGAGATGGCCGAAACCGCCATGGCCGTCGCCAAGGGCGAACGCCAGCTGAGCGTGGCCGAGGCCGATACGGTGAACCTTGTCCCCGACGATCTGCGCGGGCTGGATCGGTTCGAGGCGCGCGAGAAGGTGGTGGACCAGATTACCTCCGAAGGCCTCGCCGTGATGGTCGCCACCCAACACGAGGACAAGAGTAGGCCGGGGTTCACCCCGGCACCCGAGGACGGTGCCGAGCCGGGGTCAACCCCGGCCTACCTCCCTTATGTTGAAAACAAACCCATCATGCAGCCCTTCGGCGACCGCTCGAAAGTGGTGATCGAGCCGATGTTGACCGATCAGTGGTTCGTCGATACCGCCAAGATCGTGGGCCCGGCGATTGATGCCGTGAAGAACGGCGAGGTGCGGATCATGCCCGAAGCCGACCGCAAGGTCTATTTCCACTGGCTGGAGAATATCGAGCCCTGGTGCATCTCGCGCCAGCTGTGGTGGGGGCATCAGATCCCGGTTTGGACTGCACGGGTTCCAGATTTGAACGGAACCGTTGGAACCCATAGTGTCGGCGTTACCGGAGGTGTTGAGCTTTCAAGAGCAATGGACTTCATGCGCGAAAACGCTCCCAAGGATGACCCCGAGGCTGGCTATCGCACACGGGGCGGCCTTTTGGTCAAAGATTTCTGCGCTGCGTCTATTGAAGAAGCGAAAGCTCAGATTTCTAAGGTCTGGATGGAGCGGGCTGGATACACTCCTGCATGTTTCTTTGATACAGAGGGTGACCCGGGTTCTTGGGAAATAAACTTCCCTGAAGCCCCGAGCGGCGCTTGTCCTATGTGGCAAGACCCCGACGTCCTCGACACCTGGTTCTCTTCCGGCCTCTGGCCGATCGGCACACTGGGCTGGCCTGAAGAAACCGATGAGCTCAAGAAATACTTCCCCACCTCCACCCTGATCACCGGGTTTGATATCATCTTCTTCTGGGTCGCCCGGATGATGATGATGCAATATGCGGTGGTGGGCGAAAAGCCGTTCTCGGACGTCTATGTCCACGCGCTGGTGCGCGATGAGAAGGGCAAGAAGATGTCCAAATCGCTGGGCAATGTTCTGGACCCGCTGGAGCTGATCGACGAATACGGCGCCGATGCGGTGCGGTTCACCCTGACGGCCATGGCGGCGATGGGGCGCGACCTCAAGCTGTCACCGCAACGCATTGCCGGCTATCGCAATTTCGGCACCAAGCTGTGGAATGCCGCGCGCTTCGCCGAGATGAACGGGGCCGTGGGCAGCGATGGGCAAATTCCGGATGCCAAGGCCACCGTCAACCGCTGGATCATCGGCGAGACCGCCAAGGTGCGCGAGGCGGTGGATGGCGCGCTTGAGCAATACCGCTTCAACGATGCGGCCAATGCGCTTTATGCCTTTGTCTGGGGCAAGGTGTGTGACTGGTATGTGGAGCTGTCCAAGCCCCTGCTGCTGGACGGCGACGAGGCCATGAAGGCAGAAACCCAAGCCACCATGGCCTGGGTGATTGACCAATGCGTGATCCTGCTGCACCCGATCATGCCGTTCATCACCGAAGAACTCTGGGGCACGCTGGGCAAGCGCGATAAGGCACTGATCCATGCGGATTGGCCGACCTATACCAGTGATTTGGTCGATGCCGAGGCAGATCGCGAGATGAACTGGGTGATTGACCTGATCGACTCGATCCGCTCGGCCCGCGCGCAGGTGCATGTGCCGGTTGGGCTGTATGTGCCGCTGTTGGTGACCGGATGGGACGACAACGCCAAGGCCGCATGGGCCAACAATGAAGTCATGATCAAGCGGCTGGCCCGTGTGGCGGACCTTTCCGAGGCCGAGGCCTTTCCGAAAGGTTGCATCACCATCGCTGCTGAGGGGGCCAGCTTTGGCCTGCCATTGGCGGATGTGATCGACGTGGCCGAAGAAAAGGCACGACTAGAGAAGACGCTTGGCAAGCTGGAGAAAGAACTTGGTGGATTGCGCGGACGCCTGAACAATCCGAAATTCGTGGCCAGCGCGCCGGAAGAGGTGGTGGCCGAGGCCCGCGAGAACCTTGCCCTGCGCGAAGAGGAAGAGGCGACGTTGAAGGCGGCTTTGGCGCGTCTGGCAGAGCTCGGGTAAGTGTGGCGGGGTGAAACCCCGCCCTACGGCCTATTCAGGACGGGTATTCAAGTCAGTCGGTCGGATTATGCGCGCCGCTCATCGTGCCGAACCAGTCGATATCGCGCACCGTGATCGTGCCGGTCAGGATGATCGTCGCGATGATCGCCCATAGGACAAATGCCACCCCGGTGGTGATCCACGCCTTCTTTTTCAGGTGATGTTGTTCAGGTGAGCCATGATGCGTGCCCGGCACGGTCGTTCCGGCCTCGCCCTGGGTCTTTATGCGAATGGGCAAGGCCACGAGGAAGGTCATGAACCACAGCACAAGGTAGAGAACAAGACCCGAGACCGGCCCCATCAGACCTGCTCCAGCTCAACAAGGCATCCGTTGAAATCCTTGGGATGCAGGAACAGCACGGGTTTGCCATGCGCCCCTATCTTGGGCTCTCCCGATCCCAGCACGCGGGCACCGGTTTCCTTCAGGTGGTCACGGGCGGCGATGATATCATCGACCTCGTAACAGACATGATGAATGCCCCCCGACGGGTTCTTTTCCAGAAAGCCATTGATCGGGCTGTCATCGCCCAGCGGATAAAGCAGTTCGATCTTGGTGTTGGGCAGTTCTATGAAAATCACCGTCACGCCGTGATCCGGTTCATCCTGGGGTGCGCCGACATTGGCGCCCAGCGCGGAGCGGTATTGATCCGCGGCCGCCTCAAGGTCGGGCACGGCGATGGCAACGTGATTCAGGCGTCCGATCATGACGGGTCTCCTTTGCGTTTGTCAGGACACGTTATGGGGCGGCACGACCCGCCTGACAAGCGACAGGGCGCCGCAATCCGCGCATTAACCAGTCATTAGGTATGAAAGCGTAGCGTTCCCTCTGACGAACCCGCCACAGGAGACATATCATGGACAATCTGGACCCTTTCGCGCCACACCAGACACCCACCGCCAAGAGGCCCCTTTTGGGCATGATCGTGCTGGTGGTGGAAGACAGCCGATTTGCCAGCGAGGCGCTGCGCCTGATGTGCCTGCGCAGCGGTGCGCGGATCAGGCGGGCGGATTGCCTGCGTTCGGCACGGCGGCATTTGCAGGTCTATCGTCCATCGGTGGTGATCATTGACCTGGGCCTGCCCGACGGTTCGGGGCTTGAACTGATCGAAGAGCTGAACCGCGCCGCCCCGCGTGTGGGTGTCATTCTGGCAATCAGTGGTGATGAACACGCCCATAACCCGGCCATCGCTGCCGGGGCCGATGGCTTTCTGGCGAAACCTCTGGACGGTCTGGGCGTGTTTCAACAGGCCATCGTCGGTGCCCTGCCGCCCGAACTGCAGTCAAATCAGCTCTGCGCTGTCAGTGATGAGGTGGTCGTGCCTGACCCGGTGGCCTATCGCGATGACATGAGCCACGTGGCCAATCTTCTGGATGATCATCAGGATGGGTCGACACTGGATTATGTCGCGCAGTTTCTGGCCAGCGTCGCCAAGTCGGCCGATGACGGACCACTGGGCCGGGCTGCCGAGGATCTGGCGAGGGCATGCGAAGACAGCGGCGTGTCCCGCGCCAAGGTGGCGCGACTGGCTGGCATGGTGCAGGAACGCCTGGGCGAAAGAATCGCGATCTGAATTCAGGCGCTTTGATCCGGGTCGCCCGCGCGACGCACAAGGCCAGTCAGATCGCTCAGCCGCTCGCGTTGCCGGCCCTTTTCGTCAAAGTTCGAGGGTGACAACCAAAACTCATAAGCCTCACGCAGAGCAGGCCACTCGCCATCAATCGCGGCGAACCAGGCGGTATCACGATTGCGCCCCTTCACCACAGTTGCCTGCCGGAAGATGCCTTCAAAGGTCAGGCCCAGACGCTGAGCCGCCCGGCGCGAGGGCGCGTTCAGGGCATCACATTTCCACTCGTAGCGACGATACCCGGATTCAAAGGCCCATTTCATCAACAGATACATTGCCTCGGTGGCCGCGCGGGTGCGCTGAAGCTGGGGGGCCATCGCGATGTAACCAACCTCGATGGAGCCGCTGTTCGGTTTGATCCGCATATGCGAAGCAAACCCGCCGAATTCCCCGCGCTCCAGATCACGGATGGCATAAAACACGGTATCGTCCTGCGCCGCCAAATCGCGCAGCTGTCGGTGAAACTGTGCCGACGAGGAAAACGGCCCGCTGGGCATGTAATCCCAAACCCAGTCATGACCGTCAAACGCCTTGTAAAGCAGGGCCGCATGGGCATCGGCGTCGAGCTTCTCCAGCCCGACATACCTGCCCGTCATCGGCGCACCATCGGGCGCGGGTGGCGGCGTCCAATTGTCAACGCTGGGGCCGAGGGGCCGTGACTTATCCATGCGGATATCTTTCTTTCACCTGTTCCCTTGTCTTGCAGGCAAGCCTGCCGCCCCCGAAAAGTAAAGCGTTTTCAGGCTCCAACAAGGACCGAGGTTCCGATTACTCCTGCGGAATAACACGCAGCCCCAGTTCCATCAGCTGATCGCTGGTGGGATCGGAGGGGGCATTCATCATCAGATCTTCGGCGCGTTGGTTCATCGGGAACATGATCACCTCGCGGATGTTGGCCGTGTCGGCCAGAAGCATCACGATCCGGTCGATCCCAGCGGCGCATCCACCGTGGGGCGGTGCGCCATATTGGAACGCGTTGACCATGCCACCAAAGCGCGCATGCACCTCGGCCTCGTCATAACCCGCAAGACCAAAGGCCTTGATCATGATCTCAAGCTTGTGGTTCCGGATCGCGCCCGAGACCAATTCATAGCCATTACAGCTGAGGTCATACTGATAGCCCAGCACATCCAGCGGATTACCATCCAGCGCCTCAAGCCCGCCTTGCGGCATCGAGAACGGGTTATGCGAGAAATCGACCTTGCCGGTCTCCTCATCCGCCTCGTAGAGCGGAAAATCAACGATCCAGGCAAAGGCAAAGCGATCCTGTTCTGTCAGGCCCAGCTCTCCTCCAATGACGTCACGGGCCTTTCCGGCCACTTTCTCAAACGCTGCCGGCTTGCCGCCCAGGAAGAACGCCGCATCGCCCACCTCAAGACCCAGCTGCTGGCGGATCGCCTCGGTTCGTTCGGGGCCGATATTCTTGGCCAGGGGCCCTGCGGCCTCTTCGCCCAGGGTAATCTCGCCCGCCTTGATCTTGGCGTTGACCTCTTTGACCGAAATCCCCTGCTCCTGGGCAATCGAATCCGCCGATTGTTTGCGCCAGAAGATATAACCCATCCCCGGCAGGCCCTCTTTCTGGGCAAAGGCGTTCATCCGATCACAGAATTTGCGGCTGCCACCCGTGGGCGCAGGGATCGCCCGCACCTCGGTGCCGTCCTGCTCCAGCAGCTTGGCAAAGATCGCAAAACCAGACCCGCGGAAATGCTCGGACACATCCTGCATCTTGATCGGGTTGCGCAGGTCGGGCTTGTCGGTGCCATACCAGAGCGCGGCATCGCGGAACGAGATTTGCGGCCACTCTTCATCGACCTTGCGACCAGCGCCGAATTCCTCGAACACGCCCTTGATCACCGGTTGGATGGTGTCGAACACATCCTGCTGCTCGACAAAGCTCATCTCAAGGTCAAGCTGGTAGAAATCGGTGGGCGAGCGGTCGGCACGCGGGTCTTCGTCGCGGAAACACGGCGCGATCTGGAAATACTTGTCGTAGCCCGACATCATGATCAACTGTTTGAACTGCTGCGGGGCTTGCGGCAGCGCATAGAATTTGCCCGGATGCTGGCGCGAGGGCACAAGAAAGTCGCGCGCGCCTTCGGGCGACGATGCGGTGATGATCGGCGTTTGATATTCACGGAACCCGATATCCCACATCCGGCGGCGCATCGAGGCCACCACGTCCGAGCGCAGGGTCATGTTGCGCTGCATCGCCTCGCGACGCAGGTCGAGATAGCGATAGCGCAGGCGGGTTTCTTCCGGGTATTCCTGATCGCCGAACACGATCAGCGGCAGATCGCCATTCACACCGCCCAAAATCTCCATATCGCGGATATAGACCTCAACCTCGCCGGTGGGCAGCTTGGGGTTGATCAGGCTTTCGTCGCGCGCCTTCACAGTGCCATCGATACGAATGCAGAACTCGCTGCGCAACTTTTCGACATCTGCAAATACCGGGCTGTCGGAATCGCACAATACCTGCGTGATGCCATAATGATCGCGCAAATCGATAAACAAAACGCCGCCATGATCCCGAATCCGATGCACCCAACCTGACAGGCGGACGGTTTCGCCAACATTGGCTTTGGTGAGGTCGACGCAAGAATGGCTGCGATATGGGTGCATAATATCCTCTCGGCCCAGTCCCGGGCGCTGGTATTGGTTCGCGCCGATACACCGTGCAGCGACGATAAAGTCAAGGGCACGAACCGGCCAATCCGCGCCCAATACGGCAAAACCGTTTACAGACGCCGGATTTTGAGCAAAACTACGTCCCGTTCGGGCAAAACACCCGGGATCACCGGGAAAATTGGCAGGTTTCGCATCACCAGAAAAACGCGCCGGGTGGGCGCAATTCAGGGGGGTGAAAACATGTGGACCATGGCTTTGGACAAGTTGCTGCGGCACTTGATCCGCACCGGTGAGATGACCGTGCAATACCCGGATGGACAGACGCGGCGATACGGTGAGGCTGATAACGGTGCAAAGGTCAGCATCGCGCTGAATGATCCATCTTTGCCACGCAAGATCGCGCTTTCCCCGGATATGGCGGTGGGTGAGGCTTATATGGACGGCCGCCTCACCATCAAGGACGACGATCTTTACGGGTTCCTGGGCCTGGCGATTTCCAACATCGCCGCGCAGGGACAACCATGGTTTCGCCGCCCGCTCGAAGCCGGCCGGCACTTGCTGCGTCATCTGCAACAGTTCAACCCGGTGCATCGCGCGAGGGCCAATGTGGCGCATCACTATGATCTGTCGGGCGAACTCTACGACCTGTTCCTGGACGAAGACCGCCAATACTCCTGCGCCTATTTCCGCGATCCGGACATGTCTTTGGAACAGGCGCAAGCGGCCAAGAAACACCATATCGCGCGCAAACTGCGGATCGAGCCGGGGATGCGCGTTCTGGATATCGGCTGTGGGTGGGGGGGCATGGGTCTGACCCTCGCACGCGATTACGGCGCCGAGGTGATGGGCGTGACCCTGTCACGCGAGCAACACGCGATGGCCAATGCCCGGGCTGATGCAGCCGGATTGGCCAACAAGGCGCAGTTCCGGCTGATGGATTACCGTGATGTCACAGGGCAGTTTGATCGCATCGTTTCGGTCGGGATGTTCGAGCATGTGGGCGTGCCTCATTACCGCGAGTATTTCGATGCCGTTCGCACCCTGCTGCCCGAAAGCGGTATCGCGTTGATCCACACGATCGGGCGCGCAAGGCCCCCCGGCAGCACCAGCCCGTGGATCACCAAATACATCTTTCCCGGCGGGTATTGCCCGTCCTTGTCCGAGGCCAGCGCGGCGGTGGAACGCGCCGATCTGATCGCCACCGATATCGAGATATGGCGCCTGCATTACGCCGAAACCCTGCGTCATTGGCATGATCGCTTCATGGCCAATATCGATCAGGCCCGCGCGCTTTACGATGAGCGGTTCTGCCGGATGTGGCGTTATTATCTGGTCGCCAGTGAGCTGACATTCCGGTTGAACAGGCAGGTGGTGTTCCAGATGCAGCTGACCCGTGCGCAGGATGCGGTGCCGTTGACGCGGGATTACCTCTATACATCTGACGATGAGGCCGCGCGCCACGCCGCGCAGTGATCAGCGCGTTGGCTGCACAAATCGGGCCTTCCAAAGCGCCTCTTCGTATTCGCTGGTTGCGGTGCTGTCGTAAACCACGCCGCCGCCCACGTTCAGGCGCGCGCGCCCATCCTCCTCCAGCATCAAGGTGCGGATCGCCACGTTGAACTCGGACCGCCCGTCCGGCGCAGCCCAGCCGATGGTGCCGCAATAAATGTCGCGCGCCGCCCCCTCCAGATCGGCCAGCAGCTCCATCGCGCGCATCTTGGGCGCGCCGGTGATGGATCCACAGGGGAACAACGCGCGGAACACATCACTCAGCTGCGTGCCCTGCTGCATCTGCCCGGTAATCAGCGAGGTCATCTGATGCACGGTCTTGTAGGTCTCGATTGAAAACAGTTCGGGCACCCGCACGCTGCCGGGGACAGAAATGCGCGACAGGTCATTGCGCAGCAAATCCACGATCATCAGGTTTTCGGCGCGGTTCTTCTCATCGGTTTGCAAGAAAAACCGTCGGCGCGCATCCTCGGTCGGATCCTCCGAGCGGGGCTGCGTGCCCTTCATTGGCCGGGTCTGGATCACGCCGCGTGTGTCGGTGCGGAAAAACAACTCGGGCGATCGGGACAGAATATCAGGCAGCCCATCCTGTTCAACCAGCGCCCCAAAGCGCACGGTCTGCAGATTGCTGAGCGCGCGATACAGGGCCTGCGCCGGACCGCTGGTCTCAAAATCAATCGGAAAAGTCAGGTTGGCCTGATAAAAATCGCCCGCACAGATATGGTCATGTACGGTTTGAAAGGCCTCGCTATAGCGCGCCTCGTCCCAATGCGGCTTGATCTCGCCCAAGACAGCGGACCCTTCCGGGATCACGGGCGCAATCGAGGGCCAGTCATAGACCCCGAACTGCAACAGTGGCAGGCGGCGGGTCTCGGGCATCAGCGGCGCCAGTTTGGGCTCTAACGCGAATCCCAATTCGTAGCTTGCGTAGCCCGCCAGCCATTGCCCCTCGCTGCGCACTCGGTCCATAGCGGCCAATGCCTCGGGCACCTCTTCCGGTTCATGGGCCGTGATCACCTGACGCGCCCGCGCAAAACTGCAGGCGGTGCCATCCGGGCCATGATCAAAGCGAATCTGCACGCGTGCGTCCTTTTTGTGCTCAACGATCGGTATCTAGCGCCCGGGCCCCGAAATGGCACCCCAAAAAGCGGCACATGCGCTCAGTTTCGCGATCCCCCTTGCGCCGCCGCTGCACATGGATATAACGCCAACAATTTGCGCGTACCCGGGGGATGTCATGCCAAAAAGAACCGATATCAAATCCATCATGATTATCGGCGCAGGCCCCATCGTGATCGGGCAGGCCTGCGAATTCGACTACTCGGGCGCTCAGGCGTGCAAGGCGCTGCGCGAAGAGGGGTACCGGGTGATCCTGGTCAATTCCAACCCAGCCACCATCATGACCGACCCCGAACTGGCCGATGCCACCTATATCGAGCCGATCACCCCCGACGTTGTCGCCACCATCATCGAAAAAGAACGCCCCGACGCGTTGCTGCCCACGATGGGCGGGCAAACTGGCCTCAACACCGCGCTGGCCGTGGCCGATATGGGCGTGCTGGAAAAATTCGGGGTGGAACTGATCGGGGCCAACCGTGAAGCCATCGAGATGGCCGAGGATCGCAAGCTGTTCCGTGAAGCAATGGATCGGCTTGGCATCGAAAACCCCCGCGCCACCATCGCCAACACGATGGAAGAATGCATGGCTGCCCTTGATGATATCGGCCTGCCCGCCATCATCCGCCCCGCCTTTACGTTGGGCGGCACCGGCGGTGGCGTGGCCTATAACCGCGATGATTACGAATTCTTCTGCAAATCCGGCCTCGATGCCAGCCCCGTCAACCAGATCCTGATTGATGAGTCGCTGCTGGGCTGGAAAGAATACGAGATGGAAGTGGTGCGCGACACCGCCGACAACGCCATCATCGTCTGTTCCATCGAAAACGTGGACCCGATGGGCGTGCATACCGGCGACAGCATCACCGTCGCCCCTGCCCTGACCCTAACCGACAAGGAATATCAGATCATGCGCAACGGCAGTATCGCCGTGCTGCGCGAGATCGGCGTGGAAACCGGCGGGTCCAACGTGCAATGGGCGATCAACCCCGATGATGGCCGCATGGTCGTGATCGAGATGAACCCGCGTGTGTCGCGCTCCTCGGCTCTCGCGTCCAAGGCCACGGGCTTCCCGATTGCCAAGATCGCCGCCAAGCTGGCTGTGGGCTATACGCTGGACGAGTTGGATAATGACATCACCAAGGTGACACCCGCCAGCTTCGAGCCAACAATCGACTATGTCGTCACCAAAATCCCGAAATTCGCGTTCGAGAAATTCCCCGGCTCCGAAGCCTACCTGACCACCGCGATGAAATCCGTGGGCGAGGCTATGGCGATTGGCCGCACGATCCATGAAAGCCTGCAAAAGGCTCTGGCATCGATGGAATCCGGCCTGACCGGCTTTGACGAGGTCGAGATTGAAGGCGCCCCCGAGAAATCCGCCGTCATCAAGGCAATCAGTCAGCAGACACCCGACCGGATGCGCACCATTGCCCAGGCCATGCGCGAAGGTCTGAGCGATGACGAAATCTTTGGCGTTACCAAGTTCGACCCGTGGTTCCTTGCCCGCATCCGCGAGATTGTCGAGGCCGAAGCGCGCGTGCGGGAAAATGGCCTGCCCGAGGACGAGGCCGGCCTGCGCGCCCTCAAAATGCTGGGCTTCACCGATGCGCGCCTCGCCAAACTGACCGGGTTTTCCGAGGCAGAAGTCCGCCGGGCACGCCATGCCCATGGGGTGACGGCCGTGTTCAAACGCATCGACACCTGTGCCGCCGAGTTCGAAGCGCAGACGCCCTACATGTATTCCACCTACGAGGCCCCGATGATGGGTGACGTGGAATGCGAGGCACGGCCCTCGGACAGTAAGAAGGTCGTGATCCTCGGCGGCGGTCCCAACCGGATCGGTCAGGGCATCGAGTTTGACTACTGCTGTTGTCATGCCTGCTTTGCCCTGACAGATGCGGGCTATGAGACGATCATGGTCAACTGCAACCCCGAGACGGTCAGCACCGATTACGACACGTCCGACCGGCTGTATTTTGAACCGCTCACCTTTGAACATGTGATGGAAATCCTGCGCGTTGAGCAGGAAAACGGCACGCTGCACGGCGTCATTGTCCAGTTCGGGGGGCAGACCCCTCTGAAGCTGGCCAACGCGCTTGAGGCCGAGGGTATACCGATCCTCGGGACCACACCGGATGCGATTGACCTGGCCGAAGACCGCGAGCGGTTCCAGGCGCTGGTCAATCAGCTGGGATTGAAGCAACCGCGCAATGGCATCGCCAGTTCCGACGCGCAGGCCTTGGCCATTGCCGAGGAAATCGGTTTCCCGCTGGTCATCCGCCCGTCTTACGTGCTGGGCGGACGTGCGATGGAAATCGTGCGCGACATGGCCCAGTTGGAACGCTACATCGCCGAGGCGGTTGTGGTGTCTGGCGACAGCCCGGTTCTGCTGGATGGCTATCTGGCCGGTGCGATTGAATGCGATGTGGATGCACTCAGCGACGGCAAAGATGTTCACGTGGCTGGTATCCTGCAACATATCGAAGAGGCCGGCGTGCATTCCGGTGACAGTGCCTGTTCCTTACCTCCCTATTCACTGAGCCCGGGGATCATTGCCGAGATCGAAAAACAGACCCGGGCGCTGGCCCTTGCCCTGAATGTGCGTGGGCTGATGAACATTCAGTTCGCGGTGCAGGGCGACGATATTTACCTGATCGAGGTGAACCCCCGCGCCAGCCGCACCGTGCCGTTTGTGGCCAAGGCAACGGATAGCGCGATTGCCTCGATCGCCGCGCGGTTGATGGCCGGCGAAAACCTGACGGATTTCCCGCATCGCGGCGAATATCCGACAGATGCCAAGCCCGGCACCCTGCCGATGGCCGATCAGATGACACTGGCCGATCCGGCGATGCCGTGGTTCTCGGTCAAAGAGGCGGTGATGCCCTTTGCCCGCTTCCCGGGGGTGGACACCATCCTTGGGCCTGAGATGCGCTCGACAGGCGAAGTGATGGGCTGGGACGTGTCGTTCCCCCGCGCCTTCCTCAAGGCGCAGATGGGTGCAGGCACCGAATTGCCAGATGGCGGCACAGTGTTCTTCTCGATCAAGGATGCGGACAAAACCCCGCAACTGGTGGAATGCGCACAGACGCTGGTTGATATGGGCTTTTCGATTGTGGCCACTGGCGGCACAGCGGCATTCCTTGAAGGCCACGGGATCGCCTGCGAGATCGTCAAGAAAGTCTATGAAGGGCGGCCCAACGTGGTCGACATGCTGAAAGACGATCAGATTTCACTGGTGATGAACACGACCGAGGGCGCTGCCGCGGTCGAAGACAGCCGCGAAATCCGCTCGGTTGCGCTCTATGATCGCATTCCCTATTTCACCACCGGAGCAGGTGCACATGCCGCCGCAATGGCGATCAAGGCCCGTCAGGAGGGTCCGGTCAAGGTCATGCCGCTTCAAGGGGCCAGTTGATCGGAAAAAGGTCCCGCCGCAAAGCACTGAAAGTGCTATATATTTTATAGTTATCCACGCTATGCGTTGCCGCGTTACCACCTATGCAAAATGAACATAGGATTTTTTGATCTCCGCCATTGCATTGCCATATTTTTTGACTATTTGTCGGACATGGATGTTGAGACATCTCATGAACGCAACAGCTGAAACCGGAGGCCATCATGACACGTGACGAACTGAACCGCGAATTGCGTATGCATAGTGCCACCTGGCAGGCTGTAGCCGCCGTTTATGGCGCCATCGTTGGTACGCTTGTTCTGTCTGCAATGGCGATTGTGTCCTAAGACAGAACCCAGGGATCAGAACGGTCTCTTCCACACATAGCATTGAACAGCGCCGCGACGGATTTCCGCACGGCGCTTTCGCGTACCGGGCCATTGCGCCCTGATCCCCACCCTCTTGAGCAGGAGGCATTCATGACCCGCGATGAAATGATCCGTGAAATGCGTATGCACAGCGCAACCTGGAAATCGGTTGTGATTTTCTACGCGATTCTTGTTGGCATCCTGGTCGGGTCGGCGATGGCCATCCTCTGACGCCATTTAAACAGCGCACCCATAGAAAACGGGCGGCCCTTGGGAAAAGGCCGCCCGTTTTTACATCATATCAAACTGCTATCTAGTCGCCAATTTTAGCGGATGCCGCATCGCCTACATTGTCCACGCCGCGCTCTTCCAGCAGTGTGGTCAACCAGTTCGGGTCCATCTCGGGGACCGAGCTGAGCAGCAGATCGGTATAGGGGTGGTGCGGAGGCGTGAACATATCGTCCTTCGGCCCCTGCTCAACCACTTTACCTTGCTGCATGACAACAACCTCATCCGCGATCGAGCGTACCGTCGCCAAATCGTGAGTGATGAACATATAGGCCAGGTTGAACTCGTTCTGCAGACGATCCAGCAGTCGAAGGATACCTTCAGCCACCAGTTGGTCCAGCGCCGATGTTACCTCATCACAGATGATAAAGGTCGGCTCGGCCGCAAGCGCCCGTGCAATCCCGATCCGCTGTTTTTGACCACCGGACAGTTCGGACGGATAGCGGTTGTAGTACTGCGATGGCTCAAGCTCGATCAGATCAAGCAATTCATCCACCCGCGCCTTGAGCGCTGCACCGGTCAGGCCAGAGTAGAACTGCGCCGGGCGTCCGATGATTTCCGAGATTTTCACCTTTGGGTTCAGCGACGTGTCTGCAGACTGATAAATCATCTGGCATTGACGCAACTGGTCTTTGGTCCGTTGATGATAATCCGTCGGGAACGGCTCGCCCCGGAACAAAACTTCACCTTTGGACGGTGGCAACAGCCCCGTGATCACGCGCGCACATGTGGATTTGCCAGACCCGGATTCCCCCACAACAGCCACGGTCATCCCTTCGTACATGTCAAACGACACATCGTTGAGGATTTTGGGGCCGGAACTATAGGATGCATCCACGTTCTTCAGCGAAATCAGTGGCGGTGACCCGTCTGTGGGACGGTGCCGCTGTGGGCTGGTAAAGCTGCGCACTGCCCAGAGAGATTTGGTGTAATCCTCTTTCGGGTTCTTCAGCATCTCCTCGGTCGAGGCTTCTTCGACCTCTTCGCCTTTCAGCAACACTTTGATCGTGTCAGCCATCTGCGCCACAACCGCAAGGTCATGGGTGATGTAGAGGGCTGCTGTGTTGAACTGATCCACGATATCGCGGATCGCGGCCAGCACCTCGATCTGGGTGGTCACGTCCAAAGCTGTGGTCGGCTCATCAAAGATGATGAGATCCGGCCGACAGGACATGGCCATTGCCGTCATGGCGCGCTGCAACTGACCGCCCGACACCTGGTGCGGATACCGGAACCCGATTTCCTGTGGGTGCGGCAGACGCAGACGCTCGTAGAGGTCCATTGCGTCTTCCTGCGCTTCCATCCGCTTTTGCAGACGGTATTGCAGCGGGGCTTCGGTGTGCTGATCAATGATCTTGTGCGCCGGGTTGAACGAGGCTGCCGCCGACTGGGCCACGTAAGCGATCCGTGAACCGCGCAGGGCGCGTTTCTCGGCTTCGGTGGCCGTGGTCAGCTCCATCCCGTCAAACTCGATGGAAGATCCTTCCGAGATCCGTGTGCCATCCCTGGCATAGCCCATGGCACCAGCACCGATGGTCGATTTACCGGCGCCGGATTCCCCGATCAGGCCCATCACCTCACCGCGGTGGAGGGTCAGGTCGACACCTTTGATAATGTCGACCCATGTTTCGTCCGAGTAACCTTCGATTCTCAGATTTTTGATATCGAGCAGGACTTCTTTTTTCTTAGGGCTCATAACTTATTGCTCCTTCAGACCGGAGGACCGGAACAACATCCAGTCAACCACGAAGTTAACCGCCACCGTTAACAGCGCGATGGCTGCCGCCGGAATAAGCGGTGTGATGTCGCCGAACGAAATCAGCGTTGCGTTTTCCCGCACCATGGACCCCCAGTCCGCCGTGGGCGGTTGGATACCAAGGCCAAGGAACGACAGGCCCGCGACCAGCAGGAACACAAAGCAGAACTCCAGACCAAACTCGGCAATCAGGGGTGCCATACAGTTGGGCAGGATTTCCTTGCGGATCAGGTAGAACGTCCCTTCCCCGCGCAGCTTGGCCGCTTCGATATAGTCCATGACCACCACGTTGCCGGCCACAGCGCGTGTCAGGCGGAACACCCGAGGCGCATAGATGATGGCAACCGCGATGATGATCACCGGGGTTGTGGGGCCAAAGATCGACAGCATCAGCAGGGCGAAGATCAGCGACGGGATCGACATGATCACATCGGCAAACCGGCCCATGAACTGATCAAACCAACCGCCCTTGGTGGCCGCCAGAAGGCCAGCACCCGCGCCCAGAATGAACGCCGCGATGGTCGCTGTCAGAGCCAGCCCAACCGAGTTGCGCGTGCCATAGACCAGACGGCTGAACATATCGCGGCCCAGCTGATCGGCCCCCAGCAGCATGTTTTCGTCTGCCGGTGCAAAGGCAGATGAAACGATCTCAGCCTCTCCGAAGGGCGCGATGACCGGCGCAAAGATTGCCGCCACGGCGTAGGTGAATATCACGAACATCCCGAAGGCGGCGGTCAGCGGCGCTGTGCGCAGCTCTTTCGCCACCTCTGGCGAAGCTAGGGCGATCAGGAACTCGCGGAAGGCGTAAGACACCATTGCCGCCAGCGCCAGAACCCCGGCCGCAACCGCGATCATCCGCAGGGCACCTGGCCCCCCGACAATACCGACCACGAAAGAGACCAGCGTCAGCGAAAAGGCCAACATGAAGATAGACCGCTTGTTGAAGTAAGCTGCCAGGCAGGATGCGCCCAGAAGCAACGTGTAGTATGTGATTACGAATACACTCATATCTCTGCCCTCCTTATTTCGGGTGCCGCAGACGCGGGTTGGTAAGAATGGCACCGACATCGGCTGCAAGGTTCAGCAGGATGAAGGTGGCCGCGAAGATCAGACAGCAGGCCTGAACAACGGGGAAGTCACGCTTGGACACCGCGTCCACCAGCGCCTGACCGATGCCAGGATAGACAAACACCACTTCCACCAGAACCACACCGGTGATCAGGTAAGCCAGGTTCAACGCCACAACGTTGATGATCGGCGCCCAGGCATTGGGCAGCGCGTGGCGCACAATCACCTTCCAGGGGGGCACCCCTTTTAGCCGCGCCATCTCGATATAGGGCGAGGCCAGAAGGTTGATGATCGCAGCCCGGGTCATCCGCATCATATGCGCCACAACCACCAGAACCAGCGTCAGGGCCGGCAGGAAAGTGCGGTTCAGCAACTCTCCCAGGCTCATGCCCTCACTGAGGCTGGCGATGGCCGGGAACATGCTCCACTTCACGGCGAAGTAGAGGATCAGGATGTAACCCAGAAAGAATTCAGGAGACGAGATCGACGTCAGCGTCAGAACGTTGGCCACACGGTCAAAAATCGAGTTGCGCAGCAGAGCCACAACAACCCCAAGAATGATTGCAACAGGCACCGCGATCACAGCAGCGTAGGCCGCCAGGAACAGCGTGTTCATGAACCGCTCACCAATCACCGTGGTGACTTTTTCGCCGGTCACGATGGAATTGCCGAAATCGAAAAATACAGCGCCGCCAAGCCATTCAAAATATCTGACAAACGCGGGCTTATCCAATCCCATTTCCTTGCGCAGTGCTGCAAGGTTTTCTTCAGTCGCGCCCTGCCCCAACACCGCTTGCGCGATATCGCCTGGCAGAAGTTCGACCATGAAGAAGATGATGATCGAGATGACGAACAAAATCACCAACCCGAGACCGAGCCGTTGTCCAACGAGCTTCAGTATGTCTCCCATGAGTCCCTCCCTGTAGGGTTATTGTTATTGTTTTCAGCTTTGAGGAAAAAAACCTGTGGGTCAATGCGCCAGCGGGCAATCCCGGTTCGCAAGAGGCAATTTGGTCCACAAAAGCTGTTGATGCGGGCTGGCTTCTGTTCGGCGAGGCCGCCGACATCCCGAATTGAAAACCCCGGCACCTTCGTGGGGCGCCGGGGTTCATGTCTTGCCTTAGGTGTCGAACCACCAGCGGCTGGCGTGACGGTACCCGTCCATTTGCCATGCCGGCGACAGGTTCTCGCCGCGACGGCAGTTTGCCCGGCGGCCATAGACGAAGTTCGGGAAGTACGGGATAACCGTGCTGCCTTCATCGCGCGAGATCATGCCCATTTCATGGTACATCTCGGCGCGCTTCGTGTCGTCCAGTTCGGCCTTGGCCTGCAACAGCAACTCGTTAAAGCGTGCATGCTGGAAGTGGGATTCATTCCAGGCTGCATCATCCTTATAGGCCAGCGTGTACATCACGTCCGGTGTCGGGCGTGCACCCCAGGTCACCATGCACCACGGCTTGACCAGCCACACATCCGACCAGTAGCCATCGTTCGGCTCGCGTACGACCTTGATGTCGATGCCTGCCGCCTTGGCCTGCTCAGAATAGAGGATCAGCGCGTCAACAGCACCGGTGGTGATGGATTCAGCAGTCGAAATGCTGACCTGCTGACCTTCCATACCAGCCTTTTTCCACAGCGACGCCGCCTGATCGGGATCGTACTCGCGCTGCGGAATATCCGCCGGGAAATACGGCATGGCCGGCGAATGATGGAAGTCATTGCCGATTGTGGCCGCACCGAAGGTGATCTTTTCGATGATCTCTTCGCGGTTGATCGCCAGTTTCAGCGCCATGCGGACATCGTTATTGTCAAACGGTGCGACATCCATGTGCATCGGAAGCGTGATGCACTGAGCGGACGACACATTGTCAACTTCGATATTTGGGTCACGGCCCAGCAAGCCAAGCGTTTTGTTTTCCAACAGTGAACAGGCATCGACATCGCCCGTCACCAGAGCAGTCTGACGGGCGTTCGGATCGTTGATCACCAACATCTCGACTTCATCGAAATAGGCACCTTCACCATGCCATTCCTCGTGGCGAACCAGGTTACAGCCAACGCCGAATTCCAGGTTGACGATCTTGTAGGGACCCGAACCATCGGCAGATTGCCAGTTGGCCGTGCCATCGGCATTCGCAGGCACGATCGGCAGGTGATAGTCGGTCAGCAGCCATGGCAGGTCAGCGTTGGGGGCCGACATCTTGAAGGTGATCGAGTCACCGTTGTTGGTGATGTCTTCAACACCGGCCAGCAGCGCCTTGGCCGCCGAGGTGGTTTCCTCACCGCGGTGATAGTTCATCGAGGCAATGACGTCTTCTGCTGTCACCTTGGGGCCACTGTGGAAGGTGGCGGCCGGGTTCAGAACAAAAGTCCATTCCTTGGCATCAGGGGACGCCGACCATTCCGAGGCGATATCCGGGCCAAGTGTGCCGTCGGCATTGATCATGGTCAGGAACGACCGGAACGTATGCACTAGGCTGATGTCAAAGTTCGACTGGTACTTGCCGGGATCATGCGTATCCGAGGTGTTCCCGTCATGTTGGGCGACGCGGTACTTGCCGCCTCGCTTGGGTTCAGCATTTGCCGTGGTGCCCCAAAGACCGGTTGCGGCCGATGTGGTCATCCCCGCGGCAAGCGAGTAGTTCATGAACGACCGGCGCGAAATCTTGCCCTGACGGGCAGCATCGGCGAGGCGATCAATCATCATCTGATCTTTGATCATTGTTATTCTTCTCCCTGTGAGTGATATGTCGAATTCAGCGATCGGCTTACAAAGCCCGTTTGATACACCCGAGTTTCTTCCAGCGCTGATAGGTCAAATCCGACATGCGCGAAGGAAACCATGAAACTTTCATGTCTTCCACATAATCCGGCATAACTTCAATATTTCTTAATTTTGAAGCCTTTTTCAAGTGAAATTGAACTCAAAGACGCACGATATGCGCGCGCGGCAGCGGCGTGAAAGGCACGGAATTGTCCTGAAAACGACATCAGCAGGAAGCATTCCGACGATTTGCCCTACCCTCGGCGCAAGCGCAGTTTGGCAAAGTAATCCAACCGTTTTTTCAGCTCTCTTTCAAAGCCGCGCTCGACCGGTTGGTAAAGCACCGGGCGTTTCATGGATTCGGGGAAATAGTTCTGACCCGAAAATCCATCTTCAGCGTCGTGATCATAAGCGTATCCGTCGCCATAGCCCTGCTCTTTCATCAGGTTTGTCGGCGCATTCAGGATATGTTTCGGCGGCGGCTCACTGCCGGTTTTCCCCGCTTCTTTCATCGCGGCCTTATAGGCGACATAGGCGGCGTTGGATTTCGGGGCCAGTGCCAGGTAGGTCACCGCCTGCGCCAGTGCCAGTTCCCCCTCGGGACTGCCCAGACGCTCATAGGTCTGCCACGCGTCCAGACACCGCGCCTGTGCCTGTGGATCGGCCAACCCAATATCTTCGATCGCCATCCGGGTGATCCGGCGGGCCAGATAGCGCGGGTCTTCCCCACCGGTCAACATCCGCGCCAGCCAATAGAGGGCTGCGTCCGGGTCTGACCCACGCACCGATTTATGAAGCGCAGAAATCAGGTTATAGTGCTCATCCCCACCCTTGTCGTATTTCGCCGCGCGTTTCATTAACCGCTTGGTCAGGGCATCCGTGTCCAGCTTTCCATCGGTCTTCCATGCTGCAACCTGCTCGATCAGGTTCAACAGCGCGCGGCCATCACCATCGGCCATCTCCAGCAGCGCCTCGCGCGCCGGACCATCCAGCGGCAGCGCCTTGCCCAGTTCCTTCTCGGCCCGTTGCGCCAGACGCTCAAGGTCACTCAAAGCCAGCCGTTCCAACACCAGAACCTGCGCCCGGCTCAGCAAAGCGGCATTCAGCTCGAAACTCGGGTTCTCGGTTGTCGCGCCAACCAGAAGGATGGTGCCATCCTCCATATGCGGCAGGAAACCGTCTTGCTGTGCCTTGTTGAAGCGATGAATCTCGTCAACGAACAGCAATGTGCCCTGCCCGTTCGCCCGGCGATGCTTGGCCGCCTCGAACACTTTGCGCAGCTCGGGCACGCCGGTGAAGATCGCGCTGATCTGAACAAAATGCAGATCGGTTTCGTCCGCCAGCAGGCGCGCGATGGTCGTCTTGCCCACGCCGGGCGGGCCCCAGAACACCAAAGACCCAAGCGATCCCGAGGCCAGCATCACGCCCAAGGGGGCCTCGGGGCCCAAAACCTGATCCTGCCCGATGACATCCGACAGCTTCTGCGGCCTCAACCGATCCGCCAGCGGGCGCGGGCCAGCATCAGATCTAGGCGGCGGGGCGGTGTCAAACAGATCGCTCATGCTCAGATCCTGAAACGAAGCGAAATCATCTGGGTGCCGCGCTGCACCCTGAGGGCAACACGCCCCCGCACGCTTTCCAATTGATCGGCGGCCTCTGATGGTGTGGTCACCGACGCCCGGTTGACGGCGTGCAGAATGTCACCCGGGCGCAGACCAACCCGCGCGCCGATCTCTCCGGGATCCGCCACCACAACGCCCTCGCTCATCAATGGCAGGTCAAACTCGGCGATCACTGCCGGGTTCACCTGCTCCAGCATAAGGTCCGGAATAGCCGAGCGGCGCGTCGTGCGTAGCGTATCGCGGGGCGGGTCATCCGGCGCAGCGATCAGATCAAGCGTGACATCGCTGACCTCCCCATCGCGCACCCGTGTGACCACCGCCTGCCCGCCTAAGCCCGCTGCCGACATGCGATAAATCATCTCTGCAGGCGTGTTCACGGGCGCGCCATCCACGGCAATGATCACATCGCCCGTTTCCAGCCCGGCGGCCTTTAGCGGGCTGGCCGGGTGAAACTGTGACAGGATGATGCCACCGGGGCGATCCAGTCCCAGCACCTCGGTCATATCGGCACTGACAAGTTGGCCGGTGACCCCGGCCCAGGGACGCTCAAAGCGCGTGTTTCCAGCCTTGGCCTGTGCCACGAACTGCGCCACCAAAGCGGACGGAATGGCGAACCCGATGCCGTTTGACCCGCCCGAGCGGGACAGGATCGACGTGTTGATGCCAATCAGCTGCCCGTTGATATCCACCAGCGCACCGCCCGAATTACCCGGATTGATCGGTGCATCGGTCTGGATGAAATACCCGCGGCTGTTGCCCATCGCGGTGCCCGACCGGGCCAACCCCGACACGATCCCGCTGCTGACGGTTTGCCCCACTCCAAAGGGGTTGCCGATGGCCAGCACCAACTCGCCCACCTCAACCGTATCGCTGTCACGCAAGCTCAGGGCGGACAGGTCGGAAACGCCATCAAGTTTCAGGATCGCCAGATCGCTTTCCTCGTCCGCCAGAAGCACGCGACCGGCAAACTCACGCCGGTCATTCAGCACCACGCGGATATCCGTTGCCTCGCCCACCACGTGGTAGTTGCTGACCACGATCCCATCCGGGCTGAGGATCACGCCCGAGCCAAGCGAGTTTTGCACCCGCTGGCGTGGGCCACCGAAGTCCCTGAAAAGGTTCTGGAAAAAAGGATCGTTGGAAAACGGGCTGGCACGGACATTGACGATCCGCTTGGCATAGATATTGACCACCGCCGGGGCGGCCTGTTTCACCAGCGGTGCAAAGCTAAGGCTGATCTCGGCAGGGCTTTGCGGCACCCGGGTTTCTGCCCAAAGCGGTGTGGCAAGCAGTACGAGACTGGCAAGAAGCGCACGAAACATAGGGCCTCCGATTTGCATTCGGTGCTCAGGATATGAGCCGCCCGGCAGCGGATTGCAAGCCTGCCGGCCTGTCTGCCACCCAAACGAGAAAGGCCTCACCGATCTGGCGAGGCCTTTCAAAATCTGTCATCCGCGCGACTTATTCGTCGTCAGCGGCATCCTCGATGGCAACGCGCGCCTTGTCGGCGGCACCTTTGGCATCCACGTCGCGTTCCACGAACTCGATGATTGCCATGGGTGCCATGTCGCCATAGCGGAATCCTGCTTTAAGAACACGGACATAGCCACCCTGACGCTCGGCGTAGCGAGGGCCAAGCACGTCAAACAGTTTGGTGACGTACTGATCCTGCTTAAGCTGTGCAGCGGCCTGACGACGGGCGTGCAGATCGCCGCGCTTGCCAAGGGTGATCAGCTTTTCCACCACGCGGCGCAGTTCTTTCGCCTTGGGCAGGGTTGTTTTGATTTGCTCATGTTCGATGAGCGAGCCGGCCATGTTGGCCCACAACGCCTTGCGGTGTTCGTGGGTGCGGTTCAGGCGGCGGTAGCCTTTTGCGTGACGCATTTTCTTAGTTCCTTCTTCGTTTTGCTTTGTCCGGCGGTCTGATGCGTGTCAGCCGCTCTCCTTGGGGCGGGTGCCCGGGTTTGTACAATTTGGGGTAACCCTGAGAGGTCAAAAACCCATTTTGTACAAGGCGTAAGCCGGGGTGAACCCCGGCCTACGGGTGATTAAAACTGGTCCTCGAATTTCTTGGCCAGGTCCTCGATGTTGTCGGGCGGCCAGTCTTCGACATCCATGCCAAGATGCAGACCCATGCCCGAGAGCACTTCCTTGATCTCGTTCAGCGATTTGCGGCCGAAGTTCGGGGTGCGCAGCATCTCGGCTTCGGTCTTCTGGATCAGATCGCCGATATAGACGATGTTGTCGTTCTTCAGGCAGTTCGCCGAGCGGACAGACAATTCCAGCTCGTCCACTTTCTTCAGCAGCAGCGGGTTGAATTCCAGACCATCGTCTTCGTCCTGACGGCCAGCGGCCTCGGGCTCTTCGAAGTTGACGAAGATGCTGAGCTGATCCTGCAGGATACGCGCAGCATAAGCCACGGCATCGTCCGGCGTGATCGAGCCGTCGGTTTCAACCTTCATGGTCAGCTTGTCATAGTCCAGAACCTGACCTTCGCGGGTGGGTTGGACGTCATAGCTGACCTTGATGACGGGCGAATAGACCGCATCAACCGGGATCAGGCCAATCGGCGCATCCTCGGGCTTGTTCTTGTCAGCCGCGACATAGCCTTTGCCGGTATTCACGGTCAGTTCCATGAACAGATCGGCCCCATCGTCGAGGTGGCAAATCACGTGTTCCTTGTTCAGAACTTCTATGCCGGCGCTGTCAACGATATCACCCGCGGTGACGACACCCGGGCCCTTGGCATTGATCGACAGGCGCTTGGGGCCTTCGACATCCATGCGCAGGGCGACGCCCTTGAGGTTCAGAACGACGTCGGTGACATCTTCGCGCACACCGGCGACGCTTGAGAATTCGTGCAGAACATTGTCGATTTGCACCGAGGTGATCGACGCGCCCTGAAGCGAGCTGAGAAGCACGCGGCGCAGCGCGTTGCCCAGGGTCAGACCAAAGCCGCGCTCCAGCGGTTCAGCCGTGACAGTGGCCTGACGCAGCGGGTCATTGCCCGGCTTCACGTCCAGCTGTGTCGGTTTGATCAATTCTGCCCAGTTCTTATGGATCATGCTGTCCCTCCATTCCTGTTCCCGGCCCCATGTCCGAAGGCTGGAAACGCCCGAGGTTTAAAAAAGCGGATTGGGGCCGTGCAAAACACGCGGCCCCTTTCCGTAGAAAAATGCTTAGACGCGACGGCGTTTCGGCGGGCGGCAGCCATTGTGCGCAATCGGGGTCACATCACGGATCGAGGTGATGTTGAAACCGACAGCGGCCAACGCGCGCAGAGCCGATTCACGGCCCGAACCGGGGCCCTGCACTTCGACTTCCAGCGTCTTCATGCCATGTTCCTGCGCCTTGCGGCCGGCATCCTCGGCGGCCATCTGAGCCGCGTAAGGTGTCGATTTCCGCGAGCCTTTGAAGCCCATGGTGCCTGCCGACGACCATGCGATGGCGTTGCCCTGCACGTCCGAGATCAGGATCTTGGTGTTGTTGAAAGAGCTGTTCACATGAGCAACGCCGGTGGCGATGTTCTTGGAAACCTTTTTCTTCGTACGACGAGTATCGCGTGCCATATCAGATGCCCTCCCTTACTTCTTCTTGCCGGCAATGGCCTTAGCGGGGCCTTTGCGGGTGCGAGCGTTGGTATGGGTGCGCTGACCGCGAACCGGCAGGTTGCGACGGTGGCGCAGGCCACGGTAGCAGCCCAGGTCCATCAGGCGCTTGATGTTCATCTGTGTCTCGCGACGCAGGTCACCTTCGACGGTGTAGTTGGCGTCGATATGCTCGCGCATGGCCAGAACTTCAGCGTCAGACAGTTCGTTGACGCGACGGGTCGGGTCAATCTTGACGGCTTCGCAGATGGCTTTGGCGGAAGTGTTGCCAATACCGGTGATGTAAGTGAGGGCGATCGGGACCCGTTTGTGGGTCGGGATGTTAACGCCGGCGATACGTGCCACGTGTTACTTTCCTTTTCGTTGCGGGTCCGTAACTCCAGACCCTTTTTTCACAACGTAGGCCCGAGGCGTTACGCACCGGGCCGCAGCTGAATTCAGGTGATCGATTCGGTGGCGGGCGCGACCCGTCAAGGAATCATTTTCTCTTAGAGATGGTGCGGTCTAGTAGGGATTTGGGAGGGCGTCAAGCCCTAGGTTTCAATACGCTTAGACAGGCCCATCGCCAGACCGCGGGATGGCGAGCCGACAAGGGTTTTGAGGCGCTTTACACCCGCCAAACACATCCAACAGAAGAGCGTTGCGCCCAAGGTCTCCAAATCGCCAGCCCTTGCGGGCGGCCCCCCTACGTCGATTGCTGAGCAATCGACTTTCGGTCAATGGACGATGGGCCGGGGCGCTGACGCGCCTGTTAACCGGCCCGGGTTATCCTTTAGCCGTCCAACGCGCCTGCAATGGACCCGGCGACCTCGTCGATCTCGCCCAGCCCGTTCACTGAACGAAGCTGCCCCTTGGCATAGTAATAGCCAATCAGCGGCGAGGTTTTCTTGTAGTATTCCATCAGGCGGTTCTTGAGGCTGTCCTCGTTGTCATCCGCCCGGCGTTTGACGTCCGTAGAGCCACAGTTTTCGCATTTGCCATCCGCGGGCCATGGTTTGGTGATGTCGTTATAGACATTGCCACAGCCACCACAGGTCGAGCGCGCCGTGATCCGCTGTACCAGCGCGTCATCGTCCACCTGCATCTCGACCACCGCGTCCAGCGTTTCGCCGTTTTCTTCCAGCAAGGTACCAAGCGCGTCGGCCTGCGCCAGCGTGCGGGGGAAGCCGTCAAAGATGAACCCACCGGCCTTGTCGCCCTGCAGTTTCTCGCGGATCAGCCCGATCACGATCTCATCCGTCACAAGATCCCCGCGCGCCATCACGTCGGCCACGATCTTGCCCATCTCGGTGCCGGAGTCCTTGGCTTCGCGCAGCATGTCGCCGGTGCTCAGCTGGATCATGTTGCGCCCATCCACGAGGATATGCGCCTGGGTGCCTTTGCCCGCGCCCGGCGGTCCGAGAAGGATGATATTCATTTGCGACCCGCTCCTTTTCTGCGAGCGCGCTTCTTGCCTTTGCCGCTCAACTGGGATTTCTCGATCAAACCCTCATATTGATGCGCAAGCAAGTGGCTTTGAACCTGCTGGATCGTGTCCATGGTGACCGAGACCACGATCAGAACCGAGGTTCCGCCGAAGTAGAACGGGATGTTGAACTGCGCGCGCAGGATTTCAGGCAGGAGACACACAGCCGCCAGATAGCCCGCCCCCAGCACCAGAATGCGGGTGACCACATAGTCCAGGTATTCCGCCGTCTTCTTGCCCGGACGCACACCGGGGACAAAGCCGTTCTGGTTCTTGAGGTTGTCGGCGACATCCTCGGTCTTGAAGGCCACGTTATAGGTGTAGAAATACGTGAAGAAGACGATCATGATCGTGAAGAACAGCAGGTAGGCAGGCTGACCGGGGCCGAAATAGGCCAGGATGGTCGACATTACCGGATTGGTGGTATTGCCCGAGAACGTGCCAACCGTGACCGGCAACAGCAACAGAGAGCTGGCGAAGATCGCCGGGATCACGCCCGCCGGGTTCACCTTGACCGGCAGGTGCGAAGAGCCACCGTCATAGACTTTCATCCCCACCTGACGGCGCGGATACTGAATCTGGATCTTGCGCAAGCTGCGCTCCATGAACACCACGAAGGCGATGACAGCGATGACCATGACGATCACGGCGATGATCACCGCCGGGCTGATCGCGCCGGACCGACCGGAGGCAAAGAACTGTGCCATCGCGGCGGGGACTTCTGCGATGATGCCCACGAAGATGATCAGCGAGATGCCGTTGCCGACGCCGCGCGCGGTGATCTGCTCGCCCAGCCACATCAGGAACATCGTGCCCCCGATCAGTGTGACCATGCATGAAACGATGAAGAAGGTGCCCGGGTTGCTTACGATATCGCCGCTTTGCAGGCTCATCGCGAGGCCGTAGGATTGCAGGGTCGCCAGTGCCACGGTGCCGTAGCGCGTGTACTGGTTGATCTTCTTGCGGCCCTGTTCGCCTTCTTTCTTCAGCTGTTCCAGCTGCGGCACCATGGCCGTGAGAAGCTGCACGATAATCGCCGCCGAGATATAGGGCATGATGCCAAGCGCAAAGATCCCCATCCGGCCCAGCGCGCCGCCGGTGAACATCGACAGGATCCCGCCGATACCGGTCGCGGCCTCTTCCATGAACTGGCGCAGTTCGGCGCCATCGATCCCCGGCACCGGAATATAGGTGCCCAGACGATACACGATCAGCAGGCCCAGCGTGAAAAGGATACGATTGCGAAGGTCAGTGGCTTTGCCAAGGGCCGACCAAGAGGTGTTGGCGGCCATTTGTTCTGCAGCAGATACCATGCGGCTCTCTTCTGTTATGACAACGCCGCCAAAGCCGTTTTCCGGCCAGGCGGCGTGTTTTTGGAAAACTAAGACGTATTTAAGGGGCGTGCGGCCCGCTCACAACCTCTTATTCGGCCGCCTTGGCAGATGTGATCGTCAGTGATCCCCCTGCTTTCTCGACAGCTTCCACGGCTGCTTTCGAGGCACCGGTGACTTCCAGCTTCAGTTTTGCACTGATCTCGCCCTTGGCCAGAACACGCACACCATCCAGTTTGCGACGCACCAGGCCCGATTCAATCAGGACGTCCTCGGTGATCGCTTTCTTGGCGTCGAGTTTCTTGTCATCGACGAATTTCTGGATCAGGCCCAGGTTGAGAACGGCGAATTTCTTGCGGTTCGGCTTGTTAAAGCCACGCTTGGGCAGGCGTTGATAGAGCGGCATTTGCCCGCCTTCATAGCCCTTGATGGCCACACCCGAGCGGGATTTCTGACCTTTGATACCGCGACCGGCGGTTTTGCCCATGCCCGAACCGGGGCCACGGCCAACACGTTTACGGCGCTTGGTCGCGCCTTCGTTGTCACGAAGTTCGTTGAGTTTCATATCGCTTCTCCTAAGCCGGATGTGACCCCCGAAGCGTAACGGGCCAACCACGGCGTTTCTTGGTTTTTCGAGTCATGTGGCATCGCGCCACCGGGGGCGTATAGACCTGTTGGGCATGGCGATCAAGAGGCCAGATCGGTTTGTTTGAACCGCTTGGGTGGTTTGGCGGGTTTGAGCCCTTTGCAATCGCCGCTGGCCTGCGCCCAGCCGGTTAACAGCCGCGCAGCGGCCCGGCCATCGTCAGCCCCTCCCTTGGGCTGGCGATTTGTTTGACGACAGCGCTGCGTTCGTTCTGAGGATGTGCTTTGCGACCATAAAGCGCCTTGCAACATATGTTGGATCGCCACCCCAGGGGCCGACGCTGGCCTCTAGTGCATGGGGCGTGGCGAACGAGAGTTTCGTCTGGAAAGAGCCCAAAGTGTTGAATGCTGCGCTTTATACGAATGTCCATTATGCGGAAAACTGGTTCGAGAAAAGAATCTGATCTATACACCGTTAAAAATGGGGGGGTCTTCTTGCTCATTTCCGTATCGTTGCCGCAAACTTTATAGGAATGCTAATGAGTGATCAGCTAGTCGACCAGCTTAAAGAAGATATAAGAGCTTTGATCGATAACCTGACCGACCCCAATAGGCTTGAAATATCCCGCATCCGAAATGTCTCGACTAGTATTTGCCGACGTTGGTTGATCGATAAAGGACTGGTGAATTTGGCCCATTCCCTCGGTGTTAAGCCCTCACTTCCTGCTCTCGACAACGCTTCGCACGTAACTGACATCGAAAAATGGAAATACGTTGAGTTCTATACACTGGGCGGTGTTTCTTTGGAGGGGCAGCCAATAAACTCGATCTTCAAGATGAGAACTGGATTTCCGGGACGAGCTAACTTTTCGATCCCCAAGAAAAAAGACTTTCCACCAGCTCGCTTTCTCCGCCGGAAATGTGCTTTTGGGCAGGGCGTTTGGTTCACTGCAGAACACATTTTGCGCCATATGGCTAACAAAGCCGGTGGTGTTCATTTTGATACCGCCCGAGAAAAAGTTATCGACGAGCGGATAGACGAAGTTAGACAAAACTATCTTATCAATTCAAGCGCAGATGTGCTGAAGATGTCTGGACCTAAATATATTGAAATTGAAGGAAAATTCGAAGAGCAGTTTGATTTTTGCTTCCTTGAGATGATGTCTATCGCGCAGTCTCTCTGCAATGTGCGTTTTGATCAGAAACGTGTCGTCCACATGCGAAGGATCAGGGAGGATAATACTGGATATGGTGATGATATTTTGCTCGGCCATACTCACCACTTCCGAGTTGATCTGCCGGAGACGTAGGAGGCAAAGCAGACGTTGGCTAGCTTGCAGCGAAGGCCGGGAATGTCCCGCATTGCGACCACCGGTGCGCTTATCGCGGTCGGGCGCGGCGGAACTGCCAACGGCATGATGTTTTTCCAACCCGCGCAGCGCAGGTGTAAACACGTAAATCTGCCGACATCACGCGCCGCGCTTTTCGGCAGGCACCGGGGCGTGATATGTTGGGCCTGTGATGCCTTTGAGCGGATGCGACATAAAACGATGGGGTCTATGGCCCTCCCTTGGGATGGCCCGAACGCTTTGCGGTGGTCTTCTCCTCGCCCTGATGCTTCTTACCGGTCCGGCAACAGCCGCCAGCCAGGTCGAAACGCCGCGGACCGGTCTGCTCTGGCATCGCAGTGGGCTGCCCGCCACCTTCCCGCTTCAGATCAAGACCCTGCCCGGAGACGATTATTACCTCACCCTGATCGACGCCGAGACGCAAAACGCCGTTCTTGCGGCCTATATCGAAGGGGGTGCGTTCTTTCGCATTCTTGTCCCGCCGGGGGTGTTCATCTTGCGCTTTGAGCATGGCCGGACGTGGTACGGGGAAGACGAGCGGTTTGGATCGGGGCCCGAGGCCGGTGTCTTCGTGCTGGACACCCCGCTTGAGTTTGCCGTGGAGGGCGTCAATCGCAAGGCCGGGCATCTGGTGGACCTGCGCGGTGTGTTTCAGCGGGATGCGATTGTTGATGTCTGGCCTGACGCCATCTGCCAATCCGTCAGCGTCACGCTGGAACCTTCGCCCGGGGCAGAGGCGCTGCCGCTGGAAAAGCGGGAGGAGTGGGAATTTCCCTACCGGGAGCTTACAAAAGACCCGCTTGAGGCCGCGAGAGAGCGCGTGCAGCGCGTCCCGCCCCGCCTGATCCGGCGCACCGAGGTGCGCACCCGCATCTGCGGCTGAACCTCGCCGATTTCGACATGCTTCCCCCACCATTGATGCGGTAACTGGTCAAGATAAATGCGGGAAGCCTCTGAGATCATTACGACTCATCTGAGGATTGCGTAATATCGAAGATCGTTTTGGTTGCCGGTTTGTGTCATGAAACGTTTCTGAGTTTCATCGTCCAGCTCGGCCAGAGTTGCGAGATCGACAGCCACAGAATACTGATCACGTGGAGCGGCGTCACAGATGCGCTTGGCGAGTGAAGGGGCCCGCCCCAGAATACTTGCAGAACGCAAATGTCCGAAAGACAACACCATCGGATGCAGGATTCCGGTCGACATTCCAAACCTTATGTTCAGCTCTAGAGCCAAACCATCCAGATCTTTTGCATAGTGAGAAACGATCTTGGAAAACGCCTCGTGCACACTTTCCGCGCATCTCAAAGCCGAGTCAGCGGAATTGGAGGTCTCGGTAGAGGGGAATGCAGCCAGGAAGCCATCGCCCGTGAAGCTTTCGAACGTACCGCCTCCATCGACAATCAGGTCGACGCTTTCCTTGATGATCCGCTCCATCAGCGCGCGCGTTACCTTGCTTTTTGCTTCGTTCATGAACAATTCGGACGAGTTGGAAATATCCATGATCAGCGCCGTGCCTCGAACCGAGGTGACCGGCACGTCAATTCCGATTTCCTTGAGGTCTTCTGATCTCACGGATTTCAACATGGCGGCTTGTTCCGTCAGATGTTCTTCAAACAAACGTGTTGCCTGCTTGGCTTTTTCCAAACCATCCGGGCGCTCCTTCTTCTGATCGTTGAGAAGCTGCAAGACGCCGACGAATGAGCCGTCTCCATCGATGCCACTGGTCCTGAGCGGGTGCGCATAGGTTTCAGTGGGCCTCAGATTGTCGAAACTATAGACCGCCTGCGTAGAGGTATTGTCCTGGCCTGAGAGGTAACTTTTGACGGCGCGCGAATCCTGACCGGAAAAGACAGTCCCAAGAAAGTCGTCTTGCGAAAGATCTGTCGGGGCCGTGGCAATCACGACCAATCCCAGAAAGTTATCATACCTGTCCCAGGTCGGCAGGTAGAGCGTGGCACGGTCCCATCCCGAATGATCTATGAGGTCTTTGAGCGCTTCGCCGGCTGCTTTCTTTGCGTCAATCAACTCCGTCACACCGGAGTTGGCCGACGCGGCCGCTGTCTTAAGTGTTTTGTTTTCCTGTATCTTTTGACCGAGGTCGTTTTTAAGCGCCGCAATCTCTGTTTTCAGACCTGCTTTGGTTTTGTAATCAACGACAAATGTACCGACAACGCCCGCCAGCGCCCCTATTCCTGTGGAAATAATCGCTGTTAGATCTATCGACATCGTGTTGGTCCCCACTGTTGCCTTTGCATTTGAACAGATCATCGATGCTGTTCATATATTCCGAAAAATTCAATAGCTCCCGTCCCGATCGTGCCTTTCGTGTCCACTCAGAGCCGGTGTGAAGATACAGATCAGGCGCAAATCGGTCTCGGCCCGGATGATATGCGGGTCATGTTGATCGAGCACATACATCGTTCCCGGCATCAGCGGCCAGACCTGCCCGGTGACCGCGTTTTCCACCTCGCCCTGCCCTTCGATGCAATAATTGGCCTCGATATGGTTCTTGTAATGCAGGTTCTGGGTGCTGCCCGCCTTCACAATCGTGTCGTGAAAGGAATAGCCCAGATCATCGCGCGCCAGCAGAATGCGGCGCGACTCGAAAGCCTCGCCCCTGGCATGGTCGGCGGTATCGAGAATATCGCTGAGGGTTTTGACGAACATGGCACGGCTCCTTCCGGGGGGCATGGTGGGTTTTAAACCCACCCTACGGATTGATTTTGAACTTGTCTCGGTGTGACATGGGGCATGGCTTTACGCGCCCTGCCCCTTGTTGCCGCCCTTGCCCTTGCCCCTATGGCGCAGGCCAATTGTGCGCGCGATGCGATGCTGGTGATGGACGGCTCGGCCTCGATGGCGGAACTGGGGTTCGATCCGACGGCGCCCACCCGGATCATGGAGGCGCGCGATGCGGTGCGCAGGGCCATGCCCCGGATCGCCCCGGTGCGGCGGGTGGGATTGATCACCTATGGGCCGGGTGGCGCGGACAGTTGTTCGGGCATCAATCTGGTGTTTCAGCCGGTGCCCGACGCGGCGGGCCCCGTGATCGCCGGGATCGACGCGCTGGACCCCGGCGGCCTGACCCCCATTGCTGCCTCCGTCGAGGCCGCCGCAGGCGTTCTGGAGCGGGACGGCATCGTGGTGCTGGTCACGGACGGCAACGAAACCTGTGGCGGCACGCCCTGTGCTTTGGGCAAGGACCTGGCGCTGTTCGCGCCGGATCTGACAGTGCATGTGATCGGCTTTCGCGTGGTCTATGACCCGTTTGCATGGGACAGCCCCGAGGCAGGCATCTATTCTGGTGGCGACAGCGTGGCGCGGTGTTTGTCCGAGGCCACGGGCGGGATGTATGTGAACACCGAAACCGTCGGCGAGCTGGCCGAGGCGCTGCGCCGCACCTTGGGATGCGCGTTGATTGGCTAGGCGGGTGGCCCTCTCACTGGCGGTCATGGCCTGCCTCAGCGCCGCGCCTGGTGATCAGGCCGAGGCCCTGGCCTGCAGCCGCGATGCGATGCTGGTCTTCGATGGCTCGGTCTCGATGGCGGCGATGGGATATGGCATCAAGGCCCCGCCCCGCATTGCCGAGGCGCGCGATGCCATGGCCGAGGTTCTGCCCAAGGTGGCCCCCCTGCGCCGGATCGGGTTGCTGGTCTATGGGCCGGGGATGGGCGATGTTTGTGGCGGGATAGACGTGAAGTTTGCGCCCATCGAGGACGCCGCCGATCCGATCCTTGACGCCTTGCGCCAGATTGCGCCAACCGGGCTGACACCGCTGACTGCCTCGGTCCATGAGGCTGCCAATGTATTGGAGCATGAGACCCGGCCCGGCATCGTGGTACTGGTCACCGACGGGTCAGAAACCTGCGGAGGAATGCCATGCCAACTGGGGGCCGAGCTGGCGGCCACATCTGATGACCTGACCGTGCATGTGATCGGGTTCCGGTTGGTCTATGACCCGCTTTCGTGGAACAGCATCGAGGCGTTTCGCGAGGCCAATGACGCGATCCGGTGCATGGCCGAGGAAACCGGCGGGCTGTATGTGGAGACCGAAACGGTTGAAGAACTGAGCGAGGCGCTGAAGGTGACGTTGGGGTGTGCGTTGATTGGGAGTGGTGAAAATGGAAGACAAGTTCACGGGGTTGCGCAGAGGATTTTATCTGTGGGTTCAATGGGCTAGTAGATCACGCCCAGCTTCGTAAGTTCTTCCTGAACATTTCCATCAAAGGAAATAATGTCGAGATAAGTATGATGCGTCTTCATTTGCGTTTCCTCAAGTGAATCAAGCTTTGTACGCGCTTCTTTCTCACTGTCGTAAATGTTGTCCATGTTTATCAACGCGGGTGGTCCACTTGTTGGAACGCGTATGATTGCAAATCTCTTCATAGAGTCAGTCTAGCATTCTAGGCATAAAACGAAAACACCCCGGCCATTTCTGACCGGGGTGATTGGCGGGGTGAACCCCGCCCTACGGTTTGGGGGTAGGCCGGGGTTCACCCCGGCACGAACTCACCCTTTTTCTTCGATGATCTCGACCATGTGGGGGATCTTGGCGATCATGCCACGCACGGCCGGGGTGTCTTCCAGCTCGCGGGTTTTGTGCATCTTGTTCAGGCCCAGGCCGATCAGCGTCTGGCGCTGTTTTTCCGGGCGGCGGATCGGCGAGCCGATCTGTTTGACGACGATGGTTTTTGCCATGGTGCGATCTCCTTATGCGTCCGCGTCAGCGGGGGCTTCGGCAGGGGCGGCAGCCGGGGCGTGATCCTTTTGCAGGATGTCAGCCACTTTCTTGCCGCGACGCTGGGCCACCATACGGGGGCTGGATTCCTTGTTCAGCCCGTCAATGGTGGCGCGGATCATGTTATAGGGGTTCTGCGAGCCGATCGACTTCGCAACAACGTCCTGCACGCCCAGCATTTCGAACACGGCCCGCATCGGACCACCGGCGATGATACCGGTACCCTGAGGCGCGGTGCGCATGACCACTTTACCGGCGCCGTGACGGCCTTCGATATCGTGGTGCAGGGTGCGGCCTTCGCGCAGCGGTACGCGGATCATCTGGCGCTTGGCTTGCTCGGTGGCCTTGCGGATCGCCTCGGGCACCTCTTTGGCTTTACCCTTGCCGAAGCCGACACGACCTTTTTGGTCGCCCACAACGACGAGAGCGGCAAAACCAAAGCGCTTGCCCCCTTTTACGGTCTTGGAGACCCGGTTGATTGCGACCAGGCGGTCGGCGAATTCCGGCGTTTCGTCGCGATCGCGACCGCGGCCGCGGTTGTCATCTCTTGCCATTATGGCGTCCTTTCAAAGTGGCGCGCGCTGCGCCTGTTTTGGTCAATCCCAGTGGGCAGCCTGCCCCCGGATCATCGAAGCGGCCCCGAAAGGCCGCTTGCGCTTTAGATTTTCAAGCCACCTTCGCGGGCGGCATCGGCCAGGGCCTTGATGCGACCGTGGAACAGGAAGCCGCCACGATCGAAATACGCCTCGTCCACACCCGCCTTCTTGGCGCGCTCGGCGATGGCAGCCCCCACTTTGGTGGCGGCTTCGGTGTTGTTCTTGCCGGTGCTCAGGCCCTTTTCGAGGGTCGAAGCGGCGGCCAGTGTTACGCCGTTCACATCGTCGATCAGCTGAACGCTGATGTTCTTGGAAGAGCGGTGAACGCTGAGGCGCGCGCGCCCTGCATTGACCTTGCGAAGTTTGTTCCGAACGCGCAGGCGGCGTTTGAGGAACAGTTGTCTTTTGCTGTTTGCCATCTTCTTGCGTCCTTACTTCTTCTTGCCTTCCTTCTGGAAGATATACTCGCCCTTATAGCGGATCCCTTTGCCCTTGTAGGGCTCGGGACGGCGCCAGTCGCGGATGTTGGCCGCGACCTGACCGACGAGCTGCTTATCGGTGCCTTCAACGACCAGTTCGGTCTGTTTGGGCGCGGTCACAGTGACCCCGTCCGGCACTTCAAAGTTCACGTCGTGGGACAGGCCGAGGTTCAGCTTCAGGACATTGCCCTGCATCTGAGCACGGTAGCCAACGCCGTGAATTTCCAGTTCCTTGCGGAAGATATCGTTTGCACCATGCACCATGTTGGCGATGACCGTGCGGGTCATGCCCCATTGCTGGCGGGCGCGCTTGGATTTGCCACGGGGTGTGACGGTGACCTGACCATCCTCAACCGTCAGGGTGACATCATCTGTCGCCGTGAAGGATTTGGTGGCTTTGGGGCCTTTGACCTCGATGGTTTGACCGCTGAGTGTTGCGGTCACGCCATCAGGAAGGGCCACGGGTTGTTTGCCGATACGAGACATAAACAGCCCTCCTTAGAAGATCGTGCAAAGCACTTCGCCGCCAACATTCTGGCTACGAGCGTTTGCATCCGACATCACACCTTTGGAGGTGGAGACAATCGACACGCCCAGGCCCTGACGGACCACGGGGATGTCATTGACGCCCAGATAGACGCGACGACCGGGTTTGGAGACCCGCTTCATTTCGCGAATAACAGGAGCGCCGTCAAAGTATTTCAGGCTGATTTCGATGGCCGGGTGGCCGTCGGCGCCTGTGACGGTTTCATAGCCGCGGATATAGCCTTCGTCGGCCAGCACATCCAGAACACGGGCGCGCATTTTCGACGCCGGTGTCATCACGGTGGATTTGCCGCGCATCTGGCTGTTGCGGATACGGGTGAGCATGTCTGCGATTGGATCGTTCATATCATACCCTCCTTACCAGCTTGATTTCACAACGCCGGGCAACTGGCCGGCAGAACCGAGGTCGCGCAGGGCGATCCGGCTGATTTTGAGCTTGCGATAATACGCATGCGGACGACCGGTCAGCTGACAACGGTTGTGCAGACGCGTGGCCGAGCTGTTGCGCGGCAGTTTCGCCAGCTTCAGAGAAGCGCGGAAGCGATCCTCCATCGGCTTGCTCTCATCGTTGATGATCTCTTTGAGGGCGGCGCGCTTGGCGGCGTATTTCTCAACGAGCTTCTGGCGCTTTTTCTCGCGCTCGATCATTGCTTTCTTAGCCATGTGGTAATCCTCCCCCGGCTCAGCTGTTGAAGGGCATGTTGAAATGGGTCAACAGCGCCTTGGCTTCAGCGTCGGTCTTCGCCGTGGTTCCGATAACAACGTCAATTCCCCAAACTTCGTCGACCTTGTCGAAGTTGATTTCGGGGAACACGATATGTTCCTTGATGCCCATCGCGTAGTTGCCGCGCCCGTCAAAGGACGATGCCGACACGCCGCGGAAGTCGCGGATGCGGGGCATGGCAATGGTGATCAGACGGTCGAGGAATTCGAACATCCGGTCGCCACGCAGGGTGACTTTTGCGCCCATCGGCATGCCTTCACGAACACGGAAGCCCGCGATCGAGTTCTTGGCCGTCGTCGTCACAGCGTGCTGGCCAGCGATGGTTGTCAGGTCTTCCTGAGCCGACTTGGCTTTCTTGCTGTCCTTGACCGCTTCGGCACCACAGCCGATGTTCAGAACGATCTTGTCCAGACCAGGGATCTGCATGTCGTTCTTATAGCCGAACTCTTCTTTCAGAGCGGCGCGGATGGTGTCGCGGTAGAGCGTCTTCAGACGCGGGGTGTAAGCTGCGGTATCAAGCATCGATCACGTCCCCCGTGGTTTTGGCGAAACGCACTTTCTTGTCACCTTCCATCTTGAAGCCGACGCGGGTGGCTTTGCCGTTTTTGTCGAGATAGGCCAGATTGCTCAGGTCGATCGGCATCGCCTTGGGGATGCGGCCGCCCTGGCTGGTCTGGCTTTGACGTGTGGCGCGGATCGCCATGTTGATCCCGTCAACAACGGCTTTACCGGCTTTGGGGTCAACCGAAGAGATGGTCCCTTCTTTGCCCTTGTCCTTACCGGCAAGAACGATGACCTTGTCACCTTTTTTCAACTTAGCAGCCATCTTACAGCACCTCCGGCGCAAGCGAGATGATTTTCATGAAGTTCTTGGCACGCAATTCGCGAACAACCGGCCCGAAGATACGGGTGCCCATCGGTTCACCTGCGTTGTTCAGGATCACGGCGGCGTTGCGGTCAAAGCGGATGGCGGTGCCGTCTTCACGGCGGATTTCCTTGGCGGTGCGTACGACGACGGCCTTGCGGACGTCCCCTTTTTTCACGCGACCACGCGGGATGGCTTCCTTCACCGAGACGACGATCACGTCGCCGACGGAGGCGTATTTACGCTTGGAACCACCCAGGACCTTGATGCACTGAACACGGCGGGCGCCGCTGTTGTCAGCTACATCCAGATTGGTCTGCATCTGGATCATATGGTTTCTCCTGACCTTTGGGGGGCTTGCTTCGCCTTGTCCCCATGGTTTCGTTCAAACCGAAAGGTTCGGGTGGCTTACGCCTCCAGAACCTCCCAGCGTTTCGTTTTGGATTTGGGCGCGCATTCGATGATGCGAACCGCGTCCCCTACTTTGTAGGCGTTCTTCTCATCGTGAGCCCGGTACTTTTTGGACTTACGGATGGTCTTTTGCAGAACCGGGTGCTTGAAGCGGCGTTCGACCGAAACAGTCACGGTTTGGGCATTTGCGTCGGAGGTCACGACGCCTTGCAGGATACGCTTGGGCATGGTCGCTCTCCTTATTCGGAAGCCGCGGAGGCGGCTTTTTCGTTCAGCACGGTTTTGACGCGGGCCACATCGCGGCGGACGGTCTTCATGCGGGCTGGGTTTTCGATCTGGCCGGTGGCGGCCTGAAAGCGCAGGTTGAACTGCTCTTTCTTCAGGTTGACCAGCTCTTCGCGCAGCTGATCAGGTGTCTTATCACGTAGCTCGTGGGCGTTCATGCGCCATATCCTTTTCTCAAAACACCAGCAGGCCCCTGACATTTGGCTCAGGGTCACCCGATTTCCGGTGGATGACGTGTAAAATGCACGACTCACCGGCAGGCCGGATCACGTGCGATGCCGCTCTATAAGGGAGGTGCGGGGATAGGGCAAGGGATAACTCCGCCTTTTTCCGTAGAGTGCTCATTCATGGCGCACCTTCCCTTTCCCCGCGCCACCCGAGGCGCGCATTCGTTAAGGCATTTCGCCAAGCAGGTAGGCGTAGGATGGGCAAAGCACGCTAAGAAAACAGAAACAACCTTTCACCGTGCTTGTTTTAAACCACACCCAACTCTTCAAGCAGGTCGTGTTGTTTTTCTTTTCAGCGGACCAGTTTTCAAGTCGAAATCCAGTCTGCGGCGCGTCGTCGCCTATCAGTAACTTGATCAGCAAAAACCCGCCTTGGGTCGGGTTGAGCGCTTGTATATGGAGGTTTGTGTGTTCAATTGACATCGCACGCGCAAGGTTGGCATCGCATCCATCTGTGGTTAACAGCACGCGTAGGGTGGGTTTCCAAACCATCACCCCCAACACAAAAAACGGGCGGCACCGGATCATCCAGCACCGCCCGCTCATTTCAACTCGCGTCTGGCTTAGGCCAGGGCGATGTTCGTTGCCGACTCGCGGCCGTCACGGCCTGCTTCTACGTCGAAAGTCACTTTCTGGTCGTCGGCCAGGCCGGTCAGACCAGCGCGCTCAACGGCGGAAATGTGAACGAAGACGTCTTTGCCGCCACCCTCAGGTGCGATAAAGCCGAAGCCTTTAGTTGCGTTGAACCATTTTACGGTGCCATTGGCCATTCCGTAGTCTCCTAAATTGTGCTGCCCGCGTTGGTGCGGCAGCCCGGCATTGTTGGTCTGGATCGATAGACTGAATGCCGTAAAGGGAGACAGTGGGTCGAAAAAGAATAACGTTAGCAGCGTCTACATGGGGGGGCTGGCCTCATATTGCAAGTCTTTTCCGCCCCCTAGCCGATTTGAGGCTGATTTCCTCCCACGCCCCTGAGCGCCCCGATGCGGGTCTTCAACAAAATGCGGGGACGCACTTCATGGTTGCATTGAGTTCAGAGGGATCGCCCAAAGCATCGCAGGGCAAGGGGTTGCCGTCGGCCCGGCAGCAGCCTCGGGGTGTATCAGATGGCCATCAAAACGATCTCTCGCCCCGTCCCGGCCATGTTTATCCATCCGTCCGGATTTCCATGCTAGGCTCGGGAAAAACGGATTGCCCATGACCCAGACCGACATCAAATCCATGCAGCTTTATCCGCGGCCGGAGCGTATTCTGGCCGATCTTGCCGCGCTGGGATATCCCGACGAGACACCGCTGGACATGGATGTGCTGACCCGGCTGGACCAGTTGCATTACCACGGCACCGATGCGCTGGACGAGGCGATCAAGGCCTGTGGTATCGCGGTGGGAGACGCGGTTCTGGAGGTGGGCTCGGGCTGGGGTGGGTGCGCGCGCTACATTGCGCATCGCGCAGGGGCGCATGTCACCGCTGTCGAATTGCAGGCCGATTATAACCGCATTGCCCGGCATCTGACCGACAGAACGGGGATGCAGAGTGGTGTTCGCCATGTGAACGCGGATTTTCTGGCGCTTGACCTGCCCGCGGGCGGGTTTGATCACGTGGTCAGTTGGCTGGCCCTGTTTCACATCCCCAAGCGCGACACCTATCTGCGCAAGATTCAGGATGCGCTGCGCGCTGACGGGTCCTTCTTTGCCGAAGACCTTTATCTGATCACGCCGCCCCCCGATGAGGAGCAAGACGATTTTCAGCGCCACCTCTACCCAAACTCGCTTGTCGATCTGGAACAGTATCACCGCACCTTGACCGCCGCTGGGTTTGAAAAGGTGGAGAGTCAGGACATGACCGCCAGCTGGACGGCTTTCACCAAGACGCGACTGCACGCCTTTCGTGACAACAAGGCCAGTTATGAACGCGTTCACGGCGCCGAAAACTACGCGGTGATCGAGATGTTCTACGACAAGATGGCCGGTTACTTTGAACGTGGGATTGTTGGTGGCCTCAGGATTAGGGCGCAAAAACACCGCTAAGGGCAGATCGCGTCAGGCCGCGCCCTCGCCCAGCAACAAAGCCAGATGGTGACGCCAGCTGTCCTGACTGGCCTGCGCCTTGCCCAGGGCCTGATGCCCGAAGTAGAGATGCAAAACCAGATCGGCGGTTTCCTCGGCCTGTCGATCCACACCGTGACGTTCCAGAACCGATTGGATCGCGGCGCGTAAACGCCCGGTCATTGCCACCGCCTTGCTGGCGACCTCTGGATGGGTCGGGGCCAGCTCGACAATGGCATTGCACAGGAAACAGCCCTGCCGGGCATCCTTGGCCGAGGCAAAAAGCTGGGACAGGCAATCACTGGCTGTCTCCATCTGGCATCCATCCAGCATCGCGACACCCCGCGAAATCGCAACACGGTCGTAGTGATCAAGCGCGTGGAGATAGACGCTCTCTTTATCGCCGAACGCCTTGTAGAAACTGCCACGGGTCAGGCCCATCGCCTCAAGCAGGTCCGGCAGGTTGGTCGCCTTATAGCCCTGACGCCAGAAAATCGTCATGGCACCTTCAATGGCGGCGTCTGTATCGAATTCTCTTGGTCGGCCCATAATCTTGTTTTCGATGGTTTTCACAAACATAGCGCGGATTTTCCCTGAGATCACATCTATTTGATTTGTACCATTTGGTTCCTAATGTCAAATAACAGTCATTCACGAGGCTTCATCGTGAATCATTTAAACCTTTCAGATCGCCGGACCGCCCCTGTCCGGCCCCAACTTGGAAAGACTGACCCCATGAACGCGATCAAAACCTTCGTTTCCGGTGCAGCCCTGTCTGTCGCCATCGCCACCTCTGCCATTGCGGCCGGTGTGGAACTGAACGCCTCGTCCACGGGCCTTGCACTGCAGGGTTATGACCCGGTGGCCTATTTCACCGATGGTCAGGCCACACCCGGCAACTGGAAAATCACCGCTGTGCATAACGACGCCACCTACCGCTTCGCCAGCGAAGAACACAAAGCCGCCTTCCTCGAAAACCCCGATGCCTACCTGCCCCAGTACGGCGGCTACTGCGCCTTCGGTGCGGCCATGGGCTATAAGTTCGATGGCGATCCGCAGCAGTGGAAAGTTGTCGATGGCGAGCTGTTCCTGAACATCTCGAAAGACATTCAGGAAAAATGGGTCGAGGACATCCCCGGCTACGTCACCAAGGCTGATGCCAACTGGAGCGAAATCTCGCACAAAGACCCGTCTGAACTCGAGTAAGACAGACCACAAAACCACCACGGAATCCCCTGCCCTCACGGGTGGGGGTTTTAGCTTGAAGTCAGGGTATGTTCGCGAAAAACCCGCGCTGGGTATGATGGGATTACTGACAAAAAGGGGTAGTGGGTCACTTTGAAATTCGTTTCTTGTAAAGCCCACGTTTTTTCGGCGCTTCCTCATTCGCATCAATGATAGCAACCAGATCGGCAACATCCCAGAGGCGATCAGTCAGGCCAGATTCCATTGCTGGCGTCACTTTCAACGTCTGATGCACTTTAACAAAGTTGTAATACATGAAGTGCAGCGCTACGGCGTGCATGTGGTTTTCAACCTTCTTGCTGAAACCGTTTGTCAGGCGCGTGAAACGGCGCATGTGCATCCGCATGGTCAGGTTTTGGCGTTCAACGTGACTGGTGCTGACCAGGGCCTTTTCGGGACGACCCTCAATTGTGCGTTTTTTCGTGCCTGTGCATTCTGCGGGACTGTACTTCTTCTCATGTGATTTGCCGCCGGGTGCGTTGCCGTACAGCTTGATAAGCTGGGCATAGTCGACATCACCGCCAAAAGCGCCCTCTACGGCCTCCAAATACGCCTTGTGACCATCTGTGGTCAGTTGGACCCGGTTCGCCAGACGAGCGCGTAGATCGTCCATGAACTCGATTGCGTATTCGCTGTCACGACCGCCTACCATGTAGGACACGATCAACTTGCTATCGCTGTCCAGCGCGGTCCACGTCCATGTGTCGCCAGCAGCCTCTGGGGCCGCTATGGCTGTCTTGACGTTCTTTTGCTTAGCGTAGGTGAATGACCAGATTTCATCGCACTGGATCACGGACGCTTTGACGTTCCGTACATGTTCGTCGTGATACTTGGCGCAAGCCCGACCCGCGTCTATCAGCAGCTTGTTAACGGTGTTCTTTGACACGTCCGCGATGCGGCTGGTGGCACGGATGCTGTTGCCTTCAACAAGCAGGCGGATGATCAGGCTGCGGGTTTTGGTGTCGAGCTTTCTCATAAGCTCAACATAAATGATCATGCAACTTTAGTCAAGCATTTTGGTCAGTTTGACGAACGGAAATTACATCCGCAAGACTAACAACTTTGTTGTCCAAGAACCCGCTCGGAAGCCCGCAGATCGCTTCAATATCTTTCGGGTTTTTTGCTAGCGCCGACGCAATTTGAGCTTTGCTCTGAACGCCATGATCAACCAACATTCTGACTGCATGACTTATCAGCGATGGCTTTGAGGTCGTGATATCTTCGTCATAGGGTTCTTTCTTCCTAATGCCCTTGGCATTCATTTGGCGTAGCAGGTAGCCATATTGATGCTTAGTCAGAATGCCTAGGTCCTTGGCTCTATAACCAATTGCTGCAACCGCCACGTTCCACCGTAGCTTCAATGACAATAGATAATTCAAGGATGTCCCGATAATTTCTGAACCGAAACTCTCCTGCGGCATCAAGAATGCGCTGGCAAAGCGGTTTGCCTGCTTTTCAACTCTGTCCAGGTTCTTGGCGTCCAGTTCGACCAAAGCATGAAGAACCAGATGCCCAAGCTCGTGCGCCAAGTTGAAGTTCTTCCTTGGCCCCAAACGATCTTCTTCCGCCAACAATATTACCGGGCGTCCCTCAATCCACCAAGAAACGGCGTCCATATCTTGGCAACCCACCCGTTCTTCAATCACCGTGATACCGTTCAACTCAAGAACGCCAACTAAATCATCAATAGGGCCGCGTCCAAGACTCCACTCATCCCTGAGTGCTTCGGCAACTTCTTCTATGTCCGCGTCGTCTGCCGTTTCATGATCAAAGTCAAAGGTCGGGATATTGGGCTGCGGAAGATCAATAAACCTCTCAAGATACTCGACCACCTCCCGCGCCCAAGTTAGACGGCGACGAATTCGCCTGCGATGGTGCGCCTCCATGCGCTTAAGGCTGCGCCAGAACGGCGTGCCACTCTCACTGATCGTGATAGGTGCCGTGAAAAAAGAGGGCGGCTGCTCTACGAGCGCTATTATGCAGCTCATAACTTCACCAGACGGTGATATCTGCCCGGATTCATATTGAGCAACGGCAGACTTGGTTACACCGAGTTCTTCGGCAAAGCCTTCCAGAGTATAATCGCGAGCTTCGCGGGCTTCTTTTATCCGTGCTGGAATCAGTTTTGCCGGGGCTGAGATATCGGCCCCGGCGTTGTCACTGTTCATAGCGGCCTCCCTAGTCTTCTTCTTTTTTCTTCTTGTCAGTTTTGCGAAGTGCTTCGCCGATATCGCGCTTGAACTTCAAAACGTCGTTCGGGTCCACCCCCTTCGGCTTCGGCTTATGCGATTGCCCCGAGCGCCGCAGGCGCTCTACAACATTGACGTGTGCATACCACGTTTCCGCAACTGTAGGCGGCGAAGGCATCGCCCAACACGCATGGGTCAAATCGCCATCGGGCGTATATCCGTAGGTCAGCCAGACGCATTTTTCCTCCACCGATTTGATCGCGGCGCTCAAGCTAATCACATTGTTATCGAACAAGTCGGGCTGGTTAGTGATGCGCTCATCTTGACGGTTGGGAGTGTCTTTCGGAAACGCCAAAGAGCTTTCAGTGCGGCAAAGGTGAGAGACCATAGTGTCGGAAGCTTTAAGCACCAAGTGATGCCAGCTCCCAATTGGCATGAGGTCGATAGCGGCCTCAAAGGGCAACTCGCCACGATCACAGAGCGCCTGAATGCGGGAAATCACGCCTGCACGGCGCAAATGGCCTGACAGGTCGCGGCCAACAAGACCAGAAAGGATCGGATCGCTTGCCCTCAATTGGTCCGCGAGAGCAATACCCTCTGTTATTCCGCGTACAAGGCTCTTGTCGGCTGACGCCGGGAAATGGGCCTCAACCATCTCCTGCAATTCCTGAATCATGCTTTTCTTCCGCATCTGCTCGTTTCAAGTAGATTGCAGATTTTACAGACTCAGGTCAAGTGAATTACTTGCTCCATCGCGCCGCAGCAGCCTTTTTTGCGATTTCCCGCCGTTCTTCGGCGGAAAGTGCTTCCGCCCGTGCCTTGCCGCCAGCCAAACCACCCTTGCGCTGCCCCTCAGCTTTCGTGGGAATCACGTCATCAACTTCGCCCGTCGCCACGTCCACAATGAACTTAGCAAGTTGGTTTGCGTCTCTGGGTCTTTTGGGTTTGTCTGTCATACTCACAGGATAAGACCTGCTAGCGCTGGGCGCAAATCAAAGATGTATTAGGTCAAATTTCAAAGTGACCCACTACCCAAAAAGGAGTCAATTCGGCCGCAAACGACGGTACCAGATCTTCCTCATATACTCTGCAACGTGGAAATTGTCTTCGTCGTCGCGTTCTTCATCATCAAAACCCGACCAGTACCAAACCTGCCATTCATGGTACTGAAAACCATTATCCAAAACATCGAGGAAGCTTGTCCATCTTTTGTCGGTGCAAAACTCAGTAGCATTGTCTGACCCAAGTATATCATCAAATGCCTGAATAATAATATCCGTGAGAGTGAAACGGGCCTCAGAATCAGAAGCAAGCGTATAGAACAGTTCCAGATACCGATCTAAGTCTTCCGTGTCGGCGACCTGAAACGGCCAATCTTGAAATAGCTGACTATATTCCGGCAGCTTTAACTCTTTCGACAAGAACTCGATTGAATCTAGCGACCAGAATCTCCTTTTTGGCTCTCGTTTCATTTGCTCCAATCAAGCCCAGCAACAGTAGCAACGCGGACCCTGATGGCCGCCTTTATCATTCGCCTCTGAGTCACCCCAAACTGCGCTTTCGACAAAACCTCACTCCCACTTGTAATTAAAGCTGACGCTGATCCGGTCGTCTTCGGACATGTTCATTGGCACCTCGTGGCGCAGCCAGCTTTCCCACAGCAGAACATCGCCCACCTTGGGCGCGGCATAGATAAAGCTGCGCATCTCTTCACGGGCGTCCTTGAGCCGCGCAGGGGCCGCCATCATCCGGGCCGAGCGCGGGTCTTCCAGTTTCAACGCGCTGGCCCCGTCGGGCATGGCGACGTAGGTCGTGCCGCTGATCACGGAATGGGGGTGGATATGGCTGGAATGGGTGCCGCCCTCGGGCAGGATGTTGATCCAGAGGTCTTCCAGAACCAACGCCCGTCCGTCGAGATCAAATTCAAGGTCCTCGGCGAAGCCGGCCACATGGGCATCCAGCGCTTTGACCAGATCGGCAAAGATCGGAAAGCGCCACGGCAGGTCGGTCAGGGAGGCATAGGAGGTGTACCCGGGATAGCCGTTTTCCTCGCACCACGTCTGACCGGCCTCGTCATCCTCGGCAATGGAATAGCACGAAGCTTCCATCTCCTCCGGGTCGATGGCAGGAGCGTGTTCGCCAAGGGCGGCACGGTAGAGGCGGGTCACGAAGAGGGATTTGATATCGGGCATGGGGGTGGTTTTAACCTGAGTCTGAAACAAATTCGAGAGAGAGATTAAATGCCGGCAACACGGTCCTTTCTCCCGTCCGCTACACCTGCTTCTCTGGCCGTATTCAAGCATCAAGTATGCATTGGGTTTAAACTTTTCTGTCTTTGGTGTACCATCACAGAGGTCAATGCATTCAGTAGAAGGCCTTGAAACCTGGAACTGTCTTTGGACAATCGGATAACCATCTCCACTTCAAAAGTACCGTCTAAAATCGCGTGAATTATGATCGAATTTTTTACGCGGCGTATTTTCATACTGAGATGGCAACAAGCGCGTACCAGCGCCGCCCGCGGCAACGACCGGCGCGCTGTGACAATTTTCCGTAGTCTGACACCACCACCAAACTTGGTTTCTATTTGTTCTGCGCAAATGGCAGATAGCTACTTTCGGCTTGGACGATTTACAGATGCTTACTCTCTCTACAGTTCAGCTTTGAGACAGGAAGAACAGTTTACAAGCAGAGCACGCTCCGCCAATGGCGTCTACATAATGTCGTATTGCCAGTATTACATGAACGCTATTGCCGAACATCAAGGCGCAGATGAACTTCCGTTTGCGGAGCACGAAGTAGAAGCTGGGTTGGGCAATACTTCGGTCAATCGCCGATTAAGAGAATTTCACCTGCCCCGGCCTTAATTTCCGCAGTGCTTTTCACCGCATTCTTTCATGCGCTATCTGAACTTCGTGCAGGTTGCAGCATTCGAGACTTTGGGCTCAAAGTCGCCATTCGATTACTAGAAACCACAAACAAAACCCCGCCGGTTTCCCGACGGGGTTTTGATTTTTTCGACCGGGGTGCGGCCCGCATTTTCTCTATGAGAAATTGCTACACCGCACTTGGTGGTTTTCGCTTAGGCGAAAATCACCAATCCTCACGCTCGACGACGCGGGTTTTGATCGGAAGTTTCATCGCGGCAAGGCGCAGGGCCTCGCGGGCGATCTCTTCACTGACACCGTCGATCTCGAACATCACGCGGCCGGGCTTGACCTTGCAGGCCCAGAAATCGACCGAGCCTTTACCCTTACCCATCCGAACTTCGGTGGGCTTCGAAGTAACCGGGGTGTCGGGGAAAATCCGGATCCAGACACGGCCCTGACGTTTCATGTGACGCGTCATGGCACGACGGGCGGCTTCGATCTGACGCGCTGTGACGCGCTCTGGCTGTGTGGCCTTTAGGCCAAACGAGCCGAAGTTCAGATCAGATCCACCTTTCGCCAGGCCCTTGATGCGGCCCTTGTGCTGTTTGCGGAACTTGGTGCGCTTTGGTTGAAGCATCTATCTGTCCTCCTCAGCGACGACCGCCGGGACCGCGCGGGGCGGCACCACGGGGGGCGGGTCCATCCTGAAGCTCTTGGGCTTTGCGATCACGTGCACTGGGATCGTGCTCCATGATCTCGCCTTTGAAGATCCAGACTTTGATGCCGATGATGCCATAGGGCGTCACGGCTTCGGTGGGCGCATAATCGATATCCGCGCGCAGGGTGTGCAGGGGCACACGGCCTTCGCGATACCATTCTGTCCGCGCGATCTCGGCACCGCCAAGACGACCCGCCACGTTCACACGGATGCCCAGGGCCCCCATGCGCATGGCGTTTTGCACGGCGCGTTTCATGGCGCGGCGGAAGCTGACCCGGCGTTCCAGCTGCTGGGCGATGCTTTCCCCGACCAGGGCTGCGTCCAGTTCAGGCTTGCGCACTTCAACGATGTTCAAATGCAGCTCGCTGTCGGTCATGGCGGCGATCTTGCGACGCAGACCTTCAATGTCGGCACCTTTTTTACCGATGATCACGCCCGGACGCGCGGTGTGAATGGTCACACGGCACTTCTTGTGAGGGCGCTCGATGATCACACGGCTGACACCGGCTTGCTTGCACTCTTTCTTGATGAACTCGCGGATCGCGATGTCTTCCAGCAGAAGATCACCGTAATCCTTGGTATCGGCGTACCAGCGGCTGTCCCAGGTGCGGTTGACCTGAAGGCGCATGCCGATCGGATTGACTTTGTTACCCATTAGGCTTGCTCCTCAACTTCACGCACCTTGATGGTGATCTCCGAGAACGGCTTCATGATCTTGCCGAACCGGCCACGGGCACGAGGACGGCCACGTTTCATGACCAGGTTCTTGCCCACATAGGCCTCGGCGACGATCAGCTCGTCTACATCAAGATTGTGGTTGTTTTCAGCATTGGCGATGGCCGACTGAAGACATTTCTTGACGTCTTCGGCGATCCGCTTGTTCGAGAACGTGAGGTCGGTCAAAGCCTTCTCCACTTTCTTGCCACGGATCATGGCGGCAACCAGGTTCAGTTTCTGCGGGCTGGTGCGAAGCATGCGCAGTTTTGCCATTGCTTCGTTGTCGGCCACGCGGCGGGGGTTCTTTTCCTTGCCCATGACTTACTTCCGCTTCGCTTTTTTGTCGGCGGCATGACCGTAATAGGTACGGGTCGGTGCGTATTCGCCGAATTTCTGACCAATCATATCTTCCGAGACGTTGACCGGGATATGCTTGCGGCCGTTATAGACGCCAAACGTCAGACCCACGAACTGGGGCAGGATCGTCGAGCGGCGCGACCAGATTTTGATGACTTCATTACGACCGCTCTCGCGCGATGCTTCGGCTTTCTTAAGCACGTAGGCATCCACAAAAGGGCCTTTCCAGACTGAACGAGACATTGATTAACGCCCCTTCTTCTTGGCGTGACGCGAGCGGATGATCAGCTTTTGCGACGCTTTGTTCTTGTTGCGGGTGCGGGCACCCTTTGTCGGCTTACCCCAGGGCGTGACCGGGTGACGACCACCCGAGGTCCGGCCCTCACCACCACCATGGGGGTGGTCGATCGGGTTCATAACCACACCACGGACGCTTGGGCGGATGCCCTTGTGGCGCATGCGGCCCGCTTTACCGTAGTTCTGGTTGCTGTTGTCGGGGTTGCTGACCGCACCAACGGTGGCCATGCATTCCTGACGCACCATGCGCAGTTCGCCCGAGCTGAGGCGGATCTGAGCGTAGCCACCGTCACGACCCACGAACTGAGCGTAAGTACCAGCGGCGCGGGCAATCTGACCGCCTTTGCCGGGTTTCAGCTCGATATTGTGGATGATGGTACCGATCGGCATGCCCGAGAACGGCATCGCGTTGCCCGGCTTGATGTCGGCCTTGGCCGAGGCGATCACCTTGTCACCAACAGCCAGACGCTGTGGAGCAAGGATGTAAGCCTGCTCGCCATCGTCGTATTTGACGAGGGCAATAAAGGCGGTCCGGTTCGGGTCATACTCGATCCGTTCAACGGTGGCCGCCACATCGAATTTGTTGCGTTTGAAATCAACGATCCGGTAGAGGCGCTTTGCCCCCCCACCCCGCCGCCGCGAGGTAATCCGCCCGGTGTTGTTCCGGCCGCCCGACTTGGTCAAACCCGTGGTGAGGGATTTGACAGGACGTCCTTTATACAGCTCCGAACGGTCGATCAGCACCAGCCCACGCTGGCCCGGCGTCGTTGGTTTGTACGACTTGAGTGCCATGCTTTCTGTCTTCCGTTTAGCAAACGGCGAGTTGCCCCGCCTATGTAGGGTGCGTGATCTCACGCACCATGGTTATAAGCCCCCGTAGGTGCCCGGTTAGATGTTCAAAACGAACAACGGCGAAGCCCCGGACGAATCCGGGGCCTGCCGATGGGGTCTGATAGGGGAGTGGGACGGTCAGGTCAAGCGTTGCGGCCAAGAAACAAGGGATATTCCGCCCCCTGCCTCCGCCGGGCCATCGTCAGCCCCCGGGATGGCGACCCAACAGGGGTTTTAGAACGCTTTATGGTGGCCAAATCCGTACACAGAATGGGCGGAGCGCGAACCTCACCCAATCGCCAGCCCAAGGAGGGGGGCTGACGATGGCCCGGCGGCCTGCGGCCTTGATTCCGGGCTTCGAAAAAGCGGTATTGTGGTTCGATTCCTTAGATAAAACTCAAAAGACCAGTTCTTCTATCGTTCAACCCAATCTGCATAAACTCCTGAAAGACCGCAGCTTCGGCAGTGGGCACCGACATAAGCCCAATCAATATCATGCGAATTCTCGTGTTTTGATACACCAACTCCAACAACCAATGTCTCAACTCCACAATTGCAAGTGTTCTGCACGATTTCTTCGGCATATTCTCTACTGTTCAGAATATCATATTGTTTGTCGCATAGCGGGCATTCAACGAATGCGGCACCACTCTCATCGTCACTAAACAAATAGAACTCTTCGCCGCCACATTCACAAGACAATGGCGCGAACTCAGTCGCAATCGAACCATTTAGCTTGGAGTAGCGCGTCACTTCCTCGCGCAGAACAGAAATATAGTTTTGTGCCATTTTCGAATGATATCCAGTTTTGCGAATAAAATAAAACCCCGGCCGCTTTCGCAGCCGGGGTTTCTCAATTCCTACCGTAGAGCGGGGTTACACCCCGCCGCACCGATCAAAGGCCAGTGCTCACGTCGATCGTGTTGCCTTCTTCCAGGGTCACGTAGGCTTTCTTGACATCCTTGCGGGTGCCCATCTGGCCGCGGAAGCGTTTGTTCTTGCCTTTGGTGATGGTGGTGTTGACCGCCTTCACCTTGACGCCGAACAGCGCCTCGACCGCTTCCTTGATCTGTGGTTTCGCAGCACCAATCGCCACTTCGAACACCACCGCGCCATTCTCGGACGCCAGGGTGGCTTTCTCGGTGATGATCGGCTTGCGGATCACGTCGTAATGTTCTGGTTTCGCGCTCATTTCAGACGAGCCTCCAATGCTTCGACACCCGCCTTGGTCAGAACCAGCGTGTCCCGCTTGAGGATGTCATAGACGTTTGCGCCCATGGAGGGCAGCACATCGAGACCTTCGATATTGCTGGCCGCCTTGGCGAAGGCCGCGTTGACCTCGGCACCGTCGATCACCAGGGCACGTTTCCAGCCCAGGTCCTTGACCTGCTTGGCCAGGGCCTTGGTTTTGCCATCGGAATCGGCGGCATCGATCACCACCAGTTCACCGGCTTTCGCCTTGGCCGACAGGGCGTGCTTGAGGCCAAGCATCCGCACCTTCTTGGGCAGGTCATGGCCGTGGCTGCGCACAACCGGGCCTTTGTAGATGCCACCACCGCGGAAGATCGGCGCGTTGCGGTCCCCATGGCGTGCGCCGCCGGTGCCCTTCTGACGGTAGATCTTCTTGGTCGAATAGCTGACCTCGGAGCGGGTCTTGACCTTATGGGTGCCCGCCTGCGCATTGTTGCGCTGCCAGCGGACCACACGGTGCAGGATGTCTGCACGCGGTTCCAGGCCGAAGATGTCTTCGCCCAGATCGACCGAGCCGGCTTTCTTGCCGTCCAGTTTGATCACGTCGAGTTTCATTCCTCGCCTTCCTTCTTGTTCTCAGCTTCTTGCGCTTCGGCAACAGCATCGGGTTTGTTCGCTTCAGCCTCGGCAGCGTCCAGAGCGGCTTGCTCTTCGGCGGCAGCGGCGGCAGCAGCGGCTTCGGCCTCGGCAGCAGCGGCGGCAGCGGCCTCTTCGGCGGCTTTCTCGGCCTCGGCAGCGGCTGATTTCAGCGCGGCGGGGATGATGGCATTCTCAGGGAACGGCTTTTTGACCGCATCCTTGATGGTGACCCATCCACCTTTCGAGCCGGGAACAGCGCCTTTGACCATGATCAGGCCACGGTCCGCATCGGTGCGCACAACCTGCAGGTTCTGCGTGGTCACCTTGGCAGCGCCCATATGCCCGGCCATTTTCTTGCCTTTGAACACCTTGCCCGGATCCTGACACTGGCCGGTCGAACCGTGCGAGCGGTGAGAGATCGACACACCGTGGGTGGCCCGCAGGCCGCCGAAGTTGTGACGCTTCATCGCACCGGCAAAGCCTTTACCGATCGAGGTGCCCGACACGTCCACGAACTGACCTTCAAAGTAATGATTGGCGGTGATCTCCTCACCCACATCAATCATCGCTTCGGGGGCGACGCGGAACTCGGCCACTTTACGCTTGGGCTCAACCTTGGCCGCGGCAAAGTTGCCGCGCATGGCCTTGGAGACGCGCTTGGCTTTGACCGAGCCTGCCCCCAGTTGAACAGCCGTATAGCCGTGTTGTTCAGGGGTACGGTTGGCGACCACCTGAAGTTTGTCCAGTTGAAGAACGGTCACAGGGATCTGCTTGCCGTCTTCCATGAAAAGCCGGGTCATGCCGACTTTCTTTGCGATTACACCAGAGCGCAACATATCTGATTGCCCTCCTTAGACCGAAATCTGCACGTCCACACCGGCCGCCAGGTCGAGCTTCATCAGCGCGTCCACGGTCTGGGGTGTGGGATCAACGATGTCCAGCAGGCGCTTATGCGTGCGGATCTCGAACTGATCGCGGGATTTCTTGTTCACGTGGGGGCCACGCAGAACGGTGAATTTCTCGATTTTGTTCGGCAGCGGGATCGGGCCACGCACGTCAGCGCCGGTGCGCTTTGCGGTGTTGACGATTTCCTGCGTGCTGGCATCCAGAACGCGGTAATCGAATGCCTTCAGCCGAATGCGGATGTTTTGGCTTTGCATGTCTTTAGCCTTTCAAGGCTTGGAGTTGATAGGAGGAAGGCCGGACCATCCGGCCTCCCTCTTCGAACCCATCGGGTAGATTACTCGATGATTTTAGCGACGACGCCGGCGCCGACGGTGCGGCCGCCTTCGCGGATGGCGAAGCGCAGGCCGTCTTCCATGGCGATCGGCGCGATCAGTTCAACGCCGAACTTCAGGTTGTCGCCCGGCATCACCATCTCGGTGCCTTCGGGCAGCTCAACCGTACCGGTCACGTCGGTGGTGCGGAAGTAGAACTGCGGACGGTAGTTGGCGAAGAACGGCGTGTGA
>NZ_JBGEHK010000009.1:0-148242 GCF_041403425.1 Roseovarius conchicola | reverse complement strand
TCATCCCAACTGCCCCAGTCACGCAACATCGCCTCCTTAACTTCATAAGACGTCGTCAACGGACCAGGCGTCAGCAAATACGCCTCGCCCAATCGTGGAGAAGGTAACGGGGACTTGGTCATGAGAGGTATCCTCCGGCTGATCTCGCGGATAGAGATGGGGGCAATTGACTCATATGTAAAATCTTTGTTTTATATTGATCCATTAGTATTAGGTATAGATAACACGCCATGCGCTATAGCCAGCTTCGCGCCTTTCATCATGTCGCCTTGCATGGCGGCTTTTCCCGCGCAGCAGAGGCATTGAATCAGACTCAGCCAGCCTTGTCAGATCAGGTGCGCAAGCTTGAGCAATCCCATGACACGCTGCTGTTTCATCGCGACCACAAGCAGGTGCGCCTGACCGGGGCGGGCGAGGGCCTGTTCCGCCTCACAAAACAGTTTTTTGAGATCGAAAGCGGGATTGGCGAGTATCTGAGCCAGTCGCGTGCCTCGATCCATGGCACCTTGCGCATCGTGGCCGATTCGGCGCTGCATATCACCGATACGCTCAGCCGGTTTCGCGCCACCTACCCGGATGTGTTTGTGACGCTGCAAACCGGTAATACCGAGGACGTGGTTGCCAAGCTGCGCAACTACGATGCCGAAGTGGGCATCGTTGGCAATCTGGAATCGGGGCCAGACCTGACCACGCATCAACTGGGAGACTCGCCCATCATTGCCATCGCTGCCAGGAATTTTTTACCTAAGGGAACACGCGAAATGACCCTGTCCGCCTTGCGCGACTGGCCCCTGGTGTTTCGCGAGACCGGATCCTACACCCGCGCCGGCCTTGAGGCCGAAGCCGCCCGTCGCAAGCTGCGCCTGCGCCCCACGATCGAGGTGGACGGACGCGAAGCGATGCGCGAGGTGGTCGCCTCGGGGGCCGGCCTTGGTTTTGTCTCAGAGGCCGAATTTGGCCATGATACAAGGCTCAAGAGGGTGCCGATCACGGATCTCGACATTTCGATGACCGAAACACTGGTTTACCTCTCGGCGCGCTCGGATGTGCCGGTGATCCGGGCGTTCCTGCGCAATCTGGATGGCTGAAATCTGCATGAGCTCAGTCAAAAACCCACATTCTTGCCGTTTGCTCCCGAATTGGGCGTCCATTGAATCATTTCCGCATATATTCCCACAAAACCCACCATTCTTCTTGATCTGTCTCAGAAAAGCGGATTTGCTGCGGTCAGGGAGATTCTGGAGCGCAGCCGTATGACGGACAGTGCAAATACTTTTTTTGTGGTATTGGATCAGATCCTTTGCGATCTGACGGCACGGCAGACGGGCAGGTGTGCCCATACCGTGATTGCCACCAACGGAGCGCCAACACGGCGATGTCGCAGCGCAAGCCAATCCATATCGGCATTGGCAAACGCATCATGACACAGCAAACTGTCATTATACGGTCACATAACTTGGGCAATGAAAGCGGGCCCGGCGGGATCATATCGCCAAACAGCTTTTTCGGGGGGGGGGGAAGATACAGGCAATCACATAACCTGAAAGCAAACTTGAAACGGTCCAGCAGCAAGCCAGACATGTCGGCTACTCTGGTACCATTAGAGTCACTGATCGGGGTCCGTCTGAGACTCCGGACAGCACCAACGGGATGCATAAACGACATCCCGCAGAACCAACCTAAGTTCGACCAATAGGAGAGAAGATGAGAAAGATTTTATATAGTGGCGTGGCCCTGCTGGCACTTCCGGCAGCCGCCTATGCCAATTGCCCGGCGATTTCGGTCGCCGATATGGGGGGTATCGCTGCCGGCGCCTATCCGCATCAATTCGACCTTGTCGAATTCCAGGACGCTGCCGGGTGCACCATGGAGTTTTCCGAGCACCCCGACATCGCCAAGCTGAATGGCATGATCGTCGGCAATGGCGATCTGGCCCCCGTGGCCGAGCGTCTGCCGTCCGAGCCTTTGGTTGTCGTACCCTACGACAGCGTTGGCCAATATGGCGGCGTTCTGAACGTTCTATCGAACGCAACCGAGGCGGGCACATCCGACTTCCTGTCAGTGCGTCACGTCAACCTGGTGCGCTATTCGGATGACCTTCAGACCATCGTCCCCAACATTGCCAAGTCGTGGGAATGGAATGATGACTTCACCCAGCTGACCTTTACCTTGCGCGCAGGGCACAAGTGGTCGGATGGTGCACCGTTCACCTCGGCCGATGTCGCCTTCTGGTATGACAACCTGATGATGGACACGAATATCTTTGAGAAACCAAAGGATTACGTGCTTGTCGGCGGCGAACGCATGACGGTGGAAACACCTGATGACGTGACCGTAGTGTTCAACCTGCCCGCTCCCAAGCCGGGCCTCTTGACCCACTTTGCGACATCCTATGCGCAGGGCTTCCAGCCCAAGCATTTCCTGGGTCAGTTCCACCCCGACATCAATGCAGATGCCGACAGCCTAGCTCAGGGTATGGGTTTTGAGGATGGTTATGACGCGATCCGCGCCTATTACGGCAGCTCGGACTGGACGGACACGCCAACACCGATGTTGTCACGGCCTGAAATCGTTGGCGGTCTGCCCAAGCACACCCATCCGACGCTGGAAAGCCACATCTACATCACCGACACCACCGAAGGGCGCCGCCTTGTGGCCAACCCCTATTTCCACCAAGTGGATACGACCGGTCAACAGCTGCCTTACATTGGCGAGCAGGACGAGGTCTACATAAACGACAACGAAGTGCGGATCCTCAAGCTGGTCAACGGCGAAGTGGATTACAAATCGCAATCCGTGCGTCTGGAATCGGCCCCGCTGCTGTTGGAAAATCAGGAAGCTGGCAACTATTCTGTGCAGTTGAAGCCGACCGTGGGCATGCCCGCGTTCAGCTTTAACCTGACGTCGGAAGACCCGGCTAAGCGTGAGTTGTTCAACAACCTTGCCTTCCGCGAAGCGATGTCGATCGCGATCAACCGCGATGAGCTGAACGAGATTGCTTACTTTGGTCAGGGCACGCCCAGCCAAGTTGCACCCTTCAACCCCGAGCCGGATTTCGTTGATCCGAAATGGGCAAGCTACATGTCCGGGTTTGATCCCGACACGGCCAAGGCCAAGCTGGATGAAATCGGCATGGTCGATACCGATGGCGATGGCTTCCGCGAGTTGCCTAACGGCGACAAGGTCACTCTGAACATGCAGTTCTCCACCCAAGGCATCGCCGGTAAGGTTGTGGAACTGGTTGGCCAGAACTGGGCCGATGTGGGTGTGCAGACCACCGTTAAAGAGGTGACGCCGGACGAGTACCGCTCGGCACAATCCTCGAACAAGCTGGACGTGGGCTTGTGGCAGTACGGCGCGCCTCTGGCGATCCATCTGGGCCTGAACAGCTTCTTCCGTCCGCCGTTTGGCACCTACTTTGAGCACCGCACAGGTATGCTCTGGGGTGAGTGGCTGGACAGCGATGGTGCCACAGGTGTTGAGCCGCCTGACTATGCCAAGGCGCTGGCCGCAGACATCGACGCGTTCCAGTCGGCCGTTCCCGGCACGGACGAAAGCAACGCCCTTGGTGCGGCGCTCGTCGAGAACTTCGTGAGCAACCTGGTCATGATCGGCACCGTGAAAGCGCCCGAGCCGGTTTATTCCAGCAACAACCTCAAGAACTTCACCGAGTTCAAGACGTGGTCCTACGAGTATTACCGGACCTATCCGTACCGCGCCACACAATGGTGGCTGGACGAATAAGCACTTCTGGTGTGAAGTAGAAAAACGATCCGGGCGGAAGCTCTGCCCGGATCACAACAATCAAGACAAAGAGACACGGGGACAAACCCGCGCTCTTATCCAGACAGGGACAAAATATGCTGCAATTCAGCAAGTTCGTGGCGACAAGGGCGGTCATGGCTTTGATCACCCTGATCATCGTCTCGCTGGTCGTGTTCTCCCTGATGGAACTGGTGCCGGGGGATTGCGCCGAACGCTACCTTGCCTTCAAGAATACCCAAGGGTCGGGCATTTCGATGGCCGATATCGAAAACGAACGTATCCGCCTTGGCCTTGATAAACCGTTCCTGCAACGCTGGGGCTTGTGGATTTTCAATGCCTTCCAGGGGGATTTCGGCGACAGCTGTATCCTACGGGTCGATATTGCCCAGCTTCTTGGCGACAAGTTCTGGATTTCACTGGCGCTGTGCCTCGCCTCGCTGGCGCTGGCGTACACCATCGCGATCCCTGTCGGCATCATCGCTGCAGCATCCAGCAACGCAGTTCTGAATAACGGCCTACGCCTGTTCAGCTACCTGGGTCTGGCTTTACCAAACTTCCTGCTGGCACTGATGATCATGCTGATTGGCACTGTCTATTTTGGTGAGACGCTGACAGGGCTCTTTTCGCCCGAATTCCGCGATGCACCATGGAGTTGGGACAGGGTGGTTGATATGCTCGGTCACGCCTGGCTGCCAATTTTCATCCTTGGCTGGTCCGCGACGGCCTTTGCTCTGCAAACCGTGCGTGCGCTGATGTCGGACGAAATTGGCAAGCTTTACGTCACCGCCGCCGCGGCACGCGGGGTATCGGGGCGCAAGCTGTTGTGGCGCTACCCGGCGCGGCACGCGCTTGGCCCTATCGTTAACTCACTTGGTTTTGACCTCAACCGCATCTTCAACGAGCTTCCCATCGTGGCGCTGATCCTGACCCTGACCGAGGCCGGTGCCCTGCTGATCGAGGCGCTTGCCCGCTCGAACGATCAGCAACTGGCAGGCGCTATCATCTTCATGCTGACCGCTTCCATCGTGACGCTGAACTTCCTGACGGATGTTCTGCTGGCCGTGCTGGATCCGCGCGTACGCAAAAGCATCATCAGGTGAGCGATATGACAGATCAAACCACCATCCTTCCCGACAGCGATCAAAAGTCCAAAGAGGCGTATTTCACCGCCTCCCAAGGACAGCTGATCTGGGCCCGGTTCAAGAAACAACGCGCTGCCATGGTGGCCGCGATGGTTCTGGTTGTGCTGATCCTGTCAGGGATTTTTGCACCGTTCCTGTCACCTTATGATCCAACGATTGCGGGCAAGAACGATGAATACACCAACGGCGCGCCCCAAATCCCGCAGTTCTGCGATGATGCGGGATGTTCCTTGCGGCCCTTTGTTTACAGTGTGGAACGCGAGCGCTCGATGGCGACGAATTTCCGCTGGGTGACCAAGATCAACACTGAGGATCGCAAGTACATCCATTTCTTCGTCGAAGGCTGGGACTATAAACTGTTCGGCTTCATCTCGATGGACACGCATCTGTTCGGCGCACCGGAAGGCTTCGTACATATCTTCGGGACAGATTCCACCGGCAAGGACATCTTTTCACGTACGCTTCATGCGATCTGGACTTCAATGCAAGTCGGCTCGATTGGGGTGTTTATCGCCTTTGTCCTCGCCCTCGTGATCGGGGGGATATCAGGGTACTACGGCGGCTGGATAGACTCGGTCTTACAGATGATCACCGATGCGGTGCGAACGGTGCCCGCGATCCCACTGTTCATGGCCGTGGCCGCCTTCATGCCGCCCGAGATATCGGCCGAAGCCAGGTTCTTCTACATATCACTGATACTTGGGTTCATCGGCTGGCCCACGTTGGCGCGACGCGTGCGCACCCACCTTCTGACTGAACGCAATCAGGAATATGTGCTGGCCGCTCAGCTGTGCGGGGCATCCTCGGGCCATGTGATCCGCCGTCACCTGCTGCCCAGCTTCACCAGCTATATCATCGTCGATCTGGTGATTTCCTTCCCCTACATGGTGCTGTCAGAAACCGCGCTCAGCTTTATTGGCCTCGGCCTGAAAGACCCGGTGAACAGCCTTGGCGTCATGCTGCAAAACGTCACCAATGCCGATGTGCTGTTGAACTATCAGTGGTATTTCATCCCCGTCATTTTCTTCATCGCCCTCGTGATGGCCTTCGTCTTTGTCGGCGACGGGCTGCGTGACGCGGCTGATCCCTACTCGGATACGCATAAATGAGCGACCTGATTACCGTCCAGAACCTGACGCTGAAGTTCCGCACCGATGAGGGGCTGATCACTGCCGTTGAGGATGTCAGTTTTCGTGTCCGCAAGGGCGAGGTAATGGGGCTGGTGGGCGAGTCGGGCTCGGGCAAGTCGGTGACGGCCAAGGCGCTGATGCATCTCAATGCCAAGAACGCCGTCTACACGCCCGAAAGCAAAATCATCCTGCACACCGATGAGGGCGAGGTAGATGTACTGGCCCTGCGCAAAGCGTCGGAGATGAAGGTTGTGCGTGGCGGTGCGATCTCGATGATCTTTCAGGAACCGATGGCCAGCTTCGCGCCCGCCATTTCCATCGGCAAACAGATGATCGAACAGCTGATGCTGCACTCGGACATGACCAAAGCGCAGGCCAAGACCCATTCCATTGAAATGCTGGACCGAGTCGGTATTTCCGATCCGCATAAACGCGTTGATCAATTTGCCTTCGAACTGTCCGGCGGCATGCGCCAGCGGGCGATGATTGCCATGGCCCTGTCGACCCAGCCCAAACTGTTGATCGCGGACGAGCCGACCACAGCGCTGGATGTGACCATTCAGGCGCAGGTGATCGACCTGATGAAAGATCTTGTGACCGAGTTCGACATGGGCATCATCTTTATCACCCACGATCTGGGCGTGGTGGCACAGACCGCCGATTACGTTTCGGTCATGTATCTGGGCCGGTTGATCGAAAAGGGCCCCGTGCGCGAAGTGATCCGCGATCCGCGCCACCCCTATACGCAAGGGTTGATCGCCGCGCTGCCCAAGCTGGATGATCTGGAAAGCCCGTTGACCCCGGTTCCGGGTGATATCCCTTCGCCCCTGGAGCGCCCTGCGGGCTGTGTCTTTAACACGCGCTGCTCGAAAATCGTCGGTGATCAATGCATGAGTGAGCTGCCGGCAGACGTAAAAGTAGACCCCGTGCACCGGGTGGCCTGCCATATCTACAAGGAAGAGGGTCAGGCATGAGCAACGACATGATCATCTCGGCCCGCGACCTGTCGGTTGGTTTCCAGATCGGCAAGGGGATTTTCAACAAACATATCCTCAAGGCGGTGGATGGAGTCAGCGTTGATATTGAGGCCGGCTCGTTCTTTGGCCTCGTCGGTGAAAGCGGATCGGGCAAGACCACCTTGGGCCGCGCCTTTCTCAAGGCCGTGCCAATCACCAATGGCACCGCCACCTATGACGATGGAGAGGTCACGCTGGACTTGGCCACGCTGGATGGGTCCGATCTCAAGGATTACCGCAAGCGCGCGCAGTTGATCTTTCAGGATCCCTACGCCGCCCTGTCGCCCCGCATGACCGTCCGCGATATCATCGCCGAACCGCTTGAGGTGATGGGCCTGACGAACTCACGCGCTGAAACCGACGAACGCGTGCGCGAGATCGCCGCCAAATGCCGGTTGAATCTGGAACACCTGCGCCGTTTCCCACACGCCTTTTCCGGCGGGCAACGTCAGCGGATTTCCATCGCCCGCGCGCTGGTCTCTGGCCCTAAATTCGTGGTGGCGGATGAAAGCGTCGCGGCGCTCGATGTCTCGATTCAAGCCGATGTTCTCAACCTGCTGAAAGAGCTGCAGCGCGATCTGGGCATCACTTTCATGTTCATCAGCCACGACCTGTCGGTCGTCGCCCATACCTGCGATCATGTGGCGGTGATGTATCTGGGTCGTCTTGTCGAAAGCGCGCCCACGCGGCAACTTTTCGAGGCCCCGCGCCATCCCTATACCAAGGCGCTGTTTTCGGCCATTCCATCGCTTGATCCGGACGATGACAAGTCGGCGCAAAAGCTGGATGGCGAAATCCCGTCGCCAACCAATCAGCCGCCAGGCTGCAAGTTCCATACCCGCTGCCCTTTCGCGATTGATCGCTGCAAAACCGAAGAACCCAAGCTGGAACACGCCGATGGCACGGGCCACGAGGTTGCCTGCCATCGCTGGGTTGAGTTGATGGAACAGCACGCCCTTTAACGGAATTATTTTAGCAGGATTTTGCGCCCTATACGCAGTGTGATTGTGCCGGAAGCTCAAATCGTATATTATATGTATATACGTTTTCGCTTGCATCCGTGCGATAATATTGCTTTAATTGGTGAAATTTGCCCTCGCGCGTAAAAAAACAGATAAACCCACAGGCATGCCCATACTCGATTTTATCATACACCTTGCAGGGGCCACCATGCTGTTGCTCTTCGCTGTTCGCATGGTCCGCACCGGGATCGAGCGCAGTTATGGCAACCATTTCCAAAGCTTGATGACACGCCGGGCGGCTCCTCTGAGTTCGGCGGGGATCGGGCTTGGCATGGCAGTTGTGCTGCAAAGCTCGGCCGCCGTTGCCCTGCTCAGCGCCGGATTTGCGGGCAGTGGGGCGCTATCGTTTGGCGCGGGCCTTGCCATCGTGCTGGGCGGCGATCTGGGCTCGGCGCTGGTGGTGCGGCTGTTGTCCTTTCCATTGGATTGGCTGGTGCCAGTACTGCTGACGGTGGGCGGTTGGCTGTTTATCAAATCTGAAACCCGCAAATGGCGCCAGATGGGGCGTATCCTGATGGGCATCGCCTTTATCCTGATCGCCCTGCAATTTCTGCGCGCGGCCATGGATCCTATTCGCGACAGCGCCTTTCTGCCTGCCATCGCCGACTACCTGACCCAGGACTTCATAACCGCCTTCATCGTCGGCGGGGTTCTGGCTTTTGTGATGCATTCCTCTGTTGCCGCAATCCTGATGTGCGTCACGCTGGTGCAGATCGGCGCCCTCCCCTTTGAGGCGGGCTTGTCCTTGCTGCTGGGTGCCAATATGGGTGGGGCACTGATCCCGATCTGGCTCGCCCGCAGCATGAACGCAGCCGCGCGGCGTATACCCTTGGCAAATCTGATTGTCCGGGGCGGATGGGCCATCACAGCCTTGCTGGCAATCAACCTGTTGCCTACCGCCGATCTATTGACGACCTACGGCAGCGGCCCTGCGCTGATCTACGCGCATATCGCCTTCAACGCAGCACTTTTGCTAATCGCTCTGCCGCTTCTGACCGCACTTGACCAGCTCACCCAGGTCCTGCTGCCTGACGACGCGGATGCGCAGGACAACATCCTGACAGCCCCTCAATCCGCTCTCGATCCGGATGACACTGACACGCCATCCCTTGCGCTCGCCAACCTCAAACGCGAGGTGCTCCGGATGAGTGGGCTTTTGGAAGACATGTTCACCCCATTGCTCAGCCTCTATGACAAAGATGACCCGGACCGCATCAAGGCTCTGTGCGCCGCCGATATCGAGGTCAACAAGTGCTTGTCGGGCATCAGGGATTATGCGGCCTCCTTGCCAAGAGACACCTACAGCAAGGCGGAAAAACGCAACGCACGCGAGATGGTGGATTACGCCATCAGCCTTGAAAGCGCAGGCGATGTGATCGCCCACCGCTTTACCAAGCTGGCTGAAGAATTCCACCAGACAGGCGCGCAGTTCAGCCACGAAGGTTGGCAGGAAATCTGTGCACTTCATGCCAACATCACCAATAACCTGCGATTGGCCAGCAACGTGTTGGTTTCTGACGATCTGGAAAGCGCGCGCCTGTTGAACCTTGAAAAGGAAGAGGTGAAGCGCGCCGAACGGCATAGCCGCAAACGCCATGTCAAACGCCTGCAGAAGGGGACGCGAAACAGCGCCGAAACCAGTGATGTCCATTTGGAAACCCTCGTCGCCCTGCGCGAGTTCAACCGACATATCTCGGCCGTGGCCCATCCGATCCTGATGCAGAACGGCCAACTGCTGGAAACCCGCCTGATCGACGCTTTACCAGAGGCCGGATAGCGCCACAGGTTTCTTCTTGCCAGAAATATCCCCGCCGGAGGCTGCGCGACCGCACCACAAGACCAACCTGCACATTGCACGTCACATCGCAACTCGAGCCGAGGCGGGCGGCAAAGCCGGAAAACGATACAGCAAGCGCGCAGCCTCGCTGCGCTCCTTCAGGTCAAACCAGTATCGGCTCGGATCAGTTCAGCAAACCCGCATGGCGCAGGGCGTCATCGACCAGCCCCTTGGTCTCGTCCGTCAGCCCCGTCAGGGGCGAGCGCACTTCATCGCTGCACAGCCCCAATCGCGACATAGCGTATTTTGCCCCAACCAAGCCCGGCTCGGTAAAGATCGCCTTGTGCAGTGGCATCAGGCGGTCCTGATACTCCAGCCCTTTGGCAAAATCACCTGCCAGGGTTGCCTCCTGGAATTCAGAACACAGCCGGGGTGCCACATTCGCCGTCACCGAAATACAGCCGATCCCACCATGGGCATTGAACCCCAATGCCGAAGCATCCTCGGCCGAAAATTGCAGAAAATCCGTGCCACAGGTGCGACGTTGATCGCTGACCCGCACCATATCGGCGGTGGCATCCTTGACCCCGATGATCCGGGGCAGCTTGGCCAGTTCGCCCATCGTCTCAGGCGTCATATCAACGACCGAGCGGCCCGGAATATTGTAGATGAAGATCGGCAAGTCACAGCACTCATGCAGGGCCGTGTAATGCGCGACAAGTCCCCGTTGTGTGGGCTTGTTGTAATAGGGCGTCACCACCAGCGCGGCATTGGCCCCGACCTTGTGGGCGTGCTGCATCAGGCGCATGGACTCGGCGGTGTTGTTGCTACCGGCCCCGGCAATCACCGGCACCCGGCCCGCTGCGGCGCGCACCACTTCTTCGACCACGATATCATGCTCTTCGTGGCTCAGCGTGGGGCTTTCGCCGGTTGTGCCCACGGGAACCAGCCCATGGCTACCCTCGGAGATATGCCACTCGACAAGGTGTTTGAGCGTATCAAGATCCAGTTCACCGTTCTTGAACGGCGTGACCAGGGCAGGAAAAGATCCTCTGAACATGATACGCTCCTTTGCTGTTTCATCTCTCGGCGCGATGCGCGTTACCAGCGATCCCTCGCCCGTCTGCCACGTTTGTGAATGGACGATCCCGGCCTGCGCACCTAAGTTTCCAAGTGTCTATCCTTTGACTTGGCTGGAAATGCAAGAGATGTTGCGCGCCCTATTGGTGGTTTTGATGGTGTTTGGCACGCCCTTGCCCCTGCTGGCAGAGGATGTGCCACGCATTGCGCCCCGCCCTTTGGCCAGTGCACTGCACGCCATGCAAGACGGTCGGTGGGAAGCCGCGCGCGCCTTGGCTGCTCGGGATGGCCCCGCCGCCAGCACCCTGATCGATTGGCATTACTTCAGCGCAGGACTCGGCACACCGGATCAGGTTTTGACCTTCCTGCGCGATCATACCGACTGGCCCGGCCTTGCTGCCCTGCGCAAACGCAGCGAGGAAAAACTGGCCGAGGAAGGCAGCATCGAGCAAATCCTCGCCTTCTACGAAGACTACGCCGCCCAAACCGGCACCGGCGCACTCAGCCACGCCACCGCGCTTCTGGCCAAGGATCAGTTGGGCGAGGCCGAAGCCACGCTGGTGCTGGCCTGGCGCAGCATGGATCTGAGCACAGAAGAGCATGCCGCCTTCATGGCCGCTGATCCCGAACTGCTGGCCCCCCATCACGAAGCGCGCCTCGACATGACTCTCTGGCGGGGCCTGCGCGATGTCGAACTGATGCTACCGCTGGTTTCAGACGAAAAACGCGCGCTGGCGCAGCTCCGCCAAAAGCTGGATAGCCGCGTGCGGATGAGTGATGACGAGTTGGACGCGGTGACCGAGGCACAACGCCGGGATCCGGGCATCGCGCATGCGCTGTTCAACCGCTACATCCGTGGCGATGCCGACAAGGCAATTGATCTGGCCATCGCCCAAAGCCGGATCGAGGGGGGCCTTGGTCAGCCCGCGAAATGGGCGGGATGGCGGCGCGCCTTGGCACGCGATCTGATGCGCGATGGCAAGGCCCAGCGGGCCTATGATCTGGCCTCGGTGCATCAATTGGCGGAAGGGTCCGCCTATTCCGATCTGGAATGGCTGTCGGGCTATCTTGCCCTGACCTATCTCGACGATCCTGACTTGGCGCTGGATCACTTCCAACGGTTCCGGGCGGCTGTTGCCTCGCCCATTTCTCTGGGACGCGCCGGGTATTGGATTGGCCGCGCCCTGGAGGCCATGGAAGATGACGAGGCAGCGCAACTGGCCTATGCGCAGGGGGCCACGTATCAAACCAGCTTCTATGGTCTTCTGTCCGCCGAGCGCGCCAACATGCCACCTGATCGCACCCTCTCCGGTACCGAATTGTTTCCTCCTTTCCAGGGTTCCGAGCTGGCGCAATCCGATGTGGTTCAGGCCGCCATTCTGGCATTGGCCGCCGGACGGCCCAATCTGGCGGAACGATTCATCACCCATCTCGGCGCCAGCCTCAGTCGCGATGAAATCGGACAGTTGGGCAAAGCGCTGGATGAGATGGGCGAATCTCACTTGCAGGTCATGCTGGGCAAGGCCGCGGCCCGTCGCGGTATTATTGTCGCAGCGCCATATTATGCCCTGCATCCAATGTCAGATATAGCGCTGCCGGTTCCGGCCGAGCTGTCCCTGTCCATCGCCCGACGCGAAAGCGAATTTGACCCCATAGTGGTCAGCGGCGCAGGGGCGCAGGGGTTGATGCAGGTAATGCCCGGTACCGCCCGTGACGTAGCCCGCGATCTGGGGTTGGATCATGAACCCTCGCGCGTACTGTCAGACTGGGAATATAATGCCCGGCTGGGCGCGACCTATCTGGCCCAGATGGCAGACAAGTTTGATGGCAACATCATCATGATCTCGGCGGCCTACAACGCGGGGCCGTCGCGCCCACCGCAATGGATCGAGCGGTTTGGCGACCCGCGCAAGCCGGGGGCGATGGATATCGTGGATTGGATCGAACACATCCCGTTTCGCGAAACCCGCAATTACGTGATGCGCGTGGCCGAAAGCCTCGTGATTTATCGCGCGCGGTTGGGCAAAGAACCCCACCCCGTGCCATTCAGCGCCGAACTGACGGGCGCCACCATAGCGCCCGCCCCCCATTGATTAAGAACGCTCAGAAGGCTTTGGTCCAGCCGAGCGTCAGGGTCCAGTCGGTCTCCATTTGCGGGCCATTCAGATTCTGATAAACCGGCACACCGGCCTCGATCCCGAAACGGTGCCCACGCAGGGCCCCCTTCTGACCAACCAGATTGACCCCGGCATAAAGCGTGACGGTATCGCCGCCGTAATTCAGCGGATCGGCCGTTTGCACCGGCCCCATGATCAGAGGATCGCGACCGTCAATCGTGCCGACACTCTTGGCTTCAATCCGACCTGTCAGGCTGAAACCCGGCTTGGGTTGGTAGCTGGCCCACAGGCTGCCAGCCACTTCATCGCCCAGCGAGTAACCTTCGTCGTTGCTGCCCAGGCGGATCACGCCACGCAACTGCGCGCCATACCCAAAATCTCCGCTATGGCCCATGTATGTAAGCCCCGGCATCAAATCATAAGTGCCCGAACCAAGCTGCATCGCGTAAGGCAGGCGGATTGTCGGACGCATTCCCATCGGCGTCAGAACCTGGCCAGTTTCGGTGATCGAGCCGGTCGGCAGGCTAAGACCAATATTGAAGTTCAACTTATGATTACCCTGACTCATCACCCCGACAAGCGCCGAGACTTTCACGTCACCAATCCCTTCCGTTGAGGTGTGAAATCCACCGAGAACTGTGGTCCCTGCCCCACCCATATAGGTCAGGTGGTTCATGGATTTCTCGATATAGGGCACCATCGCCATCAGGGTCACCCGGTCACTGGCGGCATACATCGCGCCAAACATATGCATGTCCATGGTCATGTCCGTTGGCACAATGCGCAGCGTGGGCGGTTGCCCCGGCATGCCAAAAAAACTGTTGGGGATCGTCGTCGCGATCAGATCGTTTGGCACGTTAGATGACCCAATGCGATTGCCTGCCATATCCATGCGCATAAAACGATAGGACAGCATGACGCCGCCCTTCTTGTGGGCATGATCCCCCATCACACCGATTGGCCCGGGTATATGTCCGGCATGGCCCATCGCACCGTGATCCATACCGGCGTGGTCCATCATCTGGTGGCCTTCATGCCCGCTGTGATCGGCCATCGTGGCGGTTTCCATGGACTGCGCCATAGCGGTTGTTGCGCCGACCGACAGCCCCGCGCTCAGCATGAGCGCGCTGAATATCTTGAACGTCATTTTCACTATCCTTGCTTCGGAACCGTCGTTGAGGCGGCCCGTATTTCTGACTTGTCTTTTGAGAGGAGATCAGCCCAGCAAGGGGGGCGCGCGGGATTGGTTGTCGGTCGCACGTGTCAAACTGGCTGGCGCGACATCACCGATGGTGGACGATAGTTCGGTCACGATCAATGACCGGGGTGGCGCAATACTCAGTTCGGCCAGCGCAACCACGCTGGTGATACTGAAGAATGGGCAGGCGATGCTCGGGGCGTCCTCGCCCACCGGCTGGCCGTCTTCCATCGACACGTAAACGATCTGTCCGCCCGTGCAGATCGCCATCAATCCCGGCGCGGGGGCCGCCATGATCACTGGGGCGGCCACGATCCGCAATGCAAGGGTCATGGCAAGGATCAGGGCCATTGCCCCTTTCCATCCACACTTCACCTGACATCCCCAGCTACGCATCACGACCCCTCGTTTGCAGTCTGCTTAGGATGGCTTGGAGGGGGTCGCCTTGACGTAAGTCATATCAGATTGCCGTGGCCCTACCCGGCGCGTCGTTGTCGCCACAGGGTAAACAGGCCCGCCCCCACGATCATCGCTGCCCCGAGCGCTACGTTCAGCTGCACCGTTTCACCGAACACCGTTATGCCGATCACACTGACAAACATCAGTTGCAGATAGGCAAAGGGTTGAACCGCGCTAGCCTCGGCCACCTCGTAACACTTGATCAAAGTGTAATGCCCCAGTGCTCCGGTTATGCAGAGCGCACCCATCCACACCCAATCCGATGCGATCATCGGCTCCCAAAACCAGACGCCAACGCAAGTGACCGCCAAGGACCCCACTATGCCGGTCCAGAAAAAGCTGGTCGCGGCACTGTCCTTGCGCGCCACGTAGCGGGTCAGCAGGCCATAGACAGCAAACATCAAGGCGGCCATCAGGGGTACCACTGCCTCGATCTGGAACACCCCGAATCCGGGTCGCAGAATGACAATTACACCGATAAATCCGACCCCGATCGCCACCCATCTGCGCCATCCCACATGCTCGCCCAGGATAGGGCCGGAAAGGGCCGCTATCAGCAATGGGTAACAGGCAAACACCGCATGGCTTTCCACCAGCCCCAACAGGGTAAAGCCAAGCACCATCACGCAGATCTCGGCCACCAGCAACACTGCGCGAAACGCCTGTAGAAAAGGTTGTTTGGTTGCCGCAGCGGCCCGCACGCCCCCTGCCTTACGGCTGGCCACGGCAATCACGAAGGCCGCAAAAAACCAATAGCGGATCATCACCACCATATAGACGTTGTATTCCCCCGCCAGGTGGCGCGAGATGCCATCCTGCACCGCAAAAACGAAGGTCGTCGCGACCATCAGCCAGATGCCAAGGCGGGTGTCTTGTTCGGTCATGGGTTGGGCTTTCTGGCGGTGGTCATGTGCCGTTTACGGCCATAGCCCGGCTGCCGGGTCACGTCAAAACCTGCCTCGGCCAATCCACGCCGCACAAACCCCGCTGCTGTATAGGTCGCGGCCGTGCCGCCGATAACCGTGTGCGCACCCACCTCGGCCATCAAATCCGCATCCCACAATTCGGGGTTCTTGGCCGGGGAAAATCCGTCGAGATACCACGCATCGGCCAGCCCGTCCCACACCGGCAAGGTCTGACGGGCATCACCGATGATCAGGTGCAATTCGAAGTCCGGGCCGTGAATGAGCGGCGTCAGTGTGGCTGTGTCGGCGTCGCCCTCAAACACGTCAATCGGCAGGTCGGGAAACACCCGCACCGCGCGCGGCAAATCTTCCATCGCCATCGGAAAGGCTTCAAAACTGGTGAAACTCAGTTTGCCTTGCGTTCCGTGATCGCGAAACGCCTTCAGCGTGGTCAGAAAATTTAAACCTGTCCCGAAACCCAGTTCGGCCACGTGAAATCCATTACGGAACCGCGCGGGCAAGCCGTTACCGGCCAGAAAAACATGGCGCGTTTCCTCCAGCCCGTTCTCAAGGCTGAAATACGGGTCGTCAAACCGGGTCGAGACCGGCACATCGCCATCGCGCCAGTCCAGCTCTGCCCGCTGGTCCTGCATCCGTCAATCCTCTAAACGTGGAGTCACTCACCGCGACCATGCAGAGGAGCGCGCGTTTTGGCAATGCCAGATGTCACAGTGATGGGCGCCGGAATTTTTGGCCTCTCGATCGCGTGGTCCTGCCAATCGCTGGGCGCGAAAGTGCAGGTGATCGATCCGGGCGGGCCGGGCGCGGGGGCCTCGGGCGGGATCGTCGGGGCACTGGCTCCGCATGTGCCGGAAAACTGGAACGACAAGAAAGCGTTTCAATTTGACAGCCTGATCATGGCAGAAACCTTCTGGCGCGATGTCGAACAGGTCTCGGGCATCTCACCGGGCTATGCCCGACTGGGACGGTTGCAGCCCATCGCGGATGAACATGCTTTGACATTGGCCAAGGCCCGGGCTGAAACAGCCAAGGCGCTGTGGCAAGGCAAGGCCGACTGGACCGTGGTGCGCGCCGAGGACCACGATTGGGCGCCGCTTTCCCCTTCCGGCTGGCTGATTCACGATACGCTCAGCGCCCGGATGCATCCACGCCGTGCCTGCGCATCGCTGGCCGCGGCCATCACGGCGCGGGGGGGCGATATCCTACCCTCGGGCACCGCCAGAGGACGGGTGATTTGGGCCACCGGTGTCGCTGGCCTGGAAGAACTGACGGCCAGCCATACCCGGATCGTCGGCAATGGGGTCAAAGGCCAGGGCGCGTTGCTGCATTTCCCAGCCCATGATCTGCCACAGCTTTTTGCCGATACGGTTCACATCGTCCCACACGAGGATGGCACCGTCGCCATCGGCTCGACCAGCGAACGCGACTATGACAACCCAAGCACGACAGATGCCCGGTTAGACGATGTGATCGAAACGGCCATGCGTGCCGTCCCGCTGCTGCATGGTGCACGGGTGGTGGAACGCTGGGCCGGGTTGCGCCCGCGCACCCGATCCCGCGCCCCAATGCTGGGCGCCCACCCGCTGCATAAAGGCGCGTTCATCGCCAATGGCGGTTTCAAGATCGGCTTTGGCATGGCCCCGAAAGTGGGGCAAGTCATGGCGCGACTGATATTGGAAGGGCAGGACGATATCCCCGAAGGGTTCCGCCCGGAGGCATCGTTCTAACCTGCCTCGGCCTCAAGGCATTGTCGCCCATCAGGGCCTCGCACCCACATCCGGCCCTCGTTCCAGCACAGCTCGGCAATTTCGTAATCCATCAGCGGGGCCGTGGCACGAAACCGAAAGCTGTTCAGCTTGCCCATCCGACGCTCCGCCATTTGCATCAGCAGCTGGGCCAGTAATGGACCATGGACCACCAGCCCGTCATAGCCTTCCACATCCCGCGCATAGTCGCGGTCATAGTGGATGCGATGACCATTGAAAGTCAGCGCCGAATAGCGAAACAGCAAGGTCGTATTGAAACTGGCAGTTTCGCATTGTGTCTCATCCGTTGCTGCCAGCGGCGGTACCGGCCTGGGTGCCGTCAGATCGGGATCTTCACGATAAACCACGTCTTGCCAGTCGGTCACGCATAGCCGCCCGTCCTGCCATATCTCGTGGCGCAGAGTGACAAAGGCCAGAGGCCCGGTACGCCCGGTCTTGCGTGTGGCCCTTTCACAGACCGAACGTTTCTCGGCGTCTAGGCCAACGCGCAAGGCTGCGTGAAACTCCAACCGTCCGCCGGCCCACATGCGACGTGGCAATCCCATCTCAGGGATCAAACCACCAAGCTTTGGATGGCCATCCCGTCCCAAGCGTTCAGGCGGTTGCGGCTCCCAGAAGTAAAGCTGGTGGAAAAAGGCAGGCAATACATCACCGGCCGTGATTTGCGGTGTCTGACCCAAAGTCGCCTGCATTGCACGGGCACGGTCCGGGTCCATCACGTCGCGGATGGTTTGCATCTGTTCCCTCATGGCGGCAAGCTAGGCCTGAAGTCATGGAGGAACAAGACCATCATGCCCACAACCCTTTCGGCCCTTGATCACCTCGTGCTGACGGTCCGCGATCTGGACAAGACCCTGAGCTTTTACACCGACGTACTTGGCATGACGCCGATCTCGTTCGGCGAAGACGCAGCTCGCTGGGCGCTGGGTTTCGGGGCGCAAAAGATCAACTTGCATGTCGCCGGAGCCGAGTTCGAGCCAAAGGCCGAGTGCCCAGCCCCCGGATCGGGCGATCTGTGCTTTTTGTCCACCACCGCGCTAACGGAGTGGCAGACCCATTTAGAACGTCTGGGGATCACAATCCTTGACGGCCCCGTCCCCCGCACCGGGGCGACAGGGCCTCTGATGTCGCTTTACATCCGCGATCCGGATGGCAATCTGATCGAGATTTCCAACCCGGTTTAAGCAATCGCGGCGCGCAAATTGCTCATCTGGGCGTTCAGCATCTTGACCGACCCTTCGTCTTTCAACGCTCCATTTTCGTCAAAAGCGTTCATTGCCCCAGCGATCAAAACAGCAGGCCCCGGCACGATACGGGCCTGTAGTTGCAACAGGTTGCTCATCACCATGAAACGCGCCGTTTCGCCGCCGGTACGCCCGGCAGCAGCCGCGACAATCGCGATCGGTTTACCTGCCAGAACGCCACCCGGCACGCGGCTGATCCAGTCTGTCGCGTTCTTCAAGACGCCAGACATGCCCTTGTTGTATTCCGGCGAAGCGATGACGATAGCATCGGCTTGGGTAATCTGATCCGCCAACAGCTGTACAGCCCTCGGGATACCGCTGGCCTCTTCCAGATCGCCGTCATAAAGCGGCAATGCCAAATCTGCCTGCAGCACCTTGGCGGGGCCAAAAGCCTGTACGGCCTCGGCCAGCAACATACGATTATATGATCCTTTGCGCAGGGATCCCGAAATGGACAGAAGCGTAGGTGTGGACATGGATTTTCCTTTGATGCCGTGCAGTTTCTGGACGGAAATCTGGCGTGATGGCCTGTTAAAAGCAATCTGCACCCACACACATTAAGGTGCTTTTTTCCAAACATACTTACACTATCGCACAAAAAACCCCGGACGTATGACGCCCGGGGAAAATCCAGTTGGCCGTTACCGGCAGGGGAGGAATTCTTACCAGTCCGTTGGGCCTTTTTCGGCAAAGGCATGAACCAGGAAATCAATGAAGGCGCGCACCTTGGGCTGGGTAAAACGACCGGGCGGGTAAACCGCATAGATGCCTTGGGTCTCAACCGGAAGATCGGGGATCACGTCTTCGATCAGGCCCTTCTCCAACGCCTCAGCGTAGAGGAAGCTGGGCAAATAAGCGATACCAAGCCCGGAAATCGCCGCATTCAGAAGCGATTGACCGTCATTAACCGACAGGCCGCCAGCGGTACGCACCTGGCGTTTTTCACCGGATGGCGCGGTCAGTTTCCAGACCGAGCCATTGGACTGGCTGGAGTAATGCAGCAGCTTGTGATCGCTGAGATCGTCGATTTTCATCGGGCGCCCATGCTTTTGCAGATAATTGGGGCTGGCGATCATACGTTTGGTGGTCTCGGTCAGCTTGCGGGCCCGCAGGGAACTGTCTTCCAGCTCGCCAATGCGGATGGCCATGTCAAAGCCTTCGGAAATCAACTCAACATAGCGGTTATTCAACACCATATTGACCGTAATATCCGGAAATTCATCAAGAAATTCGCCCAGAACCGGGCTGAGGTGATTAACGCCGAAATCGGTTGCGACGGAAATCCGCAGAAGTCCGGAGGGATCAGATTGCATCGAGCTGACCAGCGCATCTGCCTCGCCAGCATCATTGAGTACACGCAGGGCACGATCATAATAGGCCAAACCAATTTCGGTCGGGCTGACACGACGCGTGGTGCGGTTCAGCAACCGTGCACCCAGACGGGCCTCAAGCGATGAGACGTGCTTGGAAACGGCGGATTTTGAAATCCCCATTTTGCGGGCCGCGTCGGTGAAGCCCCCCTGATCCACCACGGTGGCAAAGGCTTCCATTTCGGTCAGGCGATCCATTACTCGATACCTCTTCTCATATTTGAAACATGTATCGCGACAAAATCGGGCACAACTGCGGCGCATGCCCGACAATATCTGGGTTTTGTGAGGGATCGTTGAAGGCATGGAAACATGTCGCACCAAACCAGCGGTGCTTTTGCCAGATCGACAAGATGCACTACCCTTATCGACTCAACGATGGGAGGAACCAACAATGAAACATATTCTAAGCGCCACTGCGGTCGCCCTGACGCTGGGCCTGAGCCCGGCCTGGACTGGCGGTACACCTGCGCCCGAGGGGGCCGAAGTTTACTTTGTGAATATTGAAGATGGCTCGACTGTGTCTTCTCCTGTCACCGTGGTCTTCGGCCTCAGGGGAATGGGCGTGGCCCCTGCCGGTACCGAAAAGGAAAATACTGGCCATCATCATATCCTAATCAACCGAGCCGCTTTTGGCGAGGGCGCGGAAGACGCTGACATGATGGAAAACGGCCTGATTGCCGATGAGAACCATGTGCATTTCGGTGGCGGTCAGACCGAGGTCACACTTGATCTGGAGCCGGGCACCCACACCCTGCAGCTGGTTCTGGGTGATCTGAACCATGTGCCGCATGATCCCCCGATTGTCACCGAGGTAATCACCGTCACTGTCGAATAGGCGTTACAGGCTGGCCGCCAATCGCGTGCCTTGGTCAATCGCGCGCTTGGCGTCCAGCTCGGCAGCCACATCGGCCCCGCCAATGACGTGGGGCGTGACACCTTTGGCCTCCAGCGCGTCGGCCAGACTGCGCTCTGGCAATTGCCCTGAACACAGTACAATCGTATCGGCTTCGATCAGCTGCGGGTTTTCACGCGCCTCACCATGGCTGATATGCAGGCCGGTGGTGTCGATATGTTCATAGTTGACGCCGCCTACCATCTTCACGCCCTTCATGCGCAGCGCAGCCCGGTGAATCCAGCCTGTCGTCTTGCCAAGCCGTTTGCCGGGCGCTTCAGCCTTGCGTTGTAACAACGTCACCTGACGCGCTGCCGCCTCGGGCTTGGGTCCGTCGGCCGCCAAGCCGCCGCGATACTCCTCCGGGTCGGCAATCCCCCATTCTTCTTTCCACTCTTCCAGGTTCTCGGTCGGGCTGTCGCCGTCCTGTACCAGGAACTCGGCCACATCGAAGCCTATGCCACCCGCGCCGACGATCGCCACGCGCGGCCCGACCTCAGCACCATGGCGCAACACATCTATATAGCTCAGCACGTTTGGGCCATCCTGCCCATCAATGCCCGGATCGCGTGGGATCACACCTGTGGCGATAATCACTTCTTCAAAGCCGGTCAGGTCCTCGGCGCTCACCTCTTGGCCCAGCCGCGTCTCGATCTTCAGCGCGGCCACCATGGTTTCAAACCATGCGACCAGCCCACGAAACTCTTCCTTACCCGGGATCACCCGCGCCATGTTCAACTGTCCGCCCAGACGATCCGCACGATCAAACAGGATCACTTTATGGCCGCGTTCCGCTGCCGTCATCGCCGCTGACAAGCCCGCAGGCCCAGCGCCGACGATGCCAATGGTCTTGGTCGTCGTGGCCGGGGCGACAACCAGTTCGGTTTCATGGCAGGCGCGCGGATTGACCAGACAGCTGGACAGCTTTCCACTGAACGTATGGTCCAGGCAGGCCTGATTGCAGGCGATGCAGGGCGCGATCTGAGCGCCACGCCCCTCCGCTGCCTTGGCAACGAAATGCGCATCGGCCAGAAACGGGCGTGCCATGCTCACCATATCCGCCGCCCCCCCGGCCAACACATCCTCAGCCACCTCAGGGGTGTTGATGCGGTTCGAGGTGATCACCGGAATGCCCACCTGCCCCATCAGTTTCTTGGTCACCCAGGTGAACGCAGCACGTGGAACAGAAGTGGCAATCGTCGGTATGCGCGCCTCGTGCCAACCAATCCCGGTGTTGATGATCGACGCGCCCGCCGCCTCAATCCGCTTGGCCAGTTCCACCACTTCGTCAAAAGTGGAGCCGCCCGGAACCAGATCAATCATCGACAACCGATAAATTACGATGAAATCCGTACCCACCGCCTCACGCACCCGGCGCACGACCTCGATTGGCAGGCGCATCCGGTTCTCATAAGACCCGCCCCAGCGATCCTCGCGCTTGTTGGTATGGGTGACAAGGAACTGGTTCAGGAAATACCCTTCACTGCCCATAACCTCGACACCATCATAGCCTGCCTGCTGGGCGCGCACCGCCGCCGTGCCGATATCGGCGATCTGTTTCTCGATCCCTTCCTCGTCCAGCTCTTCCGGTGGAAAGGGCGAGATCGGAGACTTCACAGCACTGGGGCCAACGCAGTCCGGACTGTAAGCATACCGTCCCGCATGCAGGATCTGCATCGCAATCAGCCCATCGGCCTCGTGCACCCGGTCAGTGACGACTTTGTGGTTGGCGATATCCTGATCCGAGAACAGCCCCGCTGCGCCCGGAAACACGCCACCTTCGCGATTTGGGGCCATGCCACCGGTCACCATCAGGCCAACACCGCCGCGCGCGCGCTCGGCATAGAACTCGGCCACCCGGTTCCAGTCCTTGGTCTCCTCAAGCCCGGTATGCATAGACCCCATCAGAACGCGGTTCTTCAAAGTCACGTGGCCCAGATCAAGCGGGGCAAGAAGGTGGGGATATTGGCTCATGGCTGGCTCCTCTTCGCGCGCCACCATGCCCAAGCCTGCCGTCCTTGTCACCCCGGACGCCACGTTACGGTTTCTTCTGGCCATAAATATCCCCGCCGGAGGCATCCCGAGGCGGAGGCGCAGCCGACAACGAGACAAATATGCGCGGGCCGCAGGCACGCTCCTTTAGGAACCACACACCTCATCAAGCGCCGCGCGCAGGGCATCCCACTGGCGATCCAGCGGATAATGGTGGTTGCCAATAAACAGTCCATTGCGGTCGATATCGTCCGCATGTCGCAACTCACTGTGAATACAGTGTGGCATGTGTTTGGTGACCACCTCGTTTTTCGTAAAGTTTCCCGCCACGATAGGACGGCATTCCACTCCATGTTTGCCCAAGGCCGCAATCAGCCCTGCACGGTCAAATCCGGCATCGGGTTGCACCACCATGGCAAAGCCGAACCAGCTGCTTTCCCCAATCTCACGCTGGATGCGAATCTGCGGATAGCCCTGCATCAGCGCGCGGAAACCTTCGGCATTGGCGCGGCGTTCGCGTACGATCATCGGCAGCTTGGCGATCTGTTCCTGACCGATCGCCCCGCTCATTTCCAACGGGCGCAGGTTGTAGCCTGGCAGCACAAACTTGAAACTCTCCTCAAATGGATCGTCGCTTTTGGTGCCCGTTACATGATTTTCTTTCGGCAGGTGGCGCGTCCAACCGTGAGAGCGAACCGAGAGCATGATATGGTAAAGTTCTTCATCATCGGTCACCACAAGGCCGCCTTCCATGGTGGCGATATGGTGCGAGAAGAACGAAGAATAGCTGCCCACGATCCCGAATGTACCCGCCTGGCGGCCATCAAAGGTCGCGCCAAGCGATTCACAGTTATCCTCGATCACCACGATATCGCGATCCCCGATAATGGCATTGATCCGCGCGAAGTCATTCGGATTGCCCAACAGGTTCACCACCATGATGGCCCGCGTTTCTGGCCCGATGGCCGATTCCAGCGCATCAAGATCATAGTTTAGCGTCTCGACATCGATATCGACGAATTTCTGGATCAATCCATATTGATGCAGCGGGTAGTAAGTGGTCGACCAGCTGACTGCTGGCACGATCACCTCGGCGCCCTCGGACAAATTGTATTTCGAGTGATACCGCAGCGCTGCCACCATCAGCAGGTTCGCGGAGGACCCGGAATTGACCATCACCGCGTGGGCCGATCCCATCGCCGCTGCAAATTGATCCTCGAACTTGCGCACTTCGACGCCCATCGAGAACATGCCCGACTTCACTACCCGGTCGATGGCGGCATATTCCTTCTCGTCCCAGCTGGTGGTTGCCAGCGGGAATTGGATCTCGCTCATGCGTGATGCTCCTTGAAATGGGCGTAGGTCAGGGAAATTCCTTCTGACAGGCTCGTCTTGGGCGACCATCCAAACGCCTCTTGCCGCGCCACCGACACCAGCTTTTGTCTCATGCCGGTGGGTTTGGTCAGGTCATGGGTAAAGTCACCTTCCCAGCCGATCACGCGCGCAGCCTCGACGTAATAGTCATTCACCGAATGATCATGCCCCAGCCCGATATTCATGAAGTCGGGCAGGTCTTCGAACCGCTCAGCCGCGCTCCAGATGCCGTCTGCCAGATCACCGGAAAACATGAACTCGCGCCGTGCGGTGCCATCGCCCCAGATCTCAACCGTCTCGGCACTGCTTTCCTTCGCCTCATGCACCTTACGGATAATCGCGGGCACCAGATGGGACACGTTTGGGTCGAACTTGTCATGCAGACCGTAAAGATTGCAGGGCATCAGGGTTTTGTACGCCAGCGCAGGATTTTCCTCGCTTACAAAAGCACAGAGACGCGCAACACTAAGCTTGGCCAGCCCATACCCCTCGTTGGTCGGCTCCAACTGACCCTTGCCAAGGCTTTCTTCCTGCAATGGGTTGGGCGCATCATGGGGGTACATACAGCTTGACCCCAGATTGATCAGCCTCGGTACCCCGGCCGCCTGCGCCGCCTTCACAGTATTCACGCCCATATCCAGATTGTCGGTCAGAAACCCGGCTTTATGTGCCATGTTGGCCTGAATTCCGCCGACGCGCCCAGCAGCATGGATCACCAGATCGGGTTGCTCTTCTGCCACGAATGCCACTACAGCGGCACGGTCCAGCAGGTCCAGATCATCCGATGTCGGCGCTGCAATCTCATGCCTTGCGGCACTGGTATGATCCTGAATGGCACGGCCCACCATGCCGCGCCCTCCGGTCAGCAAAACCTTCATGAATGTTCTTGCGCGCGTTTCTGCGCTTCGGCCTCGGCTAGGTCCGAGGCAACCATCTCATCGACCAGTTGTTCGAAACTTGTCTCAGGCTCCCAACTCAATTGCTGGCGCGCTTTGCTGGCATCGCCCAACAATGTCTCAACCTCGGCTGGGCGGAAATACTGCGGATCGACGCGCACAACCACGCGGCCGTCGGCGTCTTTAGCGATCTCATCAACACCCTCGCCCTCGAAACTCAGGTTCATACCCAACTTCTCGGCGGCGCGCGCCACGAATTCACGCACCGAATACTGCTGACCGGTGGCGATCACGTAATCCTCAGGGCGATCCTGTTGCAGCATCAGCCACATCATCTGCACATAATCCCGCGCGTGACCCCAATCACGTTTGGCGTCCATGTTACCCAAGAGCAGTTCGTCCTGCATACTCAGCTTGATCCGCGCAAGAGCACGCGTAATTTTACGGGTCACAAAGGTTTCCCCGCGAATGGGGCTTTCGTGATTAAAGAGAATGCCATTGCAGGCATACATATCGTAGGCCTCGCGGTAGTTCACCGTGATCCAGTAAGCATAGAGCTTAGCGACTGCATAAGGGCTGCGTGGGTAAAACGGCGTCGCCTCGCGCTGCGGGGTTTCCTGCACCAACCCGTAAAGTTCAGAGGTCGAGGCCTGATAGAACCGGGTCTTGTCGCCCAACCCCAGAAACCGGATCGCCTCGAGCAGGCGCAGGGCACCCATGGCATCCGAATTGGCCGTGTATTCCGGCTCTTCAAAACTTACCGCCACATGACTTTGTGCAGCAAGGTTGTAGACCTCGTCAGGTCGCACCTTTTGTAAGACGTTAGTCAGCGACGAACTGTCGGTCATATCACCATGATGCAGCTGAAACTGACCGGTCGTGCCCGGCTCTCCTTCAAACAGATGATCAATGCGCGCGGTGTTGAACAAGGACGTGCGCCGCTTGATGCCATGCACCTCATACCCCTTGTCCAACAGGAATTCCGACAGGTAGGCTCCATCCTGTCCAGTCACCCCAGTGATCAGTGCTTTTTTCAATGCCGTACCCTCATACTGCTTTGCGCCCTCAGATACCGGATTGCCGCAACGTTGAACAGGCCCTCAAATACACCGCCCGCCATCCACTTCCATACAGACGCCGGTGATCATACTAGCCTCGTCGCTGCACAGATACGCAGCCGCATTGCCCATATCCTCAGGCGTTGAAAACCGCCCGAGTGGGATGGTCGACAGGAACTTCTCGCGCATCTCGGGCGTATCTTCGCCCATGAAGCTGGCCAAAAGCGGCGTTTCGCCTGCTACAGGGTTGAGTGCGTTTACTCTTATACCCTCAGGGGCCAGTTCCACCGCCATCGCTTTGGTTGCGGTGATCATCCAACCCTTGCTGGCGTTATACCAATTCAGCTTTGGTCGTGGGCTAACTCCCGCGGTGGAGGCCACGTTCAGGATCACGCCGCTGCCCCGAGCCTTCATTCCCGGCACAAAGGTGCGGGCGGTCAGGTAGACCGATTTGCAATTCACGGCAAAGACGCGATCGAAATCCTCCTCGGTGACATAGTCCAGCATCTGCGGCAGGTGGGTGATACCCGCGTTGTTCACCAGAATATCGGGCAGACCAAACGCCACTTCCGCGGCCCCGGCCATCGCCTGCACGCTATCTCCGTTCGAGACATCGACAGTGCAGGCCACGGCACCAAGTTCCTCGGCCAGTTGGGCAGCGCCGTCACCGTTCAGATCTGCAATCATCACCCGAGCACCTTCTGAGATGAATTTGCGCACGATGCCTGCGCCAAACCCGCTGGCACCGCCCGTTACAATCGCTGTTTTTCCCTGCAGTCGCATGAACACTCTCCTCTACGCCCTGTCATGCTCGGGCAGCGTTGGGCCAGGTGCAAGATTTTTCGTGAGAAACCCCTTGGCCTTCAGGCCTGGCGCGGGGCATCCCACGTAATCTGGTCAATACCCACCATGCGGGCAAAGCGGATTAGTTCAGCCTCGAATTTCTCCAGCCGGTTTGCACTCCATTTCACATGCGGTTCGGGCCAGAAGCCGGTCACGGTCAACTCACCTGACTTGCGATCGGCCTTAAGTTCGCATCGTCCGACAAAGCGATCCCCTTCAAGCAACGGATAGACGTAGTAACCCCAAATGCGCTTGTCCTTGGGCACGAACATCTCGTTTCGATAGTCAAAGCCAAACAGACGCTGCAATCGCATACGGTCCCGTATGGCAGGATCAAACGGATTTAAAATACGCAAGCGTATGGTTGGGGCCTGCGCTTGCGACAAACGCTGTTCAATATCGGGGACGGCCCAAGCCTCGCGCCATGTTCTGTCGGCGGATTGCACCTCAACCGGCACCAGCTTGCGTCGGTCCAGCCAACTGCGCGCTTCTTTAGCATTCATGGCGTCCCAGAACTTCTGAACCTCGCTGCATGTCCCGACACCAATCAGATCAAGCGCTTGATTACAAAGAGTATTTGCCTGATCCTCCGCGCTTGGCACATCACGTGGATCATAAGAGAACACCCGCTCGCCCAGATCATAGAACTTCACAAAATTCTCACGATGGCAGGTCGCCAACTCGCCTGCATACCACATCTGGTCCAGGGCTTTCTTATGCGGTGGGCGGGCCCACATCTCGCGTGGGCCTTCGATTTTTGTCTCGAACGCATGTGTCGACAGCGCACCTTCACTTTCAATACGCTTCCGTATGTTTTGAATCTCTTCCTGACCCAGACCAGACCGATACCAGTCTGCTGCCGCCACCTTATCCCCCAGACGGCGGAACTGTCGTTGCCAATTGGGCAGCACTTCGGACGGGATCAGAGACGCATCATGAGTGAAGTGTTCAAACAATTCTCGCTTGCGCAACAACTCCCAAACCATGCCTTCGCGATAGTTCTGATTACGGGTCCACAGGATGTGGTTATGCGCACGTGTGACATTGCGGATGGTATCGATCTGCAGAAATCCAATCTGACGGATCAGGGCCATCACATCGAGACGGCCCACCGGGGTCGGCGAGAGACCGGTACTCGACAGCCACAGACGGCGCGCGTCGCGATTGGTGATGCTGAGCCGCGCCAAGGGTCAGGGGGAGCTGAAATAGATCAGCGCATCGCGCAGCTCGCGGCCTTCCAGCGTCATCACCGTCTGCATAATCGTCCGCCCGGCCTCGCAGGCCTGACGATTGGTCACGCCTCTCGGATTTTCGAACATCCGGATCAGATTGCGCGCCTCGCCATCGCCGGTTCGCTTGAAAAGCTCTTCGCCAATCCTGGCTTCAATCTGCGCTGTCCTGTCCGGGCTCAGCCGCACGGCCTCTCGGGTCAGCCCCAAACGGGCAGCGTTGTATTGAATGCGGTAGTACTCTCTCAACGCGGGCGTATTCAGCCGTGCCGCGGCCCGTGCTGTCGCATCCGCCAGCCGACGATCAGACAGGCGTTGCTTAACGGCCAACCCGCATTCACGATAGGGCAGCGCTCGAAAGACGGTGTTCTCAACCCGATAAAAATATACCAGATCGCGGGTGGGCACATGCCCAATGCCACGATCAATCAGCGGCCCCAAAAGGCCCCCTGTCTCGGCGGCCCCTGGCAGGCTTCCGGAAAAAGCTCCAATCAGGCGATCCGCAACGAATCCCCCGATATCCCGGTCGCCAAAGACGCGGGCGTGCTGATCCAGGGCCAGTTCAAGATTCTCCCCCTGAAACCCCATTCGAATAAAATCTTGGCGCAGTGGCACAAACTCATCCATCCGTGCCAAAAGTCGGATGATGTCTTCGCGATTGGGTGCAACTTCCTGCGCATAAGCAACCGGGGTCAGGGCAAGAAACATCGCTGTCAGGCAGGCAAAAAGGCGCATTTCAGACTTTCATCGGGCATGAGACACGTCCGGCCGATCCAGAGTGCATCATCAGTTAAGGTGTAGCGTATTTGACCGGAATGGGAAGGCAGCGTGGATGTAGACCACGACCTTGTTATGCCGACAATGGCCGCACCCGGGGCAAAACAGGCACCGCATCAATCAGTTGTTGTGTGTAAGGATGGTGGGGATTCGCAAACACATCACCGGTCGCGCCTTGTTCCACGATCTTTCCCGCGCGCATCACCAGCACCCGGTCGGTGACATTACGTACGACGCTGAGATCATGGCTGATGAATAGATACGTCAAGCCGAACCGATCACTCAGATCCGCCAACAGATCAAGGATCTGCGCACGCACTTGCACATCCAGTGCGCTGACCGCTTCATCCAGAATGATCAGTTCGGGCCGGATGATCAGGGCACGGGCGATGGCAATACGCTGACGCTGACCGCCGCTGAACTCATGGATGAATTTACCTGCGTCCCCTGCTTGCAATCCCACGCTCTCCAGCGCTTCGGCCACCGCCTTGTCACGCTCGCCCCCCTGCGGGGGGTCGTCCAGAAGGTGGAACGGCTCGGCCACCGACCGGCCCACTTTGTGGCGCGGGTTGAAGCTGCCGTATGGGTCCTGAAACACCACCTGCATGTGGCGTCTGACCGCACGGCCAACCCCGGCATCAATGACCTGCCCCATCATCTCGATCTGCCCGCCCTGCAGCGGATCAAGCCCGAGAATGGCGCGGGTCAGCGTGGACTTCCCACAACCGGATTCACCGACAAGGCCAAGATTCTCGCCCTTATGAATATCAAAGCTGACCCCATCCACGGCCCGGAATCGCCCAGGTTTGCCCAGCCACCCAGCCCGCGGCACAGAATAGTCACGCACCACGTTGCGCAGGCTAAGCAAGGGTGTCGTATCGGCCTGAGCTTCACGCTGCGGCACATGGTCTGAGGCCTCCAGCAACGTTCGCGCATAGGGATGCTGCAAGCTATCGAACCGCCCGGTTTCCAGCACCTCGCCGTAACGCATGATCACGATCTCATCGGCCATATCGGCGACCACACCCAGATCATGACTGATCAGCATAAGGCCCATACCGTCCTCGGCCACAAGGCGTTTCAGCAAGGTCAGAACCTCGGCCTGCGTTGTAACGTCCAAGGCCGTTGTCGGCTCATCGGCGATCAGCATTTTGGGACGCAGCGCAATGGCCATAGCGATCCCGACCCGCTGTCGTTGTCCCCCGGAAAGCTCGTGTGGATAGCGTCCTAGCGGGAACTGGCTTTGCGGCAACTCGACCCGCTCCAACGCCTGGGCGGCGCGCGCCATCGCCTCAGATTTGCTGACATCCTCATGGATCAGAATGGTCTCGGCCACTTGCTTGCCAATGGTGTGCAACGGGTTCAGCGCCGTCATCGGCTCCTGAAACACCATGCCAATCTCACGCCCGCGCAGGGCGCACATCTCGGCCTCGCTCAATGATGTCAGGTCCTGCCCATTCAGACTGATCTGGCCTTGCATGTCAGACCCCTCGGGCAACAGGCGCATCGCGCTGAGTGCTGTCATCGATTTGCCCGATCCGCTTTCGCCGATCACCCCGGTGATCTGACCCGCCTCGACGCTCAGCGACACGTTCTTCAGAACCGGGAATCCGCCGATCGACAGGCGCAGTTCTTTGATCTGCAACAGGCTCATGGCGTTTGTTCCCGCAACCGTGGGTCCAATCGATCGCGCAGCCCATCGCCCAGCAGGTTCAGCCCCAGCACAGTCAGCAAGATCGCCATCCCCGGGAACAGCGCCATATGCGGCGCAAAGGAGATCATCGTCTGGCTGTCGGCCAGCATGCGCCCCCAACTGGGCAAGGGCGGCTGGGCTCCAAGTCCGACGTAACTCAGCCCCGCCTCGGCCAGAATACCAAGGGAGAACTGGATGGTGCCCTGCACGATCAGCAGATTGGTGACGTTGGGCAGGATATGCTCCCACGAAATCCGCAAAGGGCCTTTGCCCGCCACCTGCGCAGCAAGCACGTAATCACGGGTCCACAAGGACAGTGCCGCACCGCGCACCAGACGGGCAAAAACGGGGATGTTGAAAATGCCGATTGCGATGATCGCGTTCACGGCACTGGCTCCAAAGGCGGCAGTGATCATGATCGCGATCAGTAGGCTGGGAAAGGCAAAGATCAGGTCGTTGCCACGCATGATCACTTCATCCCACCAACTGCCGCGATTGGCGGCAGCGGCCAGACCCAGAGGCACGCCCAGCCCCATGCCAATCCCCACCGCCACCAGCGCAACGGCGATCGAGGTGCGCGCGCCAACCATGATCATGCTCAGGATATCGCGGCCAAAATGATCCGTGCCCAGTGGGTGCGCGATAGAGGGCGGTTTGATCTTGTTGGCGATGTCCACGGACGTGATGTCATAGGGCACCCAGAGGAACGAAATCAGGGCGGCCCCGGCAAAAAGCGCGGTCAGGGCGATGCCGATAATCAAACCAACTCTCATCGCCGCCCCCTGAGCCGGGGGTCAACCCAGGCATAGGCCAGATCAACGGCGAAATTCACCATGATCACCGCAAAGACCAGCAGCATCACAACCGATTCCACTACGATCAGGTCGCGGGCGGAAATCGCTTTGAATACCAACTGCCCGAGCCCGGGCAGAAAGAACACGTTTTCAATGATGATCGCGCCGGCCAGCAGGAACGAGAATTGCAGTCCGATGATGGTCAGCACCGGGATCATCGCGTTGCGCAGGGCGTGGCGACGCAACGCCTGTCCCCGGTTCAAGCCCTTGGCGCGGGCCGTGCGGATGTAATCCTCGCCCAGCGTGTCCAGCATGGCCGAGCGCATGACCCGCGCCAGAATGCTGGCCTGCGGCAAGGCCAGCGCGATGGCGGGCAAGGTCAGGCTTTTGAGGCCAACCAGCAGGCCATCCTCCCACCCGGCAAAGCCCCCGGCACTGAACCAGCGCAGGTTAATGGCAAAGACCACCACCATCAGCATGGCAAACCAGAAATTCGGAATCGCCACGCCCAGTTGCGTGGTGCCCATGACGGTGACATCCACCCAGCTGCCACGTCTGGATGCCGCCCAGATGCCCGCCGGAAAGGCGATCAGCGTGCTAAGGGCGAGGGCATACAGGGCCAGCGGCAGACTGATCCACAATCGCTCGCCAATCATCTCTGCCACAGGTGTGCGATAGGTGTAGGAAATACCGAAATCACCGACCAGCATGCCGCTAACCCAACTGACGTAACGCTCGATCATGCCTTTGTTCAGACCCAGTTCGTCCCGCAGGGCGGCCAGCGTATCCTCTTGCGCGTTCAGGCCCAACATGAAGGACGCCGGATCGCCCGGCACCACCTCAAGGCTGAGGAAAATCACTAGGCTGGCCACCCAAAGGCTGACGATCAGTGATCCGATCCGGTTGAGAAGATAGCGCGCCATGCGCTCACGTTAGGCGCGAGTACTGGGGTGGTCCAGCCTTGGTGGGTTGCCGGGATGTCACTGTTCCCAATAGACGCCGGTCAGATCGGTGGCCTGCGTCGGCAGATCGCTCCACAATCCGCGCAGCTTGGCGTTGGCGACTGTGGCGGTGGCCAGCTGAAACAAGTACCCGTTCACGTAATCCTCGGCGATAGTGCGCTGCATTTTCACAAGGATATCCGAGCGCATGGCCGGGTTGGTTTCTTCCGTCAGCGCGGTGTTTAACGCCTGAAAATCGGGATTGTCATATTGGAAGTAATAGTCAGGCCGTGCATAAATCCCGATATCGAAGGGTTCGGTATGGCTGACAATGGTCAGGCCGAAATCCTTGCCTTTGAACACTTCTTCCAGCCATTGCGACCATTCCAGATTAGTGATCTCGGTCTCGATCCCCACTTCGCGCAGCTGGGCTGCGATAATCTCGCCTCCGCGCCGTGCATAGGAGGGGGGCGGCAGCTTCAGCGTGGTGGTGAAGCCATCCGGGAACCCCGCCTGAGCCAACAACGCCCGCGCCAACTCGGGATCATGCTGGGAGACACCGGTCAGGTCCACGTAGTCCGGATTATGCGGGGCGAAATGCGTGCCAATCGGCGTGCCAAGGCCAAACATCGCGCCATCAATAACAGCCTGTCGATCAATCGCATGGGCAATCGCCTCGCGCACTTTGACGTTATTGAGCGGCTCCATCTGGTTGTTCATCGCCAGAATGGTTTCGCCCTCGGTCGAGCCAACCAGAACCTGAAAGCGCGGATCCGCCTCAAACTGCGGCAGGTTTTCCGGGGCCGGGAAGGTCGGGAAAGCATCGACATCCTCGGCCATCACCGCGGCAAAGGCGGCTGTCGGATCACTAATGAACTTGAAGGTCACGCGATCCAGTTGAGCAGGGGTGCCCCAATACTCATCATTGCGCACCAAAGTGATCCGGTCGCCCTGCACCCAATCGTCAAATCGGAACGCCCCTGTCCCAATGGGCTTGGATTTGATCTCGCCAATACTTTCGGGGGCCACGATCACCGCATCGCCCCAGGCAAGGTTGAACAAAAGGTTGCCATTGGGCGCCCCCAGCGTGAGGGTCACCGTCAGGTCATCGACAACCTCAACATTCTCAATCCCCTCAAACAGGGCCTTTTGAGCATTCTGGCTCATCTCGTCCCGGGCGCGGTCAAGCGTGAATTTGACGTCCCCCGCATCCATCACTGTGCCATCGTGAAACGTCACCCCGGAGCGCAGCGTGAAGGTGTAGGACAGTCCGTCATCTGAAATCTCCCAGCTTTCCGCCAGGCCGGGATTGACTGATCCGTCCGGACCAAACCGGGTTAAACCCTCGAAAATATTGGCGTAAACCACTTGATCAATCGCGCCGGCGGCAGCACTTGTGGGATCAAGATGCGGCGGCTCCAGCTGCTGACCGATCACCACTTCGCCCTCGGCCTGCGCCATCCCGGTCAGCGCAAAAGTAACCCCAAGCAAAACAGGTCCTACCAAGCGTATCATCACATCTCTCCTTCGTGACTGGGACGGGCCATGCCGGTGGCGCTCCGTCTACTCTTTCCGCAAATTCGAGCGCGATCAAGGGGGCGTATGCTATGCCAACGGTGGATTTCCCGCGTGGGGCTTGGTAAACGACGCGGCAATGCAGCATTAGACCCGGAGGGCCCCATGAGTGCCACCGCCCGCAAAACCGCCCCTATGCCCGATGATATTCGGGCCATGAAGGGCGGTGCACCGATCGTCAGCCTGACTGCCTATACCACGCCTATGGCACAAATGATGGATGGGGTCTGTGACTTCGTCTTGGTCGGTGACAGCGTTGGCATGGTACTGCACGGCATGCCTTCAACCCTTGGCGTAACGATGGAGATGATGACCCTGCATGGGGCCGCCGTGGCGCGGGGGCTGAGCCGCTCGATGCTGGTGATCGACATGCCGTTTGGCTCCTACGAGGAAAGCCCGGCACAGGCATTCCGCAACGCCGCTGCCCTGATGCGCGACACCTCGGCGGCTGCCGTGAAACTGGAAGGCGGCACCCATATGGCAGAAACCATCGCGTTCCTCGTGGCGCGTGGTGTTCCGGTGATGGCCCATATCGGTCTGACCCCGCAATCCATCAACACGCTGGGCGGCTACAAGGTGCAAGGCCGCGATGACCAACGCGATCAGCTGATGGCCGATGCCCATGCCGTGACCGAAGCTGGTGCATTCAGCGTCGTACTTGAAAAAGTGCCCGCCACTTTAGCCGATCAGATCACGGATGATATTGCCATCCCAACCATCGGCATCGGAGCCTCGCCCAATTGCGACGGCCAGATTCTTGTCGTCGACGACATGCTGGGCCTGTTCACCGAGTTCAAACCGAAGTTCGTCAAGCGTTTTGGCAATCTGGGGGAAGATGGCAAAGCCGCTATCCAATCCTATGCCGACGAGGTCCGCGCCCGCAGCTTTCCGGCGCCCGAACATACATTTTCCGACAAGGCCCCGAAATGATTCCGCCGATTATCCGCACTCTGAGCGAGCTGCGCGCGATCACCAAACCCTGGCAATTGGCGGATCAGCGCATTGGCGTGGTCCCCACCATGGGCGCGCTACATGACGGACACCTGTCCCTGGTGGCCGAGGCCAAGAAACATTGCGACCGGGTGATCGTGACGATCTTCGTGAACCCCAAACAGTTCAACTCGGAACAAGACCTTAAGAATTACCCGCGCACCGAGAATGAAGACGCCCGCAAGCTGGAGCGCTTTGATATCGACGCGATCTACTGCCCCGACGGCCCACAGATTTATCCGGACGGCTTTGCCACCACCGTCTCGGTCGCCGGGCTGACCGATGTTATGGATGGCGTCCACCGGCCCGGGCATTTTGACGGGGTGGCCACGGTGGTGACCAAGCTGTTCACCCAAACCTCGGCCACCGATGCCTTCTTTGGCGAAAAGGATTACCAGCAGTTGCAGGTCGTCACGCGTCTAGCTCGCGATCTGGACATCCCCATCACGGTACACGGCTGCCCCACGATCCGCGAGATTGATGGGCTCGCCATGTCGTCACGCAACCTGCTGCTCTCGGGCCGCGCCCGCACCAAAGCGCCGACCCTGTTCGAGGAAATGGAACGCATTGCCGAAGGTCTCAACGACGGTCAGCCCTTTGGTGATCTTCATACCGCCGCGCTGACCCAACTGGAAAAGTCCGGCTTCACGGAAGTCGAATATCTCGACCTGCGCGCCGCCGATGATCTGAGCATGCTAGACGCCCCCGACCGCCCGGCCCGCCTTTTTGCGGCTGCATGGCTGGCCGGTGTGCGCCTGATCGATAACATCGCGGTGGAATGAAACCTGCGGTTTTTCAAGATTGAGTCAGAAGATTTCGGTTCAAAGCCTCCACTTCCGGATGCAATAACGCTCGTCGGGAGTTGGAACGCGCAGCAACCAATCATTTCCTCGGACAGTCTAAAGAACTCGTTGCCTCCTTTTCGCGATCCTGGACATTTCCCGAGTAGCCAATATCGCTATCTTTGATGTAAGCTGAACTTAATAAAAACTGGAAAAAATCATCATTATCGACAGATTTTCTTCAGGTGTGGTGGAGAGAGTATGACCATTCGAAGGCTTCGCACCTTGGTGGCAATCGCCGAAGCAAGAACGTTCAGCGCCGCGGCTGATATCGTACACATCACGCATGCTGCCGTCAGTCAGCAGATGCAGTCGTTAGAGGCTGATCTGGGTATCACCTTGTTTGATCGACGTACCAGAACACCCCAACTTACCCCCGTCGCCCACCAAATCGTCGCAAAGGCCCGTACGCTGATTTCTGACTATGACAATTTGGTACCTTCCGTCTTGAACGATGGTGGATTGCACGGAGTGATCACGCTGGGGGTCTTGCGCACGACCCTCACTGGGTTGACGCCACGGGCGATGGCTGCTTTGAAATCCAAGTATCCTGAAATTGGCTTGCATATACGGCCGGGCCTTACAGCCACGTTGCTTGCCGAGATCGAGCGCGGCAACCTTGATGCGGCGATCACAACCAAGCCTCATCTGATGCCTGCGGGCCTCGTTTTTCGGGAACTTGCGCATGAACCGATGCAGCTGATCGCGGCCATGGAGGAACCTGGAAACGACCCGATCAACCTTCTGAAGACGCGACCCTTCATCCGGTTTGATCGCACCGCAGTGGTGGGGGCATTGATTGACAACTGGATCTTGTCACATCGCATTCAGGTCACCGAAACCATGGAATTGGACAGCCCCGAAGCCATTGCCAGCATGGTCCATGCCAATCTTGGCGTCTCGATTGTTCCGGACCTCGCGGTCAAACCACAGGATGCCGTTGCTGTGAAGCGCGTGAGCCTTGGGCCGGATGCCCCTCACAGAACGCTGGGCCTTGTGCATCGCGAAAACCAACTCAGGATGCAGGCCATCGACGAGCTTTACGAGGCACTCGCAGGTGTCATTCGTGCAGCAGCCCCTGACAAAGACGCGACCCTTACATGAGTTTCGAGTTCGCTTTCTACCTTGTGATAGGTGCATTGGCAGGCGGCTTCATCAATGGGTTGGCGGGGACTGGTACGGCACTTTTTGCTCTGGGGTTCTATCTTGTCGTTCTTGACCCGGTCAGAGCCGTTGCCATCGTGGCCTTCATGTCTGTCCTGGTCGGTCTGCAAGGCCTCTGGATTGTTCGGAGTGAAATCAGGGCTCAGCCAAAAAGGCTTTTGCGGTTCGTCTTACCAGGCCTCTTGGGGGTACCGATTGGCCTCGCATTGCTTGAAATGATCGATGCGGGAACGCTGCGCATCGCAGTTGCGGCATTGCTGATCCTCTATGGCTGCTATTTTGGCTTCCGCGCGTCCCTGCCATCGTTTTCCCGGCACACACCCTGGATTGATAGCTTGATCGGCTTCACTGGTGGATTCCTTGGCGGCGCCGCCGCTGTCTCGGGGGCTGTCCCACAAATGTGGCTTTCGATACGGCCCTGGACCAAGTCGGAAACCCGTGCGGTTCTCCAACCCTTCAACGTCACGATCCTCAGTACAACAGTCTGTCTGCTATTCTTCCAAGGCGCCTATGACCACACGACGCTCAGTGCCCTGCTTATCACCGTTCCCTGCGGACTGATCGCTGCACAAATCGGGATCACGGTTTTTGGCCGATTGAGTGACACTACATTTCGGCGTCTGCTCATCATCCTCACACTGATGATGGGCATCGGGATCATGGTAAGTGAAGTGATGTGAGCATTGCCTCACCGGGCTCTCAAATCACTTCATCGGTGCGGTCGTCACTTTCGCCATAGCGCTTCAGGACAGCAGGCTTTGTTCCCTCATAGACCCGTGCAACATTCTCGGCGATCTTGGCGTTTTCCCTTTCGAACAGGCAGTCGCCATTGAGATCAGAGGCGACGATAAACGGTCCCATCTTGTTACACTTGATCACCCACATGGCCTGCGCCAGACCCAGTTCTTCGTTCCAATGCACGGCCTCGACGCTTTCAACCCCGCGCCCCAGTAATGCGCCTGTGCCATAGCCCACTGTTGAAAGATAGACTGCGCCGTTTGGCACGAAATACTCTTTGTAGTCTTTCGACGTCATCCCGCCTTTGCCAACGATCAGCTTGGCCCCGGTTCTGGCCATCCACTCGGGTAACCACTTGGCAAAACGGAACGAGGCTGTCGCCGTAACAGCCCCCATGTCAAAGCTGCCATCTGCATTGATCCGCGCGGCAGGTGAGCAGTGGAAATTGGCCGCAGATTGCGATGGCAGTTCCATCGGGATGTTCGCCTGGTCTTCGAGCGCGCGCATGTAAACGCCCTCGCGCGCGGTGTACATGAGGCCATCGAGGTAAACGACATCTCCGAGGCGCAAGTCTGCGATGGCTTCGGGTGTCGGGGTCGTGGACAGGCGGACTTCACGTATTTTGCTGGTTTGGTGGCTCATTCCGCGGCCTCCTGTACGGGGTCCCAATCAATCGTTTCCCGGCGTTGATAGTCCGTGAACCAATCAGGGTCTGTACGGTGTTCAACGCGGCCATCCGCGTGAATACGCGCCACCGCGCGACGGGATGACAGGCAGAACGCATGTACCGACATCGGCATACCGCCGGTGTGGCAATACCCAACCTCGATGTTGCAATCGATAACCATGTTCTTGCCGACAAAGCCCATGGCCCCCATGCCAATGGAATTGCCAAGCTCTTTGAACTCGTCCTCCATTTCCGCGATGCGCGGGTCCGAGTTGCGCGAGCCAACAACGCGCAAGGTGGAGGCGCGCTTGCCAAGCGTCATACAGATGTCTTTCGATCCGCCCAGCCCGATTCCTATGATCGCAGGCTGGCAAGCCAAACCCCGCTTACCAAAGGCCATCAGGCTATCAAGATAGAACCGCTTGATCCCTTGAATGCCATCAGACGGAAACAGCATCCGGTAGTCGGTGCCAAAAAGACCACCCTTATGAACCGTGATCAGATCAACCCAAGCGCCATCCGGTTCAAAGCCATATTCGATCTCGGGCGCGCCGATGCCGACATTGTTGTTATGGTCGGTGCGCCAAAGGGGATGCACGCGATTGGGACGTAACGGCACGCCGTTGGTGGCATTGGCCGTGGCACGGCGCAAGGCAGCCTCAAGGGCGATCATGCCACCCTCGACCTGCGCTTCGTTCCCCATCTTTACAAACCACCGCGGCACGCCCGTGTCCCCGCACATCGCACGGCGGTCTTCCTTGGCGGCTTCATAGTTGTCGAGCATGGCTTTGAGGACGAAGGACGAAAGATCCCCATCCTCTGTTCTGGCCGCTTCCTGAAGCCCGTCAAGATAGTCTTGAGGGATTTCGATGGCCGCCTTGTCCATCAAGGTCTCGGCCGTCTGTTGGATCAGGTTTATCGGTATCATTGTGTTGCCACCAATGTTTCGGGTGCGTCTTCGGGCAAAACCGTCTCGCCCGGTCTGACGATTGTGAACTGAACGGGCGCGCGTCTGACTGCGATTGCACCATCCCGAAGCTGGGCGATGGTGAATTCACTGTCTTCCATTGGCCCCGGATCGGGAAAATCCTCGCGAAAATGTGCCCCGCGCGAATTCTCGCGTGCAATGCCCGCCTTCGTGATGACTTCGGATATATCACAAAGCGACCGCAGGTTCAGCCAGTCGTGCCACGTAAGGTTGAAGGCCAGGTTGCTGCCGTCAACGCCCACATCTATAAGCGCGTCGGACACTTCTTTGATCCCTTTCAGGCCTCGTTCCATGCCGGCCCTGTCGCGCATCACACCAACATTGTCCCACATGCAGTCCTGCAGCTGCTTGCGCGAAGGCAGCACAAGATCGGGTTTGCGGGTCAGCGGGTGAATCGCGCGCTCCAATTCTGCGGCAAGAACATCTTGATCGGGGTCGCGCAGCATCATGCGGCTCACATCGGCGCCCATGGTATCACCCGCAATCCCGCCATAGACCGTGGAATTGGCCACGCCGTTGCCACCGAGCCGGTTTGACCCATGCGCGCCACCCGCATCTTCGCCTGCCACATACAGCCCTTCCATCGCGGTGCGCGTATCGACATCAACCACCACGCCGCCCATGAAATAATGCGCCGTTGGCACCACCTCAACCTTACCTGCGGCCAGGTCAAAACCACTGTCAGCACATCGGTTGACCATGCCTTTGAACTTTTCGCGCACATTTTCCGGCCCCAGATGCGACATGGAAATGAATACGCCCTCCTGGTCGGGATTGTTGTTCTTGCGCATCTCGGCATAGATACCCCGGCTGACCACATCGCGGGTCGCACGTTCACCTTTGCCATCATAGTCAAACATAAAGCGCTGGCCTGCATGGTTGATCAGCTGGCCACCGGCGCCCCGCAAACCTTCCTCCAAAACCGTGCCGGTCATCCGCGTGTGATCGCCGGCAAGCAGACCGGTGGGGTGGAATTGCACCATCTCCATATCGCGCAGTTGCAGACCGGCCCGAAGCGCCATGGCCAACCCATCCATCGTCTTGTCACCCGATGGCGTGTGGTACTTGTACATGGTAGGCCCGCCACCCGTGCCCATCATGACGGTCTTGGCGCGGACAAGTCGGAACCTCCCCGTACGCATGTCGATCATCAAAACGCCTGCCAGCGCAGAACCGTCTTTCGTCGGGATAAGCCCGACCGCGCGATGTTCCTGCAACTTCTCGACACCGGAGGCGAGCACCTTTTCCATCAGCCGGTTGATGATCTCGATCCCCGTCAGATCGCCCTTGTGCACGGTGCGGTCAGCGGTTTGCCCGGCGAAGGCCTTCTGATGCAGTGATCCATCGGCGTTACGGTCAAAGAAGCAGCCGACCTCGTTTTCCAACTCGCGTATGCGCACGACGGCCTGCTCACAAAGCCGCCACGCCATATCCTGATTGGGCAGCCATTTGCCGCCATGGATCGTGTCCATGAAATGCCGCTCGACCGTATCACCACCGCCAAGGGCCACATTATAGCCACCCTGCACCATGCGCGTGCAGCCGCATTTCCCGATCAATCCTTTGACGGCGATGGTGATCTTGGTGCCTTCAGGTGCTGTCTGCTGCGCATGCAACGCCGCAAAGAGCCCGGCACCGCCGGTACCAAGGATCAGGATATCGGTATCGTGTCTTTCGATGTCTGATACGCGCATCTCAAATCGCCTTCAGGAAAAAAAGCGCGGCGATCAAAAAGGATGCGGCCGCGGCCCCTGCCGCCAAAGTCTTGTGTGGTGCCGACCACGGCAGCCACTCCATCGCCATCAGCCGCAGACCACCGAACATGTGGACAGCAAGCAGGAAGACCAAACCGAATTCAGCCAGTTTCATGATGCCTGCTTCGGTCAGATGCAAAACCCCATCCAACCGCGCAGGATCCTTCAGTGCCAAAGCCAACACCCAGAAATGCAGGGGCAAAAACAGGGCCAAGGCCAACCCTGACAGCCGGTGCAATACATAGGCCACCCATAGAGGATGCGCGCGCGATGTGATGCCCTGTGCCACCCTCATGCGAATGTCACGGCCCAGACGGCACGCGCTCCCATTGCGAAAAGGCCAAGCCCGGTAAGCCACATGAAAGCGTCAAGTACCGTACCTTTCAGCCCACCCCACTCAAACGCAATCGTACGCAGGCCGATGGCACCATGAATCGCAACGGCCACAACGAAAGTGCCATAGAACAGGAACCACCAGACCGACCCTTGCGTACGCCCGAGGATTTCTGCCGCGCTCAACCCACCCTGGACGGCGTAGATAATCACTGCGAGATGCCCCAGCACCAATGGTGCCATCAGCAAGGCCGTCACCCGTTGAAGCATGTAAAGGCGCAAGTTCAGCATCAGCGCCCCCTTCCGAAGAATGATTTTGCAGTGGCGCGTTTAAGGCCCGCGATCGCAGACATCGGATCAAGGTCGTTGGGGCAGTACGCCGTGCAGGACCCTATCGAATGGCAGTTGTGACAACCGCCCTTATCTGAAACGGCATCCAGAATGGCGCTACGCCCTTCATCCTTGGCATCGTTCAAAAGTGTCCAGGCGCGCTGCAATGCGGCCGGTCCAAGATAGTGTTCGTTCGCCGCTACGGTGTCGCACGCGGCATAGCAGACCGAACAATTGATGCATTCAATCCCTGCATTCGCTTCAACCCTCGCGGGGGCCGTCGCGTCGATAGGAGCGATTGGATCATCGCGGGTCAGCGTGCCGTGATGCACCCCTTCTGCTGCGACCCATCTGTCAAAGAAAGGGTCCATATCTACGGCCAGGTCCTTGATGACAGGCAGATTACGCAGCGGGCCAATGGTGACCGAGTTCCCATCCAGCACCTTGGAAATATGTGTCCTGCAGGTCCAGCGCGGGACGCCGTTCACCATCATCGCGCAGCTGCCGCACATGCCCACCCGACACGCGAAACGATAGCTGAGCGTGGGGTCGGCATTTTGCTGCACCCAGGATACTACATCGAGAACTGTCTGATTATCATAGGCAGGCACATCAAAAACGGTCTGAGAGTCCTGCGCGTTGCGACCACGATCAATCGTTACTTTGAACGTTTCTTCCGTCATAACGGGTGATGTCTTCCAGATGCCGTAAATGATATGAGACATCATAGCTGATAGCGGCCCCTAATAAACGCGAATAAAGCTTTCGGTTTTTGTTAGCACTGCTTGCACAAAGCTCGGGATAGAAAGGCAGACATGACAAAACAGCCTGAGTCAAACCTACAACACGTATTGGCCGCGCGTTATAGCGACGCGCCTGCGCTGGATGGAACAGAGCCGAACAACGGCTTGCTGCAGAAAATGGCGGCACGCGGGTCTTGCCGGGCATTCCTGGACCAGCCCGTTCCATCTAACTGGGTGGAAATGCTTTGTGCGATCGCGTTGGCTTCACCGACAAAAAGTGACCTGCAACAACGCGATATTGTGCTCCTCCAGTCGTCCGAAGTCCGACAGGGCCTCGCCGGTCTCGTGTCAGGTCAGGCTTGGATCGCAGATGCGCCGATGATGGCTGTCTTTTGCGGAAACAACCGCCGTCAAAGGCTTTTGCACGATTGGCATAGCATTCCATTCGCCAATGATCATCTTGACGCCTTTTTCAATGCGACGGGTGATGCCGCCATCGCCATGGGAGCGTTTATCACAGCGGCCGAGGCGCTTGGTCTTGGGTGTTGCCCGATCAGTGCCGTGCGAAACGAGGCCGCCGCCATTTCAGCGCTGCTTGGCCTTCCGGATCATGTCTTTCCTTTCGCCGGTCTCGCGTTTGGATTTCCGGCGCAGGCCCCCGTGGTTTCAAAACGCCTGCCTTTGCGCGTCACCTGTCACATTGACCAGTTCACAGAAGAAAAACTGCAGAACGCGGTGATCGATTACGACCGCGCGCGTGCCAAAGCCCAGCCCTACACCGACCAGCGCGCGACAGAGATCTTTGGCAAAAGCGATAGATATGCGTGGTCTGACGACAAGGTCCGGCAATATAGCCAACCCGAGCGTGAGGGTTTCGGCGATTACGTGAAAGCACGCGGATTCAAACTGGATTGAGATGCTGAAGCCGCGCGTGAGTGAGTGCAGTGATCTGTTGCACAAAGCTGCCATCGAAGCAGACGCTCTGCCTCATCCCAGCAGGTCATGCAGCGCCAGCGTCATCACCTGTGCCGATTGGACCATATCCTCGATGCCCACATACTCATCCGGCTTGTGAGCCAGATCCAGAATCCCCGGACCATAGGCGATACAATTCTTCAGCTTGCCAATCCGATCGATATGCTTCTGGTCATAGGTGCCGGGGCTGACCACATAGTCAGGCGCGCGCCCAAAGACCTTTTGCACCGCCTGCGCGACGGCCCCCACCACCGGTGCATCTTGCCGGGTCATCGTGGGCAGCACCCGGTGCAGTTCGCGCAGGTCATATTCAAACCCCTCGCGCCCGGCGCGCACCCGTTCCAGAACTGCGCGCATTTCGGCCTGAACCTCATCGATATCTTCTTCAATCAGAAAGCGGCGATCCACCACCATGCGGCAGCGGTCCGGCACGCAGGGCGAGGGCAGGCCAGTGTAATCCGCATCCTGTTCCGGCTCACCGCCATGAACCGAGTTGATATTGAGCGTCGATTGCTTGGCCCCGTCGGGCACCACCGGCATATCGGTGCGTTTCTGCGCAAGGGCCGGAAACAGGCTTTCCTCCATTTCGGCCATCACGGCCCCCATGTGACGGACCGCACAATCACCCAGAAACGGCATGGAACCATGTGCTATCTCGCCCTTTGTTTCAATCTCTGCCCACCACACGCCGCGATGGCCCAGACAGATGCGATCCTTGTTCAGCGGCTCGGGGATGATCACGTGATCGACATGGGCGTAATGCCCCTGCTCGGCCAGATAGGCAACACCGCCAAAGCCACCTGATTCCTCGTCTGCGGTGCCGGAAATCTCGATAGACCCGGCGAAATCGGGGCATAGGTCGATAAATACCTCGGCTGCAATGATACTGGCGGCCAGCCCGCCTTTCATGTCGCAAGCGCCGCGCCCATAGACGCGACCCTCCCTGACCTCACCACCAAACGGATCGGTGGTCCAGCCATGGCCCACCTCGACCACGTCGATATGGCTGTTGAAATGCACGCATTGCCCGGCGCGTTTGCCCTCGCGACGCGCCACTATGTTCCAGCGCGGATAGATGTCACTGTCGCCAATCGCCCCTTGCGCGCGGATCAACCGGGTTTCAAAGCCCGAGCGCAGCAAGCGCCGGTCCAGATAGTCACAAATCTCGCGATAGTTCTGCCCCGGCGGGTTCAGCGTGGGGATGCGGATCAGATCCTGAGTCAACGCCACCAGACCGCTTTGACGCGCCGCAATCTCTGATCTGAGCCTGTCTGCGATATCCATCTGATCCCCCATGACGATGACTATAGCGTCATGCTGGCCCGCCACGAAAGTCTAGTCATCAAACGGGGTTACCTGCGCCACGATCACGGCGTTTTCCTCTAACGCACGGGCCATCAGGGCGCGTTCATCCTCGCCAATCTCGTGCCCCTCGGCTTCACGCTCGGTCAGCGTGCCATAGCCCGTGACATCCAGCGGGGCCATATCGGCCTGTTTCAGGATCGCCACGGTTTCACGCACCGCTTCGGCTTCGTCCACGCCACTGGCGTAGATCATCAACGCCGCGCCCGTAGCGCCATCTGGCAAGCCATCTCCATCTTTACGACCCACCTCGACAAGCAGAGTATACACCTGTTGGCGCGAAGGTTTCTTGGGCTTTTTCTCACTCACGCCTGTGTCTCCACATCATCCAACGTACATCGCGCCTGCCTGCCAAATCTGCGTCCCGATGACAGGGTAGGCACAGCCGACAGCCTATCATGGCAACCCGGCTTCTTCTGGCCCCAAATATCCCCGCCGGAGGCTCCTGCCTGTTGCAGCATGCTCCTCCGGTTAGGCAATGATCAGTCGCGCAGCAGTTCGTTAATCCCCGTTTTCGAACGGGTCCGCTCGTCAACGCGTTTCACGATCACGGCGCAGTAGAGGCTGATGTTGTTCTTGGTGGGCATCGAGCCTGCGACAACAACTGAATAGGGCGGCACTTCGCCATACATGACTTCGCCGGTTTCGCGATCCACGATCTTGGTGGATTGGCCGATGAACACGCCCATGCCCAGCACTGAACCTTCACGCACAATGCAACCTTCAACAACTTCCGAGCGCGCGCCAATGAAGCAATTGTCCTCGATGATGGTTGGCCCCGCCTGCATCGGTTCCAGCACACCACCAATGCCAACACCACCGGAGAGGTGCACGTTCTTGCCGATCTGTGCGCAGCTACCCACCGTGGCCCATGTGTCAACCATCGTGCCCTCGTCCACATAGGCCCCAAGGTTTACGAAGGACGGCATCAGCACCACGCCCGGCGCGATATAGGCCGATTTGCGCACCACACAGTTGGGCACAGCGCGAAACCCGCGCGCAGCCCATTCATTGTCACCCCAGTCTTTCCACTTGCTGTCGACCTTGTCCCACCAGGCCCCGCCCTGGGCCGAGCCTTCCTGGCGCTCCATATCCTTCAGGCGGAAGCCCAGCAGAACGGCCTTCTTGGCCCATTGGTTCACATGCCAGCTGTTGTCATCCTGCTTTTCCGCGACGCGCAGCTGACCCATATCCAGCGCATTCAACGTATCCTCGATCGCCTCACGCGTCTCACCAGTGGTGGCTGGGGTGATGTTGTCGCGCGCCTCCCAGGCGGCTTCGATGGCGGTTTCCAGTTGACTGTTGGACATGAGGGGCCTCCCTAGCGTGTCATGATATCTCTTGTTGGCATGACCTATATGGGCCAGCCCCGCACAGCGCAATGCGGCAATGGCGATATCATCTGCGTCAAATCAATTGCACCGCGCGACCGCTGCTTTCATAGTCGCCCCATGACGCAGGCCTGCCCCACGCTTTTCTCGCCCCTCAAGATCGGGCCTATGACGGTGAAGAACCGGATCGTCTCAACCGGGCATGACACCTGCCTGCCCCATGATGGCAACGTCAATGAGGCGCTGATCGCTTATCATGCGGCGCGCGCAAAAGGCGGTGCCGGCCTGATCGTGACGCAAGTGGCCGGCGTGCATGAAACCGCGCGCTATACCTCGCATTTGCTTATGGCGACCGATGATGCGTGTATCCCCGGCCTGCACCGCCTGGCCGATACGCTGCACGCAGAAGGCTGCAAGCTGATCGTGCAACTGTTCCATCCGGGCCGCGAGATCATGGAAGTCGCCGATGGGACCGCCGCTGTGGCCTATGCGCCTTCAGTCAGCCCCAGTGAAAGGTTCCACACGATCCCCCGTGCGCTGTCGGTTGAGATGATTGACGAGATAATCGAGGGCTTTCGCGCGGGTGCCAAGCGGGTCAAGGCCGCCGGCGCAGACGGGGTCGAGATTATCGCCAGCCAGGGCTATTTGCCCGCGCAATTCCTCAGTGCGGCGATCAACCAGCGCACCGATGACTACGGTGGCAACCCCGAAAACCGCCGTCGGTTTCTGGTGCAGGCGATTGAGGCCGCAAGAGCAGGTGGAGGAGAAGATTTCGTCGTCGGGATGCGCATTTCGGGCGATGAGAAAGACCCGAACGGGCTAGAAGAACCCGAGGCGCTGGAGATTATCGCCGCCGTTGAGTCCAAAATTGATTATGTCAGCGTGGTGGCAGGCAGTTCGGCCACTCTCGGCGCAGCCATTCACATCGTTCCGCCGATGTTTGAGGCCAATGCCTATCTCGCCCCGTTCTCAGCCGCCGTGAAACAACGCGTTAACATCCCGATCGTCGTGACCGGCCGTATCAATCAGCCGCAAGACGCCGAGGCCGTACTCGCCTCGGGGCAGGCTGATATGTGCGGGATGACCCGCGCGATGATCTGTGACCCGAAGATGCCGGCCAAAGCCAGGGCCGGAAAGCTGGACCATATCCGCGCCTGTATCGGATGCAATCAGGCCTGTATCGGGCATTTCCACAAGGGCGTGCCGATTTCCTGCATCCAACATCCCGAAACGGGGCGCGAGCTGATCTATGGCGAGCTGATGCGAGCACCGAAGTCCAAACAGGTGTTGGTCATCGGTGGCGGCCCTGCCGGGATGAAAGCCGCCTCGGTCGCGGCGCGGCGCGGGCACAATGTAACCTTGGTTGAAGCCGAAACGCAGTTGGGCGGACAGGCCCGACTGGCACAACTGCTTCCCGGGCGGGCTGAATTTGGCGGAATCATCACCAACCTCACCCGCGAAATGGAACTGGCCGGGGTCGATATCCGCACCGGCACCCGGGCAGATAGGGAGTTGGTAGACCAGCTTGATCCGGACGCGGTCCTGTTGGCCACCGGCGCCAAGCCGCATTGGCCCCACGGGTTCGAGGCAGACGACGAGGCCCATGTGGTGGATGCCTGGTCGGTGCTGCGCAACGAGGTCAATCCCGGAGGTTCGGTCGTGATTGCAGATTGGCGCAGCGACTGGATCGGGTTGGGGCTGGCCGAAATGCTTGCCAGCGCGGGCAGCCACGTGCGACTGGCCGTAAACGGCACCCATGCAGGCGAACTGATCCAGTCTTATGTGCGCGACAGCATGGTCAGCCGTCTGCACAGGCTTGGGGTGGAAATCACACCCTACGCACGCCTGTTTGGGGCCGATGGTGATAGCGCCTATTTCCAACACTCCGCCAGCGGTGAGGCGATGGTCATGGAAGGGGTCGATACGTTGATTCTGGCTCAGGGTCACGCGCCCGAGGACGACCTAGCCGAGTCCTTGGCGGAGCGGCCGTTCCAGATGATTGGCGATTGTCTTGCCCCCCGCACGGCGGAAGAGGCGGTATTGGAAGGGTTGAAAGCGGCAGCCGCTCTCTGAGAGTTACGCCAGAGGATCAGGCGCGATATTGCCGCCACAGATCAATACGGCCACGCACTCACCCGGTTCAGGCTGATAGGCCCCGCTCATCAGGGCAGCAAGCGCGGCGGCACCCGCTGGTTCCACCAATTGCCGTGCCTCACGCCAAAGGGCGTGCTGGGCGGTTCTGATGGCATCGTCACTGACCAGAACGGTTGGAACACCCTTGGCCAGATCAAAGCAAATCCTGCCGATCTTCCGGGCGCCCAGCGCGTTAGCGGCCACGCCCGATACATCGACATCAACGGGTGTGCCCGCCTCCTGCGCGGCATGCAACGCGCAGGCTGTTTCCGGTTCCACTGCCACCACTTTGCGCCGCCCTGACAACCACGCCAAAGCACCCGCGATCAACCCGCCACCGCCAACGGCGATCAGCACGGTGTCGGCCTCCAACCCCTGATCTTCCCATTCCGCCATGCAGGTGCCCTGTCCGGTCACGGTGGCGGGGGCGTCATAGGCATGAATTTGCATAGCGCCGGTTTCGGCCTCATGTTGTTGCGCAGCCTCCAAAGCGTTCGAATAGGCCCCCGGCACCACCTGCAAATCAGCACCTAGACCTTTGATCAACGCGATCTTGGCAGGCCCTGCCATTTCCGGCACGTAAATCCGTGCCTTGTGGCCCAGTTGAGCGCCGGCATAAGCCACCGCCGCGCCATGATTGCCACCCGAGGCGGCAACCAGCCCGGCCTTGGGCACGGGGCAGGAAAGAAGCGTATTGAACGCTCCCCGCGCCTTGAAACTGCCCGTATGTTGCATCTGCTCCAGCTTCATCTCGATCGGATAACCGAGGCCAAATCCACTGGCCTGCATCACAGGGGTTTGCCGCGCATGTCCTGCAATGCGCGCTTGCGCCGCCCTGATCTCAGCTATCCAATCCATCCCTCACGCCCCTTTGTCTGGCAAATGCCTGCTCAAACCTATACGCCTGAATAAAACAGGCCAAAAGGGACAGATGATGAAAGACGACCGCAACAGCCAGTTCCGCGATGCCGGAACCGACCGCACCACTGCCGAACAGGTGCCTGATACGCCCCAAACCCGGGCCCCCGCTTACCGGCTGGCCTTTAACGACCCGGATTTCATGTGCCGGGAAGAGCTGCGGCCCGTGCGTCTCCAGTTGGAATTGCTCAAGCCCGAGATGATCCTGAACGAGCGCGGCATTGAAAGCACCGTTGTGCTGTTTGGCGGCGCGCGTATCCCAGACCCTGCGCACAAGGAAACCGCGCGCACTAAGACACTGGCCGATCTGTCGAAATACTATGACGAGGCGCGCGAATTCGCCCGCCTGATGACCGAGCGCAGCATGGCCAGCTATGGGCGCGAATTCGTCGTGGCCACGGGCGGCGGCCCGGGCGTGATGGAGGCAGGCAATCGCGGCGCGGATGATGCGGGCGGCAGTTCCATCGGCCTCAACATAGTGCTGCCCCATGAACAGGCCCCGAACGAATATGTCACCCCGGGTCTGTGTTTCAACTTTCACTATTTCGCCATCCGCAAGATGCATTTCCTGATGCGCGCCAAAGCGATCTGCTGCTTCCCAGGCGGCTTTGGCACGCTGGACGAGTTGTTCGAGGCCCTGACGTTGATTCAGACCGATCGGATGAACAAGGTGCCGTTCCTGCTGTTTGGCGAAGAATTCTGGCGCAAGATCATCAACTGGGACGCACTGGCCGATGCCGGAACGATCAGCCCCGAAGATATCGAGCTGTTCCGCTTTGTCGAAACCTCGTCCGAAGCGATTGCGATTATTGATGACTGGTATAGCGACACGGAGTGCTAAGCGTCGGACGCGGTGATACGCACACCTCCGTTATGCAGATTTCCATAGCCGTGCGAGATAACAGAAGTTTCTGGCATGCAATGGTCACTATGCGGGACAAAGCCGACCTTTCGAAACTCATGGAAGCGGTTTCTTTGGTGCATGATCTCTCCACAGGGAGCGCACTTCAGCGCTTAGTCGGTTCCAGACATGGCTCGGCACAGTATTTGTCTCTTTGCTTTGCAACCCACTCTGATCCGCAACGGTTAGGAACCACCAAAACACCTCAAGACCAACCTCAGTTTCGATGAACTCCATCCACCCTTCGGCAATCAGCCCGCGGTTATTGTTAAGAACAGCGACACCTGAAAAGTTTTCGATTTCGCCGTCGAGCCAACAAGTTCGATGGCCTTCAACACAGCTTTCCAACCAATCAAAGTGGACGTCAGATCGATGATATGTCTGTTGCCTCGGTAAATATCAATTTAAGTCAGCAACGAGCTGTTCTTCGACAAACGCCCGAAGTTCGGGGCCCATACAATCTGAGAAGCCGAGTTCTTCCAAAACGTCATCCGATATTTCTGCTCTAAACGCGATACTTTCTAAATAGTCTTGCAGATCCTTCAAGTTCCCTACGTAGGTTTGGGCTCAAAACGGTCATTGCGGACATAGTACCGATGCTAAGTGATTTTCCTAAGTCCGCAGGGTCAATCCAGCAGGGACACCGCGTCGCGGGTCAGCCGGTTCGGATCCCAGTCTTCCAGCACCTTGGAATTGTCATCACTGTCATATTCGCGCAGCGTCCGGCTGCTGACTCCGGGTATCTGCTGGAACTGTTCGGCCAGCTTCTTGGGATACCAGCCGCGGCTGATCTGTCCGGGGAAGAATCCTGACAAAACGGTCGACGTGCTCAGCGCGCATTGCGCAGACGGCACCGCGCCGTACTCCATCACCGCGCGCATCATGCCCTCGGCCAGCTCGGGCGAGACATCCAGTGTCTGCACCCGCACGTGGAAGGTTTCACGCGCGTGATAGCGGGTATAACCATCGGCCACCGCCGGGGTAATGCCAAAAACCACGTCGTTCCGCTCGGGGATGGTTTCATGTTTGAACGACCCGGCCGGATCAAAGATCACCCGCTGTGATGCGTTGATCATCAGGGAGGTGTGTGCACCTGCGCCTGTCTTGTTGTTGATCATGGTGAACAACGTGATCCGCGGCGGGCCATCATGCTTGTACGCTCTTTTGCGAACGAATTCATCCGAAGCCCAGGTCGATTCTGCGGCGCATCCTGCAAGCAAGAACAGACCGCAAAGTGCAGCAATAATTGTACGCATGGCGTTCCCCGATGACATGCTTAAAAGCAGCGAAAATATCGTTAGCTGTTAAACAGCGCCAGGAAGATGAGAATGCCAATGGAAACGCCAGCCACCCACATAGAGGCCTTCACAAAGCCCGCAAAGGTTTTTTCCTGAACGTCGGTGTTCATTTCGCCATGTTTATGTTCGGCCATCTTAATCTGTCCCCGTGGTCGATCTATCTGAACTTGTTGAACTGGTTACTGCATTTGCAAAGCGCTGTCACCCTGTCACGCGGCATATTCTTTGCCCGTTCCCCGCGCCAAATTGCAATGGCTCAGCTACGCTCCAGATCCTGCGCAAGACGAAAGCCAATCCGCGTCGGTTCGGCCTGTTCCACCTGCTTTGGCAAGGCGCGCAGCATCACGTTCAACTGGCCGTAATGCTGCACCAACTGAGTTTTGCCACCCGCCGGATCGCTGCCGTAAAACGTCACGATGTCTGGGTCGAAAAACCCCATACCTTCGATCCGCATCACCCCGGCTTCCGCCCCGGTAAAACCCATCGCAACTTCATGCTCGTTATCCAGCGTTTTCTCAAAGTTCTGGATATAGATGATCAGGCGCTCATAGGCCCATTCTGCCGGGCTTTTCTGGGTGATCGGTTCATTTGTCACCGCTTCGGGAAAATCATCGGGCGCCTGGGTGTCGGGGCAGGCATGCACCTCGTGACAGCGTGGCAGCGCTGCGCCTTCCACGGCTTCCGCCGTCGTTCTGATTTCATCGTCCATCACATTTCTCCCTTTGCCTGCCAAAGCCACGCACCATCGGCACGGCGTTGACGGGTAATCGCACCAGATTGGTGTAGATGATTGAGGTGTGCAACCGTCTCGACAAGGGCCAAACCGTACAAGCCCTGATCAATTTTCCGTTTGAACAGCGGTGCAAAGCACCCGGACGCCACTTTAGGTTGGTCCAAATGTGCCACCAGCCGCTCAAGGCATCCATGGTGATTCTCGATCAATTGCTGCATCCGAAACGGCAGCCCGGTGAAGGGCAACTTGTGCCCGCTCAAAACCAGATGGTCGTCATGGGCCAGCGTGCCCAAACGCTCGCACGCCTCAAGCCAGTCCGTGACCGGATCGGCCTCGGGCTCGGTCGGATAGACGCCGATATTGGGGCTGATCGAACTGATGATCTGATCGCCTGCGATCACCAGGTTATCGTCCCGACTCCAAAGGGTCATATGCTCGGGCGCATGTCCATTGCCGATATGCACGTCCCAGTCGCGCCCACCTATGCGGATCACATCATCCTGTTTGACACGGGTATACCCCACCGGGATGGGATGGCAGACATCGGCGAAATTATACGGGCGGTCATTTTTACGGGCTTCGTAAATCTCAGCATCCATGCCCGCACTGCGCCAATAGGCCAGCGCCTGTTCGGTGGGGCGCTCTTCTTCATCCAGGATCAGCATCCGCGCCATCAGCCATGAGGTGCGCGTCGCCATCAACTCGGCCCCGAACCGCGCCATCAGCCAGCCCGCCATACCAACATGGTCAGGGTGATGGTGCGTGATGATCACGCGGCTCACCGGTTTACCTTGCAACGGACCGTCCAGCACACTTCCCCATAGGGCGACGGACCGGCGCGAATGAATGCCGGTATCGACGATGGTCCAGCTGTCGCCCTCGTCCAGCGCATAGATGTTCACATGATCCAGCGCCATGGGCAGGGGCAGGCGAATCCACAGGACGCCAGCGGCCACCTCGATCGCCTCGCCATGCGCCGGGGCGGTCTCCCACGGGGTGTGTATCTTTGCCAATGCGGGCGTCCTTCTTGTGGCGGCTCACGAAACCCGACCTGCACTTTGCCGGGTCGAAGGTCAACACCACGCATGCTTGGCATTGAGACAACGGGCCAGTAAGGATGCCGGTCATGACTCAAACGCTCTCATCCAACCCAGCCGACATAGCGCGCGCCGCCACCCTTCTGGCGCAAGGCGATCTGGTGGCGATCCCGACCGAGACGGTCTATGGCCTTGGCGGAGATGCCCGTAATGACACGGCTGTGGCGCGGATATTCGAGGCCAAGAACCGCCCGCAGTTCAACCCGCTGATCGTGCATCTGGCCAGCATCGAACAAACAAAGGCACTGGTCGAGTGGCCCGATCTGGCCGACCGGCTGGCACAGGCCTTCTGGCCCGGACCGCTCACGCTGGTTCTGCCCCTTAAACCCGGCCATGGCCTCTCGCCCCTGGTCACCGCTGGCCTGCCTACCGTGGCTATCCGCCTTCCGGCCCATCCGGTGGCAAAAGCTGTGCTCAACGCCTTTGACGGCCCCATCGCAGCCCCGTCTGCCAACCCGTCGGGCCGGATCAGCCCCACAACGGTTGACCACGTCCTGCAAGGCCTATCCGGGCAGATCGCGGCGGTTGTCGATGGCGGCCCCTGCGATGTGGGTTTGGAATCCACCATCATCGGCCTTGCGGATCAGCCCACTCTGTTACGCCCCGGGGGTCTGCCTGTTGAAGTGATCGAAGCCGCATTGGGCCAGACGCTTTCACATCACGGGGCCAATGACCCTGTCACCGCCCCGGGCCAGATGCGCTCGCACTATGCGCCCGGCGCACCTGTTCGCTTGAATGCAACGGATCATAAATCAAACGAGGTGCTATTGGGCTTTGGAAAGGTCGATTGCGATCTCAATCTCTCGGCGGCGGGCGATCTGGTTGAAGCCGCGGCCAACCTGTTTGGCCATCTCCATGCGTTGGATGAGATGGACCGACCCATCGCCGTTTCTCCCATCCCCGACACCGGGTTGGGCCGTGCGATCAATGACCGTCTTCAGCGTGCGGCCGCACCACGACCCGAGCAGAGCAACCAATAAAAAAATGCGCACCCAACGGCGCGCATCTTCTAAGCGATCTGATTTGGTGGTTACTTACAGCGCTTCTCGGCCTCTTCCACCGCAGCCGTATAGCCCATCAGCGAAAAAGAATCCTTGGTTTTGGTGCCGCGCGACGATTGTGCGGTCAGCACCGCATCAGCACCGCGTTTCAGCGCCGCGATGATCTTGGCATCATCCGCCGCACTGGCTGGCCAGGCCCATTCACCCTCGCTGAATAGCTCGAATGAATTGCCGCTGATGTTCAGATTCACGGTCGATCCACCCGCAAACGGATAGCCACCGGTAAAGGCCACCTGACCCTGCACACCCGCGTCGGGGCGATAGAAGGTCATCAAAAGGATATCCCCGCGCCGCACCGCAACCACGCGCCCATCGCGCGTGTTCACTGTTTCAGTTGGCGACGACACCGCCCAGCACTCGCGCGGATTTTGATCTTCAAACACACTCCAGGCGGTTTTTGCCGCCACTTGATTGGTGCTTTCTTCCTGTGCTGCCGCACCGGTTGCCGCACATGCCAATGCGGCCCCTGCGATCAGACATGAAAAACGTGATACCATATGTCCAGCCTCCAAGCTGTCCTTTAGCCTCAATTGTGCCGACCGTGCGCATCCTTTGCGGATTTCTTCTTGGCGACGGCCTGTTCTTACTCGACATTGCTACAATAGCCTGAAACAGGCGAGGCGCGAAAGATAGAATTGGCAGATTTTCGCACATTATGAAGCGTATGGAAGGTCACAATCATGTCAAACCCGGTTCCTCTGACTGAAATCTGGCGCGGGCCGATGATCGAAAGCCTCCATCTGGGCCATGCGGTGATCTGTGATGACAGTGGTCAGATCGTGCAGGCATGGGGCGATCCGGACATGGCCGTCTACCCGCGGAGCTCGGCCAAGATGATCCAGGCGTTGCCGTTGATCGAAAGCGGAGCGGCGGATGCACATGGTCTGACGACCGAACAACTGGCGCTGGCCTGTGCGTCGCATAACGCGGCGGCGATTCATACGGATCGCGTACAAGCCTGGCTTTCGGATCTGGGGCTGACCGACGATGATTTTCGCTGTGGCCCGCAGGAACCTGATGACATTCCGGCCCGCGATGCCCTGATCCGCGCAGACCAAAGCCCGTGCCAGTACCACAACAACTGCTCGGGCAAACATTCCGGGTTCCTGACACTCACGCGCCATCTTGGCGCTGGCCCGGACTATATCGACATCGACCATCCCGTGCAGCGCGCTTGTCTCGAAGCATTTGAGTCGGTCACAGGGCAGGACAGCCCCGGCTATGGCATTGACGGATGTTCCGCCCCCAATTTCATCACCACGCTGCATGGTATGGCACGGGCCATGGCCTATTTCGCCGCTGCACAGGACGATGCCGATACCCGTCAGAACGCAGCCGTGAAGTTGTGGCAGGCGATGGTTGCCCATCCCGATCTGGTCGCCGGAGAAACCCGCGCCTGTACCTTACTGATGCGCGCTTGTTCTGAACCAGTCGCGCTCAAAACCGGGGCCGAGGGGTTTTTCATCGCCATCCTGCCCACCAAGAAGCTGGGCATCGCCCTGAAGATCGCCGATGGCACCACCCGAGCAGCGGAATGTACAATTGCCGCCCTCTTGGTGCGCTTGGGTGTTCTGTCTCCCGTTCATCCGGCCACAAGGCGATTCATGAACGCGCCGATTCTCAATCGTCGCGGCCTTGAGGCGGGCGTGATCAAACCAGTCGCCGAGCTTCTTTAGGCCGGTTTTCGTCATAGTCTTGCCGATTGGCCCCCACACTGTCGGCAGCGTCCCGCCGAGCGGCGATCCACGGCAGGCAATCGCGCAGTTTTTACCCCTCTATCGGCCCGTTTTCGCGGCTTTTCGGTCTGTATCTACGCGAGGTGCAGACAATCCCCGGTCCTGCCCCCACGTTCCAGTCACAGAGGCGCAACCGCCCTCTGCAACCTCCATAGGAAGGAGACCTAACATGACTAAGGAACTGATCGCTGCAAGCTTCGCTTTTGCCCTCTCGCTGCCCGTTGCCGCCCTTGCCGGGGATGCAGCCTCCATGGACGCCGATGGTGATGGTGCCGTTACCATGACCGAGTTCCAGGCCGCGTATCCGGATGCCGAAGCTGGCACATTCAGCCAGGCCGATGCCAATGCCGACGGTATGCTGACATCGGACGAGATTTCCGAAGCACAAGCGCAAGGCGTTCTGCCTGCCACAGACGGCTAAACCCAGTTTGGATGGGGCGGGATGACGTATCCCGCCCCACACCTGTCGCAAAGCCCTGCTTTACAGCGGGGTTTTTCTCCTTAAATCTGTTTCATGTTCTCAGGGCGGGGTGAAATTCCCCACCGGCGGTAAGGGGTGCAAGCCCCAAGCCCGCGAGCGGTCTTGGCAGAGCCGGGATGTCTAGCAGATCTGGTGCAATTCCAGAGCCGACGGTCATAGTCCGGATGGAAGAGAGCGGTAAGGACCAGCAGGGGCCAGCGCCCCCTATGGCGCCTTTTCGTTTGATGCTCTGGGTGACGTGTCAAAAGGAAAAGGAGCCATGTTATGACACTTCCCCATTACGCCTTTATCAAAGCCAACTGGCATGCCGAGATCGTGGATCAGGCGCTTGTTGGATTTTCTGAATTGATCCCGACGTCCCAAATCGATGTTTTCGACGTACCCGGCGCGTTTGAGATGCCCCTACTGGCGCGAGATCTGGCCAGTTCAGGACGCTACGCCGCCGTTGCGACAGCCGCCTTCGTGGTGGATGGTGGTATCTACCGTCACGACTTTGTGGCGCAGGCCGTGGTCGATGGATTGATGCGCGCAGGCCTGGACAGCGGTGTGCCCGTCCTGTCCGTCTCACTGACCCCGCATCAGTACCAGGAGACCGATCACCACACGGCGATTTATCGCGATCACTTCGTTGAAAAGGGCCGCGAGGCCGCCCGCGCCGCGCTGATGATTGGCCAAACGCGGGCCAGCCTCGCCGCCTGAGCCCTACATTTCCACAATGGGAGCAATCTCGACGGTGCCTTTGCCGCCGTCGAGAATTGGACACCCCTTGGCCATCTCACACACTGCCTCGATGCTGTCCGCTTCAAGAATGGAATAGCCCGAAAGCGGGTTGGAACCACCATTGTCTGCCACACCATCGGCACTGACGGTCTTGGACATCCCGACTGGGTTTCCTGGGTCGACTGCTGCATCACCGAGGCCAGTCAGCCAGCTGATCCATTTCGCCATTTCCTTTTCGCCCTCTTCGGGTGTCTCTGGTTTTCCGCCGCCGTGATAGGCCAGCATGAATTTTGTCATTTCATTTCCTCCATTTTGTGAATGCTTAGTCCGTGAGCGTCGCAACGTAGCGTTCCAGCCTTGCAAGTGGCCCATGGGTCCAGCCGCCTTCGTGGCGGGCGGCAATCTCGTCGCTGGGCAGATCACGATGGTCGATGGTCAGGCGCGCGCGGCCACCCTCAAGCGCATCAACTGTGAAGGTAACGTGGCTTTCAGCACCCCGCTCATCCGCATCATCATGCCAACCCCAAGTGAAACTGACGCTGCGCGGTGGGTCCACCTTGGTCACTTGCCCGGACATCTTGAAGACCGTGCCTTCTTCGCTGACCAGGCGCGAAAACCACGGGCCCCTGCGTGAAAAATCCAGCTGGTATTCGGGCAAGGTCATCCCGTCATGGCCCCACCAATTCAGGACATCAGACTGGGTGGTGATCACCTCGAACAGCCGTTCGGCCGTGGTGTCAAACTCGCGTGTCAGGTGCAGATCCGCCATGTTCAGTCCTTTTCATCCAATGCCAGCATAGCATCCAACCGCTCCAACCCCGCCTCCCAGAAGGCGCGATGATCCATTGTCCAGTCGGCCACCGCTTTCAATGCCTCGGGGCGCACGGAATAGAGCCGCTTCGTGCCTTCGCTGCGCTGCATGATCAGCCCGGCTTCTCGCAACACCTTCAGGTGGCGAGACATGGCAGGCGCGCTCATCTTAGTGCCTTCCACCAACGTCCCAGCAGGCAACTCACCCTCGGCCATCAACCGCTCAATCACGGCAAAGCGGGTCTCATCGGATAAAGCAGAGAAGGTGCGAATCAAGTCAGGCATGAGATACTGATTAACATATTTGTTAATTAACGGATAGATTAAAAAGATACGAAGCGTTACACGCCACATCCTGACCCCAAAACTGACGCAATGATCTGCCTTATCTGGACAGCTCAAACCAAGGACTATTGGAACCGTGAAATTACTGCGTAAACATGACGGCCACCTTCAGGTGCAGCAATTGCGGCTGGTGCGGCGCGGTGGACCCAGTTTTACGCTGTTTCCGATGGTCCACATCGCCGATCACGCGTTCTTCCGGCAAGTCGCAGCCACCGCCGATACCCATGACATGGTGCTGAAGGAAGGATCACGGACAGCCGCCGGGCGCACAGCAAACCGCACCCATCGTATCGCCAGCACCGCTAATCCGGGCCTAGCTGCACAGGGTACATCCATGCGCGAAAGCGCGGGCGCGCATTGGGTGAATTCCGACCTTGAACCAAAGAGGTTCAATCGATTCTGGCGGCGCATTCCTGTCTTGCGGCGGATACTTTTTCATCTGCTCATGCCTGTTCTGGGCCTCGCCTTGCGCCTTCCCCACGCGCGTCGCTGGCTGATTGATGCAATGGCCGAAGGCCCAACATCCGCAGACGACAGCCTTGATGATATCTTTGGTGAAGGGTTCCACGACGTGGTGGTAAAGCAGCGAGACAAGGCCCTGATCGAGGCCTGCACTCATACGATAAAAACATGGGACGATGGCGACGTGGCGGTTGTCTGGGGTGCAGCGCATATCCCCCCGCTGGTGATGTCCCTGATTGGTGAGCATGGCTATCGCATCACCGAACGAAACTGGGTCACTTTGCTGTCCGCGCCCGGGAAACCGGCTCAGCCCTCGACAAACTCATCCCGTGAATACCCTTGCAAGTAAAGCAGCGCGGTGAGGTCCCCGTGATTGATCCGCACGTCACATTGGGCAGCCACCGAAGGCTTGGCATGCAAGGCAACACCCGTGCCTGCCCGGCCCAGCATCCCAAGATCATTGGCCCCGTCCCCTACGGCGATAACATCAAGCTCGGTTAGACCGCGCCGCGCGCTGATTTGCTCCAAAGCCGCCACTTTGGCATCACGCCCCAGAATGGGCCGCCCGACCTCACCGGTCAGCTTACCATCCTCAATCAACAGCGTATTGGCCCAGTTTTCGTCAAAACCCAGCGTCTCGGCCACCCGCGCGGTGAAGGCCGTGAACCCGCCCGAAACCAGCGCGGCATGCGCCCCGTTCGCGCGCATCGTCGCCAACAGGGCGTGGCCCCCCGGCATATAGGTGATCCGCGTGTCGAGAACATGCTCGATCACCGCCTCGTCCAGACCTTTCAGAAGATCAACCCGTTCGATCAAAGCGCCCTCGAAATCCAGCTCGCCGTTCATCGCCCGCGCGGTGATGTCTTTGACATGGTCCCCCACCCCGGCCTCATCCGCCAATTCATCGATGCATTCCTGCTGAATCATCGTGCTGTCCATGTCCGCCAGCAGCATATCCTTGCGCCGCCCTTTAGCCGGTTGAACGATCAAATCAACGCCAAGACCCTGCATCTCGGCCCACACGCCCCAGCGATTGCCCGGCACTTCAGCCATCGCAAACTCTGCCGCCTCATCCGGCGCCAGCCATTGTAAATTTCCCCCGCCCCAGGCGTTGCGAAGGCTTTCTGCAAGGGCAGGCTGCAACCCGCCAGCGGGCGCTATCAGGGTGGTTACAAACATTTAAGGAAGTTTCCGATCGTGGTCGTCAGGGTCGTATTTGAACACTCAAGCGGCGTTCTAGCGCCATTTCCGCACTTGCACAATGCACGGAACCCACGTAGCCAAGTAAGTGGGACACCCTTCCCCAACGAAGGGCGCATATCTGGAAGGATAGCAGAAATGGCTATTGAACAACCGGCGACGCGGCCGGCTAACCCGCGTTTTTCCTCTGGCCCCTGTGCCAAACCCCCCGCATTTGATCTGACCAAACTGGCCGATGCCCCCCTGGGCCGCAGCCACCGTGCCGCCGTGGGCAAGGCCAGGCTGAAGGCCGCCATTGAGGGCACGCGCGAGGTGCTGGGCATCCCTGCCGATTACAAGATCGGAATCGTGCCTGCGTCGGACACGGGTGCCGTTGAGATGGCGATGTGGAACCTGCTGGGGGATCGCAAGGTCGAGATGCTGGCCTGGGAAAGCTTTGGCGCGGGCTGGGTCACGGACGTGGTCAAACAGCTGAAGCTGGAGGCCGAGATTAAGACCGCCGAGTATGGCGAGATTGTTGATCTCAGCACGGTCGATACCGACAACGACGTCGTTTTCACCTGGAACGGCACAACCTCAGGCGTGCGTGTGCCCAACGGCGACTGGATCAAGGCAGATCGCGCCGGGCTGACCATCTGCGATGCCACCTCGGCCGCGTTTGCGCAGGACTTGTCCTGGGACAAGCTGGATGTGACGACGTTCTCCTGGCAAAAAGTGCTGGGCGGAGAAGCGGCCCACGGCATGCTGATCCTATCCCCGCGCGCGGTGGAGCGGCTGGAAAGCTACACGCCGCCCTGGCCGTTGCCCAAGATTTTCCGCCTGACCAAGGCGGGCAAACTAATCGACGGTATCTTTGAAGGGGCCACGATCAACACGCCCTCGATGCTGGCCGTCGAAGACTACCTGCTGGCACTGGATTGGGCGCGTTCGGTTGGCGGGCTGTCCGGCCTCATGGCGCGGGCCAATGCCAATGCGGTTGCCGTGGCCGAGTTTACGCAAGCGGAACCATGGATCGAAAACCTCGCCACGGATCCGGCAACACGGTCAAATACCTCCGTGTGCCTGAAGTTCAACGATGCGCGCATCACCGATGGCGCGACATTCGCCAAGGCCGTGGCCAAGCGGCTGGACGAGGCTGGCGTGGCCTATGACATCGGCGCCTATCGCGATGCTCCTCCGGGATTGCGCATCTGGTGTGGCGGCACGGTTGAGGCGTCCGACGTGGCCGCCCTGATGCCGTGGATCAAATGGGCATTTGAAACCGAAATCAATTTGTAAGGCGGGGTTCACTCCGCCGCTCTCAACATTTCTATAAAAGGACCAGAAAAATGGCTCCCAAAGTACTCGTATCCGACAAACTCAGCGAAACCGCCGTTCAAATCTTCCGGGATCGCGGCATCGATGTGGATTTTCAGCCCGACCTCGGCAAAGACAAGGACAAGCTGGCCGAGGTGATCGGCGACTATGACGGCCTTGCCATCCGCTCGGCCACCAAGGTGACCGAGAAAATCCTGAACGCCGCTGATAACCTCAAAGTCATCGCCCGCGCCGGGATCGGCACCGACAATATCGACAAGGAAGCCGCCTCGAAGAAAGGTGTGATCGTGATGAACACGCCCTTTGGCAACATGATCACCACCGCCGAACACGCCATTGCGATGATGTTCGCCGTCGCCCGCCAAATACCCGAGGCCAGCGCCAGCACCCATGCCGGCAAGTGGGAGAAATCCAAGTTCATGGGCGTCGAACTGACCAACAAGACCTTGGGTGTGATCGGCGCTGGGAATATTGGTGGAATCGTCTGCGCCCGTGCGCGTGGCCTTTCAATGAAAGTGATCGCCTATGATCCCTTCCTTAGCCAGGAGAAAGCCGACAAGATGGGCGTTGAAAAGGTCGAGCTGGACGACCTTCTGTCGCGCGCGGATTTCATCACGCTGCATGTGCCCCTGACCGATCAGACCCGCAATATCCTGTCAGCTGAAAACCTTGCCAAGACCAAGAAAGGCGTCCGGATCATCAACTGCGCCCGTGGCGGTCTGGTCGATGAAGAAGCGCTGGCCGACTTGTTGAAGTCCGGCCATGTCGCCGGGGCAGCGTTTGACGTTTTTGCCGTCGAACCTGCCACGGAAAACGCGCTGTTTGACCTGCCCAACGTGGTCTGCACCCCGCATCTGGGGGCCGCCACCACCGAGGCGCAGGAAAATGTTGCCCTACAGGTGGCTGAACAAATGTCGGATTACCTGCTGACCGGCGCCGTCACTAACGCGCTCAACATGCCCTCGGTGACAGCAGAAGAGGCCAAGGTGATGGCACCATGGATCAAACTGGCCGGGCATGTGGGCAATTTCATCGGCCAGATGACGGATGAACCGATCAAGGCGATCAACATCCTCTATGATGGTGTGGTGTCCGATATGAACCTCGATGCGCTGACCTGTGCGGCTGTCGCAGGCATCATGAAATCGGTGAACCCCGAAGTGAACATGGTTTCCGCTCCCGTCGTGGCCAAAGAGCGCGGCATCAAGATTTCCACCACCAAACAGGATAAATCAGGCGCGTTTGAGGGCTATATCAAGCTGACAGTCGTAACGGATCAACGCGAACGCTCGATCGGTGGCACAGTATTCTCTGATGGCAAACCACGCTTTATCCAGATCAAGGGCATCAATATCGACGCTGAGATCGGTCGCCATATGCTCTATACCACCAACAATGACGAACCGGGTATCATCGGGACGCTGGGCCAGATGATGGGTGAAAACAACGTCAACATCGCCAACTTTACCCTCGGCCGCTCGGCCGCTGGAGGCGAGGCGATTGCCCTGCTCTATGTCGATGCACCGGTCCCTGCCGAGATCATTGCCAAGCTTGAAGCGACCGGCAAGTTCCAACAGGTCCGGTCCCTCGATTTCGACGTGGCCTGATTGTCTTTCGTCCCCCCTCTGATCAGGGAGGGGGCGGGCCAATCACCTCATCAATAGGGCGCCGCGCCCGTTCAGGTGCGGCGCCGCTGGGCACACCTACGCGCAGGCAGGCAACTATCCTCGCCTGACCCTTCAGGCCAAACCTCGCTAGCCAATCCGCATGGGTGACGGCGTCATCCTTGATCACCGACATGGGCCATGTGGCAAAGCCCATCGCCGTCAGTTCCAATACCCTTCGGTAATAAAGCCGCCCGGCCTCGACCGGGTTCATGTCCTGCGGCACCGTCAGGAAACATACGCCCGCCACTTGCAGGGTTTTATCGCGTTCTGACAAAAGGCCTTGCGCCAGCCCCATCGCGCGCAGACCCCGGAAAACCGGACCCTTCATGATCAGGGGCATTGCCAGCGCCTCGATCCGCGACAACCCAAGCGCGCGCGCGTTCAGGCCGTCATGATCCCAGCGGGGATGGCGCGGACTCATGCGGCTCCACGCCATCAGCTCCTGGCGAAACGCCGATCCCCGAAACCAGCGCAACGACAACGTATCATTCTGTTCGCTCAACTCGCTTAACCCGTCACGCTCCGTAATCAATCGGACATCTTGCGCGGCCCGGGCCCAGCTTTTCAGGGCGCGCATCTGTTCAGTGCTGACCGGTGAAAACCCGGCACGGCAGGTGAATCGTTTGGTCACCCAATCGGCGAGCGGATCAGGAGTCGCCCCACCGCCCACGACGCTGACCGTCGCCAAGACGCCGTGCCCAACGCCGCCATCGCCATAGTGAACGTCAGCCCGCAAACCGTGGCGCGACAGCGCGATCATCATTCCTTCCAGTGCCGTGCCACAGCCAAACAGCGTGTCGTGATCCGTCGGATCAGCGACCGGCAAGGTCGCCTCTGCGGCACAGCCCAAATGCATCTGTTCACCGTCCACCACCCAGCGGGCGGGCTGTGTGTTGTGGGCACTGGGGGCCAGCGCCGCCTCCTCGACCAAAGCGTGAAACAGGGCGTCCTCCATCACAGGTCCTTTCCGAACAGATGCAACTCCTGCAGCCGCCGCGCGCCGGTCTTTTCCATCTGGCGCAAGCTGGCGCGGTTTTCATCGGCGATCCATGTCCCGCCCATCGAAGTGTATCCCGCCGCCAAGGCCGCGCGATTGACGCTATCCACCATATAAGGTGCCAATCCTTTGCCCTGCCAGTCCGGCACCACCCCGTAGTAGACAATCACCGCACGGCGGTTGCCCATCAGATGGCGCAGAACATGCCAAGGCGTGCTGAGGCCAAGACGCCCCCGCATTCTTCGCAACAACGGGTTGAGATCGGGGATGCCGATCAACACGCCGACCGGACGACCCGAAGCGTGCAGCACCACCGACAACCGCTTGTCCATGATCCACTTCAGGTCCTTCGCCTGAAACATGTACTCTTCCTGACTGACCGGAACGAACATCGGATTGGCATCAAAACTGGCGTTCAGGATCTGCCTTGCATCCTCCAGCCGTGCGCCCAGTGTGGCGCGGGTCAACAGGGCCACGCTCACCCCGTCGGGCAAAGACCGGGGCGACCCGGCTTGCGCCTGCCAGACATTCAGATCGGTCTCATGCGTGGCCATTGGAAAGCGACGCTTATACCCGTTCGCCTCTAACAGACCGGCCAACCACGGCGGACTCCACATACAGTCCGAGTAAACCTGATGCTCGAACCCGCCGGTGGCCACGCCCACCATCTGCATCGCAGTCAGGTTGAAATTCCCCCCGATCCGATCGAACCCGCGTGCCCGCGCCCAAGCCTCGGCAGCGTCCAGAAGAGTGCGGGCAACTTCGCCATCATCGGCGCAATCGAAAAATCCGAAATGGGCCGCGTTTTGGCCATGGCGCGTGTTACTGGCGCAATGCACATGGGCCGTGATCCGTCCCACCGGACGGCCGGTGCGGTGACAGGTGAAAACCGCGATGTCATCGGCGCGCTCAAACAGAGGATTATCCTTGGCGCACAAAAACCGGCGCAAATCGGATTTCAAGGGCGAGACATAAGGCTGGCCGCGATAAACCTCAAACGGCACCTGGAAGAAGGCATCAACATCGCCTTGCCGCAGTTCGACGGTCATGGCGCAGACTCGCTACTCATCCGCCGCCCCAGCGCTTTCAACAGGGTCTCGACCTGACCACCCATTTGTGACGGGCCAAGGGTGAACCCGATCAATCGCAAAGGTGCCTGACCAACCGCCACCATATGGGACACCCCGGTGCGCCGGGCGAGTGCCGCCATTTGTTCGTCAAGGTCACGACCCCTCCCTGGGGCTGCCCAGAGAGGTTGGTTCCGAAACTCCTCGGCCAAGGCAGCGGCATCGAACCCCTTCAAATCCGCCTCGGAAAGAAGCACTGCATCCCGACCAGACAGGGTCTCGGCCAGGTGCGCCTCGGTTAAATCGCCCCGCGGGCGCGCCAGAAGCTCAGCCAGCGCGGTGCCAAGGCCCCCTGATGCCAGGCGTGCCGCATCGGCCAAAAGGGCCGCAAAGATCAAGACCGCCAGTAACGTGACCCACATCACCCAGCCGCCATTCAGCGCCAATGCTCCAAGTGCCGCCAGAACCGCAAGGCAGCCAACCGCGCAAACCGCAGGGCGCACGCCCGTCATCCAGCTGCCCGAGGAAACTGCCAGCCAAACAGCGATCAGAACGACCAACGCTGACAGATGCAGCGCTGAACCGGTGCCAAGCATGATGAAATCGGTGGCCACAAGGGGCAGGCTGAGCAATGCCAGGCCCCCGAAAGCGCGCATCTGTTTCGCCTCGGCATCACTGAGCGCGGCGGCAAAGTGCCAGACAAACCAACCGATCCCGGCGATGAACAGCAATTGAAAACCTAACAGGACAGGAAGGTAGGTGCCCGCCGCCGAAGACGGCGCCAAAATTGCTCCGATCACCAATAGCGGCGTTCCGATCAGCAATCCCCATTTCATGACCGGGGGCGCATGGCGGCGCAACGCTGCTTCGGCCACAAGGACCAACGAAAGCGGAATAAAGGCGGCAACGGCCAGCAACAACCGATTACCAAGATCAGCCTGCCCCATCCATGCCGGTATACGAAGCAGATAGAACACCCCCCAAAGTCCGGTTGCCAATCTCAGGGTGCGCATCAGGCGTGGGGTTAGTCCCACGCGGCGCAGGCGCACACGCAGCCCCAAAAGAGCCAGCCCGGCAAGACCGGAGATCAGGCAATCGGCCAGCAGCGCGGTGCTCATCCCGCCTCCATCATCTGTTTCAGTTTACGGCGCACGATCGGACGCAGGATCGCCGCCACCAGCGCGTTGCGCGGCCGTTCGACCCGGGCGCGATAGGGATTGAGAAACCAGCCTCGGTAATCAGTGGCTGTCTTGGTGCCGGTGATCAGGCCCAGTGCCTCGTATCCCATCAACATGCCCGAGGTGATCACCATCGGTGCAAACGACATCCGGCTGCGCGCGCCTGCCGCCACTTCGCCCGCCAGCTCAAGATCAATGTGAAAGGCCGAGGCACTGTGGGTCATCACGTACTCCGCCTCGCCCAGAAACGCGCGGGCGCACTGATCGTCGTTCAAGGCGTCCCAGGCCACGCCTTGCGTCGGATAACGCAACCGTTCCTCCGGCATCGGATCACCGGGGCGGGTCACATAGACCGATGGCAGGGGCGAGGCATAGCTGTCGATCAACGTGCGTCCCCGCGCCCTCGCCGTTCGGTACAGCAACAAGGACGCGCCCAGATCGTCGGTGCCATTGATCACCACATCGGCCTCGGACACGATCCGATCCACATGGCCGGTCCAGTCGTCGTCCAACACCTCAAGCTCGAGTCCGGGATTAATCTGGCGCAGCTGTCCGGCGGTGGCATGGGCTTTGTGCTGATCCACGGTATCCAGCCAGCAAAACACCTGCCGGTTCAGATTGGACACCTCGAATGCGTCGATATCGCAGATGGTCAACCGCCCAACACCCGCCCGGGCCAGCGCAAGAAGGGCGGCACCGCCCATTCCCCCGGTGCCGCAAACGAACACATGGGCGCGACGCAAAGCCTCTTGCTGCGCCTCGGTGACAAATCCCAGATTGCGGGTGGTGAACTCGGCGTAATCAAACATCACGTCTGCTCCGATAGGGCTGTAACCCGTCCCAGTCACGGGCAGTGTCCAGCCAGCACAGCAGCGGGACGATCCACGTCTGCAAAATCGCAAAGCCAGCGGTCATCAACACGGCACGACGCGATTCCCTGGGAACATCGCGCAGGAAGTAGGCGCGCGCGGTGGGCAAATCCATCTGCCCCACCTGCAACAAGTCATCACCGCGCGCATAATCCAGAACCTGCGCGCAATGATCGTTCACATAAGCCTCGCGATGGTGGGCTGCCTCTTCATAGGTTTTCTTCATCGCATCCGACCCACCGGTGTACGCGTTGCGGATCACGAACCCATCTTCTTCAAACCACGCATCGTCGCCTACGCCAAAAACATCCCGATGGTCGCGCATGATGGCCCGCGCGATGCTGAGATGGCGAAACCGGGGGCGATCCTGTTTGGCATCCGGGTAAACATCAGCAAAACTCAGCGCCACACGGCCGATGATGGCTGGCACCTGGCTGACGCTGGTGATCCGCAGGGGCCGCATTCCACCTCGCAGAAACAGCAACACGACGGTAAGACCATAGAGAATCCACGACACCCCGTGCGATTGATAGTCCGGGTCCACCATGGCCAGCCCCAGATGCAGAACCGGAGCCTCGGACACGTCTGTGTCGAGTTCGATCCAGCGCAACGCGTTGAATGCGATCAGCGCGCCAGTCTCGCGGTCATAGATAAGCGTCAAAACGATCGAGCCCCAGATCACCGGATCGTCCAGAAACACGCCGTAATCCAGACTCCCGCGCGGTTCCACTTTCATCGCCAAGGCCGAGACCGCTTCTCTCAGCGCGGCTTGTTCGGAGGCAGGCAACGACAGGCCAGGACGATCCAGAATGCGAATGCGATGCGGGCCGCTGGTAAACTCCAACTGCATATGCCGCCGGGTTAGCGACCGGATAAGCGCAAGGGGTCTCATGCGCCGTTTCCAATCTGTCGCAGGTTAAGGCGCAATGGACCATCGGGACGCAACGTGAAAGTGACAACCGGACGGGGGACCGTGCCTGCACCCGGCAACACCTCGATCTGACGCAGAATCGAGGCCAGCAAAATCATGATCTCGGTCCGGGCATATTGCGCACCGATACAGACACGCGGTCCATCCCCGAACGGAATGAACTGTCCGCGCGGGGGAAGGTGTTCCAGAAAGCGGTCCGGGCGATAGGCTTGCGGCTCGTCCCACAGCGCCTCGTGCCGGTGCAACGCATAGATCGGCAGGAACAGCGCATCACCCTTGCGCAGCGCCACATCGCCCAAAGCCCCATCCTGCGCCACATCCCGTGCGGTAAAGGCAGCGGCGGGATAAAGCCGCAGGGTTTCATTAACATGGGCGGCCAGCAGGGGCATCTTCTCCAACGCCTCGAACGGGACGGGACGGTCGCCACACGCAGCCCGCACCTCGGCGCGCAGTTGTTGCTGTGCCTCGGGATAAATCGACAACAGGTAAAGGCCCCAGGCCAATGTGTTGGCGGCTGTTTCATGCCCCGCGACAACAAAGGTCAGAAGGTTATCGATCGAGGCTTCGATATCCTCGCCATCCTCGTTTAACGCAGCAATCATCAGGTCGAGAAAATCGCGGGGTTCGGAACGGGCCTCGGCCTGCCGCCCCTCAATCACCTGCCGCGCCAGATCACGCATCCGCGTCACCGGTGCGCGGCTTTTTAGCCATTTCAAACGTGGCACCCAAGCAGGCAGACCCATCAGATCAAACAGAGACATATCCCCGACATAGGTATTGTAGCGCCGCAGGCCCTCGCGCACCTCGCTTGGGTCGACCCGATCATCACCGGAAAACATCGCCCGCGTGATATTGGTCAACGTCGCCTCTTGCGCCAGTGCCGCCACGTCGACCTCGCCCCCGGCAATCCCATCGGCCAAGGCCTGCCCGGTGCGGGCAAAATGCCGGGTAAGAACCGGCAGGTTACGCGCGGCGAACAGGGGCGCATAGCGTTTACGCTGCGCCTTCCAGACATCCCCTTCGGACAGCAACATACCATTGCCGATGGCCGACCCGAGAATGTTCTTGGTGACCTGTGACTTGGGAAACTCAGCGGCGCGGGTGACCAGCATCTCACTGATCATGGCAGGGTCACAGATATAGTGAATGCGCGCCGGGCCTTTCAGATAGGTCTGGTGCCGCGTTTCTTCAGGTATCACCGACAACAGGTCCCGCCCGGCGCGGCGTGCAAATCCTATCAGACCCACAGGCTTCTCGGCCATGTCGGCCCGCACAGGTATCGGCAGTTCTGTCGGCTCAATCTTCACAGTACTCATCCTGCCCTTGGGTTGCGGGACAGGATTAACCTAAGCAGCAGCACCCGAAACACCACCGATAATCACCGTAAGGTAGGGAATACCCTACCTATTCACCATACGGCACCCAGATGGTTTTGACCTCGGTCGCAGTCTCCAAAAACGCATGTGAGTCAGCCTTTCGCCAATCTCGCGCCTGGCCGTTGTTGACCCATGTGCGCTTGAGGTTGCCGGCGCTTTCCCGCTCGATCACCGCCGAGATATCAGACGAAGAAAAGCTCCAAACGGCGTCCACATCCGCATGGGCCGCCAGGTCCTTGGCCAGATCGCCATGGGTACCTGTCAGGATGTTGGCCACGCCTCCGGGCACATCCGAGGTTTCCAGCACCTGGATGAAGTCCAATGCCGCCAGCGGGAACGGCTCGGACGCCACCAGAGCAGCACGGTTGCCCATCGCCATGGCCGCGCCCAGCACGGTGACCAGCCCCAGCAAGGGCGCCTCGTCCGGGCAGAACGCACCGATCACCCCCAAAGGTTCACGCATTGCGAGCGCAACGCCTCGCAAGGGCACACCGCGCGTGGCCCCGTCAAACTTGTCCGCCCAGGCGGCCCATGTGAACAGCCGGTCAATCGAGGCGCTTACCTCGGCCTTGCCGTTGCGACCTCCGGTCATAGCGTTCAGACGGCCGGCAAACTCGGCCTCGCGTGCTGACAGGTTCTCGGCCATGAAATACAGGATCTGCGCACGGGTATGGCCGGTGCTTTTGCCCCAGGCTGCAGCCCCGCACGCCGCTTCGACCGCGTTGCGGATATCCTTGCGGTTGGCCACGGGTGCCTGCCCCAACAACTTGCCGGTTTTGCCGTAGATATTGCGGGAATAGCCACCGTCTGGCCGCGCCTGCTTGCCCCCGATATAGAGCTTCGGGGTCCGGTCAATGCCCTCAGCGGCCCCTTGCCCCGTTTGCGCGTCGACTTTCTTAAGTGTCTTGGGTTTTCCTTTGATCCGCGTATAGGCCCGCAGGCCCTCCCAGCCGCCTTCGCGACCGAACCCGCTTTCGCGTACACCGCCAAACGGTGCGGCTGCATCGAACATATTTGTCCCATTCACCCAGACCACGCCACTGGCCAGCTTGGGCGCGATATCCAGTGCAAGGTTCACATTCTCGGACCAGACCGACGCGGCCAGACCATAGCGCGTGTTATTGGCCAGTTGCACCGCCTCTACCGGAGTGCGGAAGGTGGTGCCCACCAGAACGGGGCCAAAAATCTCTTCCTGCATCAACGGATCAGACGGGGCGAGGCCGGTGATCAGGGTGGGAGGATAGTATGACCCTTCCGCGGGCATCTGCATCTCGGGGCTGAAGTGGTCTCCGGCATCACAGCCCTCTACCATTTTGGCCACGCACGCCAACTGAGCCGGGTCGATCATCGCGCCGATGTCGATGCTTTTGTCCAGCGGGTTGCCGATGCGCAGCTTTCCCATCCTCTCGCGCAGTTTTGCATGGAACCTTTCGGCCACGCCTTCCTGCACCAACAGGCGCGATCCGGCGCAACAGACCTGTCCCTGATTGAACCAGATCGCATCAACCAGCCCCTCGACGGCAGAATCCAGATCAGCATCTTCGAACACGATATAGGGGGATTTGCCGCCCAGCTCGAGCGTCAGTGCCTTGCCTTGTCCCGCCGTGGCGCGCCTGATCTGACGACCCACATCGGTTGAGCCGGTGAACGCCACCTTGTCGATGCCCGGATGTGTGACGACCATTTCGCCTACGGCCCCATCGCCGGTTACGATATTGACCACCCCCTTGGGCAGCCCCGCCTGACGACAGATATCAGCGAATAACAGCGCGGTCAGTGACGTCCATTCCGCCGGTTTCAACACCACCGTGTTGCCCGCCGCCAAGGCCGGCGCCACCTTCCACGCCAACATCAGCAAGGGGAAGTTCCACGGGATCACCTGACCACAAACGCCCAGCGCCTCGGCCTCCGGCAGTTCTGCCTCCATCAATTGCGCCAGACCCGCATGATAATAGAAATGCCGCTGGGCTAAAGGCACATCAATATCGCGGGCCTCACGGATGGGTTTGCCATTGTCCAGCACCTCCAGCACCGCAAACAGCCGCGCATGTTTTTGCAACAGCCGCGCCAGGGCATAAAGGTATTTGGCACGTCCATGCCCGCCCAACCGTTGCCACTTGCCCTGCGCCTTGCGGGCGGCGGCCACGGCAGCATCAACATCCTCCTGCGTCGCTTGAGTCAGGGTTGCCAGGGTCTCGTTCGTGGCCGGATTCCTCGACAGAAATCCCTCGCCCGGATCGGTAAAGACCCCATCAATGAATTGACCAAACCGATCCCCCTGATCGACCAGCCAGGCGAAGGCCTCGGCCGCGTTTTCGGGTGCATGTCCATAATCCATGCTCTCGTATATCTCGCGCACGCTCATGTCTTCATCTTGCCCCAAATACTCAAATTATCCCGCCGCATGACGCCACCCCGCTGAATAGGCGCCGGTCACATGATGCTCCAATTGCCGCTCGATATCCCCCAAAAGCGAGGAGGCCCCGAACCGGAACAAGGCCGGAGACAACCACTCATCCCCCAACTCTTCCTTGATCATCGCTAAGTAAACCAGCGCATCCTTGGCCTTGGAAATCCCGCCCGCGGGTTTGTACCCGACGCGCGCGCCGGTGCGGGCGTGATAATCGCGGATCGCGCGCAGCATCACCAATGTGACCGGCAGCGTGGCGTTCACGCTTTCCTTGCCCGTCGACGTCTTGATGAAATCCGCCCCCGCCATCATGCAGATCAGGCTGGCTCGGGCGACATTGCGCAAGCTGCCCAACTCTCCCGTCGCCAGAATGGCCTTCACATGGGCCGCCCCACAGGCCGCACGAAAGGCACACATCTCGTCATAAAGCGCCTTCCAATTACCTTGCAGAACATGGCGACGAGAAATCACGATGTCGATCTCGGCGGCCCCGGCGGCGACACTGCGTTCAATCTCTTGCACGCGCAGATCAAACGGCGACAGTCCGGCGGGAAACCCGGTGGACACGGCGGCCACGGGAATGCCCGATCCGGCCAACGCCTCAATCGCGGGGGCGATCATCTCGTGATAGACGCAGACGGCCCCGACCGTCAGGCCCTCCATCCCCAAAGCGTCTAACATATCCGGCCGCACCGGTTGACGCGCCTTCGCACAGAGCCGCGTAACGCGGTCCGACGTGTCATCGCCCGACAAGGTGGTCAGGTCCATGCAACTGATCGCCCGACACAGCCACGCGGCCTGATAATCTTTCTTGACGCTGCGCCGCCCCGGCAGGGTTTTGGCCCGCCGCTCAATCGCCGAAGTGTTGGCCTGAACACCCCGCACCCAGTCCAAATCAAGCGCCATACCGGGGTTGCGCGCCTCGGGGGCCAGCGGCAGGTGCAGGGTTTGGTCGGGGGTGGCAGTCTGCATGGGAGGCCTCGTGCAAAAGCGGTCGCGGCAGGGTCGCATGGCGCAGCATCCTTGGCAAGAATGCCGCCGGGTGATCCGCAATGATCTGCACAAAAACTGCTGAACCCCTCACCGCCCCCTGCACCCTACCCTCCTAAAGCTGCTTCAAGGGACATAAGAATGTGAAGGAGCAGACCCATGAAAATCTTCCTCGTCAAAGGCGTACCTGCCTCGATCCAGCGTGACAGCTGGTGGATGGACGGCCCTATCCACAGGCGGCCTACACCGCCCAAGGGCGGCACCGCCAAACCGGGGCGTTGGGATCGTCCGGCGTTGTTAGTGGCGCTGATACTGCTCGCCGATCTGTTGCTATGGGGAACCGCACCCGGCCTGTCGCTGGCACTGTTTGGTCTGTGCCTTCTGCTGGCTGCATTCGTTCTGACGCGTGGACGGGGATGGGGAGGGTTGATCCTTGGCGAGGCGATGTTTTTGCCCTTGATCGAACAGGTTCAAACGCTCTCATTGCTGTTCTGGGCCGCAGGCCTGTTGCTGGGAGGGACATGGATCGCGCTCGGGGGCTGGCCCGGATTGCGCGCAGCGGCACTTGGTGCAATTCGCTTTCTGGCCCTTGGCCCATTACAATCCTTATACGATTTGCGCGCTGGATTAGCGCTACGCGCTCCGGAGCGCCCGATCGCAGAAAAAATCGGCAGCCTGACCTTGGGCTGGGCCCTGCCGGTGGGGCTGGGCCTGATCTTTCTCAGCCTGCTGTTCGAGGCAAACCCGGTGGTCCAGTCCTGGGCTGCACAGCTCGAAACGGTGCGTACACCAACCCTGAGCCGCGTGTGTTTCTGGTTTGGCATGGCCCTTCTGATCTGGCCGTTTCTGCGCCTCGCGGTGCTGCGTCAACGCCTGACTATCAGCGCACCCGCGCCTCTTATTGGTCCCCGCTGGCGGCCCGGCATTCTGAATCCCGATGCGGTGCGTCGTTCATTGATCCTGTTCAACCTGTTGTTCTTGGCCCAGACAACGATGGATGCGACCTATCTTCTGGGGGGTGCTGCGCTGCCCGAAGGCATGAGTTATGCGCAATATGCCCATCGCGGAGCATACCCATTGCTGCTGACCGCGCTTCTGGCCGGGGCGTTTGCCCTGATCGCCCGGCCCTTCACGGATGTGGACCGGACCCTGCGGATGGCCCTGCTGTTCTGGATTGCCCAAACCATTCTGTTGGTGCTGTCGTCTCTCTTGCGCCTCGACCTTTACGTTGAGGCCTATGGGTTGACCCGCCTTCGCATGGCGGCGGGCATCTGGATGGGCGTGGTGGCCACGGGGCTGGTCCTGACCCTGTGGCAGATCGCTGCAAAACAGGGCACCAGTTGGTGGTTGAAACGTTGTGCGATGCTGGGGGCGGTCACCCTTTATACCTGCATGTTCTTCAGCTTTGATCGTCAGATTGCGCGTTACAACCTGACCCATGGCTTCACCGAGGATGCCCATTACATCTGCACCCTTGGCCCCGCGGCGTTGCCGGAAATCCGCCGCCATGCGCCGGACCTGTGCGATTACTATCGCGGCCCCTACGCTCCCTTTGTTACCGACTGGCGCGAATGGGGCTTTCGCGACTGGCGGGTTTTACGTAGCCTTGCCGCATTGAACACGCAGGCAGCAGATATCTGACATGGCCGATATTCTGATCATCGATGATGACCCGCAAATCCGCGACGTGCTGCGCATTGCACTCAGGCAGGCCGGGCATAAGGTAGCCGAGGCAGGCGACGGCGCCGAAGGGTTGGCCAAGGCAAAGAATGGCAAGGCCGACCTGATCGTGCTGGACATCGGCTTGCCGGAAATGGACGGGCTTGAGCTGTGCCGCCGTTTGCGTGCGGATCGCGAGACGCCGATCCTGTTTCTGACCGCGCGCGATGACGAGATTGATCGCGTGTTGGGGTTCGAACTGGGCGGAGATGATTACGTCACCAAACCGTTTTCGCCGCGGGAATTGATCGCCCGGATCAGAGCAATCCTGAAACGCGTCGGCGCAACGCCGACTGCGGGAGAGGCGATGTTGCAACGCGGGGCATTACGCCTTGATCCCACGCGCCACCTTTGCCAGTTCGCCGACACAGCGATCACACTGACAGGGCGTGAGATGGCGCTGCTGGAACATCTGATGCAGCATCCCGATCACGTGGCCACCAAGGCGCAACTGACCGATGCAGTCTATGGCCATGCGATCCATGTTTCCGACCGAACGCTGGACAGCCATTTGCGCAACCTGCGTGCCAAGCTTTCCGAGGCCGGATGCGACGGGGCCATCGAAACGGTCCACGGCGTCGGCATTCGGATGGGCCCATGCCCGAGCGCATAAGGCAAAAGTGGCGCCCCCCCCTGGCGCTGGTGATCGGGGGCACACTCGCCTCGATCCTCGCGGTGCCAATGATCGGGATCGGGTATTTCAAACTGGCCGGGTTTATCCTGGGCTGGGGCGAGACGACGTTGATGATGTTTGTGCTGGCGTTGGTCTCGACCATCATCCTGGGTTTTCTGCTGTGGCGGCTGGTGCTGAAACCGGTCTACACCCTGACCGCCCATGCGGACGCGATCAAGGAAGGGCGCACTGACATTCCCCTGCCGCCACAGTTCGGCACGCCCGAGATCACCGCACTGGGGCAAGCGGTACTGGAAATGGGCACTACCCTGCGTGATCGCGAGACGGGGTTGCGCGCCTATACCAATCACGTCACGCACGAATTGAAATCACCCCTGACCAGCCTGATCGGAGCTGCGGAATTGCTGGAAGAGGCCGATGACAAGGATCGCGACCAACTGATCGGCACCATCCGCACTTCGGCCCGCAACATGGAAACCCAACTGGACGCCCTGCGCCGTCTGGCCGTGGCCCGCGAACCTGTGGGCAAAGGGCCTGTGCAGCTGTCACTGGTTGTTGCAGCCATGCGCAACAACTCCCCCCTGCCCATAACCCTGACGGGCGATGCGGTGCTGCCTATTGACGAAACCGCCATGGCCGCCGTGCTGGGGCATCTGGCGGGCAATGCAGCGGCCCATGGCGCGGACAGCCTGAACCTGACTGGTTTTGAGCACGGGCTAGCGATTGAGGACAATGGAACCGGCATTGCGCCCGGCAATCGCGACCGAGTGTTTGATCCGTTTTTCACCACCCGCAGGGGCAGTGGTGGTACCGGTATGGGGCTGGCTATTGTGCGCACCATGCTACAAGCGGTTGGCGGCGAGATTGAACTGGAACCCTCCGATACCGGTACCCGGTTTCGCATCACCTTTTAGCTGTTAAGGCGCAACCCCAAGCGCAGCGCCCAACGCCTCAAGCCCGGCAGGGATCAGATCGGCACTGTCATGGCAGGTCACCGGGCATCCTTGTGACTCGATCGCCTTTTCATAAGTCGTGATCAACGGGCCGTCGCCGATCACCGCCACCTGCTGTCCCAGCCAATAAGGCCGGGCAGCGGCCAGTTCTGCGCCGATCAGGTGGCCGGTGATGGCAGTCGGCTGACCTGACACCTCGGCGATACGCAAATGCCCGGCAAGGCGTTCGGGGCGGCTAAGGCTGTCGGTGATCGCCTGCGTATCGGCGGTCTGCGCACCATTCAGGGAGGCAATCAGGCGGGGCGACAGAAAGCTTTGGCTGCTGACCACTTCGATTGCACTGAGGTGAATCCAGTGGCTGACATCGCCGTGCAAGGCACAAATCACCCCATCCCATGGCCCTTGCCGGGCCAGGAAGCCCGCAATCCAGATACGCACCCAGGCGCTGATCACATCGGCAGGACTGTCTTGGGTCAGGCCGGGCAGGACGGCCCCACCATCGGGCAACAGGGAGGCTGGCAGGTTGTCAGGTTGACCGTCACCTACGCGGACCACCACCACGCCCGTAACATCCTGATCCGCGGCCAGCACATCACCTTGCATCACGTAGGATTGGTCGCCGCCGATGGCTGCCCAGCGTTCGGCACTCATCCGCGATGCTGGTGAAGCTGATGCAACAGGCCAGACATGTCATATCCTGCCGCCTGAGTAGCGCTAAGAATATCAGCATCCGGCAAGGTGCCATACTGCGTAATCGTCCAGAGCATCGCGCAGCGTGTCCCCGACCGGCAATATGCCAGCATCGGTCGCGGCATTTCCTCCAGAGCCGTGCGAAACGCATCAAGATCGCTTTGGTGAACACTACCCGAGATGATAGGTACCCAGCGCACCTCAAGCCCTTCGGCCTTGGCCACCGCCTCGATACTGGCGAAATCGGGTTGTCCCAGCTCTTCACCGTCCGGACGGTTACACATCACCGATTTGAAACCGGCCCCGGCAAGCTCATGTATGTCCTCGGGCGTGATCTGGGGCGACACCGAATAACTTGGAGAAAGCGTGCGCAAGTCCATGACAAAGGCTCCTCTGTGATGCCTGCTGATATATGGGGCCAAACCGATGCGAATTTCAATCCGTGACGGCGTTGACAATCTCTTTGCCGATGCCAAACGTGGCGCGGTGTAACATGCGGGGTACGGCCATGAGTGGAGCGTGGGAATTCTGGATCGACCGGGGCGGCACGTTTACCGATATCGTGGGGCTGACACCGACGGGTGAATTGCGGACCCACAAGCTGCTCTCGGAAAATCCTGACCGTTATGCTGATGCTGCCGTACAGGGCATTCGCGATCTGATGGAGGTTAGCGGAGAATTCCCGGATGCTGCGATCAAGGCGGTCAAGATGGGCACCACGGTGGCCACCAATGCGCTGTTGGAGCGCAAGGGTGAACGTGTTCTGCTGATGATCACCCAAGGTTTCCGCGATCTGCTGCAGATCGGGTACCAGGCAAGACCGCGCCTGTTCGATCTGGAGATCAAACGACCCGATCTTCTGTATGAAGATGTAGGCGAGATGATTGAGCGGTTGGATGCGGACGGTAAAGTCATCACCCCGCTGGACGTGGAGGCGGCCCGGCAGACCCTGCAAGCCGCCTATGACACAGGTCTGCGGGCTGTCGCCATTGCCGGGCTGCATGCCTATCTCAATCCCGCGCACGAAATCGAGGTTGCCAAACTGGCAGAAGACATCGGTTTCACCCAGATTTCCACCTCCGCCGAGGTCTCGCGCTTGGCCAAACTGGTGGGTCGGGGCGATACGACGGTGGTCGATGCGTACCTATCACCCATCCTGCGGCGCTATGTTGATCAAGTGGCAGGTGCGCTTGATCTGGGCCGGGCCTGTGAGGCGCTGCTGTTCATGCAATCCTCAGGCGGGTTGACCGATGCACAGTTGTTTCAGGGCAAGGATGCGATCCTGTCGGGGCCAGCGGGCGGAATTGTCGGCATGGTCAAAACCGGCGCAGCAGCAGGGCATGACAAGCTGATCGGCTTTGATATGGGTGGCACCAGTACGGATGTCAGCCATTACGCGGGTGAATATGAACGCAGCTTTGAAACCGAAGTGGCAGGTGTGCGGATGCGCGCGCCAATGATGGATATTCATACCGTTGCCGCCGGGGGCGGCTCGATCTGTTCGTTCCGGGATGGCCGGTTTCAGGTCGGTCCGGAAAGTGCCGGTGCCGATCCCGGACCGGCCTGTTATCGCCGGGGCGGCCCGTTGGCGGTGACCGATTGCAACGTCATGCTGGGCAAGCTGAACCCCGATCACTTCCCGCATGTGTTTGGCCCGGATGGGGATCAACCGCTGGACGCCGATGTGGTCCGTCAGAAATTCGCGGCCCTCGCCGAAACGGTCGCGCAAGAGACCGGTGAGGCCCCCCGCTCGCCCGAGGATATGGCCGAAGGATTCCTGCGCATCGCCGTCGACAATATGGCCAACGCGATCAAGAAAATCAGTGTGCAACGTGGCCATGATGTGACCGGCTATACCCTGCAATGCTTTGGCGGGGCGGGTGGGCAACATGCCTGCCTTGTCGCCGATGCCCTTGGGATGACCCGTGTTCTGATCCATCCCCATGCCGGGGTGCTCTCCGCCTATGGCATGGGCCTTGCCGAGATACGCGCCCTGCGCGAGGTGCAGCTGGACGCGCCGCTTTCGGAGATCGAGACAGCAACAGCAGCCTTGGACAAGATAACCAAGGACGCGCATGGCGAGGTCGCCAGTCAGGGCATCACCCGGATCACGCCCGTGCCTCGCGCACATCTCCGCTATGACGGATCGCATCAGGCCCTTGGCGTCCCCTTTGGCAGCACCGAACAGATGTTGGCCGATTTTGAACAAGCGCATCGTCAGCGTTTTGGCTTTATCAGCCCGGAACGCGCCGTGCTGTTCGACATGCTCAGCGTCGAGGCGGTGGGCGAAACCGGTCAGGCCCCCGTCGCCGATGTCCCCAAGGGCGACGGGCAGCTACTTGCCCATATCTCCATGCATGTGGAGAATGCCTGGCAGGATGTCCCGCTTTATCATCGCGATGCCCTTGCCCCCGGGATCACCGTGCAGGGCCCCGCCGTGATTACCGAACCCACCGGCACCAATGTGGTTGAACCCGGCTGGTCCGCCCGACTGGACAAGATGGGCAACCTGTTTTTGGAACGCACCAGTGCCAAGGCGCGGGACCATGCGGCAGGCACCAATGCCGACCCAGTCCTGCTGGAAGTGTTCAACAACCTGTTCATGTCCGTGGCCGATCAGATGGGCGCGACGTTGGCCAATACCAGCTGGTCGGTAAACATCAAGGAACGGCTGGATTTCTCCTGTGCGATCTTTGACGAGGTGGGCGATCTGGTGGCCAACGCCCCGCATGTGCCGGTGCATTTGGGGTCGATGTCGGACTCGGTCAAGACGATTATGCGGCTCAACCCCGATGTGCGCCTGGGCGATGCCTATATGCTCAATTCTCCATATAATGGCGGGACGCATTTGCCGGATGTCACGGTGATCACCCCGGTCTTTGTGGGCGACACACCTGCCTTCTGGCTGGGCAGCCGCGGCCATCATGCCGATATCGGCGGGCGCACACCGGGCAGCGCGCCGCCCGACAGCACACATATCGACGAAGAAGGCGTGCTGATCGAAAACGTCAAACTGGTGGATCAGGGCACATTCCTTGGCGATGTGGCCGAGCAAACCCTCGCCACCGCCAAATACCCCTGCCGCAACATCCCGCAGAACATGGCCGATCTGAAGGCGCAGGTGGCGGCGAATGAAACCGGGCGGCAGGAACTGCTGAAGGTCGTCGACAGCTACGGCATCGACACAGTGCGCGCCTATATGGGCCATGTGCAGGACAATGCCGAGGAAAGCGTGCGCCGAGTGATTGACCGGCTCAAAGACGGTAGTTTCAGCTATCCCATGGATATCGGGACTACGATCAACGTGCGCGTCAGCGTCGATCACGCCAATCGCGCGGCTACAATTGATTTCACCGGCACCTCGCCCCAGAACGCGGGCAATTACAATGCCCCCCGCTCGATCTGTGACGCGGTGGTGCTTTATGTGTTCCGCACGATGGTCGGGGCCGATATTCCGCTCAATCAGGGATGTTTGAAACCGCTCAAAATCATCGTGCCCGAAGGCTCGATGCTGAACCCGGCCTATCCGGCGGCGGTGATTGCCGGGAATACCGAGGTGTCTCAGGCGACGTGCAACGCCCTTTACGGTGCCCTTCATGTGATCGCCGGATCGCAGGCCACAATGAACAATTTCGTCTGGGGGAATGAGGATTTCCAAAACTATGAAACCATTGCGGGTGGCACCGGTGCGGGGCCGGGATTTCACGGCTGTGACGCAATACAATCACACATGACCAACACCCGCATGACCGATCCCGAGGTCTTGGAAAAACGCTTCCCGGTGCGCCTGGAAGAGTTCGGTATCCACCATGGCTCGGGCGGCGCAGGCAAATGGAGCGGCGGTAGCGGTGTGTTGCGCCGCATGCGGTTCTTGGAGTCCGTCACCGTGACCACGCTATGCTCGCATCGGATCGTGCCATCCTTCGGGGTGGATGGCGGTGCGCCGGGTGCGGTTGGACTTAACTGGGCCGAACTGCCCGATAGCACGCATCGCGACTTGAAAGGCAATGACGAGATTGATCTGCCCAAAGGCGCAGTCTTCGGGATGCAGACACCCGGTGGGGGCGGCTGGGGCGACGCTCAATCATAGCGCAGCTCGGTCGCCTTGCCGCGGAAGATCACGTAGGACAACACCGAGTAAGCCCCGATCATTGGCAACACGAACAGCGTTCCCACAAAGATGATGAACAGGCTATCCGGCGCGCTGGCGGCTTCGTAGATCGTCAGGGTTTCCGGCACCACGTAGGGGTAAAAGGAATAGGCCATTCCGACGAAACCCAGCGCGAAGAGAACCGTGGTCACCGCGAAAGGCGCCCAGGACAGCCGATCATCCGATTTCGGCAGGTCACGCAAAAGCAGCCACAGGATCAGCACCAGCCCGCCCGCCATCAATGGCAGGGGCAGTAACAGAAACATCTCGGGCACCGAAAACCACTTGTCGAAAATCCGCGGACTGACAAAGGGTGTGGCCAGTGACACAGCCCCCATGCCCAGCACAACGCCCCAGATCCCGCCTTTGGACCACGCCACTGCCTTTTGCTGCAACGCGCCATCGGTCTTCAGGATCAACCAGGTCGCCCCGATGAACGAGTAGGCCACGGTCAGGAACACCGCCGTCACCACGGAAAAGGCAAAGGTGAACCAAGTCACCTGCAAGCCCATGACATACATGCCAAGCATGTACCCCTGAGATAGCGAAGTCATCAGGCTGCCATAGTAAAACGCCCGGTTCCACATCGGCTTTTGCGGCGCGGCGCATTTGGCGCGAAACTCAAACGCCACGCCGCGCAGGATCAGCCCGACCAGCATCACCGCCACCGGCAAGTACAACACGGTCAGGATCATCCCATGCGCGGCCGGGAACGCCACCAGAAGAATGCCAACAGCCAGCACAAGCCATGTTTCATTGGCATCCCAGAACGGCCCGATCGAGGCGACCATGCGGTCCTTCTCGGCGTCTTCGGCAAAGGGAAACAGCAGCCCGACGCCCAAGTCGAACCCGTCCAGACAGACGTAGACCAGGATCGACAGCCCCATCAGCGCGGCAAACGCGACGGGCAACCATTGTTCAGAGGGGCCAAACCAATCCATAATCTACTCCGCTGCTACAGGCACCGGGCGCGCCATTCCGGGTCGCAAAGGACCACGGTCATCGCCCGGCGTAGCCCCGGCATTACGCGCCAGGAAGAACAGCACACCAATATAGGCCACCAAAAGCGCGACATAGATGGTCAGATAGATCGCCAAGGTTCCGGCCACCATCGGCGCGGGCACGTCGGCCACGGCCTGTTCGGTGGTCATCACTCCTGTGACCAGCCACGGCTGCCGCCCGATCTCGGTCGTGTACCAACCGGCCAGCGTGGCCACCCAGCCGGAGAAGCCGAACGGCACCATCGCCCACAACATCGAGCGTGGCAACGCCTCGACCCCGCGGCGACGCCACAGCATCATCCCCACAGCCATCCAGCTGAGCAACAACATGGCCATGCCGGTGCCAACCATCACCCGAAAGGCATAGAACACGGGGGCGACGGGCGGATGCAGTACCTCACCATCCGCGGTGACAAAGTCATTCAGGCCCGGCACAACGCCGTCCCTCTTGTGAGTCAGGATCAGGGACGCACCATTGGGAATGCCAATCTCGTAGGTGTTCTCGCGCGCGGCTTCGTCCGGAACGGCAAAAAGCAACAACGGTACGTTGCCCTGCGTTTCCCAATTGCCCTCCATAGCCGCCACCTTGGCGGGCTGATGCTCCAACGTGTTAAGCCCATGGAAATCGCCGATCAGAATTTGCACCGGTATCAACATCGCTCCAAGGCCAAGACCTGTTACCAGTGCAGCGCGCACATCATTGCTGCGGTCTTCACGCAGCCAACGATAGGCACTGATCCCGGCCAACAGGAACGCCACGGTCAATCCCGACGCAAGCAGCATATGGATCAGCCGGTAAGGCATCGACGGATTGAAGATGATCGCCCACCAATCGGTGGCAAAAGCCACGCCATCGCGCATCTCGAAACCCGCAGGTGTGTGCATCCAGCTGGACAGAACCAGTATCCAGAAAGCCGACATGGTTGTACCAAACGCCACAAGGAAGGTCGCCAGAGTGTGCAGCCACCCTGGTACGCGCGAAAAGCCAAACAGCATGATCCCTAGGAACACCGCCTCGAGGAAAAACGCAGTCAGAACCTCGTAGGCCAAAAGCGGCCCCGCAACATTGCCCACGGTTTCCATGAACCCCGGCCAGTTGGTACCGAACTGAAACGACATAGTAATGCCGCTGACCACGCCCAACGCGAAGCTAAGCGCGAAGACCTTCACCCAGAAGCGATAGGCTTTGATCCATTTCTCGTCGCCCGAACTGTTGAACCGCAGTTTGAAATAAAACAGCACCCAGCCCAACGCGATGGTGATCGTCGGGAACAGAATGTGAAACGAGATATTGGCCCCGAATTGAATCCGGGAAAGCAGAAGGGTGTCCATGGCGTCCTGATCAAAGCTTTTTCTACCGCCCTAAGATAGCGCAAGTGAGGTTGCTTTCCGGCCCCTGCGACCGCAGACCGCAGGTAAGGCCAATATGATCACTCGGTCAGATCGCTCAGATGATACCCTTTGAATTCCTTGACAGTTGATAGGCTTAGCAGGGTCTTGGTCTGTGACACGGTGGGAATCTGCGACAGTTTGTTGCGGTAAAGTTCCTCGAAATCCGACGGGGTGCGCACGGCGACGCGGATCAGGTAGTCGAATTCACCCGAGATCAGGTGGCATTCCAGAATGTCGGGCATTGCCGCAATCGCCGCCTCGAAGGCCTCGATATCCTCGCGCCGCTGCGAGGCCAGTTTGATTTCGATGAACACCTGCATCTCAAGGCCAAGGGCCTGGCGACTCAATCGCGCGGCATAGTGCGAGATGACACCGCTGGCTTCGAGCAATTTGACCCTGCGATGACATGCTGACAGCGACAACCCAACCTCTTCGGACAGCCGCGCCATCGAGATTTGGCCGTTCTGTTGAAGCCTAGAAAGAATTTGGCGATCCAAACGGTCCATCAGGAAATAATCCTATTAGTAAGCTAATTTCAGGATCATTTCCGAAAATTTTCCGAAACTCAATAACCTTCGCGATTTTTTATTGCGCAACCTCTGTTAGTATCAAGAGGCCTGACAAGGCGTCTGACACCATAAGGGAGTATTAAAATGTCTGGAAAATTCGTCGTCGGATACGACGGCAGCGCCGCATCACGTCGTGCGCTGGATTTCGCCATCGATCGCGCCGCGGCGCAGGGCGGTTCCATTGTCATTGCACATGTCTTGGAATGGTCGCCCTATTCCTTCTTAACGCCAAACGAGCTTGAGGAGCGCCACGCGCGCCGCAAGGACGAACTTGCCCGCGCGCAAAGCCAGCTGATGGATCCAGTTGTAGAAGAGTACTCGGGCAAAGGTGCCGGGGTTGAAGGCACAATCAAATACGGCAAAATTGTCGATGTGCTGTGTGACATCGCCTCAGAAAGCGGTGCAACTCAGGTGTTTGTGGGCCGTGATGGGGAATCCTCGCTCAGCTCACGGGTGTTCGGGTCGGTTGCCAGTTCGCTGGCGCAATGTGCCCCCGTGCCATGCACCATCGTTCCATAAAAAACAAACCAGTAGGGATAGTAGAATGTATCACAAATTCGCATGTGCAACCGGCGTTGCAGCGGCCACGAGCCTGCTGTCGACCCCCGCGTTTGCCCAATCGCTGGACGAAAAGGTCAATCAGATCTTTTCCAACTCAACCGGCTGGTTCGTCAGCCTGATCTTCAGCCCTTTTCCAGGCACCTCGTTCCCGTGGATCGTGGCATGGCTGGTGATCGCCGCCACAGTCTTCACGCTCTATTTCGGCTTTATCCAGTTCAAAGCCTTCAGACATTCGATCTCGCTCGTGAAGGGTGACTACTCAGACCCCAACGACGCGGGCGAAGTAAGCCACTTTCAAGCCCTCGCCACGGCGCTTTCAGGCACTGTTGGCCTGGGGAACATCGCCGGTGTGGCGGTGGCCGTGGGTATTGGTGGCCCCGGTGCGACGTTCTGGATGATCATGGCGGGCCTGATGGGCATGGCCTCGAAATTCACCGAATGTACGCTGGGCGTGAAATACCGGAATGAATACGAAGATGGCACCGTTTCGGGTGGTCCGATGTATTACCTGTCAAAAGGTTTTAAGGAACGCGGCGTTGCCGGCGGCGGCATTCTGGCCGTTCTGTTCTCGATCTTCTGTATCCTTGGCGCGCTCGGCGGCGGCAATATGTTCCAGGCCAACCAGGCGCATCAGCAGATTGCAGGCATCGTGGGTGACTATCCCGGCTGGATTACGGGCGTCCTGTTCGCGGCCGTTGTATTTGCTGTGATCGTCGGTGGCTTGAAATCCATCGCCAAGGTGACCGAGAAAGTCGTGCCGTTCATGGGCGTGATGTATGTCGCGGCTGCTCTGATCATCATCCTGATGAACTTCGACAAGATCGGTTGGGCCTTTGGTCAGATCTTTGAAGGGGCCTTTACCGGCCTTGGCGTTGCCGGCGGCATGGTCGGTGCCCTGATTCAGGGCTTCAAACGTGCTGCGTTCTCGAACGAAGCTGGCGTTGGTTCGGCGGCGATCGCCCACTCGGCGGTGCGCACCAAGGAACCGATCACCGAAGGCTTTGTTTCGCTGCTGGAGCCGTTCATCGATACAGTCGTGATCTGCACCATGACCGCGCTGGTGATCATCATCACGCAACAGATGATCATTGATCCGGAAACCGGCAACTACATGCTGAACGAAGCAGGCAATGCCATTGCGACTGTCGATGGCAACTCGGGCGTCAGCCTGACCTCGGCCGCCTTCGGGAGTGCCTTCAGCTGGTTCCCCTACATTCTGGCGATTGCGGTGATCCTGTTTGCCTTCTCAACCATGATCAGCTGGTCCTACTACGGCCTGAAAGCCTGGACCTATCTGTTCGGTGAAGGCCACACCAAGGAACTGGTGTTCAAGATCATCTTCTGCATCTTCGTGGTCATCGGTGCCGCCGCCAACCTTGGCCCGGTCATCGACTTCTCGGACGCAGCGATCTTTGCCATGGCGGTGGTTAACATCATCGGCCTCTACTTCCTGATGCCCATCGTCAAACGCGAGCTGGACAGCTACATGTCACGCCTCAAGTCTGGCGAGATCAAGAAGTTCAAGTAATCGACGATCTCGACAAAACGGAAGGGCCGGGATTCCCCGGCCCTTTTGATTGCGGTTAAACCGAGAGTATCGCGGCACCAGCCAAAGCAGATTTGGGTGTTCCCCGACGAGCATGACTGTCCCATTTGCGGGACACAGCGGTCCTTCGCCATGTGCTCGCCACCGGAGGCGATCGTCAGCCCCTGGGGTGGCGACCAACATTTGCTTCGGGGCGCTTTATGCTCGCAAAGCACATCCACAGAACGAGCGCAGCGCCTTGGTCAGAGTAATCGCCAGCCCAAGGGAGGGGCTGACGATGGCCGGGCCGCTGCGCGGCTGTTAACCGGCTGGGCTCATAACCTTGGCGACCGCTAAGGTCTCAAAGCGACCACGCCGCACAACTCGGAAGGTCTCGCGGCCTCTCCAGTTTGGCAACGCATAGGCTTGGCCTGATTAATGATCCAATTTGCAATGGGCCATCCGTACCAGACCCTACGTTCTGAAACGGCGTTGCCGCTAAGCAGCCGCAAACCCGGCATCCAGAGACGCGATGATCCGATCTACCTCGGGCTCATTGATCGTCAAGGGTGGGGACATCAATACGTTATGCGCCCCCAGCCGGACCATGGTGCCAGCCTCATAGGTTGCCTGGTGAATGCGCTTCATTGTGTCAGCGTCCATCGGGGTTTTGGCGGCTTTGTCCGAGACGATCTCGATCCCGTGCATCAGCCCATGCCCACCGCGCACATCCCCGATGATGTCATGTTTCTCGGCCAGCTTCAGAATGCCCTCGTGCAATTGTGCACCCCTTGCCGCAGCATTGGCCTTGGTGTCCAGCCGCAGGGTCTCGGACAGGCAGGCCACAACCGCCGCCGCGCCCACAGGGTGGGCTGAGTAGGTATAACCGGTCCAGATCGCCCCGTCCGCGGCGGGGGCGTTTTCAAACACATCGGCCACCTTGTCGCCGACCAGCACGCCACCGACAGGGAAATACCCGCTGGTGATGCCCTTGGCGATGGTAATCATGTCGGGCTTAACCCCCCAATGGCGCGCGCCGGTCCAGTCGCCGGTGCGGCCAAAGCCACAGATCACCTCGTCGCTGATCATAAGGATGCCATAGCGATCACAAATCTCGCGCATACACTTCATGAAGGATGCATCCGGCACGATCACCCCACCGGCGCCCTGAATGGGTTCCATGATGAAAGCAGCGATCGTGCTGGGGTCCTGGAATTCGATCTCATCCACAAAAGCCGCAGCGATCTTCTCGGCCAGCTTAACGGGGTCAGTTTGGTCGTAGGGATTGCGATAGGTATAGGGGCTGGGCAGGTGGAAACAGCCCGGCAGCATTGGCTCATAGGTGATGCGGAAGCGATTGTTACCATTGACCGAGGCACCACCCCAATGCGTGCCGTGATACCCTTTCTTGAGGCTGATGAACTTGGTGCGCGTATGCTCGCCCCGCAGGCGGTGATATTGCCGCGCCATGCGCAGGGCAGTGTCAACCGCATCCGAGCCACCCGAGGTAAAGAACACCCGGGTCATGCCATCTTCGGCAAAGAACTCCTGCACCGCATAAGAGGCCTCGATGGCAGGCGGGTTACTGGTACCGGCGAAGGCAGAATAGTAGGGCAGATCAAACAACTGATCAGAAATTGCCTGTTTCACCACATCGTTGGAATAGCCAAGGTTCACACACCATAGGCCGCCAACCGCATCGACAACGCTGTGACCGTCGATATCGGTGATCTCAACCCCTTTGGCCGCCTTGATGATCTTGGGCGCATTTACCTGCTGATCACCGGGGTGACCCATCGGATGCCACAGATGGCGGGCATTCATCTCACGCAGGAAATTATCGTCTTTCATAGCATCGCCTCCGATTGTCAGGATTTGATCAAAACCCTGACAGGGGCCGCACAGGCTGTCCAGAGGTTTCGGACACCTATACCCCTTTTGGGACAGCACCTCGGATGGCATGAAAACCGCAGCGGGCGGCGTATCGCCGCGCATGGTTTGAAAACCCATCCCAGCCGACTATCTGATCGAGCGAGCGACAAACAATACTCCGCTCCCGGAGTTTTTCATGAGTAATCTCAGCGATCTCTGCCTTGGTCTGGCTGCCGCAACCGCATTGGTCACATCACCGGCCACCGCCCAACAGCGGACCGGTTGGGGCAGCGAAGTTAGTGGGTTCGTGGCGCATCAATGGGCTGCCGATCTGAGCGGGGGTGGCGATGTATCGACCACACGCAGCCTGCTCGGGCTTGGAGGGCTTTACACGTTCGACAACGGCAATTCGGCCGGTGTCGCGCTTAGCTTTGGACAGCAGTCTTATGACTTTGGCGGCGGCGCAGCCCCGCTTTGGAACGACATCAACGGTTTGGCCATCTCAGCGCCCATGCAATTCCAGGTTGGGCAAAGCGCCAATGTCTTTATCGCCCCACAAATTCGACGCGCCTATGAAAGCGGGGCCAGCACCTCAGACAGCACCACCTACGGCGTCTTTGCCGGGGTCAGCTGGCAGATGAGTGACAGCTTGCGCATCGGCCCTGCCTTTGGGGCGTTTTCCGAACTGGAAGGCAGCGGGATCAACGCGTTTCCCGCCGTGATTGTCGATTGGGACATCAATGATCGCTGGAACCTCAGCACGGGGTCCGGCCTGGCCGCCACGCAAGGGCCGGGGCTGCAGCTGTCTTACGCCTATAGCGATGCGCTGGATATCGGGCTTGGTGTGCGCCTGGAACGCGCCGAGTTCCGGTTGGATGACTCCGGGCTGGCCCCTGGTGGCGTCGGTGAAGATCAAAGCATCCCGGTCGTCCTGTCGGTGGATTACGCCCCCAACCCCGGCTTTACGGTCAGCGGGTTTGTCGGCGCAGCCTTTGACGGGGAACTGACCGTCGAGAATGCTGCCGGAGCGCGCGTGAGCAGGCAAAGCTATGACACGGCGCCCGTGGCCGAGTTGGCGATACGGGTTCGGTTTTAAACGTAAGCCGGGCCATCGTCAGAGCGTGGGATGGCGATCCAACAATCGCTTCGATACGCTTTATCTTTGCAAAACCCGCGCTCAAACCGAACGGAGCACCAAGCCCAACCAAATCGCCAGCCCGTCGGGGCGGTCTGACGATGGCCCGGCGCCTTCGGCTTGATTCCGGTCTGGGTGTTTCTCAGAACCCCGGCGTCCCTGCATCCTCGGGGTGATCCCGCAAATGGCGAGCCTTGATCCCAGCCGAGGTTTCGCGGCTGCCATCATGGCTCCACCCAGGCGGCATCACGCAATACATCAGCCGATCCCGCCAGCTTAGGCCCGGCTGACGGACGTCCCGCCAGATGCCAACCCATTCGTGAAATGCCACGCGGATCGGATTGAACGTCCCCAGATTGCGCACCAATCCATAATCCGGCTTCTCGTCCTCCAGTTCGGGCACATAGGTGCCAAACATCTTGTCCCAGACGATAAACACACCCGCGTAATTCGCATCCAAGTAACGCGCGTTGCGCCCGTGATGGACGCGGTGGTGGCTGGGCGTGTTCATCACGGCCTCGAACCACTTTGGCATCTTGCCGATCGCCTCGGTGTGGATCCAGAACTGATAAATCAGGTTCAGTCCACCGCAAAAAAGCACCAGCGCCGGGTGAAACCCCAAAAGGATCAGCGGCGCGCGCACCACCATCATGAAGGTGAACGTGCCTGTCCATGTCTGGCGCAACGCGGTGGTCAGATTGTAATGCTGAGACGAATGGTGATTAACGTGGGATGCCCAGACCCAGCGGATGCGATGCCCAAAGCGGTGCACCCAGTAATAGCGCAGATCATCCAGCACAAAGCACAGCAGGATCACGCCAACAGACGTTCCCAGATCGAGCGGTGTAATCTCCCACAACACCATGAAGAACGCCCAGGCGATGAACCCCAGCAGAATACCACTGGCCACATTGCCCGCACCCATGATCAGGCTGGTCAGCGCATCGCGCGTCTCATACCGCCCGCCGCGACGCTTGATCACGATCCAGACCAGTTCGATCAGGATCGCGGCGATGAAAAACGGCACCGCCATTTGGGTGACGTCCGGAAAGCTGATCATATCGGTCATGGGTCGGTCTCCATCAGCTGAGGCCAGCGTGCGACTTCCTCGGCGTCCAGCTCAAGGTCAATCCGCGGGGCCGTATAATCAGGCAAGTCGATCCTGAGGCCCGTTGCCGTGCGCGCCACCTTTGCGCCATCCAGATACCGCGCCGTGCTGTCCGCCCCCATAGGCCAGACGATGCCATGGCCCTTCGCAGTATCTATCAAAGCCGCGCGATGATCATGGCTCAGCACCAACCGGATTGGCATATCTTCGGGAAACTCATGCAGCCATGCCGTACGCGCCTCGGCCACATCGCCAAACAACTTGCGCTGTGACAGGCCCAGCACATGCAGCAACAGGGCAATCCCCGCGATGCCCAGCAAGACCATCGGCACAAGGACGGTTAACGGCATGATACGTTCCTCATACCGTCAGTTACGCAAAATCATACGGTGGTAATCAAGGGTGACGTTACGCCCCCGCGCGTTCCAGCGCCTGATCCAGATCACGGATCAGATCGCCTGCATCCTCAATCCCGATGCTGAGGCGCAACAACCGGGGATGCACCGGAAAGCCCTCGCCCGAGACCGTCTTGCGATGCTCAATCAGGCTTTCCACCCCACCGAGGGAGGTCGCGGGATAAAACACTTCGCAGAACCGAGTCACATCAATCGCGGTCTGTTCGCTGCCCTTGACGATGATCGACAGCATTCCGCCATAGGCACCGCCCGTTTGACGCTTGGCAATCTCGTGACCCGGATGCGAGGGCAGGCCGGGATACATCACCGCCTCGACACCGGGATGTCCCTCAAGATGCGCGGCCACCTTCAACGCATTTTCGGTTGCGCGCTCATAACGCAACAACAGCGTGCGCATCCCGCGGATCAGCAACCACGCATCAAAGGAATGCAGCACCGTGCCATACAGTTTGCGGATATGTTCAATCTCGTCCCAATACGTTCCGATCTCCTTGACCGACAGCACCCCGGCCGTCACATCCGAATGACCGTTGAGATATTTGGTCGCCGAATGAAACGAGATATCCGCACCAAGGTCTAACGCCCGCACCGCGCAAGGCGGCGTGCCCGTGCAATCGGTGAACAGCTTTGCACCCGCTTCGTGGGCAATCTCGGCGGCTGCCGCGATATCTGTCACATCCCAATTGGGATTATTCGGCGTCTCGGCCCAGACCAGCGCGGTTTCACCCGGCCGCAGTTTGCTGGTCATATCATCCAGATCACCGGCAGCATAGTAACTGACATCCAGCCGATCCTTGGCGGCGAAGGTCTGAAACTGATCCAGCACGCCGTGATACATCACCTCGGGCACCACCACATGGGCATGGGCTGGTAAATGTTCGATCACGGCCGTCGCCGCGGACATGCCAGACGCAAACAGCATCGCGCTTTCGGCCCCTTCCAGATCAGCGATGATCGCCTCGGCCTGTTCGGTCGTGGCATTGCTGTCACGGCGATACATGTAGGACTTGCGCAGCTCGTAATTGGCATCCCGCGCATAGGTGGCCGACGGTTGAACAGCGGGGACAATTGCGCCGGTTTCTTCATCAAGATAGCGCAGGGCCTGCGCCAGTTTTGTGGCAGGCGACAGGGTTTGATTGCTGCGGGGCATAGGGCATCCCTCCGGGGGTCAGACTGGCCAAGCCTAACCGTCAATCACCGCGCCTTCAACCGGCCCTCGCGCCATGCCAAAAGCCCGGCACCTGCCAGAATGATCATCGCCCCGATCACCGAGATCGCATCAGGGATCACTGCAAAAATGGCAGCGTCATAAAGGGCTGCAAAGACAAGCGCGGCATAGAAAAACGGCGCGACAAAACTGGCATCTGCGCGGGCCATGGCATTCACAAAACAGGCCTGCGCCCCCGCCATCAGAAAACCGATCCCGGCCATCGCAGCCCATTGCTCCGGCGTGGGCATCTGCCAGACAAACATCACTGCAACAGAGGCGATAACCAACCCGATCACATTGTTGATCAGCAGAATCTGCAACGGGTTCTCACGCCTCGACAACAGCTTGATTGCAATCAGCTCGGCCCCCAGCATCACCGCCGCCCCCAGCGCCAGCAAGGCCCCCAACTCAAGCGCGCCACCGCCGGGGCGGGTCAGCACCGCTGCGCCGACCAGCGCAATCACCGCCGCGCTCCAGCGCACCGGGCCGACACGCTCGCCCAGCAACGGGATTGCCAGCATCATCCCAAAGACCGGGTTGAGAAAGCTGATTGCCGTCGCATCCGACAAGGGGATAAAGGCAGCGGCAGCGAACATCAGGCTGACTCCACCCCAGCCAAGCGCCGAGCGCGTCACGTGCAACGGCAGATGCGGTCTGGAAAACCTGGGCCTCATCACCGCCGTCGCCATTCCGATTGCGATCAGCGCAAACAGAAACCGCCCATGGCTGATCTGAAGCGCATGCATCTCCGGGCCCAGCGCACCGGCACCCAAGGCTTTTGCCAACAAGGTGGTACCCGCCGCAAAAGCCGCTGCGGCCAAGGTCAACAGAGCGGCAAGCCCGGAGTTCTGATCGCGCGGGGTGTACATGACCTGCCCATCGCACAGCGCTCGGGTTCTGGCAATCGGTCTATTGCGACGGATCAAGGCGGCCAAGGCTCACAAGGTCTATAATTATGCCCGCCCCCAACAGGAGAAACTCAACCATGCCTGCCGCTACTACAAAGGCCGATCTGATTGCCGTGACCGAAAAGGAATACAACAAGCTGCACAAAATGATCAGCGAAATTCCTGATACGCAGGCCACGCAAAAGCGAGAGGATGACTGCTCGATCAAGGATATCATCGCCCACCGTGCCCATTGGATACAGCTGTTCTTTGGCTGGTACGCGGATGGTCAGGCCGGAAAGCAAGTGCATTTTCCTGCGCCGGGGTACAAATGGTCCGATCTCAAGGCCTATAATGCCGACCTCAGGGCGAAACAAAACGGGCTTGATTGGGGTCATGCCCGCCATCACCTGGCCGCGTCGCATCAGGCATTGCTGACCTTCCTGCAAGTCCACAATGATGACACGCTTTACGGCGGCCCGATGAAAGGTGCGAACAATTACTGGACACCAGGCCGCTGGGCCGAAGCGGCAGGCGCCTCGCACTACCGCTCGGCTGCCAAATGGATCCGGGCCTGCCTGAAGGCCGAGGCGCACTAGAGGGTCAGGGCGTTTTTCCCTTCCCTTTCGTGTCACAACCTTTTATCAGGCCCGCCATGATCAAACGTTTTGCACACACCGAAGCCCGACGCCGACGCAGCTGACGCCCGTCGCCTCTTTTTCTGTTTGATCCCTGCGCATAGCGCATAACCACCCCAAAAGATTGACTTGAAGCTGCCCTTGCGGCACTCACAGGACTTCTGATTTGAAGGAAACTCTCATGATCCCGTCCGTTCTGCCTACCTATGCACGCGCTCCTCTGACTTTTGTCAAAGGAGAAGGAAGCTGGCTGATCGAGGCAGATGGCCGACGCTTCCTTGATCTGGGTGCTGGTATTGCGGTGAACGCGCTGGGTCATGCCCATCCCGCTTTGGTCGCGGCCCTGACGACCCAAGCCAACGCGCTATGGCACACCTCCAATCTTTATCACATCCCACAGCAAGAGGCGCTGGCCGACAAGCTGGTCGATACCAGTTTTGCCGATACCGTGTTCTTCACCAATTCCGGGACGGAAAGCTGCGAACTGGCGGTCAAGATGACCCGCAAGTACTTCCATGAAAAAGGTCAGCCCGAGCGGGTGAACATCCTGACGTTTGATGGCTCGTTCCATGGTCGTTCCTCGGCCGGAATTTCAGCCGCAGGGTCCGAAAAGATGACCAAGGGCTTTGGGCCGCTGCTGCCCGGTTTTGTGCATCTGCCCTGGGGTGATCACGACGCGCTTGAGGCGGCCATTGATGACAAGACCGCCGCCATTCTGGTTGAGCCGGTACAGGGCGAAGGCGGCATTCGCCCCCTGCCCGATCAATGCCTGAAGGGCCTGCGCGATCTGTGTGATCAACACGGGCTGCTATTGGTTCTCGACGAAGTCCAATGTGGCATGGGCCGCACCGGCAAACTGTTTGCCCATGAATGGGCCGGGATCGAACCGGACATCATGATGGTGGCCAAAGGCATCGGTGGCGGCTTCCCCCTGGGCGCGGTCCTGGCCACCGAGGAGGCGGCCTCGGGCATGACGGCGGGCACGCACGGGTCGACTTATGGCGGCAATCCGTTGGCTTGTGCTGTAGGCTGTGCGGTGATGGATCACGTCGCCATACCCGAAGCCCTTGCCCATGTTAACCGCATGTCCGGCCAGTTGCGTCAGGGTCTCGAAGGTCTGATTTCAGCGCATCCCGATGTGTTTGAAGAAGTGCGCGGCACCGGCCTGATCCTTGGCCTCAAATGCAAGGCCGCCAATACGCATGTTCTGAACGCCTGCTATGACGCCGATCTGATCACCGTGCCCGCCGCCGACAATGTGATCCGCCTGCTGCCTCCTCTCAACATCTCAGAGAGTGAAGTGGCCGAGGCGCTGAGTCGACTGGACCATGCCGCTCGACAGGTCGGGACCAGCTGATCTTCATCTTGCCAAAAATACTCAAAGCTCCACGATTGCCCGAAGGCACCGCCATGACCCATTTTCTTGATATACACAAAACCGACCCCGCTGACCTGCGGACCATCATCGACAACGCCCAGATCATGAAGACTGCGCGCGCTGGCCGCCCACGTGGTGCCGTGGATGATGATGAACCGCTCAAGGGCCATATGGTCGCTCTGATTTTTGAGAAACCTTCAACCCGCACCCGGGTCAGCTTTGACGTAGGGGTGCGCCAGATGGGCGGCGAAACCATGCTGCTGTCCGGTGCCGATATGCAGTTGGGCCATGGCGAAAACATTGCCGACACCGCCCGTGTGCTCAGCCGGTATGTCGACCTGATCATGATCCGGACATTTGACGAATCCGTTCTGCTGGAAATGGCGGAATACGCCTCTGTGCCAGTGATCAACGGCCTGACTGATCGCACGCACCCGTGTCAGATCATGGCCGATGTCATGACCTATGAAGAACATCGCGGCCCGATCAGAGGCAAGAAAGTTGTCTGGTCGGGCGACGGCAACAATGTCTGCTCATCCTTCCTGCACGCCGCCGGGCAGTTTGGGTTTGACCTCACCTTTTCCGGCCCCGCTCAACTGGACCCGGAAGACGAATTCATGGGGCTGGCCCGCAAGGCCGGCAGCAAGATCACCATCGAACGCGACCCGCACAAGGCGGTAGAGGGCGCCGATCTGGTGGTCACGGACACCTGGGTCAGCATGCATGACAGCCAATCCACCAAGGAACGTCGCCATAACATGCTGCGCGGCTATCAGGTGAACGAAGAGCTGATGCGCCATGCCAAGCCCGACGCGCTGTTCATGCATTGCCTGCCTGCCCATCGCGAGGAAGAGGCGACAAGTGCTGTGATGGACGGCCCTCATTCGGTGATCTTCGACGAGGCCGAGAACCGTTTGCATGCACAAAAGGCGATCATGCGCTGGTGTCTGGGCGTGTGATCTCAGACGGGCGTCTGTTCGTGGCAGATCTGACCGGCCTCGTCCAATGCAAGCGCGACACCCAGCAGGGCACAGCGGGCCTTGCCGCCTGTTCCGGTGACGTGATGTCGGCAATCGCGGCAAAACCCGAAGGGCCGCGCGCCGCGCTTTGTCACCATTTCGGTTAACAACGCCCGCATGCCTTGGGTGAGCGCCTTGCGGTCATCCTCGGGCAATGCGGACACCGCGGCGTCCAGCCCGTCGCAGCTGCCTGTCGCCGCCTGCCCGTCGGCGGTGATGTCATAACTGATCCGGCGTTTATCCTCGGTTGAGCGCTGTTCTTCGATCAGCCCCTTACGTTCCAGCGTTCTCAGCGTTTGCGACACGGTTCCGCGGGTCGCACCAAGGTAGTCGGCCACCTGTGAGGGCGCGCGGGAATACCGGTTGGCCCGGTTGAGGTAATCCAGCGCGGCCATCTGCGTGGGCGTCAGGTGATCGGCCCAGGCATCTGCTGCCGACAAACGGGTCAACCGGTCAAGCAGCGGGCGCAGTTGCAGAGAATCAGTGTTGGTCATGGGTAATTAATAGCGATACGAAATCAGTATTGCAATAATAGCGATTCGCTACTAGTTTGTCGCCACCTGACATCAAAGGAGACCGACATGATCAGAATTTCCATCGCGGCACTGGCCGCTGTCATCGCAACCCCTCTTCTGGCCGGCGGCAACCACGCGCCTGCGGCGGAACAGGATGGCGCAGTCACTTCATCCCCGGCAGAGAACGTCAGCGCATCTTTCGACATTCTGGCAGCCCACGCGCATCGCTCGGGCCATACTGTGACCTTCCACATGACGACAGCCGGTGGCGCCGGGTCCGAGATACCCGACCCGGCGGGCGCGCTGGGCGGTGCGCCGGTACTGTCTTATGTCTGGCCCACGACACTTGATCCAAACGTGGTAGGGTTCGAGCCGGGCACCGGCATCCTGGCGCTGGCCGCCACCAGCCATCCGGATTTCGATGATACGCCGCTGTTCGACGAAAACGGCGATGGCGATCTGGCCAATGACGGGGCGGGCTGGCACAGCCACTGGGTGGTGCTGGCCCCGCATGACGATTGCGGTGAGGGCGCATTGTCGGTGCGCGACATACCCGAGGGTGAAACCCCGGCGCTTCCTGCCACCTGGCCAGGGCTGCCGCTTTTCATCGACAGCCCCGGCTTCACACCGGTCTTTGACGGCCCCGAGATTTCACTGACTGTGGCCATCCCCTTTGCCGGTGAGATTGCGGGTACCGGTTATGACGGCGTCACTGCCGCACTTCGTGTCAACGCCAATGTGCATGCCCCGCTGCTTTGCGTGACGGATGTGTTCGATGTCGCGTCGGGCGATCTCAGCCTGCCTGGCGTGCTGGACTAAGTCTGGCCGACCGAACTGCTTGCATTCGCCCGCGCCGTGCCTACGCTTGGTCAAAACAAAAGGCGGGGGCACGGCATGGCGAGAAATACAAAAATCGGCGTCTACGGGTTGGGAACCATGGGCAGCGCGCTGGCGCTGAATATGGCCCAGAACGGGTTCGAGGTTGCAGTCACCAACCGCGAGGTCGAGTGGATTGTCGGTTTCATGGACGAAGCCGGCGATCTGGCCGCACGTCTGCACCCGCATGAGACGCTCGTGGATTTTGTCGCCGGACTGCCCAGCCCTAGGCTGATCCTGTTCATGATCCCATCTGGCAAGCCCATGGATATGATGATCGACACCATCGCTCCGCTGCTGTCACCCGGCGATACGATCATTGACGGCGGCAATGCCAATTTCCACGACACCCGCCGCCGATCGGCCACCTTGGCCGAGAAGGATATCCATTTCGTCGGTATGGGGGTTTCGGGTGGGGAATACGGTGCGCGCCATGGGCCGTCGATGATGGTCGGCGGCACTGATCACAGCTGGACCCAGTTGAAGCCGATCCTCACCACGATTGCGGCCAAGTTCGAGGGCGACCCTTGTGTCGACCATCTTGGTCCCGATGGCGCCGGGCATTTCATCAAGACCGTTCACAACGGCATCGAATATGCCGAAATGCAGGTCATTGCCGAGATATACAGCCTCTTGCGCAATGGCGCGGCCTGGACCCCACCCGAGATCGGCCAGATGTTCGCCGAATGGGACCAAGGCCCGCTGAAATCCTACCTGATCGAGATCACCGGCAAGGCCCTGCAATATGACGACCCGATCACCGGCCACCCAATGGTCGATGTGATCAAGGACGCCGCCGGACAAAAGGGCACAGGCCGCTGGACCGTAGTCGAGGCCGTCCTTTTGGGTCAAGCGGCGAACATGATCGAGGCCGCCGTTGGTGCGCGTAGTTGGTCATCGGAGAAAGACACCCGCCAGCAAGCCGAGGCCATTCTGGGCGGTGCGCGGGGCGCAATCACGCTGGGGTCGGCCACCATGGCCGAGGCCTTCACCGCCGCACGCATCCTTGGTTATGCGCAGGGGTTTCGCGTGCTCGATGCTGCAGCGGAAGAATATGAATGGCCGCTGGACTATGCCCGCATTGCCGAGATTTGGCGTGCGGGCTGCATCATCCGGTCGGCGATGTTGGATGATATCTCTGAAGCGTTTGGATCAGACATGCCCGCCGGTCAGCTGATCCTGTCGCCCAAATTCGCTGAAACCCTCGCCCGCACCATTCCCGCCCTGCGCGAAGTGGTGGGTGCCGCCGTGACCACGGGCCACGCGGCCCCAGCCCTGACTGCGGCGCTGTCATGGTATGACACCATGCGCCAAGGGTATGGGTCCGCCAACATCATTCAGGCCCAACGCGATTTCTTTGGTTATCACGGATTTGAACGGCTGGGCGAAGAGGGCAAACATCACGGCCCCTGGTGGGATTGATCAGCCCCACTGCCGAACCTTACAGGTGAAACGGCTCACCTCACGATTCGACGCGGTGGACTGTCAGGGTCTCTAAATCGGCTAAAAGCATCAGATGGCGGTTTTGAGCCCAAAGCGGATAACAAATTGAGACTGGCATCATTTAGGTGCATCTACGAAAATGTTCTAATGGAACCAATATCTTCTCAGCCGCAGATTAAACTTTCTCGATTGCGAGATATCGGCTGGAAGCTTTGGGACCCCATTTGCCTGTTAGCTCCAGGAGGTCCGTTTGCGGGCAGGTGGGATGATGACGACAACATTTCTTTTGCCGATGAATATGACAGCCATTTGGTTGCAGCGGCCTCTCAACTGCGACGGGGGGCTTGCCGCGAGCAGGTCGTCAACTACTTTATCGAAATTGAGATCAATAACATGGCGCTACGCGAGAACTCGACCACACGAGAGAGGGCAGCGGCAGTGGTGGACGCTATCCTTTCTGATGACGAGATATGGACATGGCCAGATGAGAACGGAAATTTCGCTTAAACTACTGTTTGATTCGCCCGCCAAACCGACTTTCACCACCTCTGTGTTTTAGACTCTGGCTCCAGGCGCGCCGCGAACGCCTTTAGTAAGAAACAGGGTAAACATTACGAGCTGTCGCTCCACCGCCCCAACGCCATCTCATCCTCATCCTTCGCCGCCACCCAATCGGCCCCGTCCTTGGTCTTTTCCTTCTTCCAGAACGGTGCGCGGGATTTGAGGTAATCCATCAGGAATTCCGCCGCTTCAAATGCATCCACGCGATGGGGTGCAGAGGTGGCCACCATCATGATCATGTCATTGGCATGCAGCGGGCCGTGCCGGTGAATGACCAGAACATCGCCCAAGTTCCAACGGCTTAACGCCTCTTCGGCAATCCCGCGCAGGGCGCTTTCGGTCATGCCGGGATAGTGTTCGATCTCCATCACCTCAAGACCACCGGCGATGTCACGCACGATCCCGCTGAAAGTGACAACCGCGCCCATGCCGCTTTGCCGGTTGGCAAAGGTTTCGGCCTCGGCCCCGAATTGAAACGGCTCGGATTGGACACGGATATCCATCGCTTAACCTCCCGTCATGGGCGGGAAAAACGCCACCTCTCGCGCGCCCTTCAAAGGCGCATCAAAGCCGGTCAATTCCTGATCCACGGCCACTCGCAAAGCATCAAGGTCAGCAAAAGCCGCCTCGTAGCGCGGTTCTCGGGCACGCAGTTCTTCGACTAGCTCCATCACCGTCGCGGCGCTGCTGTCCACTTGGTCTTTGGGGTGTCCGATCCGTTCGCGCACCCAGGCAAAGTAAAGCACATCAATCATGGTCTATCCTTCAGGTAAGGAACTGATTTCTTGAAGTAATCAAAACCCGATATAAGCGTCATAGCCGCCGCAATCCATAGCATCCAGAAGCCGATCCGCCCCGACCAGATCATGGCATGGTAATACCCGCGCAAACCGTTTACGTCCTCAACTTGACCCCGCAGCACCTCATCAATCATCGCCTGATCCATGCCAAAGCTGTGCATGACCAGATGATGCTCGAAAATCCCACGGGAAAACAGGATCGCGATTGCCACCATCTGCGCCGTTGTTTTCCACTTGGCCAGTTGGGTCACTTGCAACGTGCCCGCCGTATCCCCCAGAAATTCCCGCAGGCCCGACACGAACACTTCGCGGAACAGGATCACCGTTGCGGGCAGCACCAGCCAAGGGGTCCAGTAGACATCGGAGAACCCGACGATCACCATCAACGCGATCACCACCATCGCCTTATCGGCAATCGGGTCCAGCATCGCACCCAGCTTTGTGGTCTGTTTCCAGGTCCGGGCAAGATGCCCGTCCAGCCAATCTGTCAGTGCTGCCGTGATGAACAGGACCAGCGCAAACCAGTCCGCCCAGGGCCTGTTGAAGTAAAGAAACATCACCGCCACCATGGGTGCCGCCAGCAACCTCAGGATGGTCAGGATATTTGGAATGTTCCACGTCATGGCAACTGTCTAACGAGTATCTGAGGGTGGGGGAAGACACAGGCGCACCGGAGCCCTAGCCATTTTCATGGAAATAATCATAGACCTTTTGCGCAAGGGCATCTGACACACCGTCCACGGCCTTCAGATCGGCCAGCGCCGCGCGGCTGACCGCCTTGGCGGATCCGAAATGCTGCAACAGGGCCCGTTTGCGGGCCGCACCAACGCCCGCCACATCATCCAGAGGCGTCGCGCCAACCGCCTTGGCGCGTTTGGCCCGGTGGGTACCAATAGCAAAACGGTGGGCTTCGTCGCGCAGGCGTTGCACGAAATAAAGTACCGGATCGTTGTGGCGCAGGGCCATGACCTGTTTGCCTATCCGGTGAAACTCTTCCTTGCCCTGATCCCGGTCCACGCCCTTGGCAACGCCGACCATCGGGATATCTTCGACCCCCATTTCGCGCATGATCTGGGCCACGGCACTGACCTGCCCGGCACCGCCATCAATCAGCAACAGATCGGGCCAATGCCCTTCGTCGCGGTCTGGATCATCCTTTAAAAGACGTTTGAACCGCCGGGTCAGCACCTCTTTCATCATCCCGAAGTCATCACCCGGGGTCAGGCTTTCGCCCTTGATGTTGAACTTGCGATAGTGGTTTTTCATAAAACCATCCGGCCCCGCCACGATCATCGCACCAACGGCATGGGCCCCCTGAATGTGGCTGTTGTCATAAACCTCGATCCGCTGCGGCGGGGCGTCCAGATCAAACGCCTCGGCCAGACCTTTAAGCAGTTTTCCTTGTGTCGCCGTCTCGGCCATCTTGCGCGCAAGGCTTTCGCGGGCATTGCGCAGCGCGCCGTCGATCAACTCGGCTTTCTCGCCTTTCTGCGGCACCAGCAAAGTGACCTTGCGGCCCAGCTTTTCGCTCAGGGCGGCCTGCATCAGGTCATCATTCTCAATCCCATGAGACAGGATCAACTGTTTGGGCGGCTCTTTGCTGTCGTAGAACTGCCCGATGAAAGCCTCTAGCACCTCGGGTTCCGCCACATCCGGCCCGACGCGCGGATAGAAATCACGATTGCCCCAGTTCTGGCCGCCGCGGACGAAGAAGACCTGAACACAGGCCTGTCCCTTATCCAGATGCAGGGCGATCAGATCGGCCTCGTTCACCGTGCGCGGGTTGATGCCTTGGGCGGTCTGCACCTGCGTCAACGCTTTGATCCGATCCCGAAGCGCAGCGGCGCGCTCGAACTCCATCGCCTCGGAGGCCGCTTGCATCTGCGCGGCCAGCTTTTCCTGGATCTCGGTCGATTTGCCGGCCAGATAGCGTTCTGCATCGGCCACCTGCCCCCCATACTCCGTCTTGCTGATATGCCCGACGCAAGGGGCCGTGCAGCGTTTGATCTGGTATTGCAGGCAGGGGCGCGTGCGGCTTTCGAACATCGCATCGCTGCAATTGCGCAATTGAAACACCCGCTGCAATTGCCCCAGTGTCCGGTTCACCGCTCCGGCGCTGGCGAAGGGGCCGTAATACGCACCCTTTTCCTTTTTTGCCCCGCGATGCTTTTTGATCATCGGGAAATCATGCGCCTTGGTGACCAGGATATTCGGGAAACTTTTGTCATCCCGCAGCAGCACGTTGAACTTTGGTTTCAGCTGCTTGATCAGGTTCTGTTCCAACAACAGCGCCTCGGTTTCCGTCGCCGTGGTCAGAAACATCATCGAGGCGGTGGCATCAATCATCCGGGCGATCCGGGGCGTATGCCCGGTGGGGCGCGCATAGCTGGACACCCGCGCCTTGAGGTTGCGCGCCTTGCCGACATAAAGCACCCGCGCCTGCGCATCGAGCATACGATAGACGCCCGGAGAACCGTCCAAGGTCTTGAGATAAGACTGGATCACGCCATGGCCTGTTTTTGGGGCAGTTTGCTCGTTCACGGGGCGGGTATACTTTCAGATATGATTCTCGTGTGGTGCTGCAATCTTACCAACCCGGGGGCAAGAGAAAACCTGTCCACGGAACATGTGGATAACTCTGCCTATAAGTTTCGCCGATCTGGAAATTACTGTTGTTTTTGGCCCATTTCCATGATCTGCCTAATTTTTAGGCACTTTTGTAAGCTACTGATTTTATGAGTGAAAAAACTTACCAAATGACAAAACACTGAAAACATTAGTATTTTTGTAACACTTTCGTGACGAACGGAAGCAGTAGTGCAAAAGTCAGGCTCAGACTCACCAATCTACTCGACACCCACCACGTCCGGCGTCTGCCAACCCAGATGCTGACCACCGTCAACACAAAGCAACTGACCGGTCACGGCAGGAGCTTTCAGCAGGTAATCGAGCGCCGCGATGATTCCCTCTGGATCAGCCCCGCGTTGCAGGATGGTCGCCTGCCGCTGGCGTCGAAACTGCTCGGCGCTCTGGGCCGGGCCCTGCAAGGTCGGCCCCGGCCCGATTCCATTCACCCGCACCCGAGGGGCAAGCCCCTGTGCCATCGTCTGTGTCATCATCCAGAGGGCGGATTTGGCGATCGTGTAACTCATGAATTCAGGGGTCAGCTTGCGCACGCGTTGGTCAATCATGTTGATGACCACACCCTGCGCCACCGGTTCGCCCTGAGCGTCGATTTTGGGCTCGGGCACTTGCGCCGCCAATGCCTGGGTCAGCACGAAGGGCGCGCGCAGGTTGCTTTCAAGATGCCGGTCCCAGCTTTCCCGCGTGGCCGTTTCCACCGTGTCATGTTCAAAGATAGACGCATTGTTGATCAGTGTCGTGATCGGCCCGCCCAGCCCCTCAACTGCTCTGGGAAACAGATTTTGCATCTGCGCCTCGTCCAGCAAGTCGGCCTCAAGCACCACGGCCTTGCGGCCCATCGCGGTGATCAGATCAGCCACCTCTTGCGCCTCATCTTCGGAACCAGCGAAATGCACGGCAACATCATGGCCCCGTTCCGCCAAGGCCAATGCCATCGCCCGGCCCAGCCGCCGTGCCGCCCCAGTTACCAGTGCGCGTGTCATCTATCGTCTCCGTTCAGGTCAGGACGATTACAACATAGATCAGATAAAGCGCCGTCAAGATAATCCCCCAACCGCGCCTGATGTCCTGCTTGAAAAAGACAAATGGGATTAAGAGCAGCGACGCCGCCAGCATCACCCAAAGATCGAAACGCAGGAATTCAGGATCGACCGGAATTGGCCCCACCAGCGTGGTGATCCCGATGATAGCCAGCAGGTTGAACATGTTCGACCCGATGACATTGCCCAAGGCCACATCGGCCTGTTTGCGTAGCGCGGCCATCACCGTAGTCGCCAATTCCGGCAAGGACGTACCCAGCGCCACCAAGGTCAGCCCGATCACCGCATCGCTGACCCCAAAGGCCTTGGCGATGATCGACGCGTTGTCCACCAACAGATCCGCCCCCAGGGGCAGGCCGATCAACCCAAGGCCAAGGAAGACATAGATCTGCCACCATGGCATGTCGGGGTCAGCGCCCTCGACCTCTTCGTCATCCTCGTCTTCAGCCTGTACGGCGACCGCCTTGCGGTGCCGATGCGCATCGCGAAACGCGTCAAACAGGACATAGCCAAGGGCCGCCAGCAGAACGATCCCGGCATACCAGTCAAAGACCCCTCGGAACGCCAAGGCGATAAACAGGAAGGTGGATGCGATCATGAACAGAAAGGTTTTCTGGCAACTGCACGAACTGGTGTGCAGCCCGGCCAGCAGCGCAGGCACCCCCAGAACCAGCAGGATATTGGCGGTATTTGATCCCACCACATTGCCCAGCGCCAGACCGGGTTTTTCATCCAGCACGGCGTTGATGGAAATCAACAGCTCGGGGGCCGAGGTGCCAAAGGCGACAATCGTCAGGCTGACAATCAGGGCCGGGATACCGACCCGCAGGCTGAGATTCACCGCCCCTTTGACCAATGCATCACCCGCCAGAAGCAGGATCAGCAGGCCCAGGCCCGACAAAAGCCAGGCCATGATCATGTGCGCGGACCTTTCTGACAGGAACAGGGGCCTTTACCGATCCGGTAGCGCCCGCATTTGGGACACTTGGCCGAGGCGAGGCGCTTTTGCCCCGGAAACCTCAGTTTCCCGAACATGCCCAACACGGCAATAAACACCAAAAAGAGAGCAACGATTTTTGCAATCACGTCAGAGCCCGAAACGCGCGTAATCCGCACGCTCCTCAACCGTAGCCACCGCATCGCGGGCCAGATCAGTGCTGAAACGGCTCAGCAACCCGCGCTTACGGCCATACCATTTCAGGCGTACTTTCTCGCCGTAAAGATCCTGCAGCTTGGGCACCAGATGTGCCTCACCATCCACCAGACCCAGCTCCACGGCGCGACGGCCCAACCAGAATTCACCGGTGAACAAGTCTGTCTTGTCCGTCAGCTTGTCTCCTCGGCGCGTCTTAACTTGTGTTACAAACTGCTCGTGGATTTGTTCCAGCAAAGACTTCAGCCGCGCGACATCCTCTTTTTTCTCGGGCAGGAACGGATCGAGCAGGCTTTTGGATTTCACCGACGTATGCACCCGGCGTTCAATCCCTTGCCGGGCCAAAAACACGGGCGCCCCGAAACCAGCCGAGATCACTCCGATCGAACCGACGATCGAGCCAGCGTCGACCCAGATGTCATCCGCCGCAGTGGCCAGCCAATACCCGCCCGAGGCGGCCACATCCTCGACAAAGGCATGCACGGGAATGGCATGCTCTTCAGCCAACCGGCGAATGCGCGCGCCAATCAGCGAGGATTGCACCGGCGATCCACCGGGTGAGTTGATCAGCAAGGCCACCGCGGCGGGTTTGCCACGCTTGAACGCCTTTTCGATCACCGGGCCCATGGCCTCGTCGTTCAGCTGAGAGCGGCTCGTCGCGCCAATCGACCCGGTCAGCCGGATGACGGCCACGCAGGGTTCAGATTTCAGGAAGGGGACAAGATGCTTCATGCAGGCCGATTTAGAGCCCCGGTGCCCCGCAAACAAGGTGGTGCCTACCCACAAACCACAATGTGGCTGAAAAGATACGCCGATCCGGTCAGGATTTGATCCGATATCCCGTCTTGAATACCCACCAGACGACGCCAAGGCACATCATCGTAAAGCCAAAGATCGCCAGCAGGCTCCACATCACGGGCACGTCCGCCACCCCGAAGAACGACCATCGGAAGCCCGAGATCAGATAGACCACCGGGTTGAACAAGGTCACCGTTTGCCATGCCGCTGGCAGCATCGAGATTGAATAGAACGCCCCGCCCAGGAATACCAAGGGGGTGATCACCAGAAGTGGAATCAATTGCAACTGCTGGAAATTCTCGGCCCAGATGCCGATGATAAACCCGAACAAGGCAAAGGACACGCAGGTGAGGATCAGGAAAGCGATCATCGCCCCGGGATGCAAAATCTCGATATCGACGAACAGTTTCGCGGTGACCAGGATTACCACCCCGATCAACAAGGCCTTGGTTGCCGCCGCCCCGACATAGCCCACCACCACTTCGAGAAAACTGACCGGGGCCGAGAGCAGCTCAAAGATCGTGCCGATGAATTTCGGGAAATAAATGCCGAAACTGGCATTGCTGATCGCCTGTGTCATCACGCTCAGCATGATCAGACCGGGCACGATAAACGCGCCGTAACTGACACCTTCGACCTGATCTATCCGGCTGCCAATCGCTGCACCAAACACAACGAAATACAGCGAAGTCGAAATGACCGGCGACAAAAGGCTCTCCATCAACGTGCGGAAAAACCTGTTCATTTCGTACATGTAGATGGCTTTGATCGCATAGAGGTTCATGCCGCATCCTCCTGCACCAAGCCGACAAAAATCTCTTCCAGGCTGGATTGACTGGTGTGCAGGTCGCGCAGTTGCAGCCCTTCTGCAGCCAGCGCCTGCAACAGTTTGGTAATGCCCGTGCCCTCGCCACGCGTATCGTAGTGATAAAGCAGCGCCGCGCCCTCATCGGCCAGTTCCAGATCATACTCTTTCAAGGCATCCGGCATCGTCTGCACGCGCTCGCGCAGGTCAATCTGCAAGGTCTTGCGCCCCATGCGCGCCATCAACGCCGCCTTATCCTCAACCAGCAGCAGGTCCCCCTTGGCAATCACACCAACGCGGTCGGCAATCGCCTCGGCCTCTTCGATGTAATGCGTGGTCAGGATGATCGTGACGCCGTCGGCCTTCAGCCCTTTGACGATGTCCCACATGTCGCGGCGCAGTTCGACATCCACCCCGGCGGTCGGCTCATCCAGAAACAGCACGCGGGGTTCGTGACACAGCGCCTTGGCGATCATCACGCGCCGCTTCATGCCGCCCGACAACTCGCGGGTGCGGGCCGTGCGCTTGTCCCACAAAGAGAGCTGCCGCAGGATTCGTTCGATAAGTGCATCATCACGTTTCTTGCCAAACACGCCCTGAGAAAACCGCAGCGTGTTGATGACGCGCTCAAACGGTTCCAGTGCGATCTCTTGCGGAACCAGACCGATCAGGATTCGCGCGGCACGATACGCGCTCACGATGTCATGCCCACCAACGCGTGCGCTGCCCGAAGAGGGCGTCGTGATGCCGCAAAGCGTTGAAATCAAAGTGGTCTTACCTGCCCCATTCGGGCCGAGAAGGGCCAGAATCTCACCTTCCTCGATGCTCAACGACACACCTTTGAGCGCCTCAAACCCGCCTTTGTAGGTTTTGCGCAGGTCATTCACATCCACAATCGGGGCCATGCTGCAGTTCCTCTGAGCCATTCTCGGGCACAGTAGGCGAAAGTTACCGGGGTGCAAATCTTCGAAAGCGCAGGGCGGAATGTGCGGAAGTGCGGAAACAGAGTGTTCAGCCCCGGCACCGCCATTCGTTGTCGATTTTTTAACAGTGGTTAGAGATACTACTCTGGGAACTTTGGGTAATCGGCAATGGTCGGTGGACACGAAGGATTGGGGAATTGACTATAAATCACCATTTTATCTGGGCTTTTTGCGCTCTCTTTGCCTTGGCCAGCTGCGGCGAGGCCGTTACCAGAAGTGATCAGGCACGCATCCTATTGGTCGGCGATTCGCTGATGGCGACCAATGGCGGCGTGGGCAAGGCGGTCTCGCACACTCTCGAGAATGAACTCGACGAACAAGTCATCGACCGCTCGGTCGTCGGCGCGCGGATGATCTATGCGCTGCCCATTTCCGGGGCTGCCGGGTTGAACATCACCAAGCAATATCGCCCCGGAAAATGGGATTGGGTGATCGTCAATGGTGGCGGCAATGATCTGTGGCTGGGCTGCGGGTGCAGTTTTTGTGACAACAAGATGGAGCGGCTGATTTCCGAGGACGGTCGCAAGGGCACGATCCCCGGTTTTGTCTCGCAACTGCGCCAGGATGGCGCCAAGGTTCTTTACGTCGGTTATCTGCGCTCACCCGGAGTCGGCTCTCCGATCGAATACTGCAAGGATGAGGGCGATGAGCTTGAACGCCGGATCGACAAGCTGGCCGATCTGGACAAGGGCGTCTACTTCCTGTCCCTTGCCGATCTGGTCCCGCATGGTGATCGAAGCTATCACGCGTTTGACATGATCCATCCGTCGTCCAAGGCCAGTGCCGAGATCGGAAAGCGAATCGCCGAGGTGATTGGGCGGACTTCCAATCGTTGATGTGTCCCCCGGGAAAACCGCCGGTTGATCTATGCGAAACTCTGCGCACCCCCAAAAGTGCTTGCGCGTTTTGCATTAACTGATCAATCGCTTTAACCACCCCTTCTTTTTCGTCTCTTCCGTATCGTCAGCCTCTGGCGCGTCGTCTTCCCCGGGGCCTTCAATCACTTCTTCCAGCCGGACAAAGAACTGATCGGCCATCTTCTTGGCGAACCCATCAACGATGCGGCTGCCCAACTGGGCCAGTTTGCCTCCGACCTTGGCCTCGACATCATAGGTCAGCCGGGTACCGTTTTCGCTGTCTTCCAGCCGCACATTGGCACTGCCCTTGGCAAAGCCGGCGGCCCCGCCCTTGCCAGACCCGGACAGGGTCAGGCTTTCATGTTCAACCATATCCGACAGCGTAACGTGGCCCTTGAAGGTCGCCTTCACGGGGCCAACCTTTTGCACGACGACCGCGTCAAAACCGTCTTCCGGTGTACCGGTCAGCTCTTGCGCGCCGGGCACACATTCTTTCAGAACCTCAGGATGCAACAGCGCCGCCCAAACGGTTGCCCGGTCCGCTTGAATATCCCGTTCGTCATGCATTTTCATCGGCGCGCCCTCCTCGTCCCATCACGGCTTGGTCAGACTACCGCAAGCCCCGCGCACCGCCAAGCAACCATGTCGGAAACAAGCGTGACCACCCGATTTCCCCATGCTAGGTCAATCTGGAAAGGACCCACCGATGACCACGCAGACCAAGCTGAACAACCCCGCGATGGGGATTGGTCTTATCCTGATTGCAATCGTGGGTATTTCGATCAACGACATGCTGATAAAGTTGCTGTCAGGCGGCTATCCGCTACACCAGATGGTGTTCATCCGCTCGAGTATTGGCATCTGTTTCAGCTTGCTCTTCGTGCAGCTTGAAGGCGGCTGGCATATCCTGAAAACCAAAACGCCGTTCCTGCATTTGCTGCGTGGTTTACTAATCGTCGTGGCAAACCTGTCGTTTTTTGCCGCTCTCGCCTCGCTGCCTCTGGCCGACACCACCGCGATCGCCTTTGTGGCCCCTTTGGTGATCACCCTGCTCAGCATTCCGATGCTGGGTGAAAAGGTCGGGCCGCTGCGCATCGGTGCAGTTCTGGTGGGATTTGTCGGCGTGATCATCGTCATCCAGCCCTGGCAAAGCAGCGAAGCGCGAGACGTGCCTTTCGTGATCTACCTTCTGCCGCTTTTGGCGGCGGTCACCTATGCGCTGAATTCCCTGTTAACCCGCCTGCTGGGCGTCGCTTCCAAGGCTTCGGCAATGGCGGTCTATATCCAGATGACCTTTATCGTGGTCAGCCTGTTGTTCTGGCTCGTCGCCGGTGATGGGCGCTATGCCGAAGGACTGGAGAATGAAAGCCTGATTTTCGTATTACGCGCCTGGGTCTGGCCGGAAGGATCGGACCTTTGGTACTTTCTGGCATTGGGCCTGAATTCGGCCATTGTCGGGTATACGCTGGCCGCCGCCTATCGCATGGCCGATGCCGCCACCATCGCGCCGTTTGAATATGTCGGCCTGCCTCTGGCCATCATGTGGGGATGGGTGATCTTTGGTGATCTTCCGGGGACTGTGGCCACCATCGGCATCGCACTGATCCTCGGGTCGGGCCTGTTCGTGTTCATACGCGAACAGCAAAAGAAGCGCCGCATCGCCAGTGACAGGCGCATCAACAGGCGGTACTAGAACAGCATGCTGAACGAGTTTCGCATCATCGAATTCGAGGGTATTGGCCCGGGTCCATTTGCGGCGATGATGCTGGCCGATCTGGGGGCCGAGGTGATCGTCATCCAGCGCCCCCAAAGCGCCAATCCCACGGTAGGCAATCATAACCTGCTGGATCGCGGCAAACGCGCGATTATCCTTGATCTCAAGGACAGCGCCGACCTGAGTGTGGCCATGGCCCTGATCAAATCCTCCGATGCCCTGATTGAAGGCAACCGCCCCGGGGTGATGGAACGTTTGGGTCTTGGGCCCAGGCCTTGCCTCAAGGCGAATCCCAAGCTGGTTTATGGCCGCATGACCGGGTGGGGGCAGGATGGCCCGCGCGCCGCGCAGGCGGGGCATGACTATAACTATATCGCCACCTCCGGTGCGCTCTGGTATGGGTCACAACCCGGACAGCCCCCGCAAACCCCGGCCACACTGGTGGGCGACATCGGGGGCGGCGCCTTATACTTGGTGGCAGGCATTCTGGCCGGGCTTCTGAACGCGCAAAAGACCGGTGAAGGCACTGTTGTGGACGCGGCTATCGTCGATGGATCGGCCCATATGATGGCGCTTTTGATGTCGATGGCGCCCAGTGGCAATCTGGCAAAACCCCGGGGGCAAAGCCTGCTCGATGGTCCGCATTGGAGCCGGGTCTATCAATGCGCTGACGGGCAGTACCTATCGGTCCAGTGCCTTGAGACAAAATTCTATGCCGAGTTTCTACGCATTCTTAACCTGAGCGATGATCCCCGCTTTGCCGCACAATATGATCCCGCCAAATGGACTGCCCAAACCTCGGAGCTTAAGCGACTGTTTGCCAGCCGGCCGTTGCAACACTGGGCTGATCTGTTTGACGGTAGTGACGCTTGCGTCGCCCCTGTTCTGGCCCCCGAGGATGCGGCAGGTGACCCGCATATGGCAGAGCGCGCCGTCTGGCATGACCGGCCGTTGCAACCCGCCCCCGCACCGCGCTTTGATGGTGAGGCACTCAAGCCAAACCCGATCCCCGAACGGGGCGCGGATGGGGATGCATTGCGGGCACAACTGCGCAGCAAGGGACTGCTTTAAGTGACCAGACCATCCTGCGTTCCGGCCTCGCGTTCCCACTCAAACCGCAAACGTCTGCAGCGATCAGGATATGTCTTGCCGGTTGGGGCATAGGCTGTGATCCGGTCAATCCGGAAATGACGAAAGCCCTTGCGCAACTCGCACCACGCGGCCAGCACCACGGCATCCACGTAATAGATCATTGCAAGCGGCAAGACCGTCCGGGAGCTTTGGCTGTCACTCAGGTCGGTGTACTCAATCGACAAGGCAGCACTGTCGCGGATGAACTGGCGCAGATCATCGGCGCGCGGGCCTTTGTCGGGAATGCCAGTCCAGTTTGAAACACGCAGCGGCACCTCGGGGGCCTTGGCCCCGGGAAGCACCGCCGCGATCTTGCCCGTGGCACTGCGTGCCGCTTGCTGCAGCCCGGCATCTCCCGTGCGTTGCAACAAGGCAGCACCGACAAACAGCGCTTCAACCTCTTCCGTTGTCAGCATCAGGGGCGGCAAATCAAACCCTGACCGCATCACATACCCGATCCCGGCCTCGCCTTCGATCGGCACCCGCATTCCCTGCAACGCCGCCATGTCGCGATACACCGTGCGCGGAGTCACCTCCAATGCCTCGGCAATCGCCTGCGCGGTGACGGGCGTCGGGGAAGCGCGCAGGATCTGAATGATCTCAAAAAGGCGAGTCGAACGGGTCATATGAGAAGCTTAGCACGACTACTGACAATATGTTGTCAGGAGGGTGATGTTAGACCACAGCCAAAGGAGACTGCCCATGCTTGAAACTTACAAAGCCGAGTCCGGCCATTTCGAACCCGTCTGGACATTGGAAATCCAGACCCTGCCCGAAGACACGGATCGCATTCTGGATGCGGTGATGAAAGTGCATCCGCTGGGCTATGGCCGGTATCATCGCAATGCCTCGATCTCGGCCACGGGCTGCGAGACGGCGCAACCGCAGGCGCATTCGACCACGACTGCCCACAAGGCCGGATACACGGCGGGTCAGACCGAAACCTACCCGATGGTCGAACTGAAGATTTCGATCGAGCGCGACCTGGGTGCGCTGGAACAGGTGATGGATGCGGTTCTACAAGTGCACCACTACGAGCAGCCCGTAATTTTCCTGCGCGAAGATTGGGCCAGCCGTGCCGCCTATAACCCGGACAACACCAACCCCAATCGCTGGTGGAACAATGGGCGTGGATTGCCCGATCAACTGGACTGAAGGAGATATGAGATGATCAAGTATTACTACCCGGACGGCAGCCATTGCTATCGCGCGCTGCACACCACCCATGCGGTCTATCAATCCGACGATGGCAAACTGATCGCGCGCACCATGCGCCCGGACAACAGTGAACTTTACGAGTTTGAAATCCTCGGTTTCGAGCTTTTGGAGCCGGGGGTGCGCTATGGGTGAGAGCATTCTGGCCACCGGATTCGACACGCGTCCGATTGAGATGCAGCCGATGTGGCAGATCGCATTTCAAGCCCCCGTCGAAGATGTCGACCGCATCTTTGACGCCGTGACCGGGGTGACGCCGCTGGTGCAGGGCAAGACCGACCGGAACGGCTATCGCGCGCCCGGCGGTCATGAATATTATCGCCCGCGCGAAGGCACACCCACCGGGGCCGAAGACCACACGCGCAAACGCCCCGGCGTGGATGAAATGCGGTTCTTCATCCCCCGCGACGAGGCCACGCTGCGCGGGATCATCGAGGCGATCTATGAGGTACATAGTTATTATGAACCGGTGATCACCGTGACGGATGTGCTGCGCAGCCTGTGTAAGGGTTTGGATGACAGCAAGAACCCGCATCGGTGGTGGAACAAGGACGGCGACTGGAAAACCGACTAAGGTAGGTTACGGGCGGCCCGCTGGGTGGCAAAGTCATCAAGCATTGTGGTGATGTCATCCAGTGGCCAGCTGAGTTTGGCAGGCTGCGCCCGGCCTTCTTCAATCTCAAGGTTGATCACCTTGCCCTTGGCCCAGGAATCCAGCAGCGCACGGGCAGGATCGCCAGAGATGCGACAGGTGCTGCCCGCGCAATGCGCGATATCGACCGGCCATGGTCCTGATGGCGTGATCACGGCAATCGAAGTGTCACGGAAGGTAAACCCGGGCTCGACGTCAAACCGGATATGCGGATCGGCCTGCCCATCCACACCCTCATGCATCACCACCTCAACCATCGCCGCGGCAAAATCGGGGCGCGGGCGATAGACATCGACATATTGGATGTAACAGCGGTGATCTGTGCCATCCATTGCAGTATCACAGGCTACATCCCAGAACCCATAGACCTTGTGATAGGTCGACAGCCGCCCCGGCAAGGTCTGACGCGGTTCAAGCCAGCTAAGTTGCCAACTTGCCAGTCCCGAGAGGGCCAGAAGCGGCAGAAGAGAGACGACGAAAGACCAACGCATACGATACTTTAACCGCATGCCCTCTCCTATGTTTTCACATTGGCGCGAGCGCAGAAGCGTGGTTGAACCGCCACCCTTGGTGAATATATCCCTAGGTCTTCTGGACAGGCCCGCGTTGGCCGCATAGGACACCCAAATGGCCAAACCGAAGGACAACCCGAACTACAAAGTGATCGCCGAGAACCGGCGTGCCCGGTACGACTATGCCATCGAGGATGACATCGAGTGCGGCATCATCCTGGAAGGGTCCGAGGTGAAATCCCTACGCCAGCACAGCGCCAATATCGCCGAAAGCTATGCAATGGTGGAAGACGGCGAGCTGTGGCTGGTGAATTCCTACATCGCCCCGTACGAGCAGGCGAAAACCTTTGGCCATGACGAAAAGCGCAAGCGCAAGCTGTTGGTGTCGCGCAAGGAACTATCGCGACTTTGGAATGACACGCAGCGCAAGGGCATGACCCTGGTTCCGCTGGTGCTGTATTTTAACCATCGCGGATTGGCCAAGATGAAACTGGGCATCGCCAAGGGTAAAAAGAACCACGACAAACGCGCCGTCGATGCCAAGCGGGATTGGAATCGTCAGAAGCAACGCCTGCTGCGCCACGGCGACTAAATCCGGGGATAACAGAAGCGTTTTTCCCCTTGGGTCATTCCTGTGCGCCTCTCTATTCTGTGACAATCCAGTTTGCTTGGGCTCTGCGCCGGATAACGCATGGTATTTTTGAGAGCCTGGTTTGTGGGGAGGAAATCTTATGGAACTCTTAATTGGTTTGTTGTCAGGCGCCGTGGGCGGGAACGTCGCTGGTGGTCTGTTGAAAAATCTGAATCTTGGCGTACTGGGGAACTCGATCGCCGGGATTATCGGCGGCGGCTTGGGAGGTCAGATTCTGGGGATGCTTGGCGCAGGCGGTGCTGCCGCGGGCGGAATGGATATCGCGGGCATTCTGGGTCAGGTCGCTTCCGGCGGTGTTGGCGGTGGCGTTGTCATGGCCGTGGTCGGCCTGATCAAGAACGCGATGGCCAAGTAAGCCGGACACATATGATCGGGCGCGCGATGGCGGTGCCCGGTCTTGCCTCTCTGACCCTCGGGATGTAGGCAAGGTGCACGCGAAAGACGGGGGATTGCATGTCAGAAGACGATCCGAAAACACTGGTCTCGACCACATGGCTGGCCGGGCACCTGAAAGACCCTGATCTGCGTGTTCTGGACGGCACCTGGTTCCTGCCTGCCATGGGCCGCGATGCCCGGGCGGAATATGATGCCAGGCATATTCCCGGTGCCCGTTTTTTCGATATTGACGAGATTTCCGATCACCGCTCGGCCCTGCCACATATGGCCCCGCCGGTGGAAAAATTCATGTCCCGGATGCGCGCGATGGGTGTGGGTGATGGCCATCAGGTGGTGGTTTATGACGCGATGGGCTTGTTTTCCGCGGCCCGCGTGTGGTGGCTGTTCCGCCTGATGGGGCAGGACAACATCGCGGTGCTGGATGGCGGCCTGCTCAAATGGCTGGCCGATGGGCACCCGACCGAGGACACGCCCCCCGTGATCCGCGACCGCCACATGACCGTGCGCAGACAGCCGCAGATGGTGAAGGATGTTACGCAAGTTTCGGCCGCCGCCAAACTGCGCGATCACGAGATTGTGGATGCCCGCGCCGCCGAACGGTATAGCGGAGATGCCCCCGAACCGCGCGAAGGCCTGCGCTCGGGGCATATTCCAGGGTCGCATAGCGTCCCGTTCACCACGCTGTTAAATGCCGATCAGACCATGAAGTCGCCCGATCAGTTGCGCGCGGCCTTCGAAGCCGCCAATGTTGATCTGAGCAAGCCAATGATCACCTCTTGCGGTTCGGGCGTAACCGCCGCCGTGCTGAACCTTGCCCTTGAGCGGATGGGGAAGACTGATCATGCGCTTTATGATGGGTCCTGGACCGAATGGGGTGCTTTCCCCACCCTGCCAATCGCCACCGGAGACAGCTGATGCTGACCAACCTGACTGACCAGCCTGCCGATAAAATCCTCGAATTGATGCAGATGTTCCGCGCCGACCCCCGGCCTGTGAAAATCGATCTTGGTGTAGGGGTGTACAAAAACGCCGAAGGGCACACGCCCGTGATGCGGGCCGTAAAGGCAGCCGAGAAGAAGCTTTGGGAAGAAGAAACCAGCAAATCTTACGTCGCGCTGGCTGGTGATCCGGCCTATCTCGATGCCATGCGCGAGCTGATTCTTGGCACCCATGTCGCGGCGGGTCACGTTGCGGCGGCCGCGACACCTGGTGGCACGGGGGCAATCCGGCAGGGTTTCGAACTGGTCAGGATGGCCAGCCCGGACGCCCGTGTGTTTGTCTCGGACCCGACATGGCCCAACCACCTCAGCATCCTTAAACATCTGGGCACCGAAACCGTCACCTACCGCTATTTCGATAGCGAAACAGGCGGTGTGAATTTCGAGGGCATGCTAGAGGATATCAAAGAGGCACGGCCCGGCGATGTCGTGCTCTTGCATGGTTGCTGCCACAACCCCACCGGAGCCAATCTGAACATGACGCAGTGGCAGGCCGTCGTCGACAGCCTGCTGGAAACCGGCGCAACCCCGATGATCGACATTGCTTATCAGGGTTTTGGCGACGGTCTGGAAGAAGACGCCGCGGGCACGCGCCTGGTGGCCAGATCCTGCCCCGAAGTTCTGATCGCGGCCAGTTGTTCCAAGAATTTCGGCATCTACCGCGAACGCACAGGCATCCTGATGGCAGTGCTGCAAGACAGCGGGCTGAAAGGCACTGTGCAGGGCAACCTTGCCCATCTGAACCGACAGAATTACTCCTTTCCGCCCGATCACGGCGCGCGACTGGTCAGCATGGTACTGAACGATGATGATCTGCGCGCTGATTGGATGGCCGAGCTGGAAGACGTGCGCCTTGGCATGCTGTCGCTGCGTGAAAGTCTGGCGCAGGAGTTGCAGCAGCTCACCGGCTCGGACCGTTTCGGCTTTATCGCCCAGCATCGCGGGATGTTCTCACGGCTTGGCCTGTCAAGCGCGACGGTCGATACCCTGCGCAAGGAAAACGGCATCTACATGGTCAGTGACAGCCGCATCAACGTGGCGGGACTTAATGCAGAAACCGTACCCCTGTTGGCAAAGGCGATTGTCAAGGCGGGCGGCTAGGTTCCGTAGCGGGCCATGAACATGTCAACGACACCGTTGACCACCCGTTCAACTTCGGCCTCGGTGAAGTCTTTTTCCAGTCCGCACAGACAGCGCACAAACAAATCGGATTTGCACAGTTCGCCAAATTGCGAGGTGGCCAGTTCCATATCGTCGATCTGCAGATCGCCTTTGGCCACATAGGGCGCGAGGATCCTTCCCAACCGTTCACGCAGCAGCGCGGGGCCGGATTTGTAAAACCGTGCGCCAAGTTCGGGAAAGCGATGGGATTCCGAGACGCAAATCCGAAACACCTGCTGCCCGAAATCGGATAGGAAGAACCTCACCACCCGATCGGCAGCCTCATGCAGCACATCGGCAACCGGTGCGCTTGCATCCACCTCTTTCAGGGCATCTTCGGCCTGACGGTTGCACTCCATTCGTGCGATTTCGGAGAACAGCAATCGTTTGTCTGGAAAATAGCTATAGAGCGTCGCCTTGGATACCTGTGCCTCGCGGGCGATGTCATCGACGCTAGCCCCTTCAAACCCGTCGCGCATGAAAACCGTTCGGGCTCCTTCGAGCACCTGATCGAATTTTCTGCCCTTTTTGATCTCAGCGACCAATGCGGTCATACATGTTTCTCCTGCTTGGCTTCACCAGTCTAGGCGGCTGGGGGCCTTGGTGACAAGAAGAACCACGCGGCACCCGGGCGCGGGAGGATCACCCGGATGCCGCCGGTGCTGTTACTTCAGCACGTCATTGCCGTCTTGCGTCACGGTCTCAGGGGCTGGGGCGGGAACGGTTTCAGGAAAGGTCAGTGGTGGAAACATGGTGCCCATATCCACACCCAACGCCAGGCTCGGGGCGGCAGCAAGAGACAACAGGATAGCGGTTACAAGCGGTTTCATCGGGTCACTCCATTTCTGAACTGTTTCGTTCACATTTACCAATCTAAACAGATCAGTTTAGTTTTCAAGTCCAAAAATGAACTAATTAGTTTACTTTTCCGAAACCCTGTATTGCGCCCGACGCATATCAACGCGGAGCTTTGAATTTATGAAGTTTTCTGAAAGGTCAGGCGAGGCTGGGCAGCCACAGAACGATGATCGGGAAAGCCACGAGCAGGGCAATCGTGATCGCATCAGCGACGAAAAACGGCATCACACCCTTGAACACATCCTGCACCGTAAGGTCATCGCGTACACCTGCCACGACAAAGCAATTCAGCCCGATAGGGGGTGTGATCAGACAAAACTCGGCCATCTTGACCACCAATATCCCGAACCAGATCGCACACATCTCGCCGGACATACCAAAGGCGCTGTCTGCGGCGCTGACGGTTTCGCCCCCGTTCAACGCCATCACCGCCGGGTATACCACTGGCAGGGTCAACAGCAGCATCCCGATGGCGTCCATGAACATCCCCAGCACCGCATAGGCCAGCAGGATGCACACAAGGATCAGCATCGGGGAAACGGTCAGCGATGTGATCCAATCCGAGAAGGCGGTCGGCAAGTCGGCAAAGCCGAGGAAGCGCACATAGATCAACACGCCCCAGATGATGGTGAAGATCATCACCGTCAGCTTGGCGGTTTCCAGCAGCGCATCTTTCAACTCGCCCCAGCGCATGCCGCGATAAAGCGCCATCAGGAACACGATGAAGGCGCCCACGGCGCCGCCCTCTGTCGGGGTGCCCCAGGCATCGCCAAACGGGTTGTAGACAAAGAAGATGATGATCACGACCACCGCCACGATGGGCAGCGCCGGCGGCAGCGACGCAAACCGTTCCCGCCAGGTAAAGCCCGTGACAGGCGGGCCAACAGACTTGAACACCACAGCGATGGAAATGATCAGAATGGCATAAACAATCGCTGAGAAGGCCCCAGGGATGAACCCGGCCAGCAACAGCTTGCCCACATCCTGTTCCACGATAATGGCATAGATCACAAGGATCGCCGAGGGCGGGATGAGTGAGGCGAGCGTGCCACCTGCCGCCACAACACCGGCCGCGAACTGCTTATTATACCCGATCTTCAGCATCTCCGGGATCGCAATGCGCGCAAACACCGCCGCTGTGGCGACCGACGCGCCGGAAACAGCGGCAAAGCCCGCGGTTGAGAACACCGTCGAAACGGCCAAACCGCCCGGCACCCAGGCCACCCATCGTTTTGCTGCCTCAAACAGCGCGCGGGTCAGCCCGGCGTAATAGGCCAGAAAACCGATCAGAATGAAGGTCGGGATCAGTGACAGCGCGTGGGCAGACACTTTTGAGTGCGGCACTTGCCCCGCCAGTTTCACACTAACTTCGACAGCGCGCCAGAACCGATCAGGATCATAATCAAACCCGTTCCAGCGTAGCCAGACAAGACCCACGAAACCCGCCATCCCAGCGGCGAACGCCACGCGCATGCCAAGGATCACCATGACAAGCATGCCGCCGGTGACGATCAGGCCAATGGTGGTAGGCTCCATACTAATCGTGCCCTTCCAGATGAGAGGCTTCAGCGCGGGCCTGTTCTTCGATTGTCATGTAAAGTGGTACGGCCGCCGGGGCCTCGATCCCCTTGATCAGCGCGCGGCCAAAGCCCCAGACTTGCAAGGACAGGCGTAAGGCCAGAACAGTGAACGCTACAGGCACGATCAGTTTCGAGGGCCAGACCGGCAGACCGATATCAATCGTGCTGTCCCGGCTCCAGAGCGGGCGGGACATATCAAAGCTGCGGTCGAAATGCGCCCATGATCCCCAGATCAGAAAGATCACGAAGATCAGGATCAATACGACCGAAAGCAGTTCCGCCGCCCAAAGGGCACGGCCCCGAAGCCGCCCAATCAGGATATCCATGCGGATATGACCGCCTTCGCGTTGCACAAAGGCAATGCCCATCACCGCCATCAACGGCAACAGTACCTCGATCCAATCCACATAGCCGGGTAAGGGTGCTTCAAAGAACTTGCGCCCGACGACCGAGCGCACAGCGAGGAACATCAGCGAAAACACGGCCAAGCCGCTGATCAGGGCCAGGACGCGCTCGGCGCGCATCAGGCCCTGATCAAGACGGCTGAGCAACGTGTTGTCGCTCAGAACAGTGGATCCCCCCGCCATGGGGTGCGCCCTTTAGTTCGACATCTTGGCATCTTTGAGGGTGGCTTGAACGAGGTCATAAAGTTCCTGACCGGGCAACCCTTGTGCGTTGATATCGGCGATCCAGGCTTCGCGGATCGGATCGGCAGCCTTGGCACGGAAAGCGTCCAGCTCGGACTCGGCGATCTCGACTTTCTCGACGCCTTTCTCGGCCAGAACGCCATCCCACTTCTCCAGCAGGGCAGCGTAATTTTCGAGATAATGGGCAATGGCCTCATCCACCGACTCATCCAATGCCGCGCGATGTTCATCGCTCAGGTCTTCGTAAGCGTCGATATTCACCACTACCGGGCAGTTCACCGTGCCGGGGTTCAGGTTCGCGGTCCACCAGTTGGCCTCATTGATGGTGCCAAAGCTGAGATGCGCATGCTGGGCGAAAGCCACCGTGTCGACCACGCCGGATTCCATCGCCTGGTAAGCCTCGGTTGCGGTCACGGATGTGGGCACGGCACCAACAGCCTCGAACGCTTTGCCAAGACCACCCGTGGCCCGCACACGCATGCCTTCGAACGCGCTTAGCGTATCACGCGCCTCACCAGTGCCGACTATGTTGTATTGCGGCATGGGCGAGGTCATCAACAGCTTCGCGTTCCACTGCGCCATTTCCTCGGCAACGGCCGGGTGGTCATAGACCGCGTGGCTTACAGCGACTTCCTGATCGAGGTTTTCAACACCAAGGAAGGGCAGTTCCAGTACCGTGATCAGACGGTTCTTATCGGGGTGATACCCGGCACAGAACTGGGCCATTTCAAACGCACCGATGGAAATCCCGTCGAGGTTCTCGCGGTTCTTCGACAAGCCGCCATAGCTGATGTTCAGGGTGAACTCGCCGCCGGTTTTCTGATCCACCAGTTCGGCCAGTTTTTCGACATGTTCGGTAAAGGCCCGGCGTTTGCCCCAAAGCGAGACATTCCATTCAGTGGCCAAAGCCTCACCAGCGAACGCAAGCGACAAGGTGGCGACGGTCGCGCCGCGCAGTACATTTTTCATAAGGATCCTCCCAAGAATCACGTTTTTGTTTTGTTATTGCTGAAAACTTAGCAGGTCTGCGCCGGGTTTCCAGCAGTCAGGTTAGGGCCTGAGCTGAACCCCTACTTGCCCCTCCGCGAATGGACCGGCGGCACGATCTTGGCCTTTTCAAGCACTGCAATCGAATCATGAATATGGATCGCCTTCACGTACCCCGCAGTCGAAGGCACCTGCGGCTGCTCATCGTGATACCATTTGTGCATATCGTCGATCATCCCACCGATGGTGCGGAAGAAGTTCATATTCTCCAGCGGCCCACCGCCGAATTCCGGCCAATAGGCCGTGTGCAGATCTTCGACAAGGTAGATGCCATCCTCGGCCAGAAGGGGGAACAGCGTATCAAGGCTTGTGCGGATATGATCCATCCGGTGGCTGCCATCATCGATGATCACATCGACGCCCCCCATTTCCTCGATCACCGCGCGCAGAAAGTCCGGATCATCCTGCGATCCGATCCGCACCTGGCCGTACTGACCATCAAACTGGGCGCAATTCGGGTCAATATCGATCCCGTAAATCGTTGCGTCCTCTCCGAAATAAGCGCGCCAAAGCTGGATTGACCCGCCTTTGGATACGCCGATCTCAAGCATCTTGAACGACTTGCCACGATAGCGGGACAGGTACTTGTCATAGATCGGGATGTAGTGGTGCCACTTATGCACGACCGCGCCTTTATTGTTCTTGAAAAGCGTGGCCAGCTTTCCGGAAAACCCGTATTTTTCCTTAATATCCTTGGCGACGTCGTCTCCCTTAAACCTGAAGCGTCCAATCATTTAAACTTCCTTACATCGCCGAGCTTGGGTATGATCTGCGCGAACTCTACCTTTATGGGGGCGCAACGCAAGCCTCCGGGACAGGCGAAACCGTCAGAATGAAAGACTTGGACCCAGCGGCCCCTCCATTGCCAGATCAAGGATGGTCGGGCGAGATCGCTGTTGAGCGAAACGCCACCATCATCCCCCCCACGACCAACGGGTTTCGTCAGGCAGCAGGCGTGTTGAATTCCGATGGCGAGCATTGTGATCAGGGGGCCACATGGCGCAACGGACAGGCCCTGACCCACGCCCCGCCCGTACCAGAAGCCACGCCAGACCAACTGCCGGGTCGGTGGATGTGGGCCGGCCTGCTGTTCAAACATTTCGGACATTTTCTTGTGGAAAGCAGCGCCCGGCTCTGGGCGCTGGATCAAATCGACGGCACGTTGGACGGGATCATTTATGTTCCCAAACGCAAGGGGCAAGGCACCCATCTGCGCGGGTATCAGCAACAGTATCTTGAGGCCTTCGGAATCGACATCCCCATCAAGGTCCTCTCGGGCCCCACCCGCGTCGATGAACTGATCATCCCCGGTCAGGGCTTTGGCCTTGGCCCCATCGCAGCTGGCACGCCCGCAATGCGCGCCGCATTTCACAAACGACTGGGTCAGAACATCGCACCAGAGGGGCCCGACAAACTGTTTGTGTCCCGCGCGGCCCTTGGCCTTGGCAGCGGCGGCATCTTTGGCGAAGACAGTTTCGCCGACTACCTGCGGGCCGAGGGGTACGAAGTTTTCTATCCCGAACAGCATGACATTTCGACCCAGATCGCGCGCTACAAAGCGGCCCAAAAAATCATCATCACGGATGGCTCCGCCGCACATTTCTATGCGCATCTTGGCCTCAAGAACCGGCAGATAGCATATCTTCTCCGGCGCTCTTACTGGACTGAAAGCATCATCACCCAGATCGAAAGTTTCTGTCAGACCAAACCTCTGATCCTCGACACGATCCGGCGTGAATGGGCGCCAAAGCCCGAACATCACAAGGCCTATCGTGGTGTTTCGTTCGCGCAGCATGACTTTGCCCGGCTGCAGCAGGTGCTGCTTGCCCATGGCTTTGTTCAGGATGCTGCTCCTTGGGCCGAGATCTCCAATGACACGATTGTCAAAACCCTGCATGCATTGGGCCTTAGTGATATCTGTGCGCTGAGCGAGTGAGGTTCCGGAAGCGGGGATTGAAGAATGCCTTCATTCTGCTAGATTAGAATCATTCTAATCTATGGATGCAAGAATGAACCTTGGATATCGCAACCGGCGTCGCTTTTCCGACCTCAGTGAACAGGACGTGCTGGCGCTGGCCATCTCGTCAGAAGAGGATGACGCGCGCATCTATCGCAGTTACGCCGAGAAACTACGCGTCGACTATCCCGACACAGCCCAAATGTTCGATGGCATGGCGGTTGAGGAAGACGAGCATCGCCAGGCGCTGATCGACCTGCATCGCGAACGGTTCGGCGATGTGATCCCGCTTATCCGGCGCGAGCATGTGGCCGGGTATTACGCCCGCCGTCCCATCTGGCTGATCGAAAATCTCGGGGTTGAACGGATGCGCGCCGAAGCCGAAGCAATGGAACGCGACGCTGCTGCGTTTTACCTTAGGGCGGCGCAAAACACGAAGGATGCCGCGACACGCAAGTTGCTGGGCACGCTGGCCGCAGCCGAGGCTGGGCACCAAACGCGTGCCGGGCAACTTGAAGCAGAGTATCTTGATGACGATGCCAAGGCCGCTGAAGAGCGCACCGCCAGACGCCAGTTTCTGCTGACATGGGTGCAGCCGGGTTTGGCGGGGTTGATGGATGGCTCGGTCAGCACCCTGGCCCCGATCTTTGCGGTCGCCTTCGCCACGCAAGACACCTGGACGACGTTCCTTGTGGGGCTCGCGGCTTCGGTCGGCGCGGGCATCTCGATGGGCTTTACCGAAGCGGCCAGTGATGACGGGCAGCTTTCGGGGCGTGGCAGCCCGATCAAACGCGGATTTGCCAGCGGGGTAATGACCACGTTGGGCGGTCTTGGCCACGCATTGCCCTATCTGATCACCGATTTCTGGACTGCCACGGTCATCGCCATCATCGTCGTGTTTTTTGAACTCTGGGCCATCGCATGGATTCAGAACAAGTATATGGAGACACCCTTCTTCCGGGCTGCCTTGCAAGTGGTACTGGGAGGGGCGTTGGTGCTGGCTGCCGGTATTCTTATCGGGTCCGGCTAAGCTGAGATTTTCGCGCGAAAAATCTGCGTGTCCGCAAACGGGGCGCAGAATCGCAAACCCATAGCGATTGACCTCTCCTCGCGCTCTGCTACCAAAGGCGCATGCTGGCGATCTTTCTGCAAACCCTGCCATTCTTCCTGATCATCGGCCTCGGCTATGGCGCAGGCCGCACAGGGTTTTTCAGCGAAGAGGCCACGGCTTACCTCACCAGATTCGTCTTCTACTTTGCCCTCTCGGCCATGTTGTTCCGATTTTCTGCCAACCTGTCCCTAGCCGAGGTGGTCGATTGGCGCTTTATCGCTGCCTATCTCTGGGGCACCGGATTTGTTTACTTACTGGCTACGATGGTGGCGATGGCCCGGCAGATTTCGGTTGAGGAAGCCGCGATCGAGGCGCAATGCGCGGTGATCGGCAATGTCGGCTTTCTGGGAATTCCGATGCTGGTCATGCTGATGGGCGAAGGTGCGATTGTGCCGGTCATGCTGGTTCTGGCGGTGGATCTGATCGTTTTTGGGTCGCTGATCGTGATCCTTGTAACCGGGTCGCGCGATGGCCGGATGAGCATCGGGATATTGCGCACCGTCGGTCTGGGCCTGCTCAAGAACCCGATGATTGTGTCGATCTCTCTGGGCCTGACATGGTCGGCGCTGGCGATCCCGATCCCCGACACGATGAACGATTTCCTGTCGATCCTTGGCGGCGCAGCAACACCCGGCGCGCTGTTTGCCATTGGCGCGTCTCTGGCCAGCAAATCGGCAGAGCGCCCCTTCGTGGCGGGGTGGCTCAGCTTTTGCAAACTGGTGCTGCACCCGGCCTTCGTCGCGATCTCGGCGTTGTTCTTCTTTCCGGTGGAGCCTTACGCTGCCGCCGTGATGATCGCCGCCGCCGCCCTGCCCGTCGCGGGGAATGTCTATATCCTGGCGCAGCATTACGGGGTTGCACCGCAACGTGTCTCGGCTTCGATCCTGATCTCGACGACGTTGGCGGTGCTGACCGTGTCGCTGGTAATCGGCTGGGCCAATGGGCTTTATGCAGGATAGCAATGATGAGCGATGCGCCTAAGTACACTCCGCTGCCTCTGCCTGACCGGCGCAACCTGAGCGACGACGACGCACTGGCCGAGGCGCAGTCTTTCCTCGACCTCATGCGGCGGCGCCATAGCGTACGAGATTACAGCACACGGCCCATCCCCGAAGCCGTGATTGCCACCTGCATCGCCGCCGCGGGCACAGCCCCGAGCGGTGCCAATCAACAGCCCTGGCATTTCTCCGCGATCAGCGATCCGACGATGAAAGCCCGTATTCGCGAGGCTGCCGAAGCCGAAGAAGAGAAGTTCTATGATGGCGGAGGCGGCGATGAATGGTTGGCCGCGCTGGAACCCATCGGCACCGGTGCCGACAAACCACATCTGACCGACGCGCCCTGGCTGATCGTGATCTTCGCCCAGCGCTACGGGCTTGCCGCCGACGGCACACGGCGCAAGCATTACTACGTCCCCGAAAGCGTCGGCATCGCCACGGGTATTCTGATCACGGCGCTGCACAAGGCAGGCCTTGTCTGCCTGACCCACACACCCAACCCGATGAAATTCCTAAACGGCCTGTGTAACCGGCCGGAAAATGAAAAGCCGGTGATGATTCTTGCGGTCGGACATGCCGGCGAAACCGCAACCGTCCCAGCTGTCGCCAAGCAGAAAAAGCCCCTGGGTGAAATCATGTCGATCTACCGTGACGCCGACACCTGATGCAACCGAACGGCTCGCGTTTCGGGCGCAATAACGGCGTTAACCACCCAAATCGCCAGGATTTTCAACCGGCACCGGCTCATAATAGAGCCACGATACAGGTGAAAACCGCTCCTTAGTGCATATTTGCCTCTCTACAGCATCAGCCCAGATCGCATCCAGATCAGCCTGATAGTATTTGGAGTATTCACAACTGCTTGAATGCTCATCCTTCGTGGCCAGGCAGACCTTCTCATAAAGGCGCTGCGCCCGGATCAATGGGCAGATGATATCATTGTCCACGTCCTGAGTGAGTGTGTATCCGCCAAGTTCGCCATAGGCAGTCTCTTGCGTCAGTTCGAGTTGGTCTTTCTTCTTCTGCATCAACCGTTTCAGCTCCCACATGCTGTGGTTGGAATAGACAACGGTATTGATCAGATAGGGATCCACGCTCAGCAGTTCATCGGGCGCAAGCTCATGCCACAAAATCTCTGACATTCTCCACCAGTGGCCAGACTCATAGGGAGACGCAACAAGCTGTCGGCGCACCATCTCCTTTTTATCTTCGGGGCTGAGGGCCCAGTCCTCCTTTTTCATGGGCTCGCCCAAACTGTTGCGATGAACATCTGGGACGATCCGGATATTAAGTTTGGCGATCAGGTCTGGATTATAGGGATCCAGTTCAAGCGCCTCGCGGGTGAAGGCAATACGTTTACGGAGATGAGCCTCATACAGGAAAGGGTATCCATATCGTTCCGAGATGTTCAAATCAAAGGTCTCGGCCGCCTTTGACCAGATGATATCTTTTCGACTGAGGTATCGGAACGCAAATTCCGCATCTTTACGATTATGCACACCCCAGAAGAACATCAACCCATACATCCTGTAATAGGCAAGATTGGGATCATCGCTATCCGCCACAACACTGCGCGCCCATCCCTGCATCGACCAATTGTGGTGTTCGCTCCAGGCATATAGAAGACACTGGGTAACGGGATCTAAGGCACCACCCAAGCCGGGTGCATAGGTCTGACACATGCGCTCAGCCTGTTTGACTGAACCACCCCAGCCCTCGGCAGTCAGCCAGAGTGCGCGCCGTAGAGTACCCATATTGGGATCGGTACTCATCACCTGTTTAAGAATCCCGAATGCTTCAATGTCGCTGCCCGCCCCGTTCGCAAACTTGATCATGGCATCAGATGCCGGGATCAGCCGCGGTGCCCTTTCATAGGCGTACGCGGCATGCGCCAGCGCTTCGCGGTGCCAGGCATAAAACCCATTGATCGCATCAGGATAAGATTTGCGGATGATATTGGGGCCACGAATGTTCCAGGCAATGTCATTATAGAGCCACGCCTGAACGACATGCGCGAACGGCGATTCCGGATAAAGGCGCAACCATTCATCTGTCAGTTCGGTCATTTTCGGGTGCGACACAGTCAACACCATGACTAGCGCGCGCATGTCATCTGCAGGTATGTCGCCGCTCTCAAACGCAGCCTGCGCTTCGACAAAAGCAGCTTCGACGCGGTCCACCTGCCCCGCATAGGCTGCCTCGCGCAGATCGTCTTCGCTGATGATTTCAGACGATTCAGCCCATGCGGCAGTCGTCAGACCAATCAACAAAAGTGAGGTGAACAGTTGTTGAAGAATACGGCGCATCGGTCGACACCACTAATATGAAACAGGCAGATCAGCCCACTCATCGAGAGGCTTAATTTCGCACATGTGCACTGGTTCTTCCCCGGCGATTCTCCCAATCCGCTGACGCAGATTAGTAGCTGGAACACAGGCTATCTTCAGTGTTTCGCCAACGGCCTCATCAGCACCTGATTGTACGGACCAGACTGGCTCAGACGACTCGCAAAGCCGCTCGTTGATGATTGGTTGCTCAGCTGCCCCAGCAGCCGGCGCCAGAACAAGAAGTATGATTAAACGCAACACGGGATCACCCCTTTCCGCCAGTTCCCGCGTTATGGCACCCCAATAGGTCAGGAGTTGGGCAAACCATTGACACAACCAAGACGTGCGCGCGGCGACCTGCATTCTGGTCGCGAATTTACGTTTCGTTCAGAACGTTGCGCTGCTAGACATCTCTCACATTCGGCAACTAAGCTAAGGGAGACCCCACATATGGAAACCGTATCGGAAAACGCCTGTTTCGGCGGTGTGCAGGGGGTGTACTCGCATGAATCCGACGCCTGCGCCTGTGACATGACATTCGGGCTGTTCCTGCCCGCCGAGGCCAAGGATGGCCCGGTGCCGGTGCTGTGGTATCTGTCGGGCCTGACCTGTACCCATGAAAACGCCATGGTCAAAGCGGGCGCACAAAGCTGGGCTGCCGAACAGGGCATCGCGCTGGTCTTCCCCGACACCTCGCCGCGCGGTGAGGATGTGGCCGATGACGAGGCCTATGATCTGGGCAAGGGCGCGGGCTTTTACGTCAACGCCACGCAAGACCCGTGGAAACCGCATTTCCGCATGTGGGATTACGTGGCCGATGAACTGCCCCGCATTATCACCGGCAATTTCGCAGTGGATGAGGAACGTCAGGCGATCACCGGCCATTCGATGGGCGGGCATGGTGCGCTGACATTGGCGATGGGCCTGCCGGGGCGCTTTGCCTCGGTGTCGGCATTTGCCCCCATCGTGAACCCCACTGCCAGCGATTGGGGCCGCAAACAGCTGACCGCCTATCTGGGTGAAGACGAAAGCAATTGGGCGGGGCATGATGCCACCCTGCTGATGCGCGATCTGGGCTTCAACGGTCCAATCCTGACCGACACCGGAACAAATGATCAGTTCATCGACCTTCTGAAACCCGAAGCCTTCGCCGCCGCCGTCAATGCACGCCGTCAACAAGCCACGTTGCGCCTGCAACCGGGGTATGATCACAGCTATTTCTTTGTCTCGACCTTCATGGAAGAACATATCGCCTTCCATGCCGAGGCCCTCTACGCAGGATAAACCGATGAGCAATCCTTATGATTATGATCTGATCATCATCGGGTCGGGCCCTGCCGGACGCGCCGCCGCCATTCAGGCCGGCAAACTGAAACGCCGGGTTCTGGTGGTGGACCGCAAGGACCGCCTGGGTGGGGTTTCAGTGCATACCGGCACGATCCCGTCCAAAACATTGCGGGAAACCGTGCTGAACCTGTCGGGCTGGCGCGAACGCAGTTTTTACGGCCGTTCTTACCGCGTGAAAGACGATATCGAGGCGCAGGACCTCAAGGCGCGGTTGCACAAGACGCTGGATTACGAGGTTGATATTCTCGAACACCAGTTCAATCGCAATCATGTGGAAACGCTGAATGGCTTCGCCAGTTTCGTTGATGCCAACACCATCGAAGTGGCCACCGAGGCGGGTGATGTCACCACCCTGACCGCCGACAAGTTCCTGATTTCCACCGGCACCAAGACCTATCGCCCCGATTACGTGCCCTTCAATGGTCAGACTGTCGTGGACAGTGACGAGTTTCTGGAACTGGCCACGATCCCACGCAGCCTTGTTGTCGTCGGCGCAGGCGTGATCGGGGTTGAATACGCCACCATGTTCTCGGCGCTGGATGTGCGCATCACCCTGATCGAACCGCGCGACAGTTTCCTCGATTTCATCGACCAGACCACGATCCGCGAATTCACCCACCAGATCCGCGAAAACGGGGTTGATCTGCGGCTTGGGTCGGCGATTGAGAAGATCGACGACATGGGCCAACATATCGAGGTCAGCATGGGCAATGGTCGCCATGTACGGGCCGAGATGCTGCTGTTTGCTGCCGGGCGGATGGGTGCCACAGACAAGCTGAACCTTGAAGCGGTTGGCATTGAAACCGACCATCGTGGCCGTATCGACGTGGATCGCAAGAGCTATCAGACCACCGTGCCAAACATCTATGCCGCCGGGGATGTCATCGGGCATCCCAGCCTTGCCTCCACCTCGGTTCAACAGGGCCGCGTCGCCGCCTGTCATGCGCTTGACACGCCCACTTTGGCGGAAAGCCCGTGGTTCCCCTATGGCATCTATTCGGTCCCCGAGATTTCGACCTGTGGCATGTCCGAGGAAGAAATGCAGGAACGTGGCATCCCTTACGAGGTCGGCATCGCACGGTTCCGCGAGACCAGTCGCGGGCATATTATGGGGCTGGAGCACGGCATGCTGAAGATGCTGTTCTCGCTCAAGACCCGCCGGGTGCTGGGTGTGCAGATCGTTGGCGAAGGTGCAACCGAGTTGATCCATATCGCGCAGGCGGTGCTGAACCTGAAAGGCACGGTGGATTACTTCGTGAAGAACACGTTCAACTATCCGACGCTGGCCGAGGCTTACAAAATCGCCGGGTTGGATGCATTCAACCGCATGCCGATCCCCGAGGAATACAAGGTGAAGCCAACAAAATCCAAAAAGGCCGCAGAGTGACTGCGATCTATGTCGATGCCGATGCCTGCCCTGTGAAGGAAGAGGTCGAACGCGTCGGCACCCGTCATCGCCTTAAGATGTTCATCGTCTCGAATGGCGGCTTGCGCCCCTCGCAAAACCCACTCGTTGAAACGGTGATCGTGCCCGATGGACCGGATGTGGCCGATATGTGGATTGCGGACCGAGCAGGTATGGGCGACGTGGTGATCACCGGCGACATCCCTCTGGCCGCGAAATGCGTCGAGGCGGGCGCGCGCGTTCTCAAACATAATGGTGAGGCGCTAACACAGGCAAACATCGGCAATATCCTCGCTACCCGCGATCTGATGGCCGATATCCGCGCCGCTGATCCGTTCCGACAGGGCGGTGGCAAGGGGTTTACCAAGACAGATCGCTCACGCTTTCTAGAGGCGCTGGAGCGCGAAATTCGCGCGGCCAGCAGATGACTATCGCCAGTACCAACCTGCGCGGCGCGTTATGCGCTTTTGTGGCGGTGCTGTGCTTTTCCCTGAATGATGTGGGCTTCAAATTTCTCTCCGACAGCTATGCGCTGCACCAGGTGGTGCTGTTCCGCGCACTGGTCGGGCTGACCACGTTTGCCATCTTCATCATGCCGTTTTACGGCGGCCTCACTGTGTTTCGGACCCGCCGCCCCGGTATTCATCTGGCGCGTGGTCTGTGTGTGGTCATGGCCAATATGTGCCTGTTTCTGGGGCTCGCCGCGATGCCGATTGCCGATGCAGTTGCGGTGTTCTTTATCTCGCCTACGGTGATCACCGTCTTCTCGGTCATCTTCCTGGGTGAACGCGTCGGACCGCGTCGCTGGCTGGCAATTGCCATCGGCTTCATCGGCGTGATGGTGATCGTCAAACCCGGCACCTCTGCGTTTCAGGTCGCCTCGCTTTTACCGCTCACCTCCGCAGTGCTCTACGCCACGCTGCACACGCTGACCCGCAAGATCGGCGGAACAGAAAGCGCAGCGACCATGGTGCTTTACATGCAGATCACCTTTCTCTTCGCCTCGGTCGGGTTCGGGCTCGCCCTTGGCGATGGACGCTTTTCCGGCACCGATCACGCCTCGCTTGAGTTTCTGCTGCGCGCCTGGGGACCGATAGCAGCGGGGGATTGGTGGATCGTGATCATGCTGGGTGTCAGCGGGGTGTTTGGCGGTTACTTCATCTCACAGGCTTATCGGCTGAGCGAGGCAGGGTTCATCGCGCCCATCGAATATGTCGCGATGCCCCTGGCCGTGATGTGGGGCATTACCGTGTTCGGCACCTTCCCCGGCCCCTCCGCCTGGGCCGGGATCGCGTTGATCATCGGATCGGGCCTTTATCTGGTCTGGCGCGAAAGCCGGAAAGGCCAGACACCGCGGTTAAGGCGATGAGTGTTCAGGCCGTCGTTTTCGATATCGGCAATGTGCTGATCGAATGGAACCCGGAACGGTTCTATGATGGGCGGATCGGACCCGTACGCCGCAAGGCGTTGTTTGGTGAGGTCGATCTACATGCGGTCAACCTGGAAGTGGACCGCGGTGCCGATCTGCACTCCGAGATCGAGGCACTGGCCGCAACCCATCCCGACTGGAGAGCCGAGATCCGCTGGTGGCGTGATGACTGGCTTCGGATGGCCAGCCCGGCGATAGACTATTCCGTCCGGTTGCTGAGTGCCCTGCGCCAGCGCCGGATACCAGTCTTTGCGCTCAGCAATTTTGGCATTGCACCGTTCGAAATCGCCAAGACGGCCTATCCGTTTCTGAACGAATTCGATCACCGCTGGATTTCCGGGCATATGGGGGTGATCAAGCCTGACTCGGCAATCTATGCAGCTTTGGAAGCCGAAAGTGGCGTCGCCCCGCAAGGGTTGTTGTTCACCGACGATCGTCCCGAGAACATCGCGGCGGCGCGGGACCGCGGCTGGCAGACGCATCTGTTTGACGGAGCGGCAGGCTTGGCGCAATGTTTGACCGACCACGGGTTACTGACCACAAGCGAGGCGCAATGAGCATCACGATGATCCCCTTTGCCGAGGGCGAGGCCAATCTGAACTGGCTTGATTTATGCGCCGCCTTTCGCGCCGGGCACCAACTGCCCAAGGCAGAGATCGCCGACAGCTTTCTCTATCGTGGCGATGACACCGTGCTGTCGCGCGCCGCATGGATTGACGGAATGGGCATGGCTGTGAAAACCGCCACGATCTTCCCGGGCAATCCTGCAAAGGGCGACCCGATGATCAACGGCGCAGTGAACCTTTACTCGGACAAGGACGGCACGCTTGAGGCGATTGTCGATTTCCATCTGGTGACCAAGTGGAAAACCGCCGGGGACAGTCTTTACGCCGCCACGCAACTGGCCCGCCCGGACAGCGAATCCATCCTGATCGTCGGCGCCGGCACCGTGGGGCGTAACCTGTTTCAGGCGTATTCGGCCGCCTTCCCCAAGGCCCGCATCAGTGTCTGGAACCGGACCCGCGCCAATGCCGAGGCGATGGTGGAAGATTGTCCCGGCCTGTCCGCGGCTGATGACCTTGAGACCTCCGTCAAAGCCGCCGACATCGTCACCTCGGCCACCATGTCGACCGAACCGCTGATCAAGGGCGCATGGTTTCGCCCCGGTCAACATATCGATCTGATCGGGGCCTATCGACCGGATATGCGCGAGGTGGATAATGAGGCTTTGAAACGTGCCCGTATCTTCGTGGACAGCTATGACACCACCGTGGGACATATTGGCGAGATCAAAATCCCGCTGGAAACCGGCGCAATCAACCGCGATGACCTGCTCGCGGATTACTACGAGCCAGACAAGTTCATGCGCCGAAACGAAGACGAGATAACGCTGTTCAAAAATGGTGGCGGTGCCCATCTGGACCTGATGACCAGCAGCTATATTCTGAACGCGTGGAGGGCCGCATAATGGGATGGTTTTTCCTGATCCTTTTGGCGGTGATCATCGCCCTGCCCTTCCTTCTCGAACGGCGCAAACCGGAAATGGATGCCGAGGCCCGGCGCTCTGCCCCCGGTGAATTTGCACAGCTCTCACGCGGGCTCACCCATTACCGCTGGCTGGGGGCCGCGCGTGGCCCGGTGGCTGTGTGCGTACATGGGCTGACCACGCCCTCATGGGTCTGGGGGCCGATTGCCGCCGGTCTCGGGGGGCTTGGGTTCCGCGTGCTGGTCTATGACCTTTACGGGCGCGGATATTCTGATCGGCCCAAGGGTCCGCAGGACGCCCCGTTCTTCGTTGCCCAACTGGCTGATCTGCTGGAAGATCAGGAAATCGAAGACGACATCACCCTTCTCGGTTATTCCATGGGCGGAGCTATAGCCACCGCTTTTGCCGCGACTTATCCTGAAAAACTGCGTCAGATGGTGCTGCTTGCATCCGCCGGGATGGGACACGATCTGGGCCCGATTGCCCGCGTTGTGAAAGAACGTAAACGGTTGGGCACCTGGCTGACATACGCGTTTTACGCGCGCAGTTTTCGCGCCGCCACCGAGGCGGAACGTGGTATGCCCAGCGCCATCGACAATGTCGTCGATATGCAATTGCACGAGTTGAGTTATCGGGGCTTTGTCCCCTCCATCCTGGCCTCGCTTCGGGGCATGCTGGATGAAGATCTGCATGAGGAACACGCTGAAATCGGTCGCGAGGGCGTCCCTGTTCTGGCCATCTGGGGCAAAGACGACGACGTGATCCCAATCGGCGGCATGGGCAAGCTGGCGGAATGGAACCGCGCGGCGCGCCACGAGGTAATCGAAGGGGCGGGCCATGGGCTGGCGTACACGCACCCTGAAGAGGTCATGCACGCGATGCGTGACCTGATGCGCGACGAGCCCTGATTTGCCTGCCAGATATGACACAATCGGCCTGACCTATTCGGACCTGCGCAAACCTGATACCCGGATTGCCAAAGCGATCTATGACGCTCTGGGAGATGCCCAAACCGTCCTGAATGTCGGAGCAGGAACCGGATCGTATGAGCCTGCGGATCGGGATGTGACAGCGGTTGAACCTTCGATCGAGATGATCAAACAACGCCCCCTGGATGCAGCCCCTGTCATTCAGGGAACGGCCGAGGCTCTGCCCTTTGACGACAATAGCTTTGATGCGGCTATGGCTGTCCTGACAATCCATCACTGGAGCGATCAGGCTGCAGGCCTGCGCAAAATGCGTCGGGTAACGCGTGGACCGGTTGTGATCCTCACCTATGATCCGGCCTTCCGGGGATTCTGGCTGACCGATTACTTCCCCAAGCTGATCACGCTGGACGAAGGCCAGATGCCACAGATGACGGCCTTTGCCGATTGGCTGGGCGAGGTTGAGATCACACCGGTGCCCATCCCGCATGATTGCACCGATGGCTTCCTCAGCGCCTATTGGCGGCGTCCCGCAGCCTATCTTGACCCACGCGTTCGGGCGGTCATGTCACCCTTCTGGGCCATTGGCGATCTGACACCGGGGCTGGAGCGGTTAGAGACCGACCTGAACAGCGGCGTTTGGGACCAGCAGTGTGGCGATCTGCTTGAGCAACAGAGCTGCGATTGTGGCTATCGGTTGGTCGTGGCCGGATAAAATAGCTACTCAAGACCCTCAAGGCCTCGACCTGCAGAGCATATTCGAATGCAGTTCGACCCCCAATGCGAAGCAAATACTGTTGGACAGAGGAGGTGTTCAGAATTTAAGAGCTTGCTAACTCAGAACTCCCCTGGACGAGGTGGCCCGGCCTGCCAAAGAGTAGTGTAACCATTATCTAGGTTTCCCTTCAGAACTTTGACGACAACGTCCAACCCGTCTTGATTACAAAAGTAGCCTGAGAATTCACCAAAAGTCTGGTATCTTGAGCAATTGAAGCCTTCTTCTATGTCGTTGTACCAAACAACCAGAGTGCCAAGTAGGGCAACCACCCAGAATCCTTGGCCTGGGTCACTCCAAGGTGAGCATTGCCACTTAGTCTGTTCAATACGTATTGTCTCCCAAAAGTGCCTTTCGGGTGGCGTCATACGCTCCCAATCGCGGTTTATCCGGTCCAAGAGATTAGCTTCAGAGATCGGTTCCCACTGCAATGCATCTACCCCAACGCAACTTGTCGAATAAGCTTAGTCTTCTGATAATGATGGCCAATGATTAATCTGGGCTCAAAGTAGACAACCACATAAGCTGTCCAACACCCTAAAGCTTCGCTTCGGCTTCAATCTGGCGTTTGGATTTGCGGGCGCGTTCGGTGGCTGATTTCAGCTGACCACAGGCGGCCATGATATCCTCGCCACGCGGCGTGCGGATCGGGCTGGCATAGCCGGCCTTGTAGATGATATCGGCGAATTTCCTGATCCGGGCCTGGTCGCTGCGCTCGTAAGGGGCACCGGGCCATTCGTTGAAAGGGATCAGATTGACCTTGGCCGGAATGCCCTTGATCAGTTGCACCAGACGCCGCGCATCGGCATCCGTGTCATTAACGCCTTTCAGCATCACATACTCAAAGGTGATCCGCTCGGAATTGCTAAGCCGAGGATAGTCGCGCAGCGCGGCCAGTAGCGCCTCGATATTCCACTTCTTGTTGATCGGCACCAGCCGGTCACGGACCTCATCCGTGGTGGCATGAAACGACACCGCCAGAAGACAGCCGATTTCCTCCGCCGTCTTGGCGATCTCGGGCACCACACCTGAAGTGGACAGGGTGATGCGACGGCGGCTGAGCTGAATGCCCTCGGCATCCATCGCGATCTTCATCGCGTCGCGCACGTTGTCGAAATTATAGAGCGGCTCGCCCATGCCCATCAGAACGATGTTGCTCAGCAGACGGGTCTCATCCTTGGGGGCGCCACGTTCAGGCCATTCGCCCAGATCGTCCCGCGCCACCATCACCTGTCCGATGATCTCACCGGCTGTCAGGTTGCGCACCAGTTTCTGCGTGCCGGTGTGACAGAAGGAACAGGTCAGCGTGCAGCCCACCTGAGAGGAAATGCACAAGGTACCGCGATCCGCCTCGGGGATATAGACCACCTCAACCTCGTGCCCGCCCGCAATGCGCACAAGATATTTGCGGGTGCCGTCCGCGCTGACCTGTTTGCTGACCAACTCGGGCACCGCAATCACGAAGGTTTCGGCCAATGCGGCGCGATAGTCTTTTGACAGGTTCGTCATCTCGGCAAAGTCACGCACACCCCACTGATAAATCCATTGCCAGATCTGCCCTACCCGCATTTTCGCCTGCTTCTCAGGCGTGCCATGCGCGATCAGCAGTTCACGCAAGGCAGGGCGTGTCAGACCCACAAGGTTGATCGGCCCGTCCGGAACCTTCCGGGGGATCGTCATCACATCCTGTGTGATCGGCGCGGTCGGCGCAGGGGTGTCTGATGTCTTTTCCATAAGCTGCCGTCTAATATAGGATTCGACGGGCAAAGCAAAACCTTTCGGCCCGGAGGGCGGCAAAGATGCCGCGCCGAATCCTCTACCGGCTCTCGTGTTGCGCCACTTCTTCGCGGATGCGGGCCATGTAGTCGCGCAGCAGCGGCACCCGGCGGGGCCGGAACGATGCGCCCGTGTCCTCAAGATTCTGCATTCGGTCCAACCGGAAGGCGCGGAAATCCTGCCGCAGATGGCACCATGCCAACAGGCAGTGCGACGCCTGCATATAGATGATCGACAATGGATCCACATCGCGCTGGGTTTCACGCCCCTCGGCATCGGCATAGTCAAACCGGATCGTGCGTTCATCCCATGTCGCCTGACGCAATTGGGCGACGTCAACTCCCGGTTCAGGCATCGCCGAAAACCGCCGTGCGGTCAGCACTGCATGTTCCAGCCGGTGGGCCTGTGCCGCAGGAAGACGCGCGCGCAGTTTGGCCAGCGCGGCTGCGGCGGCATCACGCAAGGCCGCATCACCCACCTGCCCGACTTCTCGCAGACCCAGAACCAGCGCCTCAAGCTCGTCACTGGTAAAGCCCAGCGGCGGCAAGGTGGCATCCTCGATCAGCGTATAGCCAAACCCAGCCTCACCATCGATCACAGCGCCCAGACTGCGCAGCGTGTCGATATCGCGGTACACCGTGCGCGGCGAAACATCCAAAGAATCCGCCAGTTTGGTGGCGGTTGCGGGTGGTTCAGCCAGGCGCAGGGCCTGCATCAGTTGGAACAATCGGTGGGTTCGGCTCATCAGAAGACTATCGTCGCACATGCTGACAGATAATGTCACTATCAGGTATCATGATGCGCGCATGACCCGTCCTCTTCCTCGCGATATTGCGCCCGTGTTCGACAGCTATCCGGATGACACACGCACCGGCACCCTTGCCCTGCGCGATCTGATCCTGGAGATCGGCGGCGATGATGTGACCGAAGCCTTGCGTTGGGGCCAACCTGCCTATCTGGCGCCCAAAGGATCAACCTTGCGTGTAGGGCCCCATAAGGACGCCCGGTTTGCGCTTTTTGCCCATTGCCAAAGCACGATCATCAGCAGCTACGGCGCGGCTTTTCCGGGCTGGGACAGGCTGGATGGCAACCGGGCGGTGCTGTTTGATACGCCCAAAGACATTGAACCCGAGCGTTTGTCACACCTGATCCGCCATGCGTTGAGCTACCACAAACGGTAGCCGGGCCTTTGCCAGACCGCGGGGTGGCGATCTGACGGGTGTTATGGATCACTTTATAGTAGCCAAGTCCGTACACGGAATGGGTGGTTCACCTAACTCAGCCAAATCGCCAGCCCTTGCGGGCGGCCCCCCTTGCGTCGATTGCTGGGCAATCGACTTTCGGTCAGTGGACGATGGCCCGGCGGCCTTCGGCCTTGATTCCGGGCTGGAATACGCCTTCACCGCCGCTTGCGGGCCACCTTGCGTTTGGTCTTGTCCGATTTTCGCTTATGCTTGACCGCCTTGCGCCGGGGCGATTTCCCGCGCCCGCCGGACCCGCCGCGCGGCATCATCTTGCCATCAAGGCTAACCAGTTCCAGCGCGATGCCGCCTGTCACAGGGGCCGCTTCGGACAGTTTCACCGTCACCCGCTGGCCCAATCCGATGAGGGTGCCGGTATCGGCTCCCATCAACGTTGCGGCGTCCCGATCAAAATGGAAGAATTCGCGCCCAAGGCTGCGCACCGGGATCAACCCATCCGCGCCGGTTTCATCCAACCGCACAAAGGCGCCGAACTTGGCCACGCCGCTGATCCGGCCTGTAAACTCATCCCCCAGCCGTTCAGACAAGAAGGCCGCCAGATAGCGATCATTGGTGTCCCGTTCGGCCATCATCGAGCGCCGCTCGGTGTCGGAAATATGCTCTCCCGTGCTTTGCAGGACTTCGATATCGCGCGGCGACAGACCATCACTGCCCCAGTCATGCGCCGAGATCAGCGCACGGTGCACGATCAGGTCAGCATAGCGTCGGATGGGCGAAGTGAAATGCGCATAGGATTGCAGCGCCAGACCAAAATGCCCGAAATTGCTGGGCGCGTAATAGGCTTGGGTCATCGCCCGCAGGGTGGCCATGTTGACCACCTCGGAATGATCCGTATCACGCGCGCCATTCAGCAGTTGATTAAGGTGCTGCGTCTTCAGCGCCTGCCCCTTGGCCAGCACCAGACCGGCGGCCTCGGCTACCTCGCGCAGGCTGTCCAGCTTCTCGGGCGGCGGTTCCTCGTGCACGCGGAACAGCAGCGGGGACTTACGGGCTATCAACGTTTCGGCAGCGGCGACATTGGCCAGCACCATGCATTCCTCGATCAGCTTATGCGCCTCAAACCGGTCGGCGAAATTGACACTCAGCACCTTGCCCTCGTCGCTCAGCTGCACCTTCCGTTCCGGCAGGTCCAGATCAAGCGGTTGGCGACGATGGCGCGCATCCGTCAAGGCGGCATGGGCGGCGTAAAGCGGTTTGATCACGTCCTCAAGCAACGGCGCAACCTTGTCATTGACGTTGCCATCCATCGCCGCCTGCACCTCTTGATAATTCAGCGAGGCGGGCGAGCGCATCAACCCGCGCACAAAACGATGGCTGATCTTTTCGCCATGGGCATCAATCTGCATGCGCACAGCGATACAAGCGCGCGGGACGCCTTCATGCAGAGAACACAGATCACCTGACAGCCGGTCGGGCAACATCGGCACCACGCGATCCGGGAAGTAACTGGAATTGCCGCGCTTTCGGGCCTCGGCATCCAACGCCGAACCCGAGGTCACATAATAAGCCACATCGGCAATGGCGACCCAGATGACATGCCCGCCGTCGTTCTTCGGGTCATCATCGGCATGGGCATAGACCGCGTCGTCATGATCACGCGCATCGGCCGGGTCGATGGTGATCAGTGGCATCTCGCGCAGGTCTTCGCGACCCTTGAGGCCAGCGGGTTTCATGCTGTCCGCCTCGGCAATCACCTCATCCGGGAAATCATCGGGGATGCCGTGTTGATGAATGGCGATCAGCGATACGGCCTTGGGGGCCGACGGATCACCCAGACGGTCCACCACCCGCGCGCGGGGCAGGCCAAGGTGCCCCTTGGGTCCGGATTGTTCGGCCTCAACCAGTTCGCCATCCTTGGCACCACCGGTGGCGTCAGCGGGTACCGACCATTCCTTATCCTTGCCCTTGTCGATGGGCAGGATGCGCCCGCCTTCGGCGCGTTTGCTAAAGATGCCAAGAATTTTCAGCGGATTGGTGCCAATCCTGCGGATCAGCTTGGCCTCATAATGATGCGCCTCGCCCTTGACCTCTTGCAGCCTGGCCAGAATGCGATCGCCCTCGCCCAGCGCCGGATCAGAGGCGCGGGGGATCAGCAGCACCTTGGGCTCAGACCCCTCGCCATGCCATTCCATCGGCTTGCACCACAGCTCGCCATCCGGCGTCTGGCCGGTGATTTGCAGCACGCTGACCGGGGGCAGTTTGTCAGGGTCACGATAGGTTTTCTTGCGCCGCGCCAGATGCCCCTCGGCCTCAAGCTCTTTCAGCAGGCGTTTCAGATCAATGCGATCCGCCCCCTTGATGCCAAAGGCCTTGGAGATATCGCGTTTCGAAGTGAGGGTCGGGTTCTGCGAAATCCAGTCGAGGATGTCGGCTTTCGTGGGCAGCTTGCTCATGGGCGTGACCTAACATGTCTGCGCCAGAACGTCATCCGCGAAAAGCAGGTGTTGCGTGAAACCCAAACGGAAAGAGCCTTTTGTGCCGTGCCAGATAGTTTGACCATTGGGTGCCTGATAACCCATTGATCTTTCGTCACCCAAAATCTGAATGACGCATCTGATTGACCTTTTTTGACAGATAGATTGACCCCTGAGCGCGGTTTTATCGAAACCAGCCGTTCAAAGTATCGCTATCGAGGGTCGTAGGGCGGGACTTAGCCGCCTTTTGCTCACGCCGCTATTGCTGACGCAGAAAATGTTCGCGAACGCGGCAAGGATTTCGCTGTGACGCAGCGGGCATCACCAGAGCGGTCATTGAAAGCCGATCTGAGGTGCGAAATTTATACCACCCTTTCGCTGCGTACTGGCGGAACCAGAATGGAGCGGACAAAACTGAGCCGCCAAGTCGATTGTCAGTTCGCCCAATCGTCTAAGATCACTGAACGACCAATTTGGCGAACGAATTGTTAGCCATCAAACAGAAGTTCTAAGCTAAAGCAGCTACCAATTCGGAATGCAATTTTACTGTGGGAGCATTTTAGCGTGACAAATTGCAGCGTAGAAAGCAGAGCAAATTGCGTGGTTTCGGCAAATGAAATCGCGACGCTGCGTCGTAAGCTCAGGCGGCAGATTGCTGAAAGCAAACTGCTTATTGATGGGTTCGACCAATATTTGGTTCATCGATCATTCTTGGATCGGGTTCATGGAAAGACACATTATCGCCGCATCGCGATGATCAAGAAACCTCTGAAGCTGGGGAATGTCATCTATTTGCCTCCATCGAGGCGATGGTTTGGAGGTCGACGGCATCAGACTGCACAGATATTACCGTTTTAACCAAAGCCAGAAGCGCTTTAGCCAGAATTTCGCAAGATTGACATGGCGGGTCAACCTTGAGATGCCCTGCGGGAATTACGAGGTAGGTCGTCATGGGCAACGGATGCCAAGTGGTTGAAGTCAACTACTCTCATTCCTGACTTCTCCAATAATATCGCCCCGTCTTTTTGAAGTTCATTCAGCGCGATATTCACAGACGGCCTCGACGCCCCCACGAGCTGTGCGAACTCCGTCTGGGTCAAACGAACGGGCACCTGGTATTCGTCACCCTTGGGTTTCCCGAAGTCCTCCACCATTTCTAAGAGGACGTTTGCAAGTCGTGATCTGACACTTCGGAACACCAGCGTCTCGATGCGTCTTTGAAATCGGATGGATTCCTCCGCTATCGTTTTGGTGATGAAGAGCGATGCAGGTTGGCACTGCCGAATAATCTTGAGCAATGTGACGCGAGGAATGCTTAGCGCAGAACAAGGTTCGAGCGCTGTCGCAAATGTCTCTCTGCCCAACTCCCCCAGTATGGGCAGCTCGCCAAACAGTTGACCTGGCCTGACAAAGCCCATCGTAAGTTGATCGCCGTCGCGTGTGATGCGAAACAACGAAACCAATCCCGTGAGAAGCAGGTAAGCCGATTCCGGATTGGGCGTTGGTGAAAAGACAGGTGCACGTCGCGCGAAATGGTGCTCGGTAGCACTTTCGTTCAAGATGCGTTTGGCGTTCTCGTCTAAAACATCGAACCACTCACTATGTGAGAAGTGCCAAAAATCCATATGTTTCCCTCGCTGTGCGGGTCTTCTCGTCCGTTAACTCAACGCATTGAAATCGATACTAAACATAGAAATCAATCCAAAGTGTTCGCCAGCTAACAGATTGCTTTCAGCCCTCGCGCCATAACCGACGAAAAGGCGGAAGAACCGAACATGATTAGCTCCGAAGAAAAAATTCTCCAACGGGTGCACAGAAATTGGGGGTGGATCACCGCTTTGGGTGTCGTTCTTTTGGTGTTTGGTACCTTCATTCTCACAAGCCCCCTGCAACTTTTCGTGGCTAGTCTGACAATCGAAGTTCTGATCTCGATGGGTCTGGCCATCGCAGGCATTCTTCAGATTGTCATTGGTTGGGGCGCGGGTAAGGCCGGCGACGGCTGGTGGCAATTCCTGGGAGGGTTTGTCTACTTCCTTGGTGGGGTTTTCTTGTTGTTCCATCCCACGGCCGCCCTTGTATCGCTCTTGGTGGTTGTGGCACTCGTGCTGCTTGCGGATGGTTTCGCTACTGCCATGTTCAGCATGCGTCTGAAGAACAAGAAATCACGGGTTTGGGGGATTATCAGCGCGGCCTGCTCAATTCTCATCGGTGTGCTTTTGCTGTCTGGCCTTCCGGGAACTGCCGCGTGGGCATTGGGCTTTCTGGTTGGGGTGGCCTTCGTTTTTGAAGGCATTGGATTCGTGGTACTTGGCCTGGAGGCCCGCACATTTGAAACACCAGGTACCCACTGAAGGAGCTACTAAGATGGACCCGATTTCGATCACCAAGGGCGAAAACGTTCTGCTTGTGAACATCAATGAAGCGCTAAACAAGGATATGATCGCGACGCTCAAGGATAGCTTGGATGGATTTGTCAATGAGAACGATCATGTGCCAAACCTGGTCATCAGTTGCGAGACCGCGCCACATTGGGCGAGCCTTGGTGCGTTCGCGGATCATATGGAATTGGTGCATGATCATCAAAAGCTGATCAAGAAAGTGGCGCTCGTTAGCGACAGCGCTGTCTTTGGTGTCTTGCCAAGACTTGTCGATCACTTCGTTGGCGCAAAGCTGAGGCATTTCCATGAAGACGACTTCGACAAGGCTGTCGAATGGGCAAATACAACCGAGGAGTCAACCGGTGCATTCCACGTGCTTGATGGCTTTCCACGCGATGTAGTCGCGGTAGAGGCCGTTGGCGAGATAACTGGCCATGACTACGATGAAATGCTTGTTCCGCTGATCGAAGAGAAGCTGAAGGAGCACGACAAACTCAAGCTGTTTTGTAAGCTCGGGAGTGAGTTCGAATCCTACAGCCTTGGCGCGGCTTGGGATGATTTGCAGCTGGGGCTCAAACATCCGCTCAGTTTTTCAAAATGCGCACTTGTCACGGACGTCGAATGGCTGCGCCGTGGGGCTAATGTTTTGGGTCCCTTGATGCCAATGGAATTGATGGTGTTCCAATTAGAGGAAGAAGATGCGGCCAAGGCTTGGATTAAGAGCTAAGATCATTTCGTCGTTTCAGACGTTCTCCGGGCCGCTTCAAACGAAAAGAACTGGCGACGCTCAGCAGTACTGGAATCCCCGACCCAACTGACCACCTAGCTTTAAGATGGCCAAAATGCGTACGTTTAAAATCAACCGTCGCAATTTCCTCGCGGGGAGTGCCGCGATGTTTGGCGTGGGTGGTCTCTACAGTTCGACGGCATTGGGCAACATTGATCCGAATTCCTTTTCAGGTCGGATTTTTCATGCGAGTCACTACGGACCTTTTGAGGCGGTTGTCCGAGATGGACAGATTGTAGGGATCAACAGCGACCCGGAGTTAGATGCGCAACCGACTGAAATGCTCAGTTTTGGCATTGTGAATCGGACGTATGACAAGACCCGTATTGACTACCCCATGGTGCGCAAATCCTATCTCGAAAGCTGGCAATCAGGCGACACCAAGCCGGCACTACGAGGCAAGATCGAGCGATGGCACCAAACCCTGAAGAACCGCATCCTGCTTGAAAACTACTACCTGCCCGGGGCACTTGAGCAGGCAATCGGCGACTTCATCGATCACTACAATCATCACCGCTATCACGAGAGCCTCGGCAACATGACACCCGCCGATGTCCACTTCGGCCGGGCCGAAACCATCCTAAGACGCAGAATGGAGATCAAGACAATCCAGAAACGCCGCTTGCTGCATCGGCAGAACGCGGCATAGATTGAGACAACAACGAGCCTGATCCTCGTAAACCAATCAAACGCTCGTGTTCCAAATCATTCGATAACGGATAATTAACTCATTGCACCGTTAGGGCAGGGTCAACGAGCGCTTACCTTCTAGGGCCTAACCCGGAACGAATTCGATCGCCGGGCTCAGTTTGATGAAGAGCTTACATTTCGTTTTCATGCGGAAGAGGAAACGCCCTTCCGATACGCCTTTTGGATTTACCGCGATGTGGACGACCTGAGAAAACGGAAAAATGTAAGTCGTTTCATCCGCATCGTCAAAGATCGTGAAGTGATCTGAGCCCACTTCCTTCAAAACCACCGTTTCGATCTTACTCGACCCGTGCACATTCACGCCAACTTCCCCGCCCTCGCATGGACTCAATATTCCTTCGAGTGTCATTTTGATCTCTTGTCTTTTGGTTGGGTAGGCGAGTTACAGATTAACTGTCGATGTCTACTGCCTTCAGCCATGTCATGACATCTTGCTCTAGCGCATTCACGTGATGCCCATGTGCTTCCAAATCGGAAATTTCACCATCGATCTCCGACTTCAGAAAAGCATATCGCGCCTTCATTTCACCGCTGCTGAGGTGATGGCCGTCTTTGAGGTTCTTCTTGAATGAGAGTTTTTCGCGAGCTCCGGCGAGCTGTTTCGCTAGAGCATCCAAGCGATCGTGCAACTTTGCGGCTTCGGACATGTCTTGGTCTTTCATGTTATGTCGCTGTTTGATCTCGAAGCTCTTCGAAACCAATGGGCTATGGAACATCATTCTTCCGTTTGTATAAGAATAACAGACGGAAAAGCCATAGTATTTCAGTTCGTTCAATGCTGTAGTGAAGCTAACAGGTTACGCAAGATTTTTGCCCCACAAGAGGAACGAACGAACAAGATGTCGTTGAAACTTCAACACCGAACCCATCAGGAAAGTCTGTGGCGTTTTTTGATTTTGGTCGGGCTGCTGATAGCCTATTTTGCATATATGAGTTGGAAGTTTGATGCGGCGACCGGTGCGTGGTTGGCTGTTCTATCATGGAGCTTCTTTGTGCTGTGCACGCCCGTCGCAGATGGCGGGTTTATCGTAGCGTTCCCTGTCAGGTTGTTGTTCGGGACGCGCATGATCTGGACCCAGGTCGTTGTTTGGGGGGTGGCAATCGTCATTAACGTGGTTGCAATCATAGTCGCGCCGACCGCCTATGACGACAGTGCCTTAACACGCCTGCTGCATGCCATTCTCACCCAGCCTTGGCCGTTTTGGTCTATTCTCGCTTTGTCGGCCATTGGCACAGGATTGTCGATCTGGTTTGGCGATGAGATGATGGACGTCACCGGCCACCATGAGCGTGTGAAGCATCATAAACACGGGTTCGTTTTCAAGGTGGTTGCTGTCGCGGCACTGGGGACACTTACTATCCTTGCATATTATCAACTGCTCAGTGAGTTGGGCGTTGAGATACCGGGTAGCTGATCCATGACGAATAGATCCGGTAATCGCCCTGGAGCCTGGTTGGCGTTCACGATCGTCTCATTGTTTTTTCTGTTCGAATTTGTAGCCCGGATTGAGCCCTCGTTGGCGTCTGACGATATCGCGATTTGGTTTGGCCTTAGCAATGGGGGCTTTGGCACGCTTTCCAGCATCTTCTTTTGGATCTACGCGCCGATGCAACTTGTCGTTGGCCTTGTTCTGGATCGATATGGCCCACGCCGATTCGTAGTGCCGGCTATCCTGGTCCTTTCATTGGGTGTCGCGCTTTTCGCATGGAGTAATGATCCGATCTTGGCAGGTCTGGGACGTTTTTTGACCGGCCTCGGAGCGTCCTTCGGGTTCGTCAGCGGGTTATACGTTGTAAACCACTGGTTTGTGCCTTCGCGGTTTGCGGTCTTATCAGGAGCGGTGAACGCTTTGGGCATGCTCGGCACTGCAATTGGTGCTGTCGCGCTGACCAGTGTGATTGATCACTCTGGATGGCGTCCGGTTTTCTTTGCAACATCCGCGGCTGGCTTTGTCTTGTTTCTGTTGGCCGTTGTCTTCCTGCGCGATGGGCAGGATCAATCTGATGACACGCAGTCCTTAATGACCCCGCTGCGCCTCGTAGTTTCCGACAAACGCGTTTGGTGGATTGCTGTGCTGGGTGCGCTTTACTACATGCCCGTGAACGTCTTTGGTGGGCTTTGGGGGAAAGCGGAACTGACGGCCGATCACGGCCTGACCTCTGTCAAAGCAGAAACCGCGATTTCCATGATTTTTTGGGGAATGGCTGTCGGGTCGATCGCTGCGGGATGGATTTCAGACAAGATCGGGCACCGAAAATGGATTGTTGTGTCCAACGTGATCTTGGCAGCTTTAGCATACAGCGCCGCCGTTTACAGTAACAGTTCATCCGTGGTTTTCATCTCAGCCATGCTATTCCTCGGAGGGCTCTTCGGTGGGGCACAGATGCTGACATTTGCGATGGCCAAAGAAGGGCATCCCAAAGCGGTCAGCGGCACGGTCATAGCGTTCGTGAACATGATCGGGATCGGAGGGGCGCTGATTTTCCAGCCGCTCGTTGGAACATTGATCGATATGAGCGGCGGTGCGTTTGGGATGGCTTTGCTGACTATACCGATTTGCCTCATCATCAGTGCGGTTATGGCAGTGTTCGTATCTGAACAGCGCCATGAAGATCACCTAGAAATCTAGCTCGTCGACTGACTTGGCTTCGCGATGCCGTTGTCGTCCGACGCTGTACTCAGAAACAACCGCAAGATCACGAATTCGAGACCAGGCTCGCTTTCTGAAAACACCTGTTAGTTCTCTAACAACCAAAGAATGCACCTTTGCCTAAAGCTTGAGCATGAATCGATACCTTCGATTTTCTTTAGCAAAGGAGACACTTATGAAATCTCAATCAACCCTCAAGAATGCAGTACTGGCAACTTCGCTTGGCCTAGGCTTAAGCCTGTCGACCGCGGCTTTTGCCGAACAGGCTCAAGAGTATCCAACCCAAGACGAAATGCTCGAGACAGCAGATGAGGCACTTGCGACCTTGACTGGTGTGCATACCGCGCGCATCGCGCTCTTTAACAACAAAATTGAAGAAGCAAAGGATGCGTTGGAAAATGCCCGGACAAACCTTGTGGACGCGGAGTCCGATCTGACATCATTGATGATGCGCGACTTCATCGAAGTTGACTCAAAAACCAACTATCTCCCGTTTGATATGTCGATGAGTCTGACCGAAGCATTCGATGCAACCGAAGAGAACAAGCTTGCCCTTCAAAAGGCCTATGGGCTCTTCGAGTCTGCTGAACCGGATGAAGCAGTCGAAGTGCTGCGGTTGGCGGAAATCGAAGTTCAAGTAGCAGCAGCCTTGTTGCCCTATGATGAAACGATTACCAATCTTGATGATGCGATCGGCAACATCATCGATGGTGATTATTTTGATGCAAATCTCGAACTAAAGGCCATCGAAGACTCAGTTATTCTTCGCGAGTTCTCAATCGATGCGGTGCCCGAGCAGGGCGATATCCAGTAAAGCCTTACCTGATAGCACTGTGGCCGCCACAAAGCTGGCCACAGCCATTGTCCATTTTCGTGGTACTTAGCCCCCTAACTCCTTGCTGTGTTTAGGTTTAGCACTAAGAAGAGTAGGATCCGCATTGATCGTCAATGCTGTTTTGAAGGAAAACAGTCACAAAGGCTGCATATGCAGCGAATTACAGTGGAGCCAAGGTGTGTCAGAGTTGATTGTCGTTGAGTATCAAAGCGAAAAAGAGGCCTACACCGCTCGAAAACGGCTGATCCAGTTGAAAACAGATCATCAAGCGGATGTGGCAGATGCTGTCATTGCTACTGTGGATGCGGACGGTCATGTCAAATTAGACCAGTTGGTCAACCAATGGACGGTCAATACCAAAGGAGGAAGCCTCATTGGGTTGTTGTACGGTGCGATGTTTGCACACCCAGTGCTCGGCGCAGCCGTTGGTGCCGGGGTGATAGCGCTCTCAAATGCCGTGTCGGACTATGGGATTGGCGACAAGTTCATGACCGATACAGCTGAGATGCTGCAGCCGGGACAATCCGCCCTCTTTATCATGCTGCGACAGCTTCCGTCAGATCACGTCATTGATGTCATTGCCACTAAAGGCGGGAAGGTCATTAGGACGGGACTGGATGCAGAAGCGGTTGGCCGTCTCGACCAGTTGTTTAGTACTGTCTGACGTCAGCGTCGATGGGACAGTTTAGGGCGATTTGATAAGGGAGGGTTTCTGGCCCATCGTAACCACCAAGGAGTGGAGATGAGACAGAAACCCGGAACACGTAAGAGCCACGGCGA
>NZ_JBGEHK010000008.1:0-170908 GCF_041403425.1 Roseovarius conchicola | reverse complement strand
CGCTGGTACTTTGGTATCATGGCACCAAACACCAAGGGCGACAAATTTGCCTGGCTTGATCCGACCTCAATTTACATCAACGGCACTGCCTACCACGATCTACTGGATGACCTCTGCGCCGAGATCGACGCAGACGAAGTTGATGTTGTCGCCGGGCTGGACGCCATGGGATTTGTGCTTGCCGCAGGCATAGCGACACGTATTGGAAAAGGCTTTTTGCCAATACGCAAAGCCGGAAAATTATGTGTAGATACAGATAGTTCGTCGATGACAAACTACTCAGGCAAGACACAGGATATGGAAATGCGCTTGCCCGCATATGCTCCGGGAACACGTGTTTTGCTTGTTGACCAATGGGTCGAGACAGGTGGCACAATGGAAGGGGCCGTTCAATTGGTCGAACAGCAACAAGGCATTGTCGCCGGAATGGTCGCTGTGGTGATGGAAGAAAACGAAGCCACAAACGCCTACCGCGAGAAATACAAGTGCATTACGGCAATTCAGCCTGGCACGAAATGGCAGGAAGAGGCCAACAATCAATATTTGGAAAGCTTCAAGACCTACAAACCAGAAATGGCGTTTCCAACCAACTCCTAGAAGACTCTCCCTGAGCCCGTACAAGGAACTCACCCGATGAAACTCATTTGTGGCAACAGCAATCGCCCTCTGGCCGAGGCGGTCGCAGGATACCTCAAAACCCCATTGGCCGAGTGCCTTGTACGACGCTTTGCGGATGAAGAAGTGTATGTGCAAATCGGAGAAAACGTCCGCGGAGACGACGTGTATGTCATTCAGTCAACGTCGTTTCCAGCGAATGACAACCTGATGGAGCTTTTGGTGCTGATAGATGCGCTTAAACGGGCTTCGGCGGGACGGATTACTGCCGTTATTCCGTATTTTGGATATGCGCGCCAAGATCGGAAACCGGCACCTAGAACACCGATCTCTGCAAAACTGGTTGCCAACATCATTTCAACCGCAGGCGCAGACCGCGTGCTGACGATGGATTTACACGCAGGTCAGATTCAAGGTTTCTTTGACATTCCGACAGACAACCTTGTTGCCGTCCCCGAGATGGTAAGCGATCTCGAAGAAAACTACGACCTGGCCAATACGATTGTGGTTTCGCCTGATGTTGGTGGTGTTGTGAGAGCGCGCCAACTTGCAAAGCGCATCAAATCTCCGCTCGCTATTGTCGACAAACGCCGCGACAAGCCCGGACAGTCCGAAGTCATGAACATCATCGGTGACGTATCAGGAAGATCATGCATATTGGTTGATGATATGATCGATTCAGGCGGCACATTGTGTAACGCAGCATCCGCACTGCTCAAAAATGGCGCCAGCGATGTATCCGCCTACATCACCCACGGTGTTCTGTCTGGGAGTGCCGTTGACAGGGTCAACAAATCCGACCTGAAGTCACTTGTAATCACTGACACAATCAAAGCGACAGATGACGTGTTGGCCTCATCAACTGTACGAGTGCTATCGGTCGCGCCGATGTTCGGAAAAGCCATCGTCAGAATCGCCAATTCGGAATCGGTTAGTGTTCTCTTCGATTGATTGAGCACTGGAATATCTCCTGAAGGCCAAATGTCCGCTCCGGTACGCATTGCTTCAGTTTAAGCACAACGCAGCAATTGGTAATTTGGGCTCTGTCCTGACCTTAGCTACACAGTGTGTGAACGTCCGCTCGAGGAGATGGATGAGTTATTTGGCGAATGTATTGCCATCGCAGCTTTCCCATGCGGATAGCGCAATATGATAGTAGGGCAGGGGGCTCTTCTTCTCTTTCATAGCCTGGCGCCAGCGCGGATTCTGACTGCATGACTACCCACAAAAACCAATAAAGCGGGACAACGAGCTCTGCTTACTACGGAGTGGCCAGGTGCAGGCGGGTAGGGGAGGGGGCAGGAAAGCATATATCACGCCCCGCTTAGAAATTAAGCCGCTACAGAAGTAGGCGACTGGCAATCCGGTTCGCATCTCCACGCAAGATTAGATATTCTTGATCACAGCATGCAGCAACTTTTACCTTGCAGAGTGGCATCTGAGTATACCATATGGTGTATTCTATTCACCACATGTCACACCATCTTGATTTGTTCTGCAAATGTTCTATACTCATCGGCACGCGAAGAGAGGAGCGATTCCCATGTCAGCGGCCCAGCAACGGAGTTCATTTTCTCAAGGTCAGTCGAATGACTACTACCGGGTTCCAGCGACCGACAAACAGATATCGTTTGCCAAACAAATTTCTGAACGTGTGGGGGTCACGCTACCGCAGGAGGCGCAACAGGACCGCTATGCGCTTTCGCGCTGGATTGACGCGAACAAAATTGCGAAACTAGCGGGCCAGTTTTCAAACTATCCGTCTTCGAAGCAGGTTGGCTTTGCTGAGCGGATCGCGCGGATGAAGCGCCGAGACATTCCCCAGGAATGCTTTCGGGATCGCACGATGATGTCAAAATGGATTGATGCAAACCGATAGACCTAACGGTTCAGGCTTCAAAAATTCACAATGTAAACCCTGCAGACCGGTAGTCTATTTAACATAACCTTGACTACGCGCTTCAAGATTTTGGGCAATTCGACGCATGTAATTGAAACTTCTGAGAAATTCAGATAGCTTATTGCGGCTCAGTAATCCACTCGCTCGAAACCATAGTTGCCCTCAAAGTCCCGCCAATCAACGAATACGGATCGATTTGAAATCACCGGGCATTCGTCTCCCCATCCCTCAAGCCCGATGTGCGCTGCAGGGACGGTCAACGGTGAAGAAAGACGCCACGAGAATTCACCCTGGTCACCATATGTGCCCAGATAGACAAGCGCAAATCGACGACACTCGTCGTTCTCTCCAGCCAATCTTTGTGATGCAATGCGTATATCAAAAACGCGGATCGAACGCACGAAGTCGAACTCGGCACCGCTGATATCGATGTCTGCACGGTCCTGCACAAGCCGAAGCACAAGTCCTTTTAGCAGCCGACCAGGTCCTGATTGTCCCAGGCGTTGAACTCCAGAATAAGGCTGGTGGCTGGATTGAATTAGGGCATCTGAACGTAAGTGGGGCAGGGGGTTGTGCGCTCTCGCTAACGTTACATCTTCGACCCAGTTTTCGAACTCTCCATTTCCACCTCGATCATATGAAGCTCCCATTGGACAACGCCAGATTTGAAGCGGTGGCTCGACAGGCCATGGCGTTATTCGGCGGATAAACTCAGCACGGGCACGCGTGCAAGGTTCGGATGCCGGCCAACCTCCCGAGAGACAGAGGAGGATTGCACAATCTATCGGGTAGGACTGCGCCTCAGCGAGTCGTGGAGTGGCACCAAAGACGACGGCCAAAAACGCGAACAAGAGATAGGTTCTTTTTCCAATAATCTTCAGCATTTTGACTCCTTCACCAAGTGAGAGTTGAAATCCCGTAGGATTGAAAGAATTTGGAACTCTGGCTTTCCATCTTCGACGCTCTTCGCGGCGCCTGATTGATCGACGACAACCAACGACTGCGTTGATCAGTCCCGAAGCTTCCGGGCAATATTCCGTTTGGACGAGCTACCGGACACAGATTTTGGGGGTGGGCTTGCCTCGGAAAATTGCAGGTCACGGGCTGCCAACTCGCAAGGAACTTCCACAAAATTAGACGTCGGAACTTCACCTATGAACCGAGGCATTGTTCTCCCAGACTCCCAAAGATAAAGCCATCCGACAATCTCCCTCGTGGTCGGATCGATAAGGCGGCAGATGGCCTTTCCTTCTCCTCGTTCTTCCGAAATTGGGTTGGTTTTGGCGTCCATCCTACGCTCCACGTTTTCTGTTTCTTCTCGATTCACAGAGATCTCGCGTTGCATCACTTTGATATCGGCGGTCGCCTCAACATCCTGACGCCACAAACCTGCGTCGTTGATTTTGGGTGGGACATCGAAAGGCCGATACATACTAAAAGAACTTCCGCCGAAATTGTTGTTGGCCATCCACTCACCTTGTCGCAACACGATATTCTCGCTATGGGTGTATTTAACCGCGTCCCTTCTGCTTTGGCACGAAGGAGACGATCAAGGCGAAATCGGGTTTTATAAGCCCCTGAAAATTAACGAAACAATTCTGCGCAGCCGTCGATCTATCAATAGGTGTTTCGCGAAAAACAAAACGAAGGTCCGAAGATGGTGCACATCGACGAGAATTTCGTAGCCAGACCGCTCCGCGGCGACCTTGAATTCAAGGAGCTCTTCCAGGAAGCAATTGCCGCTCGTGCAGGCCTTTCCGGAGTGAGCTCAGATGAAACAAGCTCGGGATGGACACCGAGCTTATTGGCAGATGCGATTTTGGATGCAGACCCAAAGGGCCGCGGAGTGGACGTGCGGACCGTTCAGAATTGGTTTCAAGACAATGACAGAGGGATCAGCTCCGAGAATATCGTTTGCCTCGCGCGGGTATTTGGTATGGGCGATCCTGCCGCGATTGCAGCGTGGAGAACGGAGCTGAGATCGGCTAACAAGCGTCTTGCATCGAAGCGCAGAACGCGCCGCAAAAGCAACCTTAAATCGGCTGAGAAAGAGAACGCGGCTGGTGCCGATTTATCATGCGAAGACGCTGTGTCGCAGAGTAAACGAAGCAGCTTACCCGAGCTGTCCGAAAGATTGTTCACAACCGCAGAAGGGTTCGGCATCAGCGTCGTCGTTTGGGCAGGCTTCTTTCTTCTTTGCTTGATGTCATTTGTATTTGAAAACCACGATGTGACATATGCAGCGCGACCAGATTTGAACAAACAGGTTGGTTTTTTCTGGTCCCTCAGTTGGCCGGTCGAGTGCCTTTTTTTGTATCCCACACTGTTTTTACTTGTTGCGCACCTCGTCTCTTTCTGGAAACGGGAGTGCAGGGCCGCGGCACAATCTGAGGACCAATGCCGCGCTTGGAGCGGACTTATCTACAGCTTGCGCTTACCACTCTGGATCGTGGCCTTTGTGGCATTCGGCTTGGTGTTTGCAGTCCAGTGGAGCGGCGTTTACCTTCTCGGTCTTACGCAAAGAGATGCGCCAGATCTTATCGATTGGATACTCGTCGCCCAGCTTCGGCCTGACATTGTCTCGTTTTGGGAAGCTCTATTGGTTTCCCTGGTTGCATTCCTTTATTCTGGTCTGATTTACTGGTTCTATTTTGTAGGGCTGCTTTTGTTGTTTGCCGTCTGCGAGGACTACCATAGGAGAGCTACTTCACCTGAACGGCTTCACGATGGCAGTTTATTTGAGTTCGTTGGTGAGAAGCTTCAGAGATGCATCTTCCGCTGTACCGTGATCGGAATCCTTGCCGCAACTGCAATCCAGCTGAATGCAATCTATTTGAAGTCGGACGGAGCAACGAGCTTAGGCTGGCTGGTTGGCGATTTTGCCGCCGGGCTGGGTTGGCATTCAACTGGGTGGGTATTTCTCGACCAATCTTCGGTATCATCTCTCACGAGTTCGATATTGCTGTTATTACACTTGGCGTTGTTCGGTGTGTGCACAACCAAAGTTCGTTCCGCCATGAGAGCGCCCCGCTTACAAACCTTTGGGTCCGAAAGCTCGCCGGGGGAGGAGACGGGCGAACGGAAGCGTTTCGTTCACGATCCCTTGCCTAGGCAACTTTGTGTGTTGGGCCTCCTTTGTCTGAATTTTGTCCTGCTAGGGCAGTTTGTAGGATTCACAGTCTTACTATCTGCATCGCTATTTGTTGCCATTGCAGCGATCTGCTGGAATGAAAATGGCTCCGAGTTGCGCGATAAAATTGAGGCGCAGGTGTTGATACGGCGCGATCCATGAGCAACCAGCAAGGTATCGCATTCACCATACTTTCCATGGCTGCGTTCACTCTCGAAGACATGTTCATAAAGATTCTGTCGGTGCAGTTGCCTATTGGTCAAATGCTCTGCATGTTTGGGCTCGGAACGGCTTCACTATTCGCGATCATAATGTGTGTCAGCGGAAATCGCTTTGATAATCCAGGTGCTTGGGGCAAAGTCCCTCTTTTGCGGACACTTTTCGAGGCTGGCGCAGCCTTAACATTTTATCTGGCTCTTTCGAAAAACGATCTGACACTCGTTGCGGCCATCTATCAGGCGGTGCCACTGGTGATCGTCCTCGGGGCATTTATCTTTCTGCGAGAGCGCGTCGGCTGGCGCAAATGGCTTGCCGTTCTGGTGGGATTGGTTGGGGTCATGCTGATTACGCGCCCTGGCTTCGCTGAATTCGATCCTAATTCACTTTGGGCGGTTTTATCGGCGCTTTTTGTCGCCGGCAGGGATTTGGTTACGCGTAGAATTGAGGCAACCTTGTCGTCGACATTGATATCTTTTCAGAGCTTTATCATCCTGATCCCAATTGGTTTACTTTGGCATTTCGCGACGGGAGAGGTGATAGAGCCGGTCTCCAGTTTCCAATTGGCTTTGACGCTCGGTGGAATAGTCTTTGGAGCTATCGGCTACTACTGCATCGTTCTCGGTATGCGCTTGGGAGAAGCTTCCGTGGTTGCCCCGTTCCGATACAGCCGTATCCTCTTCGCAATTCTGGTAGGCGCCATGGTCTTTGGAGAGCGTGTGGACACGATGACTCTGCTTGGTATTGGTCTGATCGTTTCGGCGGGGCTATATGCGTTCGAACGAAAAGCGCGGAAAGGATTCCGGGCGCAAATTTGATCATCCAAGATTTACGGAACAGAGTTCGAATATCGAATGCAATCTGATGCAGGCAAAGCCTGTTTCTGGGGATACAACGCACATTTAATAACATAATATAGATTATGGGATAAGAACATATCATGAACACTGCGTGTCGGAGTACGTAAATAATGAGACCGAAATAATGAGACTCGTCTTCCCTCTAATTCAACGACTTAAGATTTTTACCCATTTTGATGGATTTTGCTGATTTAGGCTTATCAAGCTTGTTTCAGCCTGCAGCGATACGATCGTCGACTGCGACACGCATTGGGCACATCTGAAAGCAGACACGGTTCTCAGACAACTAGTTTCACGGCGTAGGATCATTCTATAGACATTGTCGGGCGAATAGGTGCCCTGCCCTGATCGCTTACCCGTGCATAGCCGATTTTCATGTAATCTTTTTGCACAAGGTTTTTGCAGCAGTCCAGCGCAATTGAAATCAATGACTTGTCAGGTGCGCGATAAGTGCCGCAAAACCGGTCCTTTTCGCCCCATCCTGTACAAGGTCGGCCGTTCGCTGCACCGCGCACCGACTCGAAAGATGCGGGACACAACCGCCTTTTGCCGACGCAGCTATTGCTTGTGCAGCATTTACTCGCACTCGCGGCAGTATAATTGCGGTGGTGCGGCAAATTTCACCGTCACGCACAATCTCCATAGCACGGCCCCATCGCAAGGTTGCTTCGTAGGATTACTTTATGGGAAAACGAAAGCAAAACACGGAATCAATTTGTGTAAGGAGGTCGACTTTCGGCAGAGATGACATGCATGGGTCAAAAATTTGGGTCACCAAAAAACGGATAGTGGTGCCCCGAACCAGCCTTTCAAGAATCATGCAGAGAATGGTGGTGGAGAGTCCCAACCTGTGAATTCAGTTTTCTCGCTGCGCGCGCTCGCAGCACGAATTTTGCCGCGTGCGCATCACCGTTAGCTTGGCAACGCAGCGTGAAATCCTGCCATTCGCGCCACGCGCAGCGAGAATTTGTCAGGCAACAAGCAAGACGCGGACAGAACAGCCATCGACCGGTCAGTCGCCAATGTCGGGTTTTGCTCCATTCGACTTTCGCGGCACCGGTTCATCTGCCAGCCGTACCCCAACAATACTGGACCAAAGCCCAACATGATTTCCAAGTGCGTTTGCGATAAGATTGCAAAGATGGTTCGATTGATAGCGATACTCGGCTTGGCCTGCCTTGCAAGCGCGATGTTTTTTGCGTTGTGGCCTGATCCGTGGGTCAAAGCAGAGCAAAAGGCGACGCTGGATGCGAAGAGACTAGCCGAGCTTGTCGCTAGTCCCGACAGGATTGGTTGGCGGTTGTCGGAAGACGTAACTTTGCTGCGCGCCATGATTTGGGACACTGAGGGCGCGCTTCAGTATCCACCGGCAGGAGGATTGACGCCTCTAGCATATGAGTTTTCCGAGGATAGTATCCGAAAACTGACCGCTGTGCAGTCCGATGTCGACACGGTTGAGTGGCTTCCATTTGATTTGGCCATTCATGAGCTCTTGTACTGTCGCGCAACACCAGCAGTATGTATGATTTATGACCGCGTAATCCTTGAGGAAGAGCTCGAATTGCAGCCAGGTGATCTCCTGACAAGGAGGAATGACCGTGCGATCGGTTTGATGTTCGCGATGGTCGCCTGCCTCTTCTGTGGGGTCGGGATTTGGCTGAAACGGAAATCGGATGAAGAGACGCTGAACTTTAAAATCATACCCGAACGCCACATCGCGATGCGTGGTAAGTTGGAGGTCTCCCTGACGCCTCGTGATCTCAAACTGCTTATAATCCTTGAAGACCGTGCTGGCGCGATTGTCACCAAAGACGAGCTCTATGATACAGGCTGGGGACGTGACTACATGCCGAACTCGCGGGCCTTGGATCAACACATCATCAACCTGCGTCGTAAACTGGACCCTGACAAATCTCGGCCGGTATTAATAGAGACAGCTCATGGCGTCGGTTACCGCTTGGCTAAATAACGCTTTTTTGCATTTTTTTTGCAGTTGTTTTGCAAAACCCTGACACATCCACCGGTCTGAAACGCTTTTTTATCCTAATCAGAACGAATGGAGGCTCACGATGAAAACACTGACTGCACTCTTGTTTGTTGCCGCGTTCTTAGCCCCGTCGCACGCATTGGCGGATGAACGCGAGAGCCATGTCTCCGATGAATTCGGAACCAAGAACCCAGAAGAGCTTTCGCTGCGTGGCGCGCTTGATCGACTACAACACGGCGAATGGCACCCGATGACAAGCACGCTAGGTTACGGTGCTGCAAAGGCCGGCATGCACGACGTCGCCCGCGAGATATTTACCGACAGTGCGCAGCGCGGCAATGTGCAAGGCATGACCTGGCTTTCTTGGATGGAAGACAATGGGCTGGCTGGACCTGAAGATCCAGAAGCTGCGGCATATTGGGACCGCCGTGCAATGCAGTTTGGGTCGGAAGTCGGCGCTTTCAACTACGGTCTCGACGTATTGAGGGGGCGCGGCGTGCCATATGATCGCGAGTTGGGAGAAGAAATCATCGAGAGGGCCGCCAAAATGGGAAGCCCTCGTGCCCAGCACCTGATCGATAATGAATTCGACCTGGATTCGGTCACGCCAGATGCTGACGAGTGGAAGTACGAAAAGAACCTTTTCTAGGCGCGCCAGCATACTACGATATTCGTCTTATAGCCCAAGTTCTTACGACGACTTGGATTCAAGCCGGTCCGGCCTAATCCGGTTACACTGAATCAGTTCTTCTAGGAAGGATATGCAAATGAGAACCTACGTTCTAATGGCAATTCTGGCTAGTTGGGCAGGCAACGTACATGCCGAAGCGCCTCTCAAAGTTGAAGACGATCATGGTATTCTTAATCCTGACGACACAGGGCGGGAGATGCTAGTTCGGAAGATCGAGATGGGGGTCATCGATTCAGTGACATGCTCACTTGGCATAAATACCTCTAAATACGATGATCACGAGCTTGCAAGGAAACTGGCCACACAATGTGCGGAAGCGGGTTTCACCAAGGCGATGACTTGGATGAGCCATTTTGAAAACAACGGAATAGGTGGAGAAATTGATCCTGTTGCAGCAACAGAGTGGGACCGGCGCGCTGCAGAGGCGGGGGATCCGGTCGGGATGTACAACTATGGCCTCGATCTGATGCGAGGACATGGCGTTGCCCAAGACGAAGCTCTCGGGCGGCAATATATTGATCAAGCCGCGGCCGGCGAACTGGATATCGCCAAGTACCTTCAAGATATGGGCTACGATTTGGATGAAGTAACGCCGGATTCCGACAACTGAAGAAACGCGCCGGTCGCTGACTGATTGGTGTCCCATCCCCTGCCAGCAGACGGAAAGCCAATCGTGCTGCAGGATAGACGGCCACGCCAGCGACTCTGCGAGGCGGTCATTCATTCAGGATGCGGCATTGGTAAAAAGGGCTCTCTGCCGCCGAATGCCGATGCAGCAAGCACCTTGCTTAGGGCGGCACGGAACCAGTCATCGACAGAATCAACCAAGCTTCTGTTGTTCCGCCGTCTCTTTTGCAACGCGGTTGTTCGCGTCTATTGAGCCGACCTCTGCGCCGTAAGCGGCGAAACAGGGTTACAAGCCCATAGGAGAAGTCTCAATTTCTCGCTGCATGCGCTCGCGGCGCGCAAAATGCTGCAATCGCGTAGAACATCATGCTGCCGAACAGTGAGAACAGCGGTCTTTCGTGCAAAGCGCAACAACGATCAGCGATGAATTCACATGATGGCTTCTGCTTTCTGGGAAGTATCGCGTTTTTTTGTCGTTGCAATGACGCTGATTCTTCTACGCAGATATGCGACCATAGTCTGAAAGACCATGGTCCAATACCCGCCTTTGCCTTTGCCAAATATTGTGAGTTCAGCACCAGCCTGGGTGTCTGAACATCAAAGGATTAGGCCCGTGGGCATTGCTGCATATTTTGGATCTCTTTTCATGGGGAGGAATAACATGAACATTCAGAACACCGTACAGCATAGTGCTGCACTGGATACATCGCACCTTGGCGTAGAATTTCCATTCAGAGCGCGCTATGGCAACTTTATCAATGGCGAATTCACTGACCCTCTTTCGGGCCAGTATTTCGAGAATACAACGCCGATTACCGGCGAAGTGATCTGCGAGATTGCCCGCTCGAATGCGGATGACGTCAATGCCGCCCTGGACGCGGCACATGCGGCGTTCCCGGCATGGGGCAAAACCTCGACGACCGTGCGCTCAAACGCGCTGCTCAAGATCGCCGACATCATGGAAGCCAACACCCAAACGCTGGCCGCCGCTGAAACGCTGGACAACGGCAAGCCGATCCGTGAATCGATTGCTGCTGACCTGGCGCTTTGCGTTGATCACTGGCGCTATTTCGCGGGCTGCATCCGTGCCGAAGAAGGCGGCATTTCGGAAATTGACGGCGATACATATGCCTATCACATCCCCGAGCCGCTGGGCGTTGTGGGCCAGATCATCCCGTGGAACTTCCCGCTGCTGATGGCGGTGTGGAAACTCGCACCTGCACTGGCTGCTGGCAATTGCGTGGTCATGAAACCTGCCGAACAGACACCGGCCTCGATCCTGGTGCTGATGGAACTGATCGCCGATGTTCTGCCTGCTGGTGTGTTGAACATCGTCAACGGGTTTGGCCTTGAGGCCGGTAAGCCGCTGGCATCGTCCAACCGCATCGCCAAAATCGCGTTCACTGGTGAAACCACAACCGGCCGTTTGATCAGCCAGTATGCCAGCCAGAACCTGATCCCGGTGACGCTGGAGCTGGGTGGCAAGTCGCCCAACATCTTCTTTGAGGATGTGATGAGCGCCGACGACGCCTACTTCGACAAATGCCTGGAAGGCTTCACCATGTTTGCCCTGAACCAGGGCGAGGTTTGCACCTGCCCAAGCCGGGCACTGATCCAGGAATCGATTTATGAAGATTTCATGGCGCGGGCGATTGAGCGGGTGAAGGCCGTCAAGCAGGGCAATCCGCTGGCGATGGACACCATGATTGGAGCGCAAGCTTCGATTGAACAGAAAGAGAAGATCGCTTCCTACCTACAACTGGGCAAGGACGAAGGCGCCGAGCTTCTGACCGGTGGCAATGTCTCAAACCTCGATGGGCTTGAAGGTGGCAACTATATCGAACCAACCGTGTTCAAAGGTCACAACAAGATGCGCATCTTCCAGGAAGAGATCTTTGGCCCAGTCCTGTCGGTGACGACGTTCAAGGACGACGCCGAGGCGCTGGAGATTGCCAATGACACGCTTTACGGCCTTGGTGCCGGTGTCTGGACCCGCGACGGTAGCCGCGCGTTCCGTTTTGGCCGTGACATCCAGGCCGGACGTGTCTGGACCAACTGCTATCACGCCTATCCGGCCCATGCGGCCTTTGGCGGTTACAAGCAGTCAGGCATCGGCCGTGAGAACCACAAGATGATGCTGGACCATTATCGCCAGACGAAGAACCTGTTGGTGTCTTACAGCCCCAACGCTCTGGGTTTCTTCTAAACTTAACTCTCCCTGAACTGGCCCCGCCTCGCGCGGGGCCCTTTTCATTTGTTGTTGGAACAGGATAATTCGATGTCAGCCCCCCAAACCATGACGGTCACAGCAACCGACAGCGCACTCGATCTGATTGAAACACTCAAGGGTCAGCACGGCCCGCAATTGCTGTTTCACCAGTCGGGAGGATGTTGTGACGGATCAGCGCCGATGTGTTTCCAGCAAGGTGACTACATCATCGGCGATCAGGACGTTTTGATAGGAGAGATCGGCGGCCTACCGTTTTACATGAATGCCGATCAGCATGAGCGTTGGAAACACACAGATCTGGTGATTGATGCTATTGATGGTATCGGCGGCATGTTCTCGTTGGAAAATGGCAGTGGTCGACGGTTTCTTACCCGGTCTGATATCTGTATGCGCTAACCCGTCAGCACGCCTTCGAGAAAACTGAGCAATTCGTCAGGATTGATTGGTTTGTGAAACAATGCGGCACTAAGCGCATCACAAACACTGTGTAAATCGGGTGACCGGTTGGCTGTCACGATGCACGCGGGCACATGGCCGTGGGCCGCCCTGAGCGCCGAGATAACGTCAGTGCCGAGGACATCATTATCCAGCTGATAATCGGCCACGATCACGTCCGGTGCCACATCAATTTCACGCAGAATCTCCTCGGCCTCGGGTTGGCTGGCGCAAGGCAGAACATCGAGCCCCCAGTTTTCGAGTGTAATGGTCATGGCCGCGCGAAGATCGGCGTCGTTTTCAATTAGAACGGCAATATTATGGTCTAGCGAAATTCCTCTGGGCGTCGGCATGTCCACCGGCTTGTACGTCTGAGCGGCTGTGCTGCGAGGCAGCTCAATCGCAAAACAGGTCCCCTTCCCAACAGTTGAGGACAAATGCAACGGGTGCTTCAGCAACCGACAGGCTCGCTCGACGATCGCAAGCCCAAGACCCATCCCTTCGGAGGGGCTGGCCATGGCATTCAGGCGGTGAAACTCATCAAACACTTTTTCCTGCTGGTCTTCAGGGATGCCGGGTCCAGTATCCCAGACTTCGATACGGATCGAGGATTTTCGGTGACGTACACCGACCAGAACCCTGCCGGTTTCGGTATAGCGGATGGCGTTCGAGGCAAGGTTTTGCAAAACGCGCCGCAGATAGGATGCATCGCTGTCCACCCGCGCATCACAATGAACCAGCCTGAAATCGAGCCCCTTTTGGCGGGCCAGAGGTTCCAGTTCATCATTGAGCTGGCTTAGCATATCTTTGAGGTTGATCGCCGAGATGTCGACCGATGCAAGCCCGGAATCCAGTTTGGAAATATCCAGCAAGGCCGCGAGGATGCTTTCAACGCTGAGCAGGGCATTGCCTGCTTTGGTAAGACGTTCGCGGTGCTCTGGCGTGTCGAGGTCATTTTCCAGTGAAGCAACGTAAAGCTTTGCCGCCGAAAGCGGTTGCAGAAGGTCGTGGCTGGCGGCTGCCACAAAGCGGGATTTCGAAGCATTGGCGCGTTCCGCCTCTGAAAGCGCATCTTCAAGCTCAAGCGTGCGTTCGGCAACGCGCTTTTCCAGTGTTCGGTTAACCTGACTGATCGCTTGCACCGCCGCACGTTCGGCTGACACATCGGTGAAACTGATCACGAAGCCGCCGTCTGGCATCTGCTGGGCAAAGACCGCAAGAATCCGGTCATTGCCGACTTGGATTTCAAACGATAGCGGCGCACGCTTGGCCCCGCTGGCGACCCAGGCTTCGACTTGATCATGACTGGTCTGTTCAAGAAGGATTATGTCGTCACGGATATGTTTATAGAGTGTCGAGAAATACGCCCCGATCTGCAGTCGGTTGGCCTCAATCGACAACAATTCTCCGGCACGGTGGTTCCATCCAATGAGGTGGTTTTGGTCATCAAAGATACACACCCCCTGATTGAGGTGTTCAAGGGTGGCTTTGATCAGGCGGGCCTGGTCATCCAGTAACCTGTCACGCTCCTGTCGCTCCAGCCGCATCATGTCGGTGATGTCGGTCTGGATGATGACGGTACCGCCATCGGCAGTGCGGTGTTCGCTGACCTGAAGCCATCGGTTGGCGGCCATCCGGGCATTGAACACAGCGTGGTTGTCCTTGTGCCGGGACAGGCGATAGGCCTCCCACGCCTCAGGTGTTTCGCCTTCGGGCAGCGACAGATAGGGGCTGACCGAAACCCGGTGTACATATTCGGTAAAGCGCAGGCCGGGTTTGAACAGGTGGTGGATGTCCAGCATATGCTTGCCAAATCGACTGTTGCACATCACCATTTCGTCTTGCGGATCAAATAGGGCAAAACCTTCCTGCAACGTTTCTATGGCATTAGCGAGATTGGCCCGTGCGGCTTCGGTTTCGGAGTTGGCATTGGCGAGCTTTGAGTTTGACTCGTTCAGAAGATCAAGGGCGTGTTCAAGTTCCTTGGTGCGCGCGCGCACCTCTTCCTCTAGCATGACGGCGCGCTGAAACTGGCCATATGCAGCGCCGGAGGTCACGCTGCTCTGCTCGACTCGGCGCATCAGCGTTTCAGTGATCTTCAGCAGCTTTTCATTCTGGCGTTCAAGGGAATCCCTTGGGTCGATCAGATCATGCGCCATGGTTCAGCTTTCGTCCGGTGGATAGATCGCAACCCCGGTCAGGGTTTGGTTCACATGCATTGAATGGATTTGCTCGCCATAGGTGGAAAAGCCGATGACACGGTTTTCGGACAAAATGCGGGAAATGCCGGTTGTCATTTGTTTCTGCTCGGCTTCAACACGTCGCAGAATGCAATCGCAGGCCAGAATGATTTCGGGGCGCTGTGGTGTCACAAGATCGTTGATCTCTCGGGTCAGGTGGGTAACCATGTTTTCCGGCTCGGCAAGGGTCAGAACAACGCCCTCATCAATCGCGGAAAAGAACACCAGATCACCATTCTCCGCGACCTGCTGGATTGCGCGCACATGGTGCTGGTCGCCGATCTGCACGACAACCGGATGGGCGGCAAAAGTGAATGAGGTAAGCTGCTCGGGGTCTTTACCCAACAGCCGGGCATATTCACGCGCTGCGGGTTCCGCGTTAATTTCGTGTACGATACGGCGGGCCGGGTCGGCACCCGTCACGACCATGCGCGATTGTGCAGGAATCAGATGATCGGTTTTAAAGACCTCGATCGGGCAGCGGGTTCTGATCTGGATCAGGGCTGCGGCATTTCGATGGGCCTGCCCGCCATGCAGGATATAGGTTTCACCGAAATCCGAACCGTCCCCGGCAGAGCCGCCAAAAAAAGGCACGGGCCCAAGGCCAACGGACAGTTCTGAGGTCAGTGCGTCCTCTTTTGTCGAAAGCCCGTCGATCAGCAAAAAAGTGAAATCCGAGATCCAGTCAGGCGTTTCTTTTGCCATATGGTTGCGGTTACGGATCATCCTTTCGATCAGCATCTGCGGGTCATAATCGCCAAGGTCATCAATCAGGATTGTCCGGCTCTGGAAGTAGGCCTGGGGAAATCCAATCGCGACAATCTCGCCTTCAGAATACCCTTTTTCGGAAATCTCGCCCGCCGTTGTACAGCCCACAACCTGGGCCGGTGCAAACGCCTTTTGCGCCTCATCAATCAGACGGGACGCGTCGGTTTGGGGCGACAAGAACATCACGACAAGCGACAAATCACCGGGCCGCAATTTTTGGGCCAGCTGCGCAACCGCATCCCCGGCGTGGCAATCGACACATGCTGATCGCACGATCTGCGCCGCCTCGGGCGTTACCCCGGACGGGTCATCAGCCTGACCCATCGTATTCTCTCCCTACCGAACGTCCGTCAACCTACGCAGAGGGGCTGGTATCGTTCAATACATTTGCAAAACTGGTTTGCTTCGCAATCAGCACCGCCTGCGTACGACTCTGCACCCCTAGTTTTCTCATGATCGCTGTGACATGGGCCTTGACCGTAGTCTCGGCGATCGACAGGTCATAGGCGATTTGCTTGTTCAATTTGCCTTCGCAGATCAGTTGCAAAATGCGTGCCTGCTGAGTGGTAAGCGAGGCAAGCCGCTCGACTGCGTCGGTTTCGCCGGAAACTTCGTTCTCCTCCAGCAGAACATACCCGGCCGGAACGAATGTGCCCCCATGGGACAGGGTTTCCAACGCCTTGTGGAACACATCGCGCTGGCTGTGTTTGGGGATGAAACCGGCGGCACCGGCATGGATCACCGAGCTGATAATACGATTGTCCGCCATCGACGACACGACGATGATTGGGCTTTTGGTGGTCTTGAGCAGGCGCAATAGCCCGTCCAGCCCATTCACGTCAGGCAGGTTCAGATCCAGCACCACAAGGTCGATCTGCATGCCTTGTCCGATCAAATCAAGCGCATCCTGCAACGTGGGTGCGGTGTGCATGCTGTTGATCGACGATACCGCCTGCAATGTCATCGAAAGAGCATCGCAGAACAGCGGATGATCATCGACAATCAGGGCCGAGTGAAATTCGTTGGTGCGTGGTACTTCGGTATATGGGCGCATGGTGTGTCCGGGTGTCATCCTATGCGGATCAGGTTACAAAACGGGGCACCTGCCGGATATACGCCTAAAGTCGTAGAACGACAAACGCGCGCCCCGCAGAGCGCGCGTTTTCTACAATGGATCCCGTTGAGATCAGTTGGCCATGGCCATCTCTTTGGGGAGGCGGAAGGTCCAGACCAGGCCACCCTGATTAAGGTAGTTCACCTTTTTGGCAACCTCACCACCCCACAGAGGGACAGCACCACCCCAGCCGGAAATGATCGACACATATTGTTCGCCATCCTGTTCCCAAGTCACAGGCTGACCCACGATGCCCGAGCCGGTCTGGAACGACCACAGCTCTTCTCCGGTTTCGTCATCAAAGGCGATGAACCGGCCTTCGGGTGTGCCCGTGAAAACCAACCCGCCAGCGGTGGTCATAACGCCGCCCCAAAGTGGCGCGTCGTTCTTGAATTCCCACTTCAACTCACCGGTGTCGGGGTCAATCGCCTTGAGGCTTCCGATATGGTCTTCATAGTTTGGCTTGATGGTAAAGCCGGCACCCAGATAGGCGGCACCTTTTTTGTAGGTGATCGGCTCGTTCCAGATATCCATGCCCCACTCGTTTGAAGGCACATAGAAATTGCCGGTGTTTTGCGAATACGCCATCGGCATCCAGTTCTTGCCACCCAGGAAGGACGGCGAGGCAAAGATCACATCCCCCTTCTTGCCATCAGCGGCATCTGCCGGATTACCGGGACGGTTGGCCTCGTTAAAGATTGGACGTCCGGTATCATCAATGCCCTCGGCCCATGTGATATCTTTCACAAACGGCGTAGCGCTGACGAATTTTCCGTCTTCGCGATTCAGCACGTAAAAGAAACCATTCCGATCTGCGGTGGCAAAGCGTTTGTTGCCGTCGCGGTCGGTATAGGCCACGACTTCGTTCACGCCGTCGTAGTCCCAGCCTTCACGCGGGGTGGTCTGGAAGTGCCATTTGATTTCGCCTGTTTCGGGGTCAATGCCAATGCGACTGGCGGCATAAAGATTGTCGCCGGTGTTGCCCTCAACCGGGGTGCCTGCGTTGCGCAGATGGCTGTTCCACGGCGCGGGGTTGCCCGCACCGAACACCAACGTATCGGTATCTGCGTCATAAGAACCGCCCAGCCAGGTAGCCCCGCCGCCGGTTTTCCACAGATCACCCGGCCAAGTCGCGTTCAGCGTGCCGGTCATGGTGCTTTCTTCGCCGTTCAGCGTACCCATGTGGCCTTCAATTACCGGACGCGTCCAGACCGTTTCACCGGTTTCAGCGTCACGGGCCTGTACTTCGCCGATGATGCCAAACTCGCCGCCGGAATTGCCGGTGATTACCAGGCCATTCACGATCAGCGGAGCGGCCGTATAGGAATAACCCGCCTTGTAGTCGGCGATTTTCTTGCGCCACTTCACATCGCCGGTCTTCAGATCCAGCGCAACAATACGCGCATCCAGTGTGCCAAAATAGAAGTTATCGCCATAGATCGCACCACCGCGATTGACCACGTCACAGCATGGCAGAATGCCTTCGGGCAGGCGCGCATCATATTGCCACAGCTCCTCACCGGTTTTGACATCAATCGCGTAAACCCGGCTGTACGAGCCGGTGATGTACATCACACCATCATAAATCAGCGGCTGGGTTTCCTGGCCGCGCTGCTTTTCGCCACCAAGCGAAAAGGCCCAAGCCGGAACCAAGTTTTTGACGTTGTCCTTGTTAAGTGTCTCAAGTGGGCTATAGCGCTGCAAATGCCGCCCCATGCCGTTGGTCACAATCTGAGTTGTGACGGTTTGGTCGTTTTTCAGGTCATCCTCGGTCACGCCGGCATGGCCCATGCCCGCCATCATGACCCCTGTTGCGACCGCTGCAATAAAGCGATTCATTTGGGCTCCTCCCATCTGTCTCTTGTTCCAAACCGGCCCCGTTTTGCAGGGTGCCGGCCAGACATATTATCGGGAAAGGTCAGGTGCTGCGGTATTGCACAATGGTCGTAGGGCGCCGCATCACGCCATTTGATAGGTTTAAGCCAATCTCGCAAACAGCAAAGGGGATATGGCGTGTTACGTCTTAGAACATGTCTTGCAATTATCGTTGCACTGAGCGGGCAAATGGCATCAGGGGATGCGTTGAGCGGTACAAAGACAATTGCGTTGGTCGAACAAAATGGAACACGTCACTCGATTGGCCAACTGTTTATTGGCGATGATGGGGGATACAGGATCGACTGGGCTGATGCAGTATTTACGGACCACTTTTTGTCCATGCGGCCATTTAAGTGTTTGGAGGGAAGCGAAAAAGACTGGTGTCACGTCCCCTATCCCTATCCCAACCGGCGGCAACTGACCGGCAACGATCTGACTGATCTGGAATATGATCTTCTGTTCTTGTGGAGGGGGACATCAGAGTATGGGATCAACATGTGGAACGGGGTGTATTACCAACTGGAACAGGACGGCTCAGCCCTAACCGGGCAGTTGTACGAGTTGGACATGGATCTGTTATCTGCCCCGCCCGCCGATGGCGAGTTGCGCCCGATTTCTGATGCAGACCTACATGAAGCTGATCCCGACAGTCATTGGCTGCCGGGATTGACTATCGAGTAAATGCATGAGCGAAGCGAACCGATTTCATTCGGAAATAGCGTTGGCGTCGCGGGTGGTGATGGAGACCAAATATGCCAAGATGAAACTCTGAACCGTGGGATCTTCAATGCCCACATGGCGCATTTTTGTACCCGGCATAAAGCCCGAGTTGTCTTCCATCCAGGCGCGGAGAGCGGCCGGGGTCCAGACGATCCCCGAGGCCTCAAGCGCAATCGAATAGTCGTAATCCGGATAGCTGCCTGCTGCCCGACCAATGATGTTTTCCAACGGGGGACCATAGCTTTCGTGCGTGGCGTCCGTGGCGTGGCAGCGGCGGCATTCCGATGCAAAAAGCTGCGCGCCGGCTTCTACTTTTATGTTTTCAAAAGTGGTATCGCTTGCCATGGCTGGAACTGTCAGTCCGCCCATGGTGAGACATATGGCTGTGATGATCCGTTTCATGTCGTCCTCCGGGTGTGAGTCTTCCAAGAGTACGACATGTACAATGTCAATTCACCTTAATAATAAGCGAAATCAAGGGTTTCTGCTTGTACTTTAGTCGTAGGCCCGGTTGGCTTTTCGGCCCCATCTAGAACGAAGGTGCGTATTTCCAATTGTCGGCGTCCGGGGTGACTTCGTCCAGATCATACTGCGCGGATTGCAGGCGGCGGGCGATCTGAAGCCCTTCTGAGGCGGCTTCATCCACCAGCGCGCGGCCACGTATTTCATCTCGGGCAACGCCGTGGCCGCGCATGAGGTCAAGTCCGTAATTAAACTTGCCGACAGGATCACCTGCATCCGCCGCGCGTTTGTCCCAGTTTGCGGCGGCATCGGGGTTGTAATCCCCACCAAGCCCGTTGTTGTCCAGCTGACTCATCCACGTCATTGCACCTGTGTAACCCGCGCCTGCGCAAGCCTCGAACAATTTGCGTGCCGCCTCGTGACGACCGGATTTGGTGATATAATACCCGGTGGCGCAGGTGGTCATATCCGTGACACCATTTTCGATATTACTCATCACCCGTCCAAACCCGGTATCCTGTGGGTTCAGCGTACCAAATTCATCCTCAACCGTTGTGGTTTCAGCGGCAAGCGGCAAGGCGGTGGTCAACAAAAAGGCGAGAGTGATGCGCAACATGAGGTTCCTCCGTTTGATCCAAACATAGCGGAACTGGCGCAAATTTTCACCCTTGCGATGGTCGTAGATTGGGTCATCCTTTGTGTCGTAATATGCCGCGCGCCGGATCATAGCCCCAGAATGCCGCGCCAAGTAGCAGAAGGGCAGACAGGCTGGTCCACATCAGTGCTGCACCGTTGAACTGACCATAGAGGCTGAACCGGATCAATTCGACGGCGTGGGTAAACGGATTGGTGGCGCATATGTCATGCAGAAGCTCCGAGCTTTCGGCCATCTTCCATAACGGGTACAGCGCGGTAGACAGAAAGAACATCGGGAAGATCACAAAGTTCATGACCCCGGCGAAGTTCTCCAGCTGTTTGATCGCCGAGGACAGCGCTAGGCCAAGCGCACCCAGCATGATCCCGGCCACCAGCAATGCCGGCAGAATGGCAAAATATCCAATCGGGGAAAATCGGATTCCGTAAACTGCGGTCACGGCCAGGAAGGTATAGACCTGAAGGATCGAAATTGCTGTGCTGGCCAGAAGGCGGCAAAACAGAAGCCACCACCGCGGCAAGGGGCTGGTTAGCAGCAGGCGCATTGATCCCATTTCACGGTCGTAGACCAGCGAAAGCGAGCTTTGCATGCCGTTGAACAGCAGGATCATACCGCACAGGCCGGGGATGATGTAAACCTCATAAGTGGTGTACGTCTGGTAGGGTGGCGTGATCGACAATCCAAGGGCCGCACGAAACCCGGCTGCAAAGACGATGAGCCATAAAAGTGGACGGATGAGCGCGGCAATAAATCGGCTGCGTTGACCGATAAACCGCCTGGCTTCACGCGCGATTATGGCCCTGAGAACGACAAGATACGCTGTCATGCAAGGCCTCCGGTGAGGGCAAGAAAATGATCGGTCAGCGGGCGCTCGCCCCGCAAGGCGCGGGTTTCACCTGCCTCAAGAAGGTGGCCGTGATGCAGAATCAGAAGCTGGTCGGAATCGCGGATTTCATCGCACAAATGTGTGGCCCAAAGGACGGTCAGCCCGTCATCGGTTGAAAGGCTGTGCACATAGTCGGTGATCGAACGGCGGGTAGCGGCATCAAGCCCGACTGTCGGCTCATCCAGCAACAGTACCTTAGGGCGGTGAATCAGACTGCGTGCGATTTCAAGGCGGCGGCGGTGTCCGCCATTCAGCGCGCGCACGATTTCACCGGACCGCTCACGCATTTCAAGCCGATCCAGAGCCGTGTCGATATGGGTCTGCGCAGATCTGCCGGACAGGCCGTGCAGGGCAGCAAAATAGGTGAGGTTGTGCTGCACGCTCAGGTCAAGATCAAGGGTGGGTTGCTGAAACACCACACCCATCTGTTGCAAGGCTTTGCGCGGCGTTTGGCACATATCGTGACCTGTAATCTCGATCTGGCCCTGTGGCGCGACAAACAGACGGGTCAGAAGCGCAAAGAGGGTGGATTTACCTGCACCATTTGGGCCCAGAAGCGCACAGAACCGCCCTGCTGGCACATGAAAGCTCACATCCTTCAGCGCCTGTTTGACCCCGTAAGCATAATTCAGATTTTTGACACTCAGTCCGGTCACTTAATGGTAATCTCAAGTCGCTGGGTATCACCTGTCGAGCCCGGCACTTTCAGGTGATACTGACCCGGTTTGATCGCGACGAACCCAATCTCCATCTCTCCGGCCTCGTCAAATTCGATACTGTCCAAGCCAAGCGGCCGGATTTCCAGCCCTTCGACAACGATCTCGTCAATCCAGATGGCTCGGAAAAACTCAGCCCCGGCCAAACCCAATTCCTGACTGCCGTCGCCCTGAATTTCAAACTCATAATAGGTGCCTGATTTGAGCACCCAAGGGGTCTCGGCCAGAGGCATTCCGGCGGATAGCATGATCGGAGGCAGGTCCTGCTTGTTGCTGCCGGACAGAAGCCCGGCCAGACCAAGCTGCGGACGATCATCGCTGTCATTCGCAAGAGCCAGAGATGGAAGTGTGAGAGCCATAACAAGTGCAACAAGTTTGAGCATCAGGTTTCCTTTTTCGTACGAGCGATAAGACGGGAGCCAGGGTCAGGGGCGTAAAGCAGCCCCCCAGGGAAAGCGGCCCACTTTGATGGATTTAATCGCCTCACGACGGGCGACGTCAATTACGGTCACGTCCCCGGAGACGCCATTGGTGGTAAACAACAGCGATTTGTCCGGTGAAAACGCCATATGCCAAACTCGGCGACCTACAAGAATATAGTCCTCAACCTCTAATGTTTCTGCATTCACGACGGCAACATGGTTCGATGGGCCAAGGGCGACAAAGGCGGTTTTCTCGTCTTCGGTAAACTCAAACCCCACAGGCTGAACTCTGTCAGGATGCACGCCTTTGACGTTGAAGCTGATTTTGCCTTTTTCAGCCTGAGTGACAGTGTCAAAGACACTGATCGTGCCACCGATCTCAGAGCTTACCCACAGTTCAGCCCCCTTAGAGGTGAACTCCGCATGACGTGGGCGGGCGTCGACCAGCGTGTTGGCCACAATCTCACGCGTCTCAGTATCAATCCAATGCGCCATGTTGGTGGTTTCTGAGGTGGTGATGACAAATTTCCCATCTGGCGAAACTGCCATGCCTTCGGGTTCGATGCCAACATTGATCTGAGCGATCACCTTGCGTGTCTGCGTGTCGACCACGGTGGTCACAGCGTCGTCTTCGTTGGCAATATAAAGATGGCGGTCATTGGGATGCAGAATGAATTGCTCGGGATCCTCACCAGAAGGCAGATCATGCAGGATTTCGCCGGTATCAGGGTCCATCACCTGCACTGTATCGCTGTCAGAGGCGCAGATGTAGACGCGCGAATGGTCTTGCGAGAACGTGATGCCGCGGGGGCGTTCCCCGGTGGCAATCGTACGGGTAACCTCAAGCGTGGCAATGTCGATCACGCTGATGGTATCATCCTTTTCGTTGGTGACCCAGATTTCGGCGGCGGCCAGCGGCATCCCAGTCAAAAGAAGAACCAACAGAGGGATCAATCGTGTCATTGGAATGACTCACATTTGCTTTCAGGGGAATCAAGTCCAAGCGTATCCAACTCGCTGTGCTGATGCAGATAGCCCGGCAGCGGCGCCTGGGCCGCAAGTGCGCGTGACGTAACAAGCGGGATGGGCTGACGCAGCTGGCCATTCCACTTGCGATAACTGAGAGGGCGACCCTTGAAACCTGCAAGTTCGAACTGGTCGGACAGAATGAAGGCGCGTAGTACCGCCGGATCGGACGAGCCGGTTCGGGTCACAGCCTCGCCCAAAGTGCGGATAGCGGCCCATGCGGCATAGTCCACCGGTTGCATGTCACGCCCTGACATTTCGCGAAAGCGGGATTGAAGCTGCGCCGCCCCCCATTGTTCAACCACTGGAGCCCACGCTACGGGCCTCAGCCCCTCAGACCCTGCAACTGGCCTTGGCAACCATGTGTTGAAGGCGACATAACGGCCGAAATCATGCAACTCATCCGCAATCAACAAGAGGTCGTGTTTGCCCATCTCCTGAGTAAACAACGGCACTTCCTGCGTGGCGTTCCGGCGCATATCCGCATCGAAGGCCCAGGTCTTCTCAGAAGCGATTTTCATACCGAATTTCACCGCGCTTTGGTGCAATGCTGCGGCAAAGGCAATGTCGTCGGGATAAGTGCCAACAATAAGCCCGAGTGTGTTCCATTTTTTGGCGCGCGCGAATTGCATCAGAGCGTCACTGCGCATCTGGTAGGACGGTAGAGTATGCAACAGGTTGGCGCGGCACGCCTCATCTCGCAAAGCTACATCGGCGCGGGCGACATTAAACAGAATTGCTGACTGGGCCTCGGGCAGATCGGCGATCTGAAGCTGGCTTTGCGCCGGGGCATCAAGGATCACCAAAGGCGTGCGGCCCAATGCAGCCTTCGCGGCAGAGAGGATATCGCCACCAGCAGGGACAATAACCGTTTCAAGACTGTACTTATGGCCCAGAAACGCGCCCGTGGTCAGGTTGCCCGAAAGACCAAGGCGGGCACCCGTCTGACCCAGATTGTCGGGGACTGGATCAAGATTAGAAAGCGTTGGCGGGCGATCAACCTCAAGCTTGAGATAGACCACAGAAACTGCGACCTCAGCGATTGCAGCCTGCGCGAAGATGGCAAGGCTTGCAAGGATCAGACTAAGGCGTCGCACGTTTCCTCCTACATGTGTCATATTACCCTAAAGCGCTGTTGCGTACCGATTCCATTGCACCAAGGTCGTATGGTCTATGAGGCAAATTCAAACTTAAGTCCCGTATAATGCCTCCGACTGTCTCCGGTATGAATGGGGGAAGCTCATGAACAGGAGGACATCATGCTTAAATTGCCCTTGGCCGCACTTGGCCTGATTGCCGCGACTTCGATGGCGCATGCCCATGGCGACGTGGCACCACAACCGGTGAATACCGACGCCTTGCCCGATGTCGGTGAGGAATGGTTGATCGAAAACCCGTATCGTGATCAAGGTGAGGACATCTGGAAAGCCGCGATCGAGATCGGTGACAGTGGCTACAATCAGAATTGTGCTCGGTGTCACGGGTTAGGTGGCGTCTCGGGCGGTCTTGCCCCTGATCTGCGGTATCTCGAAGCAGAGGAATATGGTGACGAATGGTTCGTTGAACGGTTCCAGACAGGATACACTCAAAATGGCATCACCAAGATGCCAGCCTTTGGTGAATTGCTGGGTCAGAAAGCCGCCTGGGCCATCCGCACCTATATCGAGACCCGCCCCGATGACGGCGCGCTTGACGATGCGACGCCACGCCTGTTGCAAGTTCGGGACGAACTGAAGACGATGGCAGAAGGTGGCGACGGCGACATCGCTGCATTGCAGGCTGAGCTCTCCGGGATCGCAGGCGAAGTCGAGACAGGATCAGGCGCACCGGTTGCCGACAGTGCCGCGTTCCGCGCAGCCAACCTGATTACCGGCGATCAGCCGGATTTCCTGGCCGCCGCCGAGGCGTTGACTGTTGGGCTTTCAGCGGCGCATTAAAAGGACACCATGACTGGCATGACACGATATCTTGCTGGCGCGCTCGTTTGCCTAATGGTGATCAGTGCAACTCCCCGAGCCGGGCTGGCTCGGTGCGAGGATTATGTCCCTCAGGCCAAGCCGCAAAATGCCTCGCGGGATCGGGTCGGGCAGGATCTGGACACGATACAGGAACAGGGGTTCATCACCTTCGCTGCCTACGAGGATTTTCCGCCCTGGTCGTGGAACAACGGTGGAAAGCCCGCAGGCGTGGATATCGACATTGGTCAGCTTATCGCGGATGAGTTGGGTGTTGAAGCCCGGTTCACCCTTGTGGCCCCGGGTGAGGATTTGCAGGCCGATCTGCGCAACTGGATCTGGAAGGGGCCAATCGTCGGCGGGGCTGTGTCCAACGTCATGCTGCACGTGCCTTATGACAGTGAATTTGCCTGTCGGGTCGAACAGGTGGTGTTCACCGGGCAATACCATGTGGAAGAAATTGCAATCGCTTATCGCAAAGCGGCTTATCCCGAAGATCCGCCGATCCCTGCCTATTTTCGGTTCGATACTGTGGCGGTTGAGAACGACTCGATCGCCGACTTCTATCTGTCGTCTTTTCCCGGCGGGCAATTGGGCCACAATGTACATCGTTATCCAACCATGGCGGACGCCATGGAAAAACTGGCCGCAGGCGAAACCATGGCCGCAATGGGTCCGCTGGCGCAGCTTGAGGATGGTGTAAAGGATGGTGTAGCGGTGCATACGCCACCGCTGCCGGGGTTTTCAGTCGGTACATGGACCGCAGGTGTGGCCGTACATTTTGCGTATCGGCCTCTGGCTTATGCGGTGGAAGACGCCATTTTTACAGCCATGCAAGACGGACGCATGGCCGCAATTTTTGCTGCCCACGGGCTCAGCTATCGCCCTCCGGAATTGCGCTAAAGCGTCAAAAGATCCCCGTTATGTGATAGAAGCGTGACCCGGATGCCGGGGGATAATCGCTCTTGTGCCTGTTCGATCTCAGGTCGCGTCATAACCGCGAAGGCGGTTGAGGCCGCATCGGCGATGGCCGCCTTGTCTGCCTCGACACTGACAGTAGACCATCGAGCAGACCGGTCGTTCCGGGGGTGCTGAATATGGGACGCACCCGACAGCAACATGGCACCGGGGCTGGAGGTGGCGATGGCCCGTTCGGTGATCCGGCGCGTTGCAAACAGGCCCTGCGCCGGATCGGCAAGCCCAAGGGTAAAAGGCCCGCCAATCGCCGCGAACTCACCAATATTTATCAGTGCGCGGGCCAGGCCGATCCGTGCCAGGTCGGCGCGGATAAGGTCGGTGGCAAATCCCTGGGCTATACCGTTGAACGTGATCTGCTGGCCCGGGGCAAGGTGGATGTCGGGCCCAACGCCTGCACGTGTCCAGCCAATCAGCGCGCGCGCCGGGGCAGAGTAGCGACCGGCGGCCAATGCCTGCCAAAGCGGCTGAATGGTTGGGTCGAACACGCCTTCGGTCGCTCTGTGAACCCTGCTGCACTGATTGCAAAGCACCTGAAACAGGCCGGGCGCAGACGACAATCTGCCGGTCCGGTTTAGACGCGATAGAACCGATGTCGAATCGTAAAGGCTAAACAGTTGCTCAACCTGCCGCAGGCGCGATCGCGTGACCTGAATGGCGGTTTTGGTCAGTGCCTCAGGAGCATAGAGGCTGAGGCTGATTTCGGCCCCCAGCGCATGGCCCTGCCAGCGGACGGGTTCGGCATATGCCGGGGCAGCCAGAGCGGCGGCGGACACGGCCAGAAAACGTCGACGGGTCAGGATGCTCATTCCGCAGCCTCCTGTCGGACCTGACGACGCGCGGCAACCACAAGCGGAACACAGCGGACCGGGTCGTTATGGATGGTCACACAATCAAGGCAGCCGAAACATTCCGAATAGTGGATGGCGCCGGATTTTCGGATCGCGCCGTAGCTACACTTGACTTTGCAAAGCTGGCAAGGTGATCCACATTCGTCGCGACGCTCAATCCAATCGCGTCCCCTGATCAATCCACCAATGGCCATAACCGCGCCCAGCGGACAGACATAGCGGCAGAACCCCTTGAACAGGACCATTCCCGACAAGAGCCAGATCGCTGCGTAGGCGACATAGTACCATTCCCGGACAAAAAAGGTGGTGATCGCCGTTTTGAACGGCTCAACCTCGGCCGCTTTGTCGACATGGTCGGGGGCAAGAAAGACCGTTGCGATTAACGCGATCAAAATAAGGTATTTTAACTTTTTCAACCGGGTATCCCATGTCGAAGAAGGCTCAATCCGGGGCAGACGCAAAAATCGGCCAATATGATGGGTGAATTCCTGCAACGCCCCAAACGGACAAAGCCAACCACAGAAATAGCCACGCCCCCACAGGACAAACCCCAGTGCGGCAAAACCCCAGAGCAGCAGCGAAAATGGATCATAGGCCAGGAACGCAAAGCTGCCGCCTTCCCATGCGGTGCGGAGAACACCCAGAACCGTGACGATGGACAACTGACCTTGCCCCCACCAGCCGATGAAACCAGTGACAAAGGCAAGGATCGCCAACCGATAGGGCGTAAAGGCGGCACTGTTGGCCAAAGGGTTCTGGGCAAACAATAACAGACCCGTCAGGCCGATCAAAAATGCGGCCAGCACACTCATGTCCCCCTGCCGTGCACGCAGGGCTTCACGCCAGGGCGGGACCGGCTTCACCACCTCGGGCCGGGTGAAGAACCTTTCATCGGTGGCATGGGTAACCGGCAGAGTGATCGACCCGGTTTCGGGCTGGAACATGCCATGTTCGCGGATAGCCGCCACGTTGAGGACCCACTCGCGCGCCGGATCAAAGCCAAGGCGGCGATCCGTGCGCAGGATCAGCACGGTGCCGTCGTGCAACTCTTCGGGCAGGTCCGGCGACAGATCGATCAGAATATCGGCGTCGCGCAGGGCCACTGGCAGGCCCCCCTGTTCTGCCGATAACCAGTCCGGCGCGGTGTTGCGGACAAAATCTGGACTGACAAGGCCATGGCGCGCGGTTTCGATCAAAAGGATCGGCTCACTATCAGGGGAAATGGCAAGGAAGTTCTGCAATTCCGCATAGCCATCGGCAGACAGCAGGGCACGGGCAATCGACGGCGGCCCAAGATCAGCAATCCAAAGATCAAGATACGGAGCATCAGGGTCTTCGTGGGCCTCGGGGTCGTCGTCTTCCCACAGGGTTCCGGCAAACGCGGCGTCAACTTCGGCGTTGCTGACAGTTTTGTGGGTGACAAGGTCCTGAGCCAGCAGATCCTCCCAGCTCAGTGATTCTATGTGATCGGGGTTGGGATACGCGGGTGGTTCGGTAGAAATGCCCTGCATTTTCTCTCGTGCAACGACAAGAGCCGCCGCCATAACAGATTCGTGCGCGATCCGAACCGAGGCCGTCGCTTTGGTGACCCCGTCCAGATAAACCAGCGAGCTTCCCGCGCTGCCTGCCCCATAGGGCGTGCCAACGACGATGGAAGACGAGATTGAAAGCCCTGGATATTGCTCAAAGAACTTGTGGAACGGCGCCTCACCCAGCCCCGAAACAAAGATCGGTTCATTGTGCTCAATCAGGCGGACGTCCAGAAACTTTCCTTCAAGATCAAGCACAACCAGCGCATTGATCGGTGCGCCTGAAAAGCCTGGCAAGGGGGCGAGAGGCTCGGTCTCAAAGACATATCCCGCGTCTGCCCCGCCGGAATTCAGGAGCGCATACACGCCGCGCTCATTGATCTGTTCGCCCAGCGAGAAAGGCGGCATGACAAGCTCGGCCAGCGCTGCGCGGTCCAGCGCCATTGCCGTGGACAGGGACGTGGCAAGCCCAAAAATGGCAATGGCTATCAATTGTATCGCGCGCATGGGTTGATTTTAAACGGCGAACAAATCTGGTTTCTATGCGACCATGGTCGCAGGTCCGGCCTACGACCAAAGGCCTATTCGAATGCCGCAATGGTACTGTTATGGTACAAGGATAAACCAACCAGCGGAGGAATGAATATGGCTTGGAGTGCGCCCAAACTGAAAGAAGTGAACTGCGGCATGGAAATCAACATGTACGCCCCGTCCGAGGACGAAGGTCGCGAATACGAACGCGATCTGTTCTGATCTTCTGACAGAATAAAGATCATGCGGTTTCTGGTACTTGGTGCTGCGGCAGGCGGAGGCTTGCCGCAATGGAATTGCGGGTGTCCCAACTGCAAGGATGCACGCAGTGGCAGGATCGCGTCGGCAAGCCAGTCATCACTGGCTGTTTCCATCGACGGTCGGGCTTGGGCCATATTGAATACCTCTCCCGATATTCGTGCCCAGATGCAGGCCTGTCCGTCGATGCACCCCCGTACCTTACGCGACACCCCCCTGACATCCGTATTGCTGACCAATGGTGATATAGATCACATCGCTGGCCTGTTATCCCTGCGCGAGCAGACGCCGTTCACCCTGTTTGCCACTTCAGAAATCCTTCGAGTGTTGGCTGAAAACCGGGTGTTCGATGCCGTCAGTACTGAAAAAGTAGCACGCAACCCTGTCGAGATCGGTCATGATTTCGCGCTTTTGCCTGGACTTGATGCAAGGGTTTTTGCGGTGCCGGGAAAAGTGCCGCTGTTTATGGAAGGCGAGAATGTCAAAACCGATCTCGTTGGCGAGCAAACCGTGGGTGTACGGTTGAGCGATGGGGACACCACCGCGTACTATATTCCCGGCTGCGCCGATGTGACCCAGGATCTTCTGAACATGCTGGCAGATGCCGATCAGCTGTTTTTTGATGGGACGCTGTGGCGTGACGATGAGATGATCCTCTCGGGCACCGGCACCAAAACCGCTCGTCGCATGGGCCATATTTCGATCAGCGGACCGGAGGGATCTGTCGCACGGCTGGCTGGCCTGAAGGCGCAAAAGACGTTCATCCACATCAACAACACCAACCCGGTCTGGCAACCAGGCAGTGCTGAGCGTGCCTTCGTGATGGAAAGCGGATGGCGTGTGGCGGCCGATGGAATGGAGATCACGACATGAATGCATATAGCCAGGCAACCAGTTCCATGGGCGCGCTTGAGACGCGGTTGCGCGCCATAGGGGCCGAACGCTATCACGACAAACACCCATTTCACGATCTGCTTCACAGCGGCCAATGTTCCCCAGATCAGGTGCGTGCATGGGTGATCAACCGCTGGGCCTATCAGGCGGCGATCCCGATGAAAGACGCGGCGTTCCTGTCGCGTTGTGATGACCCGCAGATGCGCCGTGAATGGCGCTCGCGGATCGAAGATCACGACGGCGGAGTCGACGAAGGCGGGGGCATCCGTCGCTGGCTGAAATTGGCCGAGGCGGTGGGGCTGGACCCCGATTACGTGGCCAGCGGACGCGGTGTGTTGCCCGCAACGCAATTCGCTGTCGATGCCTATGTGCGATATGTGAGCGATATGCCACTTTTGCAGGCTGTCGCCTCATCGCTGACCGAGCTGTTTGCACCGTCCATTCATGAACGACGGATCGAGGGCATGCTCGAACATTATGACTTCGCCAATGCCGACAGCATGTCCTACTTCAAGAAACGTCTGACCGAGGCGCCGAAAGATGTGAGATTCGGCCTGGCCTGGGTGTTGGAACATGCCGATACCCCCGAGAAAGAAAATGCCGCCTGTGCGGCACTAGTTTTCAAGACCAACGTGCTCTGGGCGCAGTTGGATGCACTTTGGGGGGCTTATGTCGAACCGGGGCGCATTCCGCCGGGCGCGTGGCAGCCGGGCGAGGGCATGGCGTGACCCTGGCTTTGGCGGCGACAGACCGGCCCCGCCTGCCTCGTGGCGTGCGCGTGGTTGCGGACCGAGTGCGCGGCGGCAAGGTGTTGCTGGGGCCGGAAAAGGCGATTACGCTGGATGCAATTGGCGAGGCCATTCTGAGCCGGGTGGACGGGACAACCAATTTTGGTGCGATCATCACCGATCTGGCCCAGACCTATGCAGCACCCGAGGACCAGATTACACAGGATGTGCAACGTTTCCTTGTTGGATTGCGTGCGCGGATGTTTCTGACGGTGGAAAAATGAGCACTCCACCCCCCATCGCCATGCTGGCTGAGCTGACCCATCGCTGTCCTCTGGCCTGCCCCTATTGCTCAAACCCCACTGAAATGCTGACGCGTGACGCCGAGCTGGACACCGAAACCTGGGCCGATCTGTTCCGGCAGGCTGCCGCCATGGGAGTGTTGCAACTGCATATGTCGGGGGGTGAACCGGCCTCGCGGCGTGATATTGTCGAGCTGATGCAGGCCGCCCATGACGCCGGTCTGTATACCAACCTGATTACCAGCGGCATTGGCTTGACACCAAAGCGGCTGGATGAGCTTGAGGCTGCGGGGATGGACCATATCCAGTTGTCGCTGCAAGGGACCAATGCCGATCTTGCCGATTGGATCGGGGGCTACAAAGGCGGGTTCGATCGCAAGATGGCCGTGGCTGGCGAAATCAAGTCACGCGGCATACCGCTAACGCTGAATGCGGTGATGCACCGGCATAACCTGAATGATCTGGAGCAGACTATCGAGATGGCGGTCGAAATGGGCGCACGGCGGCTGGAAGTGGCCTGTGTGCAGTTTCACGGCTGGGCAACGGTGAACCGAAACCAGCTGTTGCCAACCCGCGATCAGACAGAAAAGGCCAAACGCATCGTCGCCAAGGCCGAGGCACGCCTGCGCGGTGTGCTGGCCTTTGATTTCGTGCCACCTGACTACTACGCGGATTATCCCAAGGCCTGTATGGGCGGTTGGGGTTCCGCCGGGATGAACATCACGCCGGATGGAACGGTGCTGCCGTGTCACGCGGCCCAGAGCATCCCACATCTTGCGTTTGCGAACGCGCGCGATACGTCACTGGCAGAAATCTGGTATGACAGCGCAGCGTTCAACGCCTATCGCGGGGCAGAGTGGTTGCCCGAACCCTGTCAAAGGTGCGAGCGTAAAGAGGTGGATTTCGGAGGCTGCCGTTGTCAGGCGCTGGCATTGGCGGGCGATGCCGGGGCGACAGACCCGGTTTGTCGAAAGGCCCCCCACCATAGTGTCGTATCAAATCTGCTGATCAACGCGTTGGCGGAGTCAGAAACCGAGACCAAATTTACTTTTCGTCGTTGAGTATGATGCGTGGTTCCAAGACCGCCGAGACGGCCATCTCATACTCTGATGGGCTAGATGTATTCTAAATCTCCCGCTGCAAAACCATCGGTCAGATTGAGCCCAAACGGATAGTCATAACGGAGAGGAATGCGGTTCATCAGTTCTCTGACAAACCCTTTATTGGGCCTGGTTTACCGAAAGTAACGGAAATTTGGTGGAGATCGCGACCCTTAGTCATGAACTCGTTGTTGCAGATGTGTACGTCGTCTTGAACTTACTGCATGTGTATTCGTTTCTATCGTACAGTTTTGGAAAGTCCCGCGTCTCGATTGTTGAATTTGGAGGTAGCGAAAGGGCGGTTTGATTTCCACGCCCATTAATACGGCTGAACGGCTGGTCAGTGAATTTCACTGCGTCGCGGAGCAGGCCTTGCCGCGAGCGCAAACCTTTTCTGCGCGAGCGACAGTCGCGCCTGCACAAGTCCGCCTCTCGTTTGTCCGATCCCACCGCAGCGAAATGGCGGTTTGAAAATTGACCACCTGAGTGGCTTTGAATGGCCGCAATCGTGAAAGCCGCTGCGGTGCAACAAATAACGTGTCGCAATTGCGAGAAAATGCTGCGCCAGCAATAGCAGTGTTAGCAAAAGGCGGTTATGTCCGCATTGCGGCCATCCAATGAGGCTATGACCAATGTCAGCATAGAAGATCGTCGTCCAAATTTGTTTTCCAGTACTGTCTTCATTCATTTCGCTAGCTGCTAACTAGTGCTTTTTCATATTGCGCCGATTGGTCTGTTGACCGCAGGCCGCTGCGACGCACACGAAATTCGGCTGATGCAGTACTCCTCTGCATTTCGGGGTGTCGGAGTGCATGGCATTCAGCGCGATCCTGGATGGTTCGGTTAATCCAGAACCACCCAAGCCGACTTGGGTTACGTAGTATCTTCGGCAAGTATCAGCTACTAGATGTAGAAAATCCTTGCGCGAATCTGCCTCTTGAGACAATAGTCACGGAAAAGAGGCGATAAACGTCAATTTCCGTGAACACGGCACGGCGTTGAGAGGGCAGATGAACAAGGTATTCGCGCAGGACGACCTGAATGCCGTGATCCGGCAGCATTCGGAATGGCTGGCAAGCCAGCTGCATACGCAGCGTGAAAGCCTATTTCCCCCCGATGCCGAAAAGACCATGCGCACATTCACCTCCGGTGAGGCAGCGGCGCTTCTGGGCGTAAACGATTCCTATCTGCGCAAACTGCATCTCGATGGCAAGGGCCCCTCCCCCGAACTGACGCCGGGCAACCGCCGCCATTATTCGGCGCAGGACATCCTGGCCCTGCGCGAGCTCCTGGAAAAAACCGCCCGCAAACCTGGCGATTACCTGCCGGGACGGCGTGAAGGCGACCACCTTCAGGTCATCGGCGTGATGAATTTCAAGGGCGGCTCCGGCAAAACCACGACCTCCGCCCATCTGGCGCAACGCCTGGCGCTCGGCGGCTACAGAGTCCTGGCCATCGACCTTGATCCGCAGGCCTCGCTTACCGCGCTTCACGGCGTCCAGCCCGAGTTTGATCTTGAGGATGGCGGCACGCTCTATGATGCAATTCGCTACGACGACCCCGATCCGATCCGCTCAGTCATCCGCAAGACCTATATCCCTAATCTCGACCTGATCCCCGGCAATCTCGAACTGATGGAGTTTGAACACGACACCCCCCGCGCTCTGGCGCAAGGCAATGCCGGGCTGTTCTTTTTTCGGGTGAAAGAGGCTCTAACACAGGTGGAAATGGACTATGACGTGGTGGTGATCGACTGCCCGCCGCAGCTCGGCTTCCTCACCATGTCGGCGCTTTCGGCGGCCACGGGCGTGCTGGTCACCATCCACCCCGAAATGCTCGACGTGATGTCGATGTCGCAATTCCTGCGCATGACGGCTGATCTGATGGACGTGATCGCCGAAAGTGGCGCCGACATGTCCCATGACTGGATGCGCTACGTCCTCACTCGGTACGAGCCCGCCGACGCGCCGCAAAACCGCATCGTCGCCTTCCTGCGCACCATGTATGGCGACGCGGTTTTGAACGCGCCAATGCTCAAATCCACTGCGATTTCGGATGCCGGCCTGACCAAACAGACGCTTTACGAGGTCGAACGCAGCGCCTTCACCCGCACCACCTATGACCGGGCCATCGAAAGCCTGAACGCCGTCAATGACGAAATCGCCGGATTGATTCAGCACACCTGGGGGCGCCCATGACCAGCAGCAAGAAAAAACGCATGTCGATGCTCGACAGCCTCGCAGGTGCCGGGGCCCCCTCCCCTGCCCCGCCTTCCACGGTGACGACGCCGATGATGTCTTCGAACCGCGCGCTGCGGTCTGCCCGCGATGCGGTTGATGCCCACCACGTCTGGGAGTTGGACCCGGCCACGATCACTGATGACCGAATGGCCGACCGGCTGGATCCGGCGGACGTGCACGATTTGCGCGATGCGATCGAGGCAAACGGCCAGACCGTGCCGATCCTGGTGCGCCGCCACCCGTCCGACGCCGACCGATACCTGTTGGTCTATGGCCGGCGTCGGCTCGAGGCAATCTGTGGCTCCGATAAGGTGGCAAAGGTTCGCGCGCTTGTCGCCAATCTCGACGAGGACGCAGCCCTCAGGGCGCAGATTTCCGAAAACATGGCGCGGCGCGATCTGTCCTATATCGAAAAGGCTCTGTTCGCGCAGGAACTGGTCAAATCAGGCTTTGGAACACAATCACAGGTTGCAGAGGTGCTGACCGTCACCAAATCTGCGATCTCCATGGCCCTTGCGGTCGTGGACATGGTTGGTACCGACCTAGCGCGCGCTATTGGCCCTGCCCATGGCATCGGCCGTCCGAAATGGGAGGCTCTGGGCAAGGCGATCGAGGAAACCGGCGCGGATCAGGGCAAACTCACCCGCCTCGCGAACGAGGCGCACGACAATGCCGCCGTCGCGGTGGTGGTCGAGGAAAGCGGACCGTTCGAAGACCCTTCCGTGCTGGCCTTCGAGGCCGTCGCCAAAGCCGTGGGGAAAAGTGCGCGGACCGAGGCAAAACCCCCCTCCCCTGCACGCTCAAGCAGTTTCGCACTCAAACTTGCAGGTGGTCGCGGCGGATCGGTCAAACGCACGGCCAAGGGCCTGTCCATCAGCCTTGAGAACGGCGCCTTTGCTGACTGGGTCGAGGCGGAGGCACAGGAGTTGATAGAAGAGCTTCACGGGCGCTGGCTGCAGCGCTCGGAAGACTGAGGAAGAGCAGAAACCAAAAAAGGAGGCACGATCAGGCCAAAGAAAAGGTCCCGCAAAGACACCGCTCCACGAGACCCTAACTTGTTTCTCACAATCTCAAGCTAGTGCCCGGAGCCTTTTTTCGCAAGTCCAAAGTGATTCGCGGGCCGCATTTTCTTTATCTTCGTGATGCAAAAATGGACTACACCCCCGTAACGCCGTTCAGGCGAACAGTAGATGCTGCCATTCTGAAACATCAGGCGGCAGCTCAGCAGGACCTGCCGCCCACCGGCGCCAACAAGTGGGAGGCGCTTCGCGAGCTGGCTGCTGCCCGCGTGGCCTTTGGCCTCTCGGATCGGGATATGTCGGTGCTTCAGGCGCTTGTTAGCTTTCATCCCGGTACGATCCTCGGCGGGAATGACGACAATCTGATTGTGCATCCGTCGAACAAGGCGATCTGTGAGCGTTTGAACGGCATGCCCTGCTCGACCATGCGCCGGCATCTCGGCAACCTGGTGCAGATCGGCTTTGTCGTGCGCCGCGACAGCCCCAACGGCAAACGCTATGCCCGGCGCTACGGCGACGACAAGATTGCCTTCGGCTTCGACCTCTCCCCGCTCGCTCGGCGCTTCCAGGAGGTCTGTAAGGCCGCCGAGGCCGTCCGGGCCGCCGAGGAGCGCTACAAGCGCCTGCGCGCCACTGTGAGCCTGATGAGGCGTGATCTGGCCGGCCTAGCGGAATATGGCCGTGCGCAGCGCCCTGATCTGGGGGTATGGGACCGTTTTTCAGACATGGCGGTGCTCGTGGCCCGCGATCTTCGGCGCAAACTGGATATGGGCGAGCTAAAACGGATTGAGGGAGATCTCAGTCTCGCTTTGGACGAGGCCCGCGACCGCATTGATCTATCTGAAACAGAAGAAATGAGCACCAGTGATGATGATATCGAGCAGCACTATCAAAATTCAAATAAAGACTCTTATGATTTTGAACCTTGCTTAGAAAAAGCTAAGGGCGCTGGCGATGCGTTGGTCCCTACCCCATCAGCTACAAAGGATACCGAAAAGGATGATGAGGAAGATTTGGAGCCGCCTGACATTGGCGATGATAAGTTACCGAACATCCCGCTCGGTCTTGTCCTTGCGGCGTGCCGGGAATTCCTAACCTATTGTGAAGGCCCCGTGCGCCACTGGCACGATTTGGTAAGAGTCGCCGATATTCTCCGCCCGATGATGGGTATTTCTCCGTCGGCTTGGGACGACGCCAAGCGCCACATGGGTCCTGAGGAAGCAGCGGTTGTCGTTGTAGCGATGCTCGAAAGGTTTGCGGAGATCCAGTCGCCCGGTGGTTATTTACGATCGCTTACGGACAAAGCTGCCGTTGGAGCGTTTTCCTGCGGACCGATGGTCATGGCACTGACGCGACGCGATGCGGCCTGAGATGTTCACAGTTGTGAACTGCTTTGGTGATGGCGCTTTCAAGTGGTGAATTACTTGGTTCACAGCTGTGAACTCATGGCAGAAGTTCTAGGTCGGACCCAACCCGGAATACCATTCACCGTGATTACCGCCATGGTTTTCCATCCCCGGCTTGGTCAGACACCCCCTGGGTGCGATGAAACTGTCGATCCGGCGTTGCGGCTGTTTGCTCCAGCTGATGTTGAAAGCGCAGAGCTTGGGATAGAACTCCAGATGGGAATAGGGCAATTGATCGTGAATCCACCAGGCCATCGCGCGCCAGTCCGCCCCTTCGGCGGTGCGATCGGCAAACCAGGGAATGACGACGCAGGCGGCGGCACCTTTGTGGCCATTTGCATCCAGCATGTCCCAGATGTGATACCCCGCGTTATATTTGACGCTTGCGCCATGTTTTCGCTGGTTGCCGAAGCCCGTGACCCCAGCCGACCGGTATCCGGATCGAATGGCAAGTCGGCCGAATTTGCTCTGGAGAGGCTCCAGCAGTTCGGTGCAGAGTTGCGTGCCTGTTTCAATCGCAAGGTCCGGGTTCTCCGGAATGTTCGGAATACCGTAGTAGTTGGCGATCTCCGACATCAGGAAATCCCGCAGGTAGAAATTTTGGCTGAGCCGCACACGGCCGAGCTCCTCAAGGCCTTTCATGGATCCAGGTTTCCGCATCCTCTCAGAGCCCGGCGGCTTTGGTCAGGTTCACGCGGAACCGATCGCGTCGCCGCTGGTAGCGACGGGTCATCTCAGCTGAAGCGTGCCCAAGCTGCTTTTGAACGTAGCGCTCATCAACCTCGGCAGAAGAGGCGAGGCCCGCGCGCAGGGAGTGACCCGAAAAGAGCGCCAGCCGTTCAGTCTCCAGCAGCTCAGCGCGGATGCCGCTTTTCAGAACGGTGGTCTTGATGAGACGGGCGACATGTTTGTCTGAAAGTCGGGCTTCCAGAGCGCGTTTGCCATCGCGCGACGTCCGAACGAAGATCGGCCCAAAATCGATCTTCGCGAAGTACAGCCATTGCTCCAGTGCATGTACCGGGCAGGTCTGGCCCGAGGAGCCGCGGCCGATCTCGACCTCACGCCATCCGGTTTTGGTGTTCAGTGTGAGAACTGCGCCCTCCTCGAGGATTTCGATCCAGCCACCCGAGTCCGGCGTGTCATCCTTCTGCACATCGAGGCTGACGATTTCACTGCGCCGCAACCCGCCGGCATACCCAATCAGCAGGATCGCCCGGTCGCGCATCCCGCGCAGATCGTAGGGCAGGGTGGCCACCATCGCCAGAACATCCTCTGGCAGGATCGCCTCTTTTTGTACCGGGGGTCGGGCGTGTTTCCGCTTGATGCCGGCCAGGACGGCTGCGATGTGACGATCCTTGCGACCGAGCGTAAAGCCCCGCTGCGCGTAGTTCCAGGCAAGCCCGGAAAGACGTCGATCAATCGTGCTCACTGAAAGGGCAGGGGTGGGGCCTGTCGGTGCCGCCAGGTCCGTCAAATAGAGGCCAACCATCTCAGGCGAGGGAGGCAGGGGCTCAGTGCCCTTGCGGCGGCACCAGCGGGTAAAATGCTTCCAGTCGGCCGCGTAGGCCTTGTTGGTGTTCTCTGCGGTTGAGGCTTTGGCATAGTCGCGGGCGTTCTCGATCAGCCGATCGAGGGTGCCGGACCCGGCCACATGGGCGGGTAGGGCGATAGCATCGCTTTTGTCTTGATCCCTCTCGTCGACTTGAGCATCATCAAATGTATCAGAGGACGCTGAGGTCGATTTCTCGCTTTCTGAGTCCACTATTTCCCTACAAATTCACTATTCTTGAGGCTGTGCTGCAGCGTATCCTGTTACGTCCGATAATGCAAACTTATTGGACATAGTGAAGAACAGCAAAGCAGGGCGGTTTACACACTATATTGTGGCCAAAAGCGCCGCAAGAGGCTAGCGTTGTGGTATGACATATCAACCAGCCACCATCTCGGACGACCAGACGACCCTACCGAAACTCCCCGGCTGGGTCACTTCTGGTCGTGCAGAAACCCTTGAAACTGTGGCCTTTCGGTCAGGGGCGGCGCTGGCGGTGCTCGGTCAGCTGGTAATCGATCCCGCCCATGGTATGCCAGTGAGGTTGCTAGCCAACCGGCTGGCGCTGACTGCGGCGACCGCCACCTCGAGACTGGAAGGGCGGCTGGCACGGGAGGCGGATATCCGCGACGCCTACCACCTGACCCCATCCGGCGAGGCGCGGGGCCCGGAGGGCGATCTGTTAACCTTCTGGCGGGACGCAGATCGGCTTCGACTGGCGCGAGATTGGCAATCGCAGCTGAAGGACATGGTCGGGCCCGTGTACGCGGACGATGTCGATGGCTGGATCGAAACCGGGCGCGCGCGGTTCAAGTCCCATGGACCACTGGCGGGCTGTGTCTCGGTGATGCGCGCGGTTCTCGAGGTGGATGACCGGGCAGAGCGGCCCGCTTGCCTGCTCTCAGATGTTGCACTGGCGCGTTTCCTGAATTGGCCAACGGTGCTGCCGGTCACCGCACGGCGTCTCAGTAAGGCGATGCTGCGGGACTTGGTTGCGGACGGGCAGGGGGCTGACTTGGCTATTCAACGGCGCATCCTGGAGTCCGTCGAAGACACGATCCGACTGGCGCGCGAACTCGCATCCAGGGCAGCGGCGCTCCAAGCCGTCGCCCCGAAACTCCGGGCCAAAGGATCGGACGCCGCCGTCGCCCTATTCTTGTCCGACGATGCGGTCGCACCATCAACGATGCTGTCGCCGCTGATCCAGGGCACCGCGATCCCGATGACCGACCGTGCGGCGCGACGGTTCTGTGATCGGTTGGTGGAGCTAGGCGTGGCACGTGAACTGACGGGTCGTCCCAGCTTCCGCCTCTACGGCATAGCACCATGAGTGTTGCGGCCAAAGGTATGGCCCCGAAAGGGCAGGAGGGCTCGGCACGCGATGGCGTGTTTGATCGGGAGCTCAAGGACCTGCCGCAGGAATTGCGCTGGCGCGAATGGATGGGCCGCATCGAGGCGGTGCTGTTTGCAAGCGCGACGCCGGTCGGCCGCGAAGACCTTGCACGCGTGGTGGGGCAGGCGGCCTCCGTCGAAATGCTGATCGAGGATATACAGGGGGAGCTGACGGGGCGTCCCTACCAACTGGCCCAGACCGCCGGCGGCTGGACGTTCCGGACTCGAACCCATTTTGCCGACGCGATCAAGGCGGTGGCCGATCAAGGCGATCAGGCCCTCGAGTTCACCGAGATGGAAATGGGGGTGCTTTGCGCGATTGCTTATCACCAGCCCATCGACCGGGCAGGCCTGAAGGACATCTTCGGCAAAGAGATCAGTCGCGATCTGCTGGCACGGCTGAGATTCAAGGGTCTGATTGCTTCAGGTCCCAGATCTCCGCGGCCCGGCGCGCCGCATACCTTCGTGACGACGGAGACGTTTTTGGTGACGTTTGATCTGCAGACGCTGAGAGATCTGCCGGAGCTGGAACTGGCGGATGACTAGAGTTATAGCGAGTTTATCGGTTCCTCGCATAAACTACTTAGAACTCATGATGATTGGGCAACGGCGATGACGCAGTGGGATTGGATTGTACCTTTCAAGGGGCGGAATCATTCTGGAGCCACTGAGCAAAACTTTCTCTGCCGTTCTGGCAACATCTATGTGATGGATAATCATCGCGCCGCGCTGTGGTGCTGGCTCCAAGAGCTCGACCTGAGCAAGGCACATTCGCTCATCCATATCGATCGACATACAGACACCCTTCAAAGCCAGATGGAAGAATGGTTCGAGAATCTCCCCGATTGGACCGCCGGGATCGACGAGCATCTTGGCAAGAATTACGATTGTGGCGGCTTCACGTGCCCGGTTATCCGGTGGGACAATTACCTTTCCATCTACCTGCACGAATTTGGTTCAAATCTGAGCACGCTGAGATTTCTTACGCACAAAGATGGCGATCCACCCAATTACGAAGGTACGATGTTCAGCCCGATCTGGGATTTGCCTGAAAACATGTCGTACTGGCTCGGCGAAACCGAGGCTCCTTGGATCGTTAACGTCGATCTTGATTACCTTTTCTGTGATGCCGACGACGGTTCTGTCCGTATGATATCCGACGAGTATCTGGAGACAACTTTTACCGGATTGAAAGATGCTATGGATCGAGGCGTTGTCGGGGTTGTGACACTATGCCTTACGCCAGATTCGTTCACGCCCGGATGGGAAGCTACCGAACGGCTGGCCGCTCGCGTTTTGGCTATCCTTGGTGTGGAGTTCCGACTACCTGCCCCGTGAGCTGTGCTTTTGTCTACGCGCAAACGTCCTTAGAACTTTCAATTAGACGTCTTTTCACTTTCAATTGGTCGGGCGTTGACTTTCAATCGGTCGGAGGTGTACTTTCAATCGGTCGAGAAAGGACGCCCGCAAAATGTACCCCAGATTCGCCAAGACCAGAGTAGAGGAAGCCCTGTCGGACACCCGAGTGGTTCTCATCTCGGGCCCTCGCCAATCCGGGAAGACGACGCTCGCGACGGACATCGCCTCCGACAAAACTCCCTTTCTCACGTTGGATGATGCGACCGTTCTACGATCCGCACGCGAAGATCCGGTCAGCTTCGTCCGAGGGTTGGATCGTGCCGTGATCGACGAAATTCAACGCGCACCAGACCTGCTACTGTCAATCAAGAGTGCGGTGGATGAGGACAAAACCCCCGGAAGATTCCTGCTAACGGGATCTGCTAATCTTATGACCATCCCGAAGGTGGCGGACTCGCTCGCGGGCCGGATGGAGATCATCCGACTACTTCCACTTTCTCAAGCAGAAATTTTCGGCAAGAAGTCGGACTTCATTGATAGAGCATTCGCGGCGCAAAAGCCCAAAGCTGACCATATAGTATTAGGGGGCGACCTGGTTGAGACAGTCCTTTCGGGCGGGTATCCGGAGGCTCTTGGCAGAAAGAGGTGGGCCCGAAAGCAGGATTGGTATCATGGTTATCTCGACGCGCTCGTTCAGCGCGATGTCCGAGACATAGCCCAAATCGACCAACTCGCCATCATGCCAAAACTACTCTCCGTCCTTGCCGAGCATTCCGGTCAATTGACCAATTACACGGGCATCGGCGCCGCTGTTGACCTAAACCATGTAACCACCCAAAAATATGTGCGGATCTTTGAGAACATCTTTCTGGTGCATACCCTCCAACCATGGTTCACCAATCGGCTGAAGCGATTGACCAAATCGCCAAAGCTTCACTTTCTCGATGCAGGGCTCCTCGCGGCGATGCGAGATGTCTCGCCGGAAACCGTACAGAAGGACAAAACGGCTTTCGGGCCTATCCTCGAAACTTTCGTGTTCAGTGAACTCCGGAAGATCGCATCCTGGAGCGAGCAACGATGTTCGTTCTCGCATTACCGGGACAAGGACAAGAACGAGGTCGACATCGTGCTTGAAAACCGCCGCGGAGAGATCGTCGGTATCGAAGTAAAATCATCAGCCACGGTTTCCGGAGACGACTTCTCCGGGATGCGCAAACTGGCAGAGGCATGCGGGAAGAAGTTTGTTCAAGGCTTGGTGCTATACGACCATGATCAGGTCGTTCCGTTCGCGGACAACATGTTCGCCGCTCCGCTCTCCTGCCTGTGGGGTGCGCCATGAGCTTGGTCGAGGAACAATGCGTCGAAGACCTGGCGGACCTGCTCTACAACTTCTTGCCGGGAAGTGGAAACTCCCGAACGGCATTTCCGCTCGCTGCGGCTAAGGTCCAGACAGGAGACTTTTGGATAGGGGGTAGCAAACGTCCCGCGATCGTCCACCTCCTGTCTTCGACCCTCAGCCATCGTCGCCACAAATTCGCACCGCTCATCTTAGCGATAGTACGTCAGTCGATGACCTGGCGTCGAGGCAGAGGCGAGCCGCTGACACGCGACGAGATCGAACGGCTGAACCAATTGCTGCCGCGCCTCTCTATAAAGATTCCTGAGTTGTGTGAGGCGGCGTTCCTTGACTCCTTGCATGGAGCGGAACCAAAGCCTCAGGAGCAGCCTGCGCCCTCTGGAATCGTCCTCTCGGACGAGACTGCAATTTCTCTCTCACAACGTTTGTTAGGTCTTTTCGAGCAACAGCCACAGCGCCGAGGTTACGAGTATGAGCGCTTCCTGATAGAGCTGTTCGCCGCCTATCAGCTGACACCCCGGACGCCTTTCAAGCTGAAGGGCGAACAGATCGATGGCAGCTTCAAGCTTCACGGAGAGACTTATCTTGTGGAGGCCAAATGGCAGGCGGGTTTGACGGGCCAATCCGACCTTCTGGCTTTCTCGGGGAAGGTATCAGGCAAGGCGACCTGGTCACGCGGTGTGTTCATCAGCAATTCGGGATTCTCTCAAGACGGATTGGCGGCTTTTGGCACCGGGCGCCGGACCAATATCATATGTGTTGATGGTCTGGACTTGCATGAAATCGTCCATAACAGGCTGTCATTGATCGAGGTTGTGGAAGAGAAACTTCGACGAGCCGCCGAAACCAATCGGGCTTTCGTCCCCGTCCGTGAGCTTGGTATGATTTAGCATCGCAATTCCATGCGTGGAATTCGTTCGTATAATGCTAAGGCGTTGTTAGGATCGATCGGAGTGTTGTTTCTCTGATTGTTGGTATGACTTCCGCATCGCGTAAAAATTGTGTAAATAATTGTAACACATACATTTCAAGCGATAGTTTTGAAGAACAGATAGAGACCTTTCGACAATGATCATTCCTGATAACGAAACTGCGATCGACATGATCTATTTCGAGGCGATCTCGGCTTCAGTCGCCAGGGTGATCCGCGATGCGGGTAGTGCCCCCTTGACCATAGGAGTCCATGGCGATTGGGGTGCGGGCAAGTCGAGCGTGCTTCTAATGCTCGAAAACGAGTTCGCAGACGACGACCGAACGTCGGTCGTCCGTTTCAACGGATGGCTGTTCCAGGGCCTCGAGGATGCGAAAACCGTTGTTATCGAAACGATAATCGATCAGCTCTTGCGTGATCGCGCGACCAGCACGAAGCTGAAAGACGCCTCGCTGAAACTCTTGAAGCGCGTGGATCTCATGAAGGTCGCGTCCAAGGCTGGCGGACTGGCCCTCACCGGTCTGACCGGCATCCCGTCCCCTGATATGGTTTCTAGCCTTATGGATATGGGCAAGGGGCTGCTCGCGGCTGGCAAGGATATTGACGTCTCCGACGTCACCGGATTTGTAAACAGTGTGGCCGGCTGCCTCGGTGAGGCGGAGGCCCAGACTTTGCCGACCCACATCCATGCGTTCAGAGACGAGTTCATAGAGCTACTGCGCGCTGCCGATATTGATAGACTGGTCGTGGTCGTCGATGACTTGGACAGGTGCTTGCCGGAGACCGCCATCGAGACGCTCGAAGCGATACGCTTGTTCCTCTTCGTACCGGGCGCTGCCTTCGTGATTGCGGCAGACGAGGGCATGATCGAGTATGCAGTCCGCTCCCATTTTCCCGATCTGCCGCTGTCTTCCGGCCCATCGACATATGCCCGCAACTATCTTGAGAAGTTGATCCAGGTGCCGTTTCGGCTGCCGCCGCTCGGCTACGTCGAAACAAAGACATACCTGAGCCTGTTGATCGCGGGTCGATCGTTTGCCGCCGACTCAAAAGAGTTTGGCGCACTGCTCGACCTTGGTCGCGAGTCTCTCAGGCGGCCCTGGGACGGTGCCGGACTGAATCGTAGCCAAATCGAAGAGAAACTTGGCAGCGTTTCAGCTGAAATGGAGAACGCGCTCCAGTTGGCAGACCAGCTGGCCTATCCGTTGGCGGAGGGTGCTCAAGGCAATCCGCGTCAGATCAAACGGTTCCTAAACACGCTCAATCTACGTCTGGCCATAGCCGAAGAGCGAGGGATTATCGAAGACGTGAACCCAGCCGCTCTCGCAAAGCTCATGCTCGCGGAACGATTCCAGATCGAATTCTTCGAGCGCATAGAGGCGGAAGCGGCCGTTAGCGGTTCATCACAGGTCGTCGAGCGGATAGAAGCCGCGATGAAGAAGGAGAGTGAAGAGCGGGATTCGATTAAGCCAAAGGCTCCAACGAAAAAACCAGTTACGATCGATACGCCGCCAGAAAACGACCCACTCTCAAGCGATTGGGTCAGACGCTGGGCGGCGGTGTCCCCCGCGCTAACAGGTCAGGATCTCAGACCGTACCTGTTCGTCTCACGTGATCGTAAGGCCCTATTCACAAGCGGTTCCGCCTTGGCGCTGAAAGAGGATTGGATCGAAAAGCTATGCGGCAGCACGCTCGGCGCGCGCGCCGCAGCCGTTGAAGTGGCGAAACTCACACCCGGAGAGATCGAGCAGATTTTTGACGTAGTAGCAGCACGTGTCAGGGCCGCAACCGACATGAAGAAGAAGCCGGCGGGCGTCGACGGACTTGTCGAGCTCTGTAAGATTTCTACTCCGTTGCAGACACCGACCGTGCGTCTGCTTGCAGAGTTGCCAACCGGTAGTCTTGGGCCCTGGGCGGCCACGGGCTGGGAGGCCATGTTAACCGATCAAAACGCTAAGACAGAATTCAAGAAGCTCAAACAGGAATGGGTTAAACTCGATAATAATGCTCCACTGAAACTCGCGGCGGGCGGGCCCCGACGGGCAAAGTCTAAGGGGGCCAGCTAATGGGTACATCCAGTTCTTATTCTGGTCCTTCGTCCGGACTCGTGCCCGATTGGGTTGACGGGGTTGATTCAGGTATGGATGCCGGCGGCGGCGATGACGGACCGGCGCAGGACGACACCGGTGGAGCGGATCAAGGTCAGGATGCGGGGCAGACCTCGGAACAAGATGCGACCCCTCAGGCGGCTCCTGCAGGCAACTTCCAATATCCGCGCGGGCAATTCACCCGGTTCACGAACGGTGGCGGAGGAAAAGCTCTCGGTCGCGCGCTAAAGGGGTACGTTAGCAGCGCCGGGGGTGGAGCCGGAGCGGCCAGGCGGATGCCGAGTTCGACACGGGTCGCCTCCGGCGTCGCAGGTCTGGCGAGCACCTTCGCCAACGAGGGACCGGCCGCTGCGCTCGCACGCTTCAATCTTCAAGACCTTGCAGGTCGACCCGCCACAGAGGTGTTGGAGTCTGTCGCGGAGATAATCTGTCCGGACGGTGGTACAATCGACGAGGCGATCGCTCGGGATGCTATGCTAGAAGCAATCGGAGACCTCGCCGCCGAAGATCCTGGTGCCTTTGACGAGTTATCATCCGATCAACTCAATGATTTCCTCTGTGATGTCATCGAGCGCAGTATCGTGACAAAGGTGTTGAACGAGATAGGCACCAATGCGCTACACGGCTCCGCAACCGATGCTGATTTCCGCGAAGCTGAGCAGATCACCCGAGATTACACACACGGCAGAGTACGAGATGCACTAGGCAGCCGGTTCGACCCGGCATCGCAACCAACTCAAGCGGAGATCGACCGCAGCATTTCCGCTGTCTTTGCTGACTCGTTCGAGATGCTGGGTGCCGTGCTGGAGAGCATGCAATGAGAAGAAACATCTTCATACGGATGGGAAAAACAGACGTTTCCCCGGTTACCGGTGGCGCGGACATCACGATCGATATGATCGATAATTTCAACACGCTCGACAGGGGAATGAACCAGCTCTTGGAAAGGCTGTTCAAGCTTAATGTGCGGCCGAGCGAGCGCGCAGTCGACCTCATGATCGTGGCCACATCCGTCTACGCCGCCGACACTGGCGTGTCACGCGAACGCTACGCAGATGACAGATGGACGCGCATGATCGATCTCAGTATCCCGGTCAGCGATCCTGAGATCTGGGATCGGGTGGAGCCGAAACTGTCGGCGATGCTGCGTTTCTTGACCGGAGACCATTGGACCTTCACCTTCCGGCCCAGGCCCAAAGGGTTTGAAGAAATCGCGCGACTCCCAGAAAAACTGGACCTTACCGATTTCACGCATGTAAGTCTTTTCTCGGGCGGGCTCGATAGCCTCATCGGAACGATCGATCTACTCGCAGCCGGGGAGCGGCCACTTCTAATCAGTCATTATTGGGACGGTGAGGCATCACGCGCGCAAAAGAAACTCCTTGAAGTATTGAAAGCTCGACACGGCAACGCGTTCGAATCCATCCGGGCTTACATCGGATTCCGAAAGACAGATTTTGCTGAGGCAGGGAGCGACAATAATCAGAGAGCTCGATCGTTCCTGTTTTACAGTCTCGCAATCCTCGCGGCGGACGCTGTCGGCTCGACCGGCAAAGTACTCATACCGGAGAATGGATTGATCGCATTGAATGTGCCCATGGAATCTCTCAGGCTGGGTTCACTTAGCACACGCACCGCGCACCCACATTTCATCAACTCTATGTCGGACCTCATTGGCGATCTTGGAATCGGCGCGACACTCGAAAACCCGTATCGCTTTAAGACCAAGGGAGAGATGGTGGCGGACTGCCTTGATCCAGATCTTCTTGCGGGACTCTCTCCAATGTCCATGTCCTGCTCTCACCCAGCACAGGTCCGCTTCGAGAGCGCCGCCCCTCAACATTGCGGACGTTGCGTCCCTTGCCTGATCAGGAGAGCATCACTTAATTCCGGATTGAAGATCCCCGATACAACCGAATATTTTTTGGACGACCTCCATTCGAATACATTGGACTCGAAATCCGCAGACGGAAAAAACATCCGGTCTTTTCTATTCGCCGCTGATAATCTCAGACGTAGCCCGGAAAGGGCCAAATATCTCGTACTGAAGCCCGGACCACTCGATCGCAGCGAGCTGGATGACTATATCGACGTATACCGCCGCGGCATGGACGAGGTTTCAGACCTTCTAAAAGGCGTGGGTTCGAAACATGGCAGCTGATGACGGTTTAGGCCCGGTCGACTTCCACTGTCATCTCGATTTGTGTGAGGATATGCAGAAAGCATATACGGATTGCGACCGGATGCGTTGCATCACTCTAGCCGTCACAACTACCCCGAAAGCGTTTGGTCGGAACGACGCTATGGCCAAACGTACCAGTCATATTCATGCCGCCTTGGGACTGCATCCACAACTTGTCGCACAGCGGTCCGCGGAGATCACGCTATTTGAGGATTTTGCGGCAACAAGCAGATTCATAGGAGAAATCGGCCTTGACGCCGGACGCCAATTCTATCCTTCGTTCGATCGACAAAAGCAAGTGTTTGAGCGCGCTCTGACGGTATGTGCGAACCTCGGCGACAAGGTCATAAGCCTTCATAGCGTCAGAGCGGCTAAGCATGTGTTAGACGCGTTGGAACGCACCGGCGCATATCGGACTTGCCGCCCGGTCCTACACTGGTTCAGTGCCTCAGACGCCGAGATAAGACGCGCGCTTGACCTAGGCTGTCTCTTTTCGGTTAACGAACAAATGTTGCTCTCGCCCAGAGGAAAGGCGTTGTTGGGTGTCGTCCCTATCAAGCGTCTGCTGACCGAGACCGATGCACCTTTTCAGGCTTCTCCTACTGACACAAAGATATCACCGGGCGATATTGCGAGTGTGACCCGTCTCATCGCGGAAGCTTATTGCAAAGATCGTGAGTGGGTGAAGCGACAGATCAGACAGACTGCGATGGCTCTGATCTCCAATTGATTCAACCCTAAGAACATCAGGACCCATCCTTGCTGTCAGGTTCCAGTGGTTCTGACTAGTTTTCCAGTAGTTTTAGGTAGTCAACGTGATCGTGCAGAGCCAATGCTTTGAGTGCTGCATTTCGGGATTTCCTGGTAAGGTTTTGATCCGGCTTACGGGTGGCCATCCGAAGTCGTGCTGTGTGGGCATCGTTCAGTTTATGCTCAAGAGCCCCCGCAACGATGAGTGCAAGATACCAATCGTAAGGAACCATATCGCTGTGTCTTTCAGAGGCCAAGTAAGTCGTAGCTGAAAGGGGACCATCGTCCGTCTCAATGCTGAATTTGTCGGAGCGTTCATAGCCTGCACCCTCAAAACGATCTAGCTCGTTCAGATCACTTGCACCGATTTCGAACAGAACACCGGTAGTGCGGGAAGTTTCCGTTGTTGATATCAGCGTCGCTTTCCCGGATCCATCTATACTCTTCTTGGAGAACTCTAGATTCCAGTATTTTGCAGTTCCAAGTCCAATCACTTTGGCACTAGGGCACCGCGCAGTCAGCCGGCTACTCAACATGTTTGATCCGTAGGCGAAATAAAGGAAACTCATTGTCGATCCAAGTTTGCGTGGCTTGCAGGTGATTAGCGGAGGCAATTAAGCGACGTTCTTTCGCCGGATGTTTTTTGATGCGCGCACCGCATCAGTTACCCCAACCCGATATTGATAAAGTTGCCAACTCACTTGGTATTCATCCTCAATTTGTGGTCTTGAATAGCCATTGATAACTAAGAAGACCGTCGCCCTTTTCGGTAACAAGAGTGTCGCGCCGAGCCATTTGGCCTCTTCTTCAATGTTGCGATCAAAGGCACGCTCGCCGTTCTCTTTGATTGGAACGTCCATGTCGTGCCCCAAAATGATGTGAGCAAGCTCGTGGGCCAGGTCTGAATTTTGTCGGCGAGGGTGACTGAAATCGTTGTGATGGATTTCCTTGTAACTTCCGTCAGAGATGATCAAACCTGAGAAGGGATCATCTGGATGAACGGCCCAATAGTTTGGGATTTCTGGTGGAAGGCAGCTATTGTTCTTGATTCCAAAGATCGGCACTTCCAAGTGATCGGCAAGTTTTCGTGGGCACAGTGGAGCATGTGGCTCGAGATTCATTTCACCTCGAAACTCATCGGCGTATCGCTCTGCCTCTGCCTTGAAACCGTACTTAAACTTGTGTGCCATCCGCTCTACGTTTCCTCATGTCTTCATACAGCGTCTTAATCATCAGTTCCATTGTTTGGGCGTCCTCGCCCCTGATGTTCCTATCGGCCCTTAGGAGAGTAGTGATCTCGGCCAAGGTATCTTTTTGCGCCCGTGTCATCGTTTCAGTCCGATAGAATTGGCTAACATCGAGGCTTGACCACGAAGCAAGGGCTGCGAGGCTATCAACGTCGGGGCGTTTCCCTTGTCCCATGCGGGTAAGGGTCGAGGCAGATACCTTGGCTTTTTCCGCGACTTTCTTCCAAGATATCTCCCGGTCACGTCTGATGGCGTCGAGGGCCGCATAGAATCCTTCAGCATCAAAAAAATTCGACATGTGATCTCCCGTTTCACTATTGCAATACACCGGGAATCGGATATACAGCAATTGCTATCTAGCAACATAACGTCAGTCTAGCAAATGAAAGGAAATCACATGGCTAAAAAAGGAAGTGGCACTCGTGCCCGAAGCACCATATCCGGTCGCTTCGTTACGAAAGCTCACGCGAACCGCAGTCCACGCACAACTGTGAACGAAAGAGTTGGTGGTGGGTCAACTCACGGTGCAACACGCAGCGCTGTCTCGGGAAAGTTCGTCAGCGCTGGATATGGCGCCCGCAATCCCCGCACTACGATGCGCGACGGATGAAATTTGAGGCAATGCGTGAACCAAGCGATGGCAAGGCTGAGGCTTCATTTCCCGCAGCTTTGCCATCAAACATTTGAACAATGGATTTGATCAGGGCAAAAAATGAGTATTGAAAATACTGAAAATAGCACATCGGATAGGCCGAAGCTGTGTACCGGTGATTTTCTGCTCGTAAATTAGGACTTTGATTATGAAGAAGAGTGAGGCGGAACCCGTGATCAGGCACTTGTGCCATGTTTGGGGGGGTGAGGTTGAAATTCCCCGTGCAGCAAAAAGCGAACCAAGTTTTCTGACTTTTAAGTCATGGCTGGATCGAAAGGGATACGGGCACTACTTGAACTTTCGCTCGGTAAGAGGGGCGTCAGCGGACGCCGAGCTCTGGTTTGACGAAGAGTTTAAGCAGCAGTGGCGAAACTAGGGGCACCTCAGTAACGTCCGAGCGCATCAATATTACTAAACTAGCTCATTTAAGACGTTAGCCCTTTCGAGCGCGCGTCGTAACGCATGGTTCGAAACCCGCACGTAGATTTCGGTGGTCTTGAGGTTCGCATGCCCGAGCAGGGCCTGGACCATCCTTATGTCTATGCCTTCTTCGATCAGCAGCGTCGCGGCCGAATGCCGGAACCGGTGTGGGGTCAGGTGCGGTTCGATGCCGAGACGTTTTGATAATGCGCGCAACCGCTTGCGGAATGTGGCCGCGCGGAGCCTGCGTCCTACCGTGTTGAAGAACAGCGGCGACATGAGGGAACCGTGTTCGCGCCGCGCATCACAGTAACGTCGAAACTCTTTCTGCAGCTCCCGGTTTGGCACGAAGACGATCCGCTCTTTGCTGCCTTTGCCGCGCACGAGGATCTGGCCACCATCTGAAGAGACGTCGCCGACCTTCAAATTCGTGAGTTCGCTAATCCGCAGTCCCGTGACGATCAGCAGCTTGATGATCAGGATCGTGACATCAGCCATCTCGGTCAGCATCGCTCGACCTGGCTTTGACTGAGAGGGTGCCGATGATTTCCGTTTTTCCGCTCCGAGAATGATCTTCAGTGTCTCTCGGTCCACGGGCCGCGGCAGGCGGCGCGGGATCCGGACGGAGATGCGGAGGTCGGCAAACGGAGAGGGCAGGGCGCTGTTCCGGTCCTCGCGCCAGGCGAAGTACGACCTCAGGGTCGACAGCCGCCGCTCGATGGTTGCCGGTTTCGCTTCGATCACATCCCGCAGGTACCGATGAAAGCCAAGGATGTTGTCGCGCGAGATCGGTTCTGTGATCTGGTGAAGATCGGCGTAGCGGGCGAAGGTCCGCAAATCCTGGACATAGGCTCGCAGGGTGTGATGTCCGACGCCGCGCTCATCGCGGCAGGCGTTGACGAAGGCGGTGTGGTTGAGATGACGCATGCTGAACTCCTTGAATGGTGTTCAGCCAGTTCAGCACGGGCGCATCAGCGCCTCGAAATCGGCCTCCAGATCGGTAACGATAATGGCCCTGCTTATCATCTTTGTTGTTGGCTGACGGCCCCTGCCGCACCCTTGCGGGTACGCCACCGTGCTTCTCAGGCTTCAGTCGGCGTTGCCGCCCTCAGCCCGGAACATGCGCCCCGGTCAGACCCTGTTCACATGAGGCCCTTCCACCGTCTCCTCCGGCGCCGCTGGCAGAACCGTTCGCATGGGTCTGCCCCGGGTTGATGATCCACCCTTCTCGGGTTTCGATCACTGGGGCAGGGGACCTTCGGCCCCTCATTTATCCTAGTCCCCTCGTCGCTCGCGCTTCGCACTCACGCCAAGGGGACGTTGCTTTAGAACCCGCTGGGTTCTCGCGCACGCAACCAAAATAGACAGGACCCGTGTCCTCGCGGCGCTGCCGCTGCGGGCCGCACCAGTCCCATCGATTTTGGTGGCGTTTGCTCACTCCGGCACTTCGCCAGTGGGTCAGGTTTTAGAGACGAGGCCCCTCCAAAGGGCTCGGCTCAAAACCAGACAAAAAGGAGCATGCCGATGGGCCTTGATCAATATGCCTACATCAATACAGATGACGAAGCGCGAGAACCGGATTTTTACTGGCGCAAACATGCGCGGTTGCAGGAATGGGCCGAGCGCCTGTTCGCAGAAAAAACCGGCGGCAGTGCACGTGAGCTCAACTGCGGTGAACTGCCCCTCAATCAGGATGACATCGCGGCACTGGAAGGCCTTTTGACAGGTCAGGGCCTGCCAACGTCCGAAGGCGGGTTCTTCTATGGACACCAGCTTCAGGAGGAACGGGCCGAGGCCTATGCCGCGCAGGACGCCGCGTTCTGTGAATGGGCCAAACGGATGCTCTCGGACGGGCAGATCGTCATCTACTCGTGCTGGTGGTGAGCGCCATGACCGACATAATCAACCCCACACCCGAAGCGCGTTTGATAGCCAATCAAAACGACCGGTTCCGCATGTCACTGGGTGCGGATGTCACCGTGCCGGGCCAGATCGTGATGAAGCGTGGCGTCGCTGACCTGTCCCCGGTGGCCAAGGCCATCATCGTGCAGCGCGTTCAAGGCTTTGAAGACTTCACCGAGGACAACGATCCTTATGGAGATCACGGCTTTGGTGCGTTCGAGTTCGAGGTTGGCGGCAACGGCTACCACATCTTCTGGAAGATCGATCTTTACGACATCGACTACCACATGGGCAGCAGTGATCCGGGTGACCCCGAAGTCACGCGCCGCGTCCTCACCATCATGCACGCCTCTGAATACTGACCCCGAACGACCGTCGGGGCGGGCATTCCAATGCGTAAGCGCGTGCTTTTCCGTCCCGGCGGCATCCCCCACACACGCTTACTATCCAACCGAGAAGGAAGACTCCTATGACTGACCATTCCAATGAGACTACCGACACCGGCATCATCTACACCGCACTTGATCAGCTATACCTGCATGACATGAACCCGCGCCAAGAAGTGGCGCAAGAGGCCGTTGAAACTCTGGCCGAGAGCATCAAGACCTGCGGGCTGCTGCAAAACCTTGGCGGGCTGCAGGACGATAGCGGCAAGATCGGCATTGTGGCCGGAGGCCGCCGCTTGCGTGCTCTGGCCTATCTTGCCGAACACGACCCTGCGCTGGAAACCGCCAAATCTGTTCCGGTCTTACTCGCCAAGGATGCAGCGCAGGCCGAAATCTGGGCTAACGCCGAAAACACGGCCCGGGCCGACCTTGATCCGGCAGACGAAATCCGCGCTTATGGCCGAATGGTACAATCTCAAGCCAATGCGGATCAGATCGCCAGCGCCTTCGGTGTGACCGTGGCGCACGTCAAAGGCCGCTTGAAACTCGCGCACTTGCCTGAGGCCGCCCTGAGCGCGCTCAAGGCCAAGACCATCAATCTGACCGTGGCGCAGAAGCTCACGACAGCGGAGGACGATAAGCTTATCCTCGAAGTGCTCCAGCTCATTGCGGAGGGTCGGATCACGCATACGAACCAAGTCGATGGGGTGCTGCATCCGAAGGCCGTGAAATCCACGGACCGCCGCGCCGCGTTTGTCGGGGGCGAGGCTTATGTGGCGGCAGGCGGAAAGGTTTCGTGCGATCTCTTCTCAGACGATGTGTTTTTCGAGAACCGGGACATTCTGGACGAGGTCTTCGCCGCGCGGTTGTCCGAGGCCAGCGAAGGGGTTGCACAGGATCAGGGCTGGGCCTGGGTGATGACCTGTGAGGAGGCCTATCTGCCGTGGAGCTTCATGGAAGAGCATAAGTTCGCGCGCATCTACCCGGTAGAAGGTGTGCTGTCGGACGATCAGTCCGAACGCTATGACGAGCTTGCGGAGTTGGCAGAGGGCGATGTGCTGAACGACGCGGGTCAAGCTGAACTCGAAACCCTGCAATCCATACTGGACGGTGACTTCACCGAAGAGCAGAAGGCGCTCGCTGGATGTGTCGTCCATGTGGGCCAGAGTGGCAAGCTGCAGATCACTGGCGGGCTGATCCGGCCCGAGGACAAGACAGCCGCGATTGAGGCAGGTATTCTGCAAGCCTCACAGCATGGCTCAGCCGAGAAGACCCCCAAAAACCCGTACTCGCAAAAGCTGCGCGGTGATCTGGATGTGATAAAACTGGCCGCGCTGCAGAACGCCATGCTGGACCAGCCGGACATGTTGCTTGATCTGCTGACCTTCCAGTTGAGTGGGAGGGCAGGGTTCCGCGATGTGCTGGACATCACTGTTGGACAGCCGAGCAATTCGCCGTCCTGTGAAGATGGATTCGCCGTGGACAAGCGTCTGAGCAAGCCCACGCATGAGCCTGTGGATCGCTGGGACGTGGATCTCAAAAAAGCCTTCGCGACGTTCAAGAAGAAGGGCAAGATATTCCGCAACGCGGAACTGACCCGCCTTTTGGCCAAATTGCTGACCGGAGGCGATGCCGACTTCTCTGGCTTCCTCGAACAGAAATCAGGCGCGGCGATCCGCAAAGTCTGGACGCCGACCGCGGACAATTTCTTCAAACGGGTGTCTGGTCCGATGCTGGAGAGCATCTACTGCGAATTGCAGGACCTTGCTCCAACTGACGAGCGGGCGAAGGCCTTTGCCAAGATGAAAAAGGGGGAGAAGGCGGAGACGCTGGAAGACCTGTTCTCGGACCCGGCGATACAGAAGCTGCACGGCGTTTCCGCGTCACAGAAGGCCCGTATCGACGCGTGGGTGCCTGATTACTTCGCGTGAGCAGGACGGGGGCGGTGCAACACCGCCCCCAATCCGAGCAAGACAACCACACCCCCTGAAGGACAGCAGCCTCGATCTTGAGGCTGGTTGCTGAACGAGAAGGATGTTTTGAGATGACGAGGCTCACCAAGTCACTGCACAGGGTCTGGCGGTCCGCTCAGCTCTATATCGGGTTCCATCGCGACTTGGACGGAAGAGAGCGCGAAGCGCCGCATGTCTGGTCGCCCAAGACCGGGCGCGCGACGATCCACGAAGACCCAGCAGAGCAGGAGGTGTTTGCCGTTCTCAAATCAGCCGAGGGCGATGCCGCGCAGGACGTGCAGATCAAGCTGCGCCCCGACGTGATCGTCTTGCGACGGGATTGCGCCGATGCATGGGAGGGCGTTGCCGTGGATCAATACACAGTCTCGGTCAATACCGGCGGTGTTTCGATCCGCATCAACCACGATGGGTCCATCACCCGCGACGACGGTGGAAGCACAACCTGGGTCGAGGCTGATGGTGGCGTTCTCAAGAAGACCGAGTTTATCGATGCAGCCATGTCTGCGGACGGCACCGAATTGTCCCGCCGAACTCCGGACAACATCTCAGCCATCACACGCCGTGGTCTGATCTCCAAAGATCGGTAGGTGCCGCCGAGGCTCTGGGCTTGCATTCACGTCGACACAGAAGGCTTACTTCTGGATCGTCAGGGGCGATGCGTTGCGCGCATCTAGATATCGCCGTCAAACCTTTGTGGAGGCGCACAACGCCTCGCCTTTGCCGGGCAGTCGTGACACTCAGAACGCGGCTGTTCTATCGATCTCCATTCGTCTTCTTCCTGATGCAACCTGCGGGACCTGGCCTGTCTGCCGGTCGCGTGCCGCGCCTTTCAAGCAGAACTTTCCCCTGTGCGCTACGCGCCCATTCCTCGCGAGGCAAAGTTCTGCCTGACATCCGGTCCGGGCGGTCCCGCCTGTTCGTTTGCATCGAAAACGAAAGGAGATCGATATGGCCAAGTACTTCATAGTCACCACCCCCGAGACCGGCAAAGACGGCAAAACCCGCTTCCACAAGGTCGGCGTCGCCTTTCCACAAAGCGAGAGTGCCAAGTCGCATTTGACAATCCAACTCTTCGCCACACCGATCAACGGGGAGCTCGTCCTCTTCGAGCCTCGGTCGGACGATGCCGACAACGATCCGGTCACCGAGTGACGGCTTTGGGGGAGGGGCAACCCTCCCCAATTTAAGCGTGATTTGTTCACCTGAACTGAGCGCCCTTGTCGGGATCTGAGCGGCGGTCAGCTTTCCCAGTATGCCCCCAGATAGTCTTCAGTGAGGGTGAGCAGTTTCCGGGTGGACGCATGTCTATGGTGTTCGGCAAGAAACGGCTCAAATACATAAATCATGTTTACATACAAAAATACGTTATTGACACAATGCACTAGCTTTGTGAAAGTGGAGGGATCGCTGCTGAAGGTGGCAGGAAATAGGGGGGCTTTCTTCGCGTGTCCCAGATGAAACGACTAACCGCCAACCAGAAGATGGAAATCGTGCGCGAGGCTGCGGAAGGCATCTCGACGGCGGAGTTGGCTGAACGGTTTGGGGTCTCCCAGAGAGCCGTCCAGTACACGCTCAAGGCGGATGCCGAGAGGCAGAAAGATACCGCTGTCGCGACGGCGGCGGTGACCGTGAAGTTGACGCCGAAGGAGCTTGCGGCGCTGGATGCCGTGTTCTCGGCAGCGGGGATCGAGACCCGGACTGAAGGGCTGAGACGGCTCATCCAGGCTGCTGGTGGGACCTTCGTCCCCGACGCCCAACTGACGGCTCAGATGGAACGGTACCGGGTCTCGCTGCATGATATCGGCAATGGTGTCGTGCAGCTCTCCAAACGTATGGCGGAGGCCAATCGGATGGGGCAGGGGGCGGTGGTGTTCTCCGACCTGCAGCTGGCGCAGTTGCGGGGCTTGGCCCGCTTCATCCTGGACTCTGCGGACGAGATTGATCTTCTTGTGCGCCGCCGTAGGGACGCCATGCAGCTGCAAGCCACAGCCGCCTTGAGGGAGTTCGCCCATGCGGCTGAATGATGCTGTCCACGACGTGACTGGGGAGGTCTTCCGGGAGGGCTGGAGCCGGATCCGGGGATCGATGCAGGGGCTCCATGTCAGGAAGCAGCGACAGCTGATCCGGGCGGCGGCAGGGCATCGTGCGGCGGTCTTCAAGGCCATCCGGGGTGGCGGCACACATTCCAAATCCGAGCTCTCGAACCAGCTCGGATATCTCACAACGAAGACCACCCACATCGTAGACAGTTCAGGGTTCCTTGATGGGAAAGCGAAACTCGGCAACAAGGAGATCAAAGACCTAACGGAGCGCTTCGCGAAGCGCTGGAGTGCGGGGTTCAAACCCAAGCTCGGGCAGACGACCCATATGCTTCTCTCCTATCCGATCGGGACCCGGGGTGAGGATGTCCGGGACATCACGGCGAACGTCGCCGAACGGTTCTTCCAGACCGAAAAGGGCCACTTCGATTACATCATCGCGGTTCACGAGGACCGGGATCATCCGCATGCGCATATCGTGCTGAACCGACGGTCCCAGGAAGGGGAGTTCTTCTTCCTCGGGCGAGACCATCGGTTCAACTATGACGACTTCCGATTGGCGATGGTCGAGGAAGCGGAGAGGTTCGGCGTGCGGCTGGAAGCCACCCGGCGGCTCGACCGCGGGGTCGTGCATTATCCGCCGCGCACGCGCGAGGTCTATGCGGCGAAAGAGGAGGACCGTGCGGCAGAGCCGCGGCCCCGGGTCGGGGCTGATCTGGAGCGTGCGCTTGCCGAGATCTCCAACACCCGGACGGTCTATCATGCGCTGGCCTCGGAGGCCTCGCGAGAGGCCCGAGAAGAAATATCCGACGCCCTCTTCCGGGCTGGGGAGCTTCTGGCGCAGGGCGACAAGCTGAACCTACAAGGAGAGGTCTACATGGCCGAGGAGCAATCATTCGATGAACTTAGAACCCGCTATGCCGATCAGGTCGCGCGTGTGCAAGGCATGATCGCGGAAAAGCCCAAGACGGAGCGTCCGCAGCTGGAACGGAAGCTCAACGAGATCCAGGCGCGGCTCGCCCATATGCAGCCTTTGGGGCTGCGGTCGGTGACCCTGACCGAGCGGCCATCCGACGGCGGGGTCTATTCCGAGGCCAACATCGACCGGGGCCAGCTCGTGCGCCTGCGGGAACCCGATGTCCGGGCCCAGATCGACACCGCGCTCAGAGGCACCGGGATCCGGTCCTCGGTCGTAATCGCGCGGATGGAGACCGGGGCGCAGAACGCCGCGCTCGAGCGGCAATGGATTGCGGATGATCTGCAGCGGTTGGCCGAGACCGACGGGCTCAACCTCGAACGCTGCGCCGATCTCAAGACCGCGACAGAGGCGCTCAACCGCGCCCATGTCCAGCTTGGCATCACGCTCGAGAGAAACGAGGTGTTGCGCCAGGACGGGCTGATTGATGATGAGCGCGACAAGCGCTTGACGGAGCGTGCCGCCGGAGAGATAGAGTCACGGACTGCCGGAGAAGGCCTGCGCCAACCCGTCCTCGATCCGGAGCTGCAGCGGGTTCTCGAGCACGAGCGCGCGGGTGAGATGTCGGACCCCTTTGCAGATGTCGGGGAGCGGCTGGCCTATCGGGAAGCGGTCGAGCGCGAGCTCGATTCCGAGCAGATCGACCGGCTCAGGGACGGCGACGTGGAGGTCCTGAGGGATCAGATCTCAGATCGGCTGGACCGGCTCTATACCGCCAAGGTCTATCTGCAATCCGACGCGGCGACCGCGAACAGCGAGGCAGCGCGGGCCGTCGTCGAGGAGATCGCAGACCGGGAATACGAGCTGCATCGGGCTGACCTCACCGATGGTGAGAAAGAGCGCGGGGAGTCCCACTGATGGGTGGTCTTGTGAAAGGACGGCTGGCCATTGGCGTCGTTCTGGTGACGATCGTCGCCGTGGCGATTGGCTACGTCTTCGCCTCAGCCGTGCTGTCCTTTCGCGATATTGGGTTCCAGGCCGATCCCGATTTTACCTTCATCGCTGAAAACTACCTGTGGCTCCGGGAGACCCGTCCAGACGACTTCCGGCTCATCAACTTGATCATGGGCGGGACGGGTGTTCTGGGGTTTCTGATGAGCCTGGCGATGTCCGGCTCGGCGCTCACGCGCTTCGGCTACACCCACTGGCAGACCCGCCGGGAGATGAAGCGGAACGGGTTTTTCGGTGACCCCGGCACGGGCTTTGTGATCGGCAAGCTCGGCAAGCCGACGTCGCGCGCGCCATTCCTCTGTTCGAAGACCTTTCCGCATGCTCTCATCGTGGCGCCCACAGGGCGCGGTAAGACAACCGGCTTCGTCATTCCGAACCTGCTCACCTGGCAGGGTTCGGCTGTCGTCCTCGACGTGAAGGGCGAATGCTACGAGGCCTCGGCTCGCCATCGCGCGGCGGCCGGCGATACGGTCTACCGCTTTGCCCCGACCGATTGGGAGACCAAGCGCACCCATCGCTACAATCCGCTTCTCAGGATCTACGAGTTGAAAGACCCGGCACGCCAGCAGATGGAGCTGTTGCTCCTCGCTACGCTCTTTCTGCAGAACGATAACGACCGTGTGCAGGGGCTTCTCAAGGGCGGGATCGATCTCTTTGTCGCCGCGGGGCTGCTGGCCTTTCAGCGGCAGCGACCAACGCTGGGCGAGATTTACCGGATCGCAGCTTCGGGCGGGCATAAGCAGAAGGAATATCTCGCGCGCGCTCACGAAGTCTGGAACCCGGCCGCACGGCTGATCTTCACCCGGCTCGCGTCGACCAACAACGACACGCTGACCTCCTATGTCTCGCTGCTGATGACGTCCGGTCTCGATCAATGGCAGAACCCGGCGATCGATGAAGCCACTTCGGTTTCGAATTTCGACTTCCGGACGATCCGCAAGCAACCCTTCAGCGTCTATCTCGTGGTCCAGCCGCTCATGGTAAAACCCCTGGCGCCGCTCATCCGTCTTTTCTTCTCCGATCTGCTTTCGGCGCTCATGGAAAAGGAGCCGGGACCGGACGAGCCCTGGCCGGTGATGATCCTGCTCGACGAGTTCAATCGTCTCGGCAAGATGCCGATCGTGGCCGAAAGCATCGAGATCTTAAGGCAGTATTGCGGGCATCTCGCCATCGTCACCCAGACCATCCCCGCAATCGATGAGATCTACGGCGAGAACACGCGGCGCGCTCTGCAAGGCAATGCCGGCATCAAGCTCTACCTGACACCATCCGACGAAAAGACCGTCGAGGAGCTGAGCAAAGCGGTGGGCAAGACCACCAAGACCGTGGTCACGCGCTCCCGCGCCATCGGCAAAAACCCCTTCGAGGGGCGCAGCCAGTCCGAGCGCACTGAAGAGGTCTCGCTCCTCCCCGAGGACGAGGCGCGGCGGCTGCCGCTCGACGAAATCATCGTCGCGGTCGATGCGCAGATGCCGGTGAAGGCTAAGCGCGTGGTGTATTTTGAGGATCCGTATTTCAAGAGCATTCATGCCGCGCAGGAGGGGGACCTGCCGTTCCCGGAAGGACCCGTGCCTCCAATGGGAGATCTGCCTTTGAGCGTTCGGGCGACACCGACAGCGCCAATGGGGCCGGGGCTGACGGAACGCGACCTTGAGGCGCGGATGGGGATTGGCGAGCGTGGTGTGGACACGCCAGCTTACCCGGAACCAGCTCCGGATGGTCGGCGGGTGTGCGCAGCGGTAATCGCGGACGATCAGCGGCAGTTCGAGATGGGTTTCGAAGGTCAGGTCGAGCTCGATGTCGAGGTCGCGAGCGAGGATGACATAGCCGTTGTTCAGGACGCGTTGAGCGACTTGGATCAGCTCGAAGGGGACATCGCGGGTGCATTAGATGGCGCTGAAAAGGCTGTGGTGCGCTGAACGGACATTGGAGCTGGTTGCGACGAACGGCAATAACGAGCCCAAAGCGACCGAGCGGTGCCAGCGCCGGACCGGGGGGGCGGCGCATCCAACCTATGTGCCTCGCACTTTATGGCAGCCAGGCACCCCGCACGCTCGGAACGAAGCGCCCAGCCTCGCCAAAGCGCCGGCCCATCCGGCCGGTCCGGCGCTGGCACGGCGGCGGCCAGGGGCCGGGTTGAGCCCTACATGAGCCTTGGGATTTCTCGCTGCACGCGCTCGCAGCACAGAAATTGCCGCACGCACTCCGATCTTAGCGCCGCAGGGCAGCGGAAAAACGGGACATTCGGTGACCGCGCAGAAACTTTCAGCCGACCTACTTTCAGGTTGCGGACAGTTCTACCGTTCATGAAGACACCATGAAGGTCCGCTTGTTTGTCGATATCCAAATCCGAAACTACGCAAGACCCTTTTGAACATAAGGTCTTTACGCGACTAGCCATGATTATTCTCTTTCTCTTGAATATCCACGCATGTTGCGGGGCAGCATAAACTAGGCCAGAACCGGGGGAATGGTTTGGCCGCGGGCCCGAATAGCTGCGGAACCGAAATCGGTGATGGCTGGATTGCACGGAGCGCATGTAGTGGCCGCGCCTGTGACTCGGAACATCATGAAGTGTCCGTAGTTCGTGCCTGCTCACCGGACATCCGTCATGGGCTGCCGGACCCGTCCGGCAAGGTACCCGTCCAGCCAGTCGACCTCGAGTTTCGGGACCGAGGTCAACAAGCGCTCAGTATAGTCGTGACCGTAGGGTTCGCTCAGAACCTCGTCGGTCGGGCCGAACTCGACTACCTCGCCCTGCAGCAGGATACAGACCTCGTCGGCCACAGCCCTGACCACCGACATGTCATGGGTGATCATGATAACCGACAGATTTTTGAGAACGCGCAATTCTTCAAGTTGCGCCAGCACGTCGATGGCCACAAGCCGGTCCAGCGCCGAGGTCACTTCGTCGCAAACCAGAACCTCAGGCTCCGCGGCCAGTGCCCGGGCAATGCAGACCCGCTGTTTCTGCCCGCCTGAAAGCTGAGACGGATATCTCGTCAACAGGTCCGCATCGAGTCGGACCGCCGCCATCAATTCGCGCGCAATCTCGCCGCGTACGGTTTTTGGCACCTTGCGAAACACGCGAATCGCACGATCCAGTATACTGCCGATCCGCATGCGCGGGTTGAGCGCTGTGTCGGGCAGTTGGTGGATCAACTGGATTTTGCTGACATCCGAGTGCGACCGGTCGCGCAGGTCTGCAGCCAGCGGGGCGTCGTCAAGAAGAATTTGCCCGGACCGTGCCGGCAGAAGACCGGTTATGACCCGTGCCAATGTCGATTTGCCGCTTCCGGATTCACCCACTATGGCTAGGACCTTGCCACGTTTCAGCGTGACATCGACATTGCTGAGCACAGCGCTTTCCGGGGTGTAGCCCGCCGTCACCGAACGGACCTGCAAGGCAGTGTCGGTCATGCCGCTTGTGTCCAGCTCGGCATCATTTTTCACGCCGAAGTCATTGGTGACCAAAGCTTTGGTGTAGGCCTGTTCGGGGTTTTCGATGATCGTTCTGGTGTCGTCGAATTCCACCTCGCGCCCGTCCTTCAGCACAATGACTTCGTCGGCGATCTGCGCGACCACCGAAAGATCATGCGAGATATATAGTGCCGCGACGTTGAATTCGGCGATGATTTCACGCGCGATCAGCAAAACCTCAACCTGTGTGACGACATCAAGCGCCGTCGTGGGTTCGTCAAAGACAACCAAGTCGGGATTGTTGAACAAGGCCATGGCGATCATCGCCCGTTGCAGCTGTCCGCCCGACACCTGATGCGGATACCGCTCGCCGAAAATCTCCGGATCGGGCAAGTGCAGCCGGTGGAACAGCTCTCGCGATCTGTCGCGTGCCGCATCCCGGCGCATCAGGCCACGGCGCACCGGAACATCGCAAATCTGGTCGATCAGACGATATGTGGGGGAAAAGGAGGCCGCGGCGCTTTGCGCGATATAGGCAACCTCGCGGCCACGCAGAGCCGCTGCTTGCAGCGGTGTCAGCGCCGTCATCTCGTTGCTGCCCAATATGACACTGCTTCCGGTTCCAAACCGGCAACCCGCGCGCGTATATCCCAGTGCGGCAAGCCCGATCGTCGATTTCCCTGCGCCGGATTCACCGATCAGACCAAGTACCGACCCACGCGGCAGATCGAATGAAATATCATCGACGATCCGCTTCCAGCCAGTCTGGGCATGTCGGTCCCGGGCTTCGATTTCCAGGTTGCGGACGGTAAGCACATTCTCTGGCATCAGTGCTCACCCTTCGCGGCGCGTGTGGTCCGGGACAGGGACCAGTCGACGATCAGGTTGATGCCGAAGGAAAAGATCATGAGCGCAAATGCCGGGTAGAGCGGTGTCGGGATGCCATAGGCCATGGCTTCGCTGTTTTCGCGCACCATGCTGCCCCAGTCGGCATCAGGTGGTTGGATGCCAAGGCCAAGGAAACTCAGCGAACTGACGAACAGGATCGCGAAATTGAGCCGCACGCCGTATTCCGCGGCCAATGGCGGGGCCGCATTCGGCAGAATTTCGCGAAAGATCACATAGAGCATGGGATCGCGGCGCAACCGGCAGATCTCGATGTAGTCCTGGGACACGATATTCATCGCCACCGCCCGCGAGATCCTGAAAACGCGCGAACCGTGGACCACTGCAATGATGGCGATAATCAAAGCAGGGCTTGACCCGAGACCGGAAATCACCACAAGCGCGAAAATCAGAACTGGAAAGGCCATGATCACATCGACGGCCCGGCTCAGCATCCAATCCGTCCACCCGCCCTGCGAAAGCGCCGAAACCGTCCCGAGGAACGATCCCCCGACGAATGCGATCAGCGTGGCAAGAATGGCAATGATCAGCGTCGTCTGCGTGCCGTAGATGAGCCGGCTGAACATGTCGCGGCCAAGATTGTCCGTGCCAAGCCAGAACCGGGCCGAGGACGGCTCCCACACATCGCCAACGATCTCGGTTTGCCCGTAAGGGGCGATCCAATGCGCCGCAATCGTCACCATGAGGTAGATCGCGACGATGCCCATGCCCAGCATCAGGGCAAGAGACACATCGAAAAGGTCGGATTTTCTAAAACTCTGTGTGCTCATCGCGGATGCCTCAGGCGGGGGTTCGAGATGATTGCAAGCACGTCCGCCAGAAGATTGAGCAGAACGAAGACTGTGCAAAAGATCATGCCGGTGGTCTGCACCGTCGGGATGTCTCGGAATGCGACCGCATCGACCATCAATTGCCCTAACCCGGGATAATTGAAGATAACCTCGATGACGACCACACCAACCACCAGATAGGCCAGGTTGATGGCCACAACATTGAGGATCGGGGCCAGAGCGACGGGGAACGCATACTTGAAGACTGCACGATTGCGCGTCACGCCTTTCAGAAGGGCCATTTCAAAATAGGCGTTGGGCAATTCGTTCAGCACCGCAGCCCGCGTCATGCGCATCACATAGGGAACGACCATACCCGCCAGAGCCAGAGATGGCATGACCAGTCCCCTTGCGGTTTCCACCCAGGTTTCTCCGGGTGCGGAAATGACCGGAAACCAGCCCAGTCCGATCGCAAGCCAGAAGATCAGCAGATAGGCCAGCAGGAACTCCGGCATGCTGATGAAGAGCAGGGCCACGGCAGAGATGCCGCGGTCCGCCAGCGGGTGTTTCTCGTTCAGGATCGCCGCAATGATGCCAAGCAGGATAGCACATGGAACAGAATAAAGCGCGGTCGCGCCCGCCAGCAGAGCCGTGTTATAGGCCCGACCGCCGATCATTTCGCCGATGTCACGACCGGTCGCGACCGAGGTGCCGAAATCGCCACGCACGAATCCCCACATCCAATTGAAATACCGGGTCAGCACCGGCTGGTTGAGGCCAAGCTGCTCGCGCAGCGCAGCTACGGTTTCCGGTGTGGCATTGCGTCCAAGGATGGCATCAGCCACGTCGCCGGGCAGAAGCTGTGTGCCTGCGAAGATCAGGATCGAAACCACCCACAACACGCCAGCACCAGCCAGAAGTCGCCAAAGGATCAGCTTGGTCATTCAGGGTGCCCTCGTTTCGACCGAGTTCGTGGCCGGAACCTTTCTCCGGCCACGTTTCATCGTAGATAGGTTGCCGGGATCACCCGAACCAGACGGTTTCGGCAATGCGGAAATCGTGCAGCCGAAAGTTCGGGTTTGGTTCCCATCCCATCACATTTGCCCGCCCGGCGTCGAGATAGCTGGCAAAGGCAGGGATCACCGTCGGGCATTCGTTATGTACCAATAGCTGCATTTCCGCGTATTTGGCCTTGCGCGCCGCAGCGTCGGACTCTGAACGCGCCTCGACGAGAAGCTGCTCGAAGCGCTCGTTATGCCATCTTGTCTCGTTCCAGGAAGAGCCTTGTGAATAGGCCGCAGAGAACATCAGATCTGCGGTTGGCCGCCCGCTCCAGAATGACGCGCACCAGGCCGATTTCAGCCAGACGTTTTTCCAGTAGCCGTCCTCCGGCACCTGGTTGACCTTGATATTGACACCGCCGTTTTTCGCTCCTTCGGCCATCAGAATGGCCGCGTCGACCGCCTGCCCGTAAGGCGTGCGCGACACATCGAGCGTGACATCAATACTTTCCAACCCAGCCTTTTGCAGGTGGAACCTGGAACGCTCGGGATCATAGATGCGCTGTTCAAGTTCGGCGCTGTAGAACGGATCGGATTTCGGGATCGGATTGTCATTTCCGACTGAGCCATGGCCGCGCAGGATCGTCTTGACAAAGGCTTCGCGGTCAAACCCGTGTTTGATCGCCAGCGCCACATCGACATTGTCAAACGGAGCAAGCTGCGCGTTCATCGGAAAGGTAAAGTGCTGGCGGCCCTGGGTTTCCCACACATTGATGTCGTCCAGTCGCCCGAGCAGGCCGGCGGTTTTGAAATCGACATTGTCGATGATGTCCACATCGCCGTTGCGCAGCGCAGCAGAACGTGCCGTCGCATCGTTGATCACGATGTTTTGCACCTCATCGACATAGGGCTGGCCTTCCTTCCAGTAATCTGGGTTGCGCGTGCCGGTCGATTTCACGCCGGGCTCAAAGCTTGTCAGCTTGAACGGACCGGTGCCAACCGGAAGCGTGAAATCGGTTGTGCCATCCTGAACAACCGCGGCGCGCCAATCGGTAAGCGTGAAGGGAAAGTCCGGATTGCCACCTGATAGTGTGATTACGACAGTTGCCTGATCCGGCGTTGCAATCTCGGCCACGCTGGAAAGCTGGCTTTTGAACGACGATTCCGCCGTTTCGCCCCGGTGCAGGTTCAGCGAATAGGCAACATCCGCCGAGGTCAGCGCCTTGCCATCGTGGAACGTGACGCCCGGGCGCAGTTTGAAGATCCAGACCGTGTTGCCGTTGGAAACTTCCCAGCTTTCGGCCAGTTCGGGCGTCGCGCTGCCGTCAACTCCGGCGACAACCAGCCCGTTATAGATCTGCCGCGATGTGACGTTGCTGAAAACTCCGACGGTCCGGCGCGGATCAAGGCTGTCGCCCGACGTGCTGCCACCATCCAGTCCAAGGCGCAAGACGCCGCCGGTTTGCGGGCTTTGCGCATGGGCCCGCCCTGTCAAAGCAAGCGGGCCAAAACCCGCAGCGGTCGCTGCGGCTGCGGCTCCGGTTCCCAGAAAAGTTCTGCGTTTGATTGCGGTCTTCATTCTTCAGTCCTCCCGGTTATTTTGATTTCAATAGGCGCCAAGAACACGGCCGCCGATCGGCGGCGCCGGTCCGAATTCTTCCCTGATCAATGCGGTCAGCGCGCCGATGTCTTGCTGGTAGTCCGGATCATCATACTTGTTGTCATGTTCGCCGGGGTCTGCGCGTCGATCGAAGTATTCGCCCCAGGACGCGTTCTTGTTTCGCGGATAAAGCGTCAGCCTCGCGTCATCCTGGATCACCGAGATGTTGTACAGCTTGTCCAGAACGCGCGGGAAATACTCCACAAACAGATGATCTCGGGTCGTCGCATCACTGCCATGCAAAATTGGCTTCAGCGACATGCCGTCACCGACGGTTTCGCCGCACAGCCCCATCAGATCAAGCAGGGTATTCTTGATGTCGAGATGGCTTGTCAGCCGGTTCAAACGCTTTCCCGGCTCTATGCCCGGCCCAGAAATGACAAAGGGGACGTGCAGAAGCTCGCGGTAGGCCATCGGCCCCTTGCGGATCAACCCGTGATCCCCCAGCAATTCGCCATGATCCGAGGTCATTATCACATAGGTATCGTCGGCCAGGCCCTGATCCTCGATCGCCTTGAGCACCCGGCCCACGCCATCGTCAATCATCTGCACCATCGCATGGGTATAGGCGATGATCTTGCGCAGACTGGTGTTGCTGAAGTCTGCCGTGCGCTGCCAGGAGCCTTGCTCCATGGTTCCGCCGCCACGGTTTAAAAAATCACTGTAGCTCAGCTTTTCTCCGTCGCTTTGTCCCCACTCCTCGTCGCGGATGTAGTCCGGCATGCGGTCAAGTTCCCCATCAACGACCCGGGGCATCGGCATGTCGCCGGGATCGAAATTGTCGCAATAAGGGGCCGGCGGCGCAAAGGGGTGGTGTGGATCGGGAAAGGACAGAAACAGAAAGAACGGATCGTCATCCTTGCGGTTTTCCAGAAATTGCACCGACCGGTCGGCAATCCATGAGTTGTAGTGCAGGTCGGCTGGAACAGCACAGCGCCAGACCTCGTCCATCTCGTCGGGTTCTTCGTCCAGACTGTTTTCCCGCAGATAAAGCGGCGCAATATCCGGGTGATTTTCGTTTAGCCATTTGGCGTAATGCCCACCGCGCACCGATGAGAACGACTCGCCAATGACCAGTTCGGTGCTGCGAAACCCGTAGAAAGGTCCGACCCAATCCTGTGTCTCAGGCAGATCCCAGAACGCATTCGATTCCGGCATGGCATAGGATGCATTGGCCAGAATGGGTTGAAAATGAAGCTTGCCGACAGCATGGGTGTTCACGCCCGCATCCATCATGACATGGGTGAACAGTTCCAGAGACGGCGACAGCGCCAGTCCGTTTCTGACCAGCCCGTGACGTCGCGGTTGCAGCCCCGAAAACAGACTGGCCCGACTGGGAGCGCAGATGGTGCAAGGCGCGTGATGGTTGTCCAGTGACAAGCCGCGTTCGGCGATACTGTCGATATTGGGCGTGCGGGCCACCGGGCTTCCGGTGCAGCCAAAACCATCGTAACGCAGCTGGTCGGCGCAGATCATCACGATATTCGGTCGTTTCCGATTTGTCTGACTGCTCATCTTATCCCCCTTTTAATGCGCCATAGGGGGCTATTTATCATGCTGTCATATTTAAACGAATTTAATAGTTGTAATGTATTTGGAAAATACTACTAATAATAATGCTTGATACATGCAGGTATGTGATGCCTCTGAACAGCCAACAGCTTGCGGGCTTTTATTTTGTTGTGAAACTCGGCAGCTTTTCCAAAGCTGCGCAGGCAATGCACCGCACCCAGGCAGCTGTCAGTCATCAGGTCAGAAAACTTGAGGAACAGATCGGTTGCAGTCTGATCATCCGCGGTGGACGGGGCCGGATTTCGACGACCGAGGCAGGCAGTCTGGTCTATGGCTTTGCAGACAGGATGCAGACAGAGGAATACAACCTGCTGCAACGTATCGCCGACCTCAGATCCACCCGCGAAAGCAGCCTAGTCATTGCCGCCACCGGCGATAGTTTTTCAAGTGTCCTTGCGGAACATATTGAACTGTTCTGCCTGCGTGAGACGAACATCAAAACACAGCTTCTCCAGGTGAACTTCGATCAGATGGTTGCCCTGGCACGCGAAGGCAAGGCGGATCTGTGCTTTGGGCGGATCAACGAATTGCCTGCGGATCTCTCCGGTATCCCGTGGCGCAGCCTTGATCATTACCTGATCGGTCCGCAGGATCACCCCATCTGGTCGGAGGCAAGACAGATCGAGCTTCGCGATCTGGCACGGTTTCCCCTGATCATTCCACCGGTTGCCGAATTTACGCGTACGACATCGGATCTTCATACCAAGCTGCGCGAACACGGATTGACGGCTGAGGTCGCTCTTGAATGCCCGAACGTGGAGCGCAGCATCGAATATGCCAGAAGACATATCGGCCTCTATTTTGCGCTCTGCACTCAAGAAATGCTTGGGGATATTCCTGACGGCATGGTCTGTCATCCGATCAACCATTTGTTTGAAAGCAGGGACTATGGCGCGTTTGTTGCCAGCACACGTCCGATAAGCCCCGGGGTGGCTCGGTTCCTAGATGAAATCGGTTTGCAATTCTAGTTTAACTACGGCTTATCCGGCGTCGTCTGGGTTTGCACAGAAACGCTGTTTTGAAGGAAAGTGTTTACAGCGACGCTCGGGGATACCCTTCGAAGTGCTTATTCAGCGGGGCCGTCCAAGACAAAGGGCTGTTCGAAACCGATCAACATCTCTGCCCCTCAATCAACAATCCGGAAAATACAATGCCGCCGAAATCCGGTTGTTGCAATCACAATTCCAATAATTTGGAATGTCCGGCGCTCTGATGGTCAATCTCGGAAGCAACAATCGGCAGTTTGAAATCCAAGGTTCACCATTGTACGCTATGACCGATCTGATGTCATGGCCCGCAACGCTGCGATGTGCCGGTTGCCGCTGCGAAGCATTTCTGCGCACGCACTAGCCGCACCTGCAAAAGGCAATTTTGTCCCGCCTTCAAGACCTTCGGTTGCCTTGCAGCTAAGGTCTGGAGCGAGCCCTAGTCGACCGATGCTGCGTTGCAATCAAATTTGTAGTTTGTGTGGAAACCGGCCTTTGGGACTAAGCCGAAATCCGGTAGAAATCGGACGTCAGAGTGCCGGTTTTTTCGTCGCGCCACCGCATTTCCGCGACCCACAGACTTAGGGCTAACGACCTTCCAACGCAGAACTTGGGCGCCTGTCGCCGTGATTTCTGAAGGCTGACGGTGACACGCCAAACCGCATTTTGTAGTGTTTGGAAAACCCTGAGTTCGACTTAAAACCGCAAGCAACGGCCACTTCTAGTACCGTCATGTCAGTTTCTGCGAACATACTGCGCGCCCTATCCAGCCGAATGTTGCGATAGACGGTCAGGGGAGTTTCACCAAACACCTGCCTGAACTGCCGTTCGATCTGGCGGCGCGAATAGCCTGCATTCTGAGCCAGAAGGTCTAAGGGCCGCGGGTCTTCGATTGTCTCATGCATCTCGCGGACAACCTGAACAACATTGGGATTTCTGGTGCTGATCGCTGTCGCTAATGACGAACGTTGTTCCGGCCGAGAATCTAGCCCGACCCCACGAAGGCACACGTCAGACACGGCAATCGCGAACTCCTCGCCGAAATCACGGGCTATCACCCACAACATCATATCGGTTGCCGCAGCTCCTCCTCCACACGTCAGCATTCCGCCTTCGGTTTCAAACCGACGCGATGTCGGCATCAGGTCGGGGAACGTCTCGATAAATGCCGGTTGGTTTTCCCAATGAAGGGTGAACGTGCGATCACGCAGTAGCCCAGCACGCGCCAAGGTCATGGCACCGGTGCAAATACCACCATAAGTGCCCCCCATCCTGCTGTGACGCCGCAGTGACGCCAACGTCTTCTCGGATGCAGCCACACTACCCAGATTGCCCGAACAGATCAGTACCTGTGCGGTACGGTCCGGTTCGGAGAGGCGTTGGTCGGCACCAACAAGTATTCCCGAGGAAGATCTGACCGGGCCACCGCCCTCCGACAAAACCTGCCACTGGTAGAGTGGCTTTTGTGCAAGTTGGTTGGCAATTCGAAGTGGATCAATTGCGGAACTGAATGCAAGCAAGGTAAATTCTGGCAATAGCAGAAACGCAAAGTGACGCGTTTTCTCGAACCGCTCTACCGGAAAAAAGAAAGCACCGGCCGGAACAATTGAATCGCTCTGGCAGGCGCTTTCAGTCGGGGAGCACGTCGTGGTTACCATGACGTGTCAATTCGCAGCGTCCATACGCTCTCTGCGGATAGTTGTGGCGCTCAGATCAACGGTCTCGGCGTCAAGATCGAGCACCACACCATAGACATCATGCGCCTGTTCAGCAGAACAGAACCCATCCAGGACATCATCCAGTACTTTTTGCGGGTCACGTTCCAGCGGGCTGCCGAAGCCGCCGCCACAGGGGCTGTAATAGGCCATGACATCATCTTTCCTGACCTCGAGCCCGTGAAACTTGGAATGCATCTCGCGGGCGGGTTCGTTGGACGAGACATTGTAGATCTCGCACTTGCCAGCGGCGCCTTCCTTGCCACCGAAAATACCCCAAGGCACATTCGTGTGACGTTCGCTTTCATGGGTGATGATGCCATCTGTCAGGATGCGCTGGCTTTTGACGACGCCGATACCGCCGCGATACTTGCCCGCTCCGGGTTGTACGTCATCGCGCAGCTCGTAGCGTTCACAGATCATCGGGATGTGCATCGCCAGATCTTCCAGCGGGTTATTGCGTGTATTGGCCATCAGGTTGTCGATACTGTCAGGCCCGTCCGAATTGGGCCGCCCGCCGTAGGCGCCTTCGTTGACCTCCAGGAACACCCAGTATTCGCCATTGGGGCGTACGCCCGCATAAGACGCAAATGAGATGGATGCCGAAGAGCCCGCGATGATCTCGTCCGGCAGGACCGGCGCCATGGCCTTCATGATCAGGTCAATCATCATGTTACACTGGGTAAACCGCGCCTCGGCCGAGGTTGGGGCCTCGGGATTGAAGATCGAACCCTTGGGAGCTATGACCTCGATCGGACGGAAAGAGCCCTGGTTGGACGGCACCCGTGTGTCACTGGTCGCGGTGTCGAGCAGCAGCTTGCGGAACGCCGCAAAAGCCGCCACTTTGGTCGACCCTTCAAAGGGCACGTTATAGGCCGTGGGCGTTTGCGGCGATGACCCGGTCAGATCAACCTCGACCCGGTCACCGATCACCCGAACACAGACCTTGACCGGCAGGGTTTGTCCGCGGTTGCGGCCATCGTCATCCAACCAGCCTTCGGCACGGTATTCACCATCCGGGATGTCCGCGATCCGCTGGCGAAGCATCTTCTCGGAATAATCCATCAACTGGTTGCAGGCGCCAAACACAAGGTCTTTGCCATACCGGTCCAGAAGTTCCCTGAACCGTTTCACCCCCAGCCGGGCCGAGGCGATCTGCGCTTCGATATCATCGACAAGTTGCCGCGCTGCGCGGCTGTTGTTGTTGATGAAGTTCCACATCGTGTCGTTGCGCTTGCCCTTGCGATACAGCTTGGTTCCGGCAAACAACATGCCCTCGGCATAGACATCCGGCACATCGATGATCAGGCCCGGCGTCGCCGCGCCAATATCAATGTGGTGCGCCGTATTGCCGGAATATCCGACCAGTTCACCCTGATAGAAAATCGGAATGACGATGGCGAGGTCGGGCGTATGGGATGCGCCGTGATAGGGATGGTTATGGACCACCACGTCGCCTTCATACCACTCGCCGTCATCCAGCGTGTCCTGAATACCGCCCAGGTAGCCGGGGATCGAACCGATATGCATCGGCGTGGATTCGGATTCGCACAGCGTGTTGAACTCCGTATCAAACAAACCTGCGCCCAGATCCTCGGATTCCCGAATGATCGAAGAGAATGACATCCGAAACAGCACATGCGCCATTTCTTCGGCAATGGTTTCGATGGAACCCCGGATCACCTGTAGGGTGATGGGATCAATTTTCTTGTCTTCTTTGGCCATTGATCTGTCCTCCCTTAGGCTTTCGTGAGCCGCATGCTGCCATATTCCAGAACCTTGGCTGTGTAGCCGGGCGGCAGCAGTGTGGTGGAATTGTGCTGAATGATGATTGCCGGTCCGTTGACCGTTGTTCCGGCCCCCAACCTGCCACGATCCAGACGCGGGGTCATATGGGTAGACCCATCGTCGAACACGGTTTCGCGTTCATACATGAAGGCGTTTTCGACGTCATCCGAGCCTCCTTTGAACAGGGGACTTAGTTCCAGACGGCGCACATCGGCCGTCGCAATAACCCGGACCGTGTAAAGCTCGACCAGCGAGTCGTCGAAGGAATAGCCATAATCAGCCATGTGCTGCTTATGGAAGGCGTCAATCACCGCCGCCTTGTTGTCGGCCGTCAACCCGCCTTTGGGTATTGGAATGCGCAGCTCGAAACCTTGTCCGTGGTAACGGATCTCGGCGATAACCTCGAATACCTGATCGGCCTCATCAATGTCATCTCCGTCGAGCAGTTCCTTGCCCATGGCTTTGAGTTCTTCGGCGACCGCGTTCACCTTTTCGATGCTCGCCTGATCGGCACTATAGAGATTGGTAATGACCGACCGTGTGTGCTCGTATTGCAGGTCGGTGCCCAACAGGCCCATCGCCGCCGTTATACCGGGCGCCAGCGGCACCAACACGTCGCGAGCGGAGACAAGCTCGGCCAGGGCCGTGCCATGGAAGGGGCCCGCGCCACCGAATGGCATCAGCGAGAAATCGCGTGGATCATAGCCTCTGGCAACGGAATTCGAGCGGATGGTCAGCGACATGTTATTGTTCATGATCCTGATGATACCAAGCGCGGCGTCGATCACCGAGAGTCCCAGCGGATCAGCGATATGTTCCTTGATCGCCTTGTGGGACAATTTCGGATCCAACGGCAGGTCGCCGCCCAGGAATTTGTCTGCGTCCATCCGGCCCAGGACCACCTGAGCATCGGTCACCGTCGGTTCTGTGCCACCGCGGTTGTAACAGGCCGGTCCCGGTTCGGACCCGGCAGACCGTGGCCCGACATTAAAGCCTCCTGCCGCGTCGAGATAGGCAATTGAGCCACCCCCGGCGCCGATGGTTTCAAGGTCAATCATCGGTGCCATCACCGCATGGCCTGACACCACTGTATCGCGTGGGTTCTTGATGCGAATCTGGCCGTTGGCAATGGTCGAGATGTCTGCCGAAGTCCCGCCAATATCGACCGTCAGGATGTTGTCGGTTCCAGCCAGTCGTGCCTCGGAAAGCGCTCCGATCACTCCGCCAGCAGGGCCGGACATAAGAATGCCAACCGGTTTTTTGGCGCAGCCTTCGATGGTGGAGATTCCTCCATTCGACTGGATGACCCGAAGTTTGGCCGGAATACCCGCACCCTTCACTTTGGCTTCCAGATTGCGCAGATACATCGAAGACTGTGGTCCGACAAAGGCGTTCATCGCAACGGTCGAGAACCGTTCGTACTCGCGGATCACATTGGCGACCTCGGAAGAGATCGAAATATATACGCCGGGCATTTCTTCAAGCACGATGTCGCGGGTACGCTTTTCATGGCTGTCGTTGAGGAAGGAAAACATGAACCCGATAGCGACGGAGTTGATGCCGCGTTTTTTGAAGGTGGCGCAGGCGGCCCGGACTTCATCTTCGTTGAGCGGCACCTCTACTTCGCCGGTGGGCGGGCGAATACGCTCTGTCACCGCGAACCGATTGCGACGCCTAGCCAGAGGATGGCTCTGCCATGGCACGTCGAAATGCAGCGAGAAATTATGTGGTCGCTTGTGACGACCGATATGCAGGATGTCGCGGAAACCTTTGGAGGTAATGAAACCGACTTCAGCACCGTTGTGTTCGATGGTGATGTTGGTGGCCACGGTAGTACCGTGGCTGATCACTTCGATATCCTGCTTGTCGATACCGGCCATCTCACATATTTGTTCAACTCCCTGAACCGTCGCGATGGATTGGTCCGACGTCGTACTGGGCACTTTGTGAAAAAAGGTCCCCTTGTCGCATTCCAGAACCAAATCGGTGTTGGTTCCCCCCACATCAACGCCTATACGCGCCATTCCATGTCTCCCAATCTTTATAGTGGCAGGCGGCTTCAACCGCCTGCATCTTGATCAGCTGTCGTCGTTCGCACGATTGACGGTGTTCAGGTAGTCGACACAAGTGTCGACCGTTTCAACATCGCCGAACTTGGCGTCGATATCGAAAAGATTCCATGCAACGGCCCCCGGTACACGGTCACCAATGGCCTCTTTTACCGCGATAGTGCGGAACCCGTCTGCAATCCCGTCACAAATGGTCTGGCGCACACAGGCACAGGCCGTCACGCCGGTTACCAGGATCGTATCCACCCCGTTGGCGCGCAGAATTCCCGCCAGTTCTGTACCGTGGAACGAACTCGCGCGCTTTTTCAGCAGCGTATATTCGCCATCGATCGGGGCAATACGACTGTCGATGGCCCAGAGGTCTTTGTCGGCAAGATCAACCACATCGATCGGAATTTTGTCATGCCACAGCCCCATGTCGGTGAACTCTGCATTGCGGTCGGTGATTTCATAGGCCGTAGTCACATGGATCACCGGATGACCATTGGCCCGGCAAGCCTCCAATAGACGCTGCATTCCCGGAATGATCTTGTTGTCCATCTTCTCCTGATCACAGGTGAACGGATTGCCTGGACGCGTCCAGGCATTGGCTAGATCGACGCTCACCAGTGCAGGTTTCTGACCGAAACCCACGCGCCTTTGGAATCCGCGTTCCTTATATAGTTCGCTTGCCACGTCGAATGCCTGTTGCAGCATTTGATCCAGTTCTTTGACATCTACGTCGCTCATGTTCGGTCCTCATTTTTCGACCTTCCAAAGGTCAAGTGTCGGTTTCAAAACAAGCGGCTGCTTTGTGCACCCTCGTCCTAGTGAACCCAAGTTGAGCGCAGGAAACAAATGTTGTATCCCCCAGTATTAATGCCGGTTTTGCATTTATCGCCAACTCTAAGTAAAATAAGGTGTATTAAGAAGAAATCCGGAGTTCAGAATGGCCGTTCAACCAAATTCCAGGGATATTGAGGCATTCAATGTCGTGGCGGTGGAACTCAGCTTTCGACGCGCTGCCGAAAGGCTGGCAATCGACCAGAGCGCTCTGAGCCGCCGAATCCGCCAACTCGAAGATCTTCTGGGCTATCAGCTGATCCGCCGCACCACGCGGGAAGTATCGCTAACCGCTGCCGGAGAGATCTTTCATGAACGCACCAGGCTGATGAGTAACGAGATCCAGGCTGCGGTTCAGGCCGCTCGGATTGCGGCAGAAGGCAAAGCCGGATCGCTCAGAATCGGCTATATGTCATTCGCGGCGATGGAGATCATGCCGCAGATCGTGCGCGAATTCACGCGCCGCTATCCCGATATCGAGCTTGAGTTGCAGTATATCCGTACGCAGGGGCAAAAGATCGAATTGTCGCGCAACAAGCTCGACGCCGGTTTCATGCTGGGTCCGTTTTCACATCCACAGTTTGAAACCCGGCAAATGATGTCGGAACCTCCGGTCGCCATTTTGTCAACCAACCACCGTCTGGCCACGAGGCCATCAGTGACCCTGGCTGAGATCGCGAATTACCCGATGGTTCTGGGCAACATGGCCGAATGGGATTTCTTTCGCCTTTTTGTAAATGACATGTTCTCGCGAGACGGCCATTCGATCTCGGTCAGATACGAGGCATCGAACGCGCTCGGCATTCTCGGCCTGGTATCTGCCGGGTTGGGCGTTTCAATTTATTCCCAGGGGATCGCCCGGTTCCAACCCAGAACCATCATGACCAAGCCGATCAGCGATTGCGATGCAAGAATATCGACCCTGCTGGCCTGGAACCGCGCCTACAAAACGCCCGCACTGACGAATTTCGTGGCTGTCGCAGAAGAACTGTTTCCTGACGGGAATACAGCTTAATCTCCGCTGGAATTGTTGCTGCCCAGCAGATGGCAAACATTTTCCGTTGACCATTCTGAAATGACCGCGTCACCCACTGTCAACGGATTTTCGAAGTATTCACGATCATCCATGTAGACGATGAATTCATCGTCTTGGTGCGAGTCTAGTCCAACTTTGACGAAGGTGCCCTGGTATTCCACATTGACGACCTCGCCGCGCAACGTGTTCAAATCCTGCTCGGCTTTTTTGACGACTCGGATCTTGTCACGGCGTACGGAAAATCGAACCTGATCGCCAATCGAAACGTCTGCTTTCGCCGGCAGATCAAAGCGATCGCCACCTTCAACCTCGGCCACGATATGGCCATTGGCATTTCCTGAGACTGTCCCTGTCACCACGTTCTGCCCACCCATGAAACGGGCGATATAGGGGCTGTATGGCTGGTCATAGATGACTCGAGGATGATCGGCCTGCTCGATGATGCCGTGGTCCATGACAATCACCTTGTCGGCCAGTGCAATTGCCTCTGGTTGCGTGTGCGTGACATGGATGAAGGTAATGTCCAGATCATCCTGAAGACGTTTCAACTCGACCCGCATTTTCAAGCGCAAGAATTCGTCCAGTGCCGAAAGAGGTTCATCCAGCAACAACACACTGGGATTGGTGATCAGCGCCCGGGCAAGTGCTACCCGCTGTTTTTGGCCACCCGAAAGTTCTGACGGCATTCTCTCGGCAAGTTGGGCAAGTTGAACCCGCTCCAGCATCTCCAATGCTCTTTCACGACGCTTGGCCTTGGCTACGCCGTGGATTTTCAGGCTGAAGGCGACATTGTCCGTCAGGTTCAGGTGTGGAAACAACGCGTAGTCCTGAAACATCAACGCTGTGCCGCGCTCTCCGGTCCGCATCGATGTCACGTCGCTGCCACCAATCATGATACGCCCGGATGTGGGTGTTTCATGCCCCGCGATCATTCTAAGAAGCGTGGACTTCCCACATCCCGATGGGCCAATCATGCAGCAATAGCTACCGCCTTCGATGACCTGATCAACCGCATCGACCGCTTTGATCGCGCCGAAGGATTTGGTGACTTTTTCAAGTACGATTTCGCCTTGTTTGCTCATTTCTTCCGTTCCTTGATCCGTTGCCCAATCACTTACCGTGACGGCGCTGTGTTGCTGCGATACCTGTAAAGGCCAGAACAATGACAAGCAGGCTCAGCGCCGTTGTCAGGGTGCCGATGGCATAAAGTGCCGGTGTGGTGACATTCGACGTCAGTGTCGCAATGTGGATTGGCAATGTGTTTTTCGTACCTACTGCGAGCAGCGAGCGCGGGAATTCATCGTAGGATAGGGTAAGTCCAAACAAGGCCACCGCGATCATCCCCGGATAGAGGATCGGCAGGGTGACATGGCGCAAAACGCCCAGTGGTGTTGCTCCTGCATCGCGGGCCGCTTCTTCCCAGGTTCCGTCGAACCGGTTGAGCACCGCGAACATAATCAGCAGACCAAATGGCAACGTCCAGCTCAGATGTGCACCCAGCCCCGAGATGAGCCAGTGTGGCCGGATGCCCATGGTTTGAAACATCTGACCGATGCCGAGACTGACCAGAATGCCGGGCATCACCAGCGAGATGATCGCCAGGTAAAACACCGGTCCGGAGCCGAGGAACCGGCGCCGGAACGCGAGGCCTGCGAAAAACGACACGACGACGGTGATCAACATTGCCACCAGTCCCAGTGCGATCGAACGCTTGAACGAGCCGGCCAGATCTCCATAGCGAGACGATGCAAAAAGGTCGCCGAACCAATGGGTCGATACGCCCCGCAACGGGAAGGTCATGCCCCCGGTTTCACCCTGAAACGAAAGGATGAAGATCGCGATCATCGGCCCATAGAGAAACAGGATGAACAAGACAAAAAAGGCGGTCAGCAGGTAAAAGGCGATCCCACGCCCAGATTTTTCGTTGTTTGCCATTGTTCCTCGCCTATTTTGCCAGCTCGGCACGCACATCCACGACGCGCAGGATTGCCGAAACCATGAATACAACCACCGCGATCAGCAGCACCGCCATGGCAGCCGCCTGCGGATAGAACAGCTGATCGATATTGTTTTTCATCGCGGACACGACTGATGTGCTCTGCCCACCACTCATCACCCGGACTATGAAGAAGTCACCCATCACCAGGGTCACGACAAAGATCGTACCGAGCGCGATACCGGTTCGGGTCAGCGGGATGATGACATTCCACAGGATCTGGGCATTGCTGGCGCCGGTGTCCTGGGCAGCTTCGATCACGTTCGGATTGATCTTCACCATCGCATTGAAGATCGGCACGATCATGAACAGCGTGAACAGGTTGACGTAGGTCAGCACGACCGCAAAATCGGAAAACAACAGAAACTCAAGCGGTTGATCAATCACGCCGGCGGACATCAACGCCGTGTTGAAAATACCTTCGCGGCCCAGAAACGGGATCCATGAAATCATCCGGATGACCGTCGATGTCCAGAACGGGATGGTGCAAAGCAGGAAAAGCGCGATCTGCACCTTCAAGTTTTTCACAAAGAAAACAAGGTAATAGGAAACCGTAAACCCGATCACAAGCGCGATTGCCCATGTCAGGGCGGCATAACGGATCGTATTGAGAAAGATTTTCCAGGTCACCCAGGACGAGAAAACTTTGGCATAATTCTCAAAGGTGAAATCCGGATAATATTCAAGCCCGTCAAAGGTCCAGAAACTCAGCGATATGACGGTGGCAAGGGGGATACCGACAAAGGCGATCAGGATGGCTGCCATAGGCAACACCTGTAGCCATGAAATTAGGTTCTTGTTCATTGGCATCGCCACCCAAGTATTTCGTTCAGTCCAGATCGTCCGGGCACGGCAGTTATCCGTGCCCGGCGCGTTTTCCTAAGGTCTTTTGCTTAGGAGGCGACGAATTCGTTCCAGCGTTCGACCAGGTACTGACCTTCATCCATCAGCGTGTTCCAAGCGGTGATGCCACCGACACGTTGCTCGAACGAACCGCCGTCACGTACCCGACCGGGCTGTTCCATTGTGCCACCGAACGGATCCTTGATTTCTGTCGCGGCCGGTTTGCCGTTATACCAGTAGTCCCACTCGTCAGCGCCAAGCGACGCCTTGGTGGTTTCCGGCACCGATCCGTAGTAGCCCTGCCGCGCCACAAAGGCGCCATAGGGGCCGGACAGCATCCAGTTCAGGTATTCATAGGCCGCGTCCCGCTTGAGGCCATCCAGATGGCTCATCAGGCCAAGCCCATTGCCCCAACCGCGATAGCCTTCACCCAGGCCGCGATATTCGCAGTCAACCCCGCGCGAGCGTACCGCCGTTACGGCAGGCGACCACATCGACTGGATCACCACCTCGCCCGCCGCCATGAAGTTCACTGATTCATCGAAGGATGACCAGAAGGCGCGGAAATGTCCGGCTTTTTTCAGCTCGATCAGGATCGCGATGGTCTTGTCGATCTCTTCGCGGGTCATGTTCCCCTTGTCGCCGTAGGTGATGTCGCCGCGCGCCTCGATGGCCATGGCCGCGTCCATGATGCCGATCTGGGGCACGTTGATCAGCGCCGTCTTCCCGGCGAATTCGGGATTCAGCAGCTCGGCCCAGCTGTTGACATCGCGACCGATCAGGTCCGGACGGATGCCCAGCGTATCAGCGTTGTAAATTGTCGGAATGATCGAAGCCTGATCCGTGGCGATATTGGCCAGCCCACCGTCGCTGTTGACGTATTGCACTTCGAAGGGCAGCGTGCCCTGTGTCGACATGGGCGACCCGTCAAAATTCTTGCCATCCCGGAAGATCGGGATGATCTTGTCCCAGTTGTTGATCCTGCTGATGTCCAGCGCCTGCATGTTGCCCCGGCGCCAGACGCGCTGGGTGGCCCAGAATTCCAGGTCGGCAATGTCCAGCGTGTCAGGTTGGTTGACGACACGGGCCATGATTCCGTCGGTCCAGGCGTGTTGCATCTCAACCTTGAAGCCAAGATCGGCCGAGGCCTGCTCAACCATGTCCGGGAACACCGAATAAGAAGGGCCCAAGTGCAACAGGGTGACGTCTTTGATTTCCTGGGCCCAGATCATCGGGGCACCCAACACGCTGCCGGCACCGGCCAATGCCGTGCTCGCGCCGAGTTGCTTCAGCGCACTCCGGCGGGAAATATTGGTTGATTTATTCGATTTGTGCATTTGTCTCTCCGCTGTTGAATACCAAGGCTTACCCAAGGCCGTTCTCCACCTGTAGTTTCACATCCGTTCACGACGGGCCTGGAACGCTGTGCCTTTGGTTATTGTCCACCCAAAATCGGCGACTCGTTGCCCGAACTTATTTTCTGTTTCCAAGCATAAGTTCGCCGGCTGACGGATTGAGAGCGCTAGTTTGGCAATTATTAATGCGATTTTCACAATAGTAGAGTGCTGCCGGCTTTCGCACACAGAAACCAAAGGCGAATTGCGTAAATCTTGTTCACCTGAAGAACAAAGTCTCCAATTTGGGTGATCTACAGTCGCTGCCAGTTACGGTTACTTAGCCACCAGGCCCATGAGAGTCCTCTTGGGACACATCCGGGCACTCGCCCAACTCTAGTCTTTTCTTTACTAAGCGCTGGCAATGCGCAAAAACCAGCCGTTCGTCTCGCGGCATTGGGCGGCGGCAAAGTCCGCTGATCCGCCAAACGCGCCAACAATCCAATGTCCGCTTCGGACTGGCAGCGGTCATCTGATCAAAACTTTCGGATGTCGGCAGAGGAGCCCTGACTGTGAATTTGATTGTCCCGCTGCGCGCGCTCGCAGCACAAATTTTGCTGCACAGGCAAAAATGTCGCGTTGCTTAGCAGCGTGAACTGCGGCCGTTCATGCAATGTGCAGAAATTCTGACACCATGAATTGAAAGTGGTAGAAGTATAATCGAAACAACACCCTTAAGTTTGGCTGCCCCGGGCGGTCAGCAAGCCCATTCTTTCCAACAATTGAGCCTTTTGCTTGGAAGCATGGCCCGCATTCCTTTGTTTGACATGCCCAAAACCTCTGATCGTTTCAGGAAGCCGCGCCAGCGCGATCGCGTCTGAGATCGTTTCTACGGACAAAATTGGCATAACCTGTTCAATGTCTTGCTCAAATTCACGGATCAAGCGGCGTTCGTGCCTTCGCTCAGCGGTATAACCAAAGATGTCGAACGGGGTACCGCGTAACCGTTTCATCCGTGCAAGCAGCCGGAAAACATGACGGACCCAAGGTCCGAACTCGGACTTCATCGGACGTCCGTCCTTGCCCGTTCGGCTGAGCAGGGGAGGCGCAAGATGGAATGTCAGGCGCTTTACAGACGAGGCATTTTCGTCAAACAGGGTGTTGAGTTCTTGCATATGAAGGCGTGCGACCTCGTATTCGTCCTTGTAGCTTAGAAGCTTCCAATATCCATCGGCCACGGCCTCAGTAAAACCGGTGAGGCCTTGGGATGTCTCGGCTTGGCGGGCCCGCGCGACCATGTTGAGAAATCGGGCTTTGAGGCTAGGATCCTGATAACCGACCAGAAAATCGGCTAGCCGATCAATCCGTTGCTGTGCGGTTTCAGGTGTCGGCTCAGGCGCGACAACGGCTTCGGAAGTTTGTAGGTAACACCAGCGTCCGGTCTCAAAGGCCCTCAGATTGCCTTCTACGCTAGCACCGTTCAACTCGATTGCACGGCGTATCGCGGCACGACCAAGGGGCACCTGTCCTGCCTGCCATGCGGCCCCCAGCAAAAGAACGTTGCTGTACATAGTGTCGCCCAAGTGATCACGCGCAACAGAGGAGGCATCAAACAGTGTGACGGCATCAGCACCGACGCGCTCTTTGATCCGCTGGCTCAATTCCTGCCCCGGCATCTGAAAACCGGGATCAAGGGTGAATTGTCCGGTCATCGCGGTGGCTGCGTTGGCAATGATCCGGGTCCGGCCCAGTTCCATGAGACTGAGGGCTTTGCCCCCCGCTGCTACGACAAGGTCGCCTGCGATCACCGCGTCCGCCTCCCCCGTTGCCAGCCGGGTCGCCTTGATGTCGGCTGGGTTGGGCGCGATCCGGCAATGTATCGACACGGCGCCGCCTTTCTGGGCAAGACCAGCCATCTGCAATTCGGCAGCGCCTTTGCCCTCCAGATGTGCAGCCATCGTCATCAGCGCGCCAATCGTAACAACGCCGGTGCCACCGATACCGGTGATCAGCATATTCCAGACCCGGTCAAGTTCGGGCAATTCTGGCTCTGGAAGGTCTGGGATATCCGCGAAATTCGCGACGCTTGCCTTGGGGTTTACACCCGACACAGTTACAAAACTGGGGCAGAACCCTTTCAGACAGGAAAAGTCCTTGTTGCAAGCCGATTGGTCAATTTGCCGCTTGCGCCCAAAGGGCGTCTCCAGCGGCAGGATCGCCACGCAATTCGATGCCTGCCCGCAGTCGCCGCAGCCTTCGCAGACAGCGGGGTTGATAAAAACCCTTTTGTCCGGGTTCGGAAATTTCCCACGCTTGCGTCGGCGGCGTTTCTCCGCAGCACAGGTCTGGACATAGATGATGGCGCTCACGCCCTCGGTACGTTGCAAGTCCTCCTGCACTGCCTGCAGCTTGCTGCGGGGCTGCGATTTAACCTGGCTTGGCAATGCGGGTGTTTGTTCCTTTTCATCGACCACCGCCACAACCTTGCGCACGCCGAAGGCCAGCAACTCTGCCGCAATCTGATAAGGGGTCATGGACCCTTCATGCGTTTGCCCGCCGGTCATTGCCACGGCGTCATTGTAGAGGATTTTGTAAGTGATGTTGGTTCCGGCATAGACAGCCGCCCGGATCGCCTGATTGCCAGAGTGATTGTAGGTGCCGTCGCCCATGTTCTGAAAGACATGCGTGCGTTTTGAAAATAACGCCTCTCCGATCCAGTTGGCCCCTTCGCCACCCATATGGGTGTAGCCGCTGGTTTCCCGATCCATCCACTGCGCCATGTAGTGACACCCGATCCCCGCATAGGCGCGTGCGCCATCCGGCAAACGGGTTGAAGTGCTGTGTGGGCAGCCTGCGCAAAACCAGGGTTTGCGGTCGGTCAGGTCTGGGGCCATGCTTGCCTGCATCAAACTGCAAAGCCGCTTCGAGTGGCCCTCTAACTGGCTGGTGTCGGTGCCGATCTGATCAAGCGCCTGCACGAGGCCAAGCGCGATGCTTGCCGGATCAAGATCAAGGACAGAGCGGAACAGCGGCGCCCCCTCTGGATCACGGCTGCCCAGCACGCGCATCCCGGCAGGTACGATTTCCCTGACCTGAGGTTCCAGAACCGGGCGCTTTTCCTCGACGACGATCACATCATCCAGCCCAGCGGCCCAATCGCCAAAGGCGACCGGATCCAGCGGCCAGACCATCCCGACCTTGTAGGTCGTGATCTCCATCTGGTGCAAAGCATCATCGTCAAGCCCCAGAAGATCAAAGGCATGGGCAAGGTCCAGCCAGCTTTTACCGGACGACACGATGCCGATCCGTGCGCGTTTGCTGCCGTGCATACGCCGATCCAACCCGTTGGCGCGTGCGTAAGCCTGCGCCGCTGGTATCTTTTGCAGATGCAACCGCGCCTCTTGTTCCTGAGGCGTATCGCCAAGGCGGATGTTACAGGCCTGTGCAAGATCGCCATCTGGAATACGTGTCTCAACGCGAAAGGGATCGCCATCGACAACGGCCGTCGCTTCGATCGTATCCTTGACCGACTTCAGGCCGACCCAACAGCCGCTATACCTGCTCAGAGCCCAGCCGTGGATGCTGTAATCCAGAAGTTCCTGCAAACCCGCCGGGGACAAGATGGGGATCATCGCGTCAATCAGCGCCAGTTCGGACTGGTGGCAGGTGGTCGAGCTTTCGCAGGTGTGGTCATCACCTGCGGCGACCAGAACCCCGCCCAAAGGCGACGTTCCTGTAAGATTTGCATGACGTAAGACATCACCCGACCGGTCCACACCCGGTCCTTTGCCGTACCACAGGCCAAAGACACCGTCATACTTGCCCTCTCCCCGAAGCTCCGCCTGTTGCGCACCCCAATGTGCGGTGGCCGCAAGGTCTTCGTTCAGGCCGGCCTGAAATCGGATTTGCGCCGGGTCCAGAAGAGCGCGCGCCTTTTCGAAGGCCGCGTCTACTGTCCCCAGAGGAGATCCCCGGTAACCAGAGACATAACCTGCAGTGTTCCGGCCCGCTGCCGCATCGCGTGCGCGCTGCATCAGTGCGACCCGCACCAGCGCCTGCGTGCCTGACAGTAGCACGTTGGGTTTGCTCAGGTCGAAGCGGTCGGCGAGAGATACCTCTCGCAGAGTCTCGTTAGAAGGCATTCTGCTTAACCTTTGGGATTCAGGCAGTTTTGACAGTGTCGGTGCGCACAGTAATCCCCGGCCAAGGATCCGGGCCGGTCGGGATCGTCGTATTGATTCCGCGCACTATTTCGCCTTTCGGATCATACATCGGCAGGGTGCAAAGCTCTGCCCGGTGTTTAGTGCTATCGGTGCAATCGACCTCAACGATGCTACCGGGGCCAAACTTATCGCTGTCTAGATGGACGATTCCAATGCCGCATACCTGGTAGGGCGACCATGTGCTGGATGTGACCCGACCAATGATCTGACCGTTCTGATGGAGTGTTTGACCACGCAAGGCCGTGCCGCCCTCAACACGCATTCCCCAACTACGGCAGGTCTTATCTGCGGCCATCAAGGCTTCGCGCCCAATGAAGTCGCCAGAGTCGAAGTCAATGAACTTGCCCAGACCAACTGCAAAAGGCGTGGTGTGGCGATTGAAATCCTGTCCGGCCGACAGCAACCCGGTCTCAATGCGGCGGCCACGGAACCCCGGTGTCGCGGTCAGCACCATGCCCATCTTTGCGCCTTCGTCCAAAATCAGATCGCCCAGCATTTCGATATCATTTTCCGGGCGGAAATAGATTTCCCAACCCAGTTCGTTGGTGAACCCCGTTCGGCTGATGATGACCTTTTGGCCTGCCATGCTGACCTCGGCCCAATCGAAATAGCGCCATGGGTCTGGCATTGGGCCGTCCAGCAAATGTTGGAGCAGTTTCATCGAATGCGGCCCTTGGATCTGACTGACCCAGACATCGGGATCACTGATCGTGACATCCAACCCTTCGGAATGGGCCATGTACCAGGAAAACAGATCGCCGTCAGCCTGGGCAAACCAATACCGGTCATCGGCTACCCGCAAAAGCAGGCCATCGGTGATCATGCCACCATCGTGATAACAGGCGAATTGGTAAGAACAGCGCCCAGTCTTTACCTTGGATACGTCTCGGGGAAAGATCTTTTGCAACAGCGCTAGTGCATCCGGGCCTGCGATTTCGAAGGGGTGTTCCCCGGTGTGCCGCAGGATGATTTTCTGACGTGCGGCCCAATACATCTCGTCCGGAGTTGCGTTGGTCATCTTTTCAGGCGTCAACCGCCCGGCATAAAGCGAATACTCAGGCTCATAGGGCAATTCCTGATAGGTCAGGGGATGCACGGCCATGGTGCGGGCCAGTTCGACAGGGCGATTTCCCTCGACCGGAAAAGGTTTAACCGAAAAGCGCAGTTGTTTAAGCTCTGGATGCATGAGTGTCGTCCTATTTGTTCGCCTGCGCGGCGACGTGATTGCGCAACGTGCCAATGGTCGGGATATCGACCTCGACCACGTCGCCGGGGGTTAAAAAGGCGGGTGGAGTGCGGCTTCCTCCGGTGCCATCAGGTGATCCGGTTGCAATGACGTCACCGGGATTCAATTGGGTGATATGAGACAGGTAGGAAATCAGTTTGGGCAGCGGATGGATCATTTTGGCACCGATTGTCCGTTGCATGACCTGCCCGTTGACCCGCGTGATCAGTTCCATGACACCGATGGGCCCCGCCTCATCAGCCGTCGTCAGCCACGGCCCCCATGACCCAGAGGCATGAAAGTTCTTACCGGCATGGACCGAGTGCTTTTGCCAGCCCCGTACCGATCCTTCGTTCATACAGGAATAGCCGGCTACAAAGGACAGGGCGTCGGCTTCAGACACATGGCGGCATGTGCTGCCAATCACGGCCACGATCTCGCCCTCGAAGTCATAGCTTTGCGCGGCATCGCCCAGCGGCATTTCAAGCGGCGTGCTATGTCCCACCAGCGTGTCGTTGTGGCGTCCGAATATGACGATATCGTTCGACTGAACCGCCGCGCCAGCCACGGGGTAGGGCTTGCGGTAGTTCAGGCCAACGCAGAGGATTTTTGATGGTGATGGGACTGGCGGCAGGAATTCCAAAGAGGACAAATCCAGCGATTGTCTCGTGCAATTATCGGCGAGCTCTTCCAGCATCCCGGCACCCAGAAGCGCGCGGAGGCTGGGGAACTGCGCTGCAAAATCTGCCGACACTGGATTCACCCCGTCCGCAGCAACAAGGCCGTAGCTTTGCCCCGAGGCCGTATTGAAACTGGCGATCTTCATTGCGCTCTTCCTGTGAAGCTTGCCTCACGAGCTCGGACTTCTGCGCTCAGACGATCATTGGTGGGTGTTGGGATGCCCAATTGCTGGCCGATACTCGGGATCGCCCCGTTGATGAAGTCGATTTCGGAAGCGCGACCAGCCAGATGATCCAGCCGCATTGACGGGCTGGCATGACGAACCAGCTCGGCAAAGGCGGTAACATAGGCCACCGGATCATCAAATGAAAACGCAATTTTCCGAGCCTGACCGCAGGCATAGGCCTCTTGCGTGCACTCCAAAGCCTCAGCCCATTTTGCGGGATCGTCCATCAGCTCTCCGACGGTGCAGCCATGCACGGTGCAAGGCGCAGACAGGGTCACGTTGCACAGCAGCTTTTCCCAAATCAGTTGATGAATGTCACTGAAAGCGCGCGCGGTCAGGCCCGCGCCCTGCCAAAGTGCTGCGATACGTTCCAGCCGCGGCGTCAGGCCGCCTGTCAGTTCTCCCAACCGGATCAGCTTCATGGCTGTGTGCCGGGCATGACCCGGCCCTTGCATCGACGCACCAAACCCGTCGGCGACACCCAGCAGCACGTTTTCACCGGGCAAGTGGTGCGTGATCCGCTCGTCTGCACCAAGCCCATTCTGAATGGTCAGCACGGTTGTGTCAGGGGTCACCAATGGACACAGGGCGCGAGCCGCCGATCCGACCCCCGATGCCTTGGTCGCAATGACAACAAGATCAGCCCCACGCGCTAGATCGGGATCGTCAGAGGCGGTGATGCCGGTGACGATACGATCCGCGCCGGGACCCTCCAGCCGTAGCCCGTTTGCACAAATCGCATCTGCGTGGGCTTTCCATGGATCAATCGCCACAACCTGATGGCCTGCCTCGGCGAAATGGGCAGCATAGACCGAACCCATTGCTCCAATTCCGAAAATGGCGATCTTGACCAAGGCATTTCCCTTATATGCCGCTCTGCCGCATGACAGAACTGGGTTTCATTCAATTCGCAGGGTCATGGTTCACAATGATTTTGACAAACGAGATTTGTCAGGGCTATGGATTGCAAATTCTTTATTCATCCGGAGGAACGAGGTGCCAAGAAATGCTCGACGATTGCCGCTCACCGCACTTCGAACCTTTGAGGCTGCCGCACGCCATCTGAGTTTCAAAGACGCCGCAGCTGAACTCTGCGTCAGTGCGACGACGGTTAGTAATCAGATCAGACAGCTTGAAAAGGACTGGGGTTGCAAGCTGTTTAACCGCCACACGCGAGCGGTCAGCCTGACAGAGCGTGGCAGTTCGCTAGCGGGGGTACTTACCTCGGCATTTGACCAGATACAGGCCGAAGTCGAAAATCATATTGTGGTGCCGCGCAAAACAGTTTCAATTGCTGTTGGTCCGATTTTCGGATCACGCTGGTTGGGTCAACGGCTGACGCAGTTCAGCAAGGAGCACCCCAAGATCGACCTTGTGGTGCATCACGGATCACGGATCACTGACAGCAACCAGATGCAATCGGATCTTGCGGTTGATTGGGGCGTCGGAGAATGGCGAGGGCTTGAGGCGACGCGCCTTGTTGAGGCTCGTTATTCTCCGATCATCAGCCCTGATCTTGCGCGTGAAACAGGCCCGTTGACGGATCCCCGACAGTTGGCCGGACTGACGATCATCCATCAACATGACCGCAGTGAATGGGAAAATTGGTTCGCGCTGGCTGACTGTCCTGACCTGAAGCTGGAAAGCGAAGTGACCATTGTTGATTCCAACATGGTTCAGCGCGCGGTCAAGGATGGGCAAGGGGTTGCTCTTGGTGTGTTTCCTTTCATGGATCGCGATGTCGCGCAGGGTCAGCTGATCAAACCCTTCGATATTGATTTGCTGCCAACCCGGGCCTTTCACCTGCTGGAGCAACATGAGGCGCGCAGGAGCAGCGCAATCCGCACCGTGTGTGAATGGATTGAAGCCGAAGCCGATTCCGACAGCTCACTTTGACCCAAAGATCGGGAGGCGTGTTGATGCGACTGCTCCGTTCTGGCGTGTTAACCTATAGGCTGCACTATTATCACGTGCCGAGAAGTATCCCTTGACCTCACCGTTGATGGCCACAGTGCATGCGCCGTCATCGACCGCATAGGCCGCCCCATCAGCGCGGCGTGCGACGACAGCTTCAAATTGTGGCTTTCGGGCAACCTCGGAACTGTAGTGTGGGCAGACACCGCCACACACCAGAGACAGGCCTTGCATAGGCGCGTATCCGCGCCCATCCGAGTCCGACAATATCCAGTCAAACCAGCAAATGCCACCGGCACTGACACCGGCCAGCACGCAACCATTCACATTTGCCGCTGCAAAATGAGCCAGCAGTCCGTCTGACGACAGCGCGGCGATCAGACTAGCAGTATTGCCACCTCCCAGAAAGACCATGTGCTTGCCCGCAAGCCATTCGCGCGTCTCGGATCCCGATGTGCCCTGAGGCAGGTGCGACGAGGATCCGGCGACATCGCGGAAACGATCGTAGAACCGGTTTGTCCGCACCTCGTTGTCCTCGTTTGCCCAACCAATATACCCAAGGTTCGGTTTTTCCGGTACGAAACGCAGGCAGAAATCGTCAAGTTCCGGATCCGATGCATGGGTGAAACCACCCCCGCCGATTGTCAAAATGATATTGTTTGCGCCCATTTCTCATTCCCAGGGGCCCGTTGGCGGCTTTAGTCAAAACTGGTTTGGCGCGTTGGGGCAAATCTAATTTTAACCACGTATAGATAAATATTTCACCATCCATATCCGTATATTTTTTCGTTTGACCAAAAATCAGGCTCGCAGGAATGTTCAGACAGGTTCCTCTGCCTCGCTATTTCGGATTGGGGGGCCACCAAAGGGAGGAAAAAAATGCGAATTATTCTAGGAGTGGTCTCTGGTCTGGCACTTTCAGCTTCATTGGCCTGGGCTGAACCTACCGGCGTCTTTCGTCAGGCGCATGAAGTTGGATCGGGATCGGCTTCAAGCCTTGACCCGATCTCAAAGGGCCGTGTGTTTCAGATCACTGAGAAAATCATGAGCCGCCTTGTACGGCCTGACATGGATGGCCGTCCATCACCGGATCTGGCCGTAAGCTGGTCGGCAAACGACGATGCTACAGAATGGACGCTGGAACTACGCGATGGAGTTACGTTCCATGACGGTTCTACGTTTGGCTCTGAAGACGTGGTCTATTCGCTGGAGCGCGTACTCGACCCGGAGATGGACAGCCCGGCGCGGTCGGCCATCGCCATGATCAACACGGTCGAGGCAGTAGATAGCGATACAGTGAAACTGACGCTGGATGGCTCGTTCGCTGACTTGCCACTTTTACTGATGGATTATCGTTTGCGCATGATCCCCGAAGGTGCGGGCGACACAATCGCAACGACTGGCATTGGCACCGGACCTTTCAAGGTTGTCAGCTTTAATGCAGAAGGCACGACCAAACTCGAAGCCAACCTGGACTACTTTGAGGGTGCTCCGGGCGTGGCCGAAATGGAAATCATCGGTATCACCGACGGGCAGGCGCGCCTTCAGGCTCTGCTTGGCGGTCAGATTGACATGGAGCGCGGGATTACCGCCCAGCAGAGCGTGATGCTGGAAGGCTCGGACAAGTTTGACATTCAGACCATTCCGACCGGCAATTGGCGTGGCCTGATATTCCGCACTGATGTGGCTCCGTTTGACGACCCGCGCGTGCGCCAGGCTCTTCGATTGGCGGCGGATCGCCAGGGCATGGTTGATCTTGTGATGGCAGGTCGCGCTGTGGTTGCTTGCGACACTCCCGTCGGCCCCGGCGATCAGTACCGCGCCGACATTGACTGCCCGCAGGATATCGAGCGTGCCAAGGCGCTTCTTGCAGAAGCAGGCCATGCTGACGGGTTGGACATTGATCTGCACGTGGCAACACTAGAGCCGACTTGGCCCATTCTGGCCGAAGTTTACCAGAATCAGGCTGCGGCTGCAGGTATTCGGGTGAATATCGTCCAAGTGCCGTCTGATGGTTTCTGGAGCGAAGTCTGGATGCAAAAAGACGCAGTCACGACCCGCTGGAATGAACGCCCGGCTGATCAGGCGCTGAACGAAATCTACCTAAGCACGGCCAAGTGGAATGAAAGCTTCTACAAGGATCCTGCATTCGATGCGCTTCTGGCGCAGGCCCGGCAGGAGTTGGATTTTGACAAACGTCGTGCACTCTATGTTAAGGCACAAGAGCATCTCTGGGAAACCGCAGGCACGCTTATTCCGTATCACGTGACACGTTTGGTCGGAACAACCTCGCGGGTTGATAATCTTGATGCGGTTGAAAACAACGCGGTACGCTGGCACCTTGTAACGGTCAACTGACCTTGTTTGATGAGGGCGCAACATGCGCCCTCATCTCCTTCATCCCTTTTCTCGTGATTGGATAAAGTGATGCTGTCCATGCTCTTGCGACGGTTGGGCCTTGGGGCGATTACCGTCTGGCTCGTGTCCGTGATCATTTTTGCCGGTGTTGAAATGTTGCCCGGTGATGCCTGCACAGCGTTTTTGGAGCGCGAGGCAAAAGGCACGTTGCTTGCCAATTGTCGCGAGGATCTGGGGCTGAACCGCCCGGCACTTACGCGATACACGGAATGGGCAGGAAACGCGTTGCAGGGCGATTTGGGCCTATCGGCCAACGGACAAAAACCGATTTCTGAACTTGTCGGATACCGGTTGCGAAACACTTTGCTTCTTGCATCGGGCGCGATGCTGGTGGGTATCCCTCTGGCTTTGTTCCTTGGCATTGTTGCGGCTCTGTGGCGCGATCGGCCAGTTGATATCATCGTTTCAACCACGGCGATTGCCGCGATGACGATCCCTGAATTCGTCTCGGCAACCTTGCTGATCCTTGTATTCTCGGTCTGGCTGGGTTGGGTGCCGGGTATCGTCCTTACCTCTGCCAATGCACCATTGACCGAGTTCTTCCCAGAAGTGCTCTTGCCAATCGGGGTTCTGACATTGGTGATGACCGCGCATATTTTACGCACAGTGCGATCATCCGTCATTGAAACGCTTGCTTCAGATTACTCACAAATGGCGCTTCTGAAAGGTGTCCCGTACTGGCAAATCGTGTTCCGGCATATTCTGCCAAATGCGCTTCTGCCCACGATCAACGTGGTGGCCCTTACAATCGCGTGGTTGCTGGGGGGCGTCGTCGTGATCGAGACCGTCTTCAACTATCCGGGCCTTGGTCGCATGATGATCGACAGTATCTCGGATCGCGACTTGCCGGTGACACAGGCAATAGCCCTGATCATTGCGTCGGTCTATGTTTGCGTAAACTTACTGGCCGACCTGCTGACTATGATTGCAAATCCGCGTCTGCGGACAGTTCACATGCGCAGGAACTAGGCCAATGACAGATATTCCTACCTATCAGCGTCCGGGTCCGGTCCAGCGGCTTCTTCTTGTTTTACAAGACATCGTAGCGCGCCCTTCGGGGGCAATTGGGTTGGCGTTGGTGTCAGCGCACTTGATCCTGGCCCTGATCGGCCCGTGGCTCGCGCCCTATGATTATACCGAGATGAACGCAGGCTTGATGCTCTCCAAACCCTCGGCCGAGCATTGGCTCGGGACGGATCATCTGGGTCGCGACACCTTGACACGAACCCTGCTTGGCGGACGTGAAGCTATTCTAGTGACCGGTATCGCCTCACCGCTTGCGGTGCTTTGGGGCGGTCTGGTTGGGGTGTTTTTCGGACTGGCAGGGGGGCGGCTGGACGAGGTTCTGATGCGGATCGTGGATGCGTTCCTTTCGCTGCCATGGATCCTGAAAATGCTGGTCCTGATCGTTACTTTCGGGACTGGGATAGAGGTTCTTATCCCGACATTGGCGTTCTTTTACGGCATCCCAGTCATCCGGATCGCACGCGCTGCCACCCATGACGTTGTTGCCCGTGATTTCATTCAGGCCGCCCGTGCAAGGGGGCATGGCCGACCAACGATCATATGGCGCGAACTTTTGCCGAATGTCCGCGATGCGCTGCTGGTCGAGGGCGCGATGCGCTGGTCTTGGATGCTGCTGGCGTTCTCATCACTGTCCTTTCTGGGGTTTGGTGTTTCACCACCCACGCCCGACTGGGGGCTCATGATTGCCGATGCGCGCGGCTTCATGTCGTTCTCGCCGCTTGGGGTTCTCGCCCCGATGGTCGGACTGTCGTCCTTGATCATCGGCATCAATCTGACTGCGGACGCTTTGGCCAAGGCCCTTGGCATCGACCGCGCGCAAAAGGCACCCGTATGATGCGAGCTACTGAAACTTCAAAAACCGTCCTTGACGTGGATGACCTGAGTATCGGTTTCCGTGGGCGTGCCGGAGGGATGCTGCCAGTCTTGCGGAATATCACGTTGTCCGTTGGCCCCGGTGAAAGCATAGGTCTGGTCGGCGAGAGTGGTTCGGGAAAGAGCACGCTTGCCCTCGCAATGATGGGGTATCTCAAGACCGGTCTCAGGGTCCTTGACGGCAAGGCCCATTTTGACGGGGTCGACATGTTCGCGCAAGACCGGGGCGCGCTTGAGCGTATTCGCGGCGGGCGATTGGGGCTGATCCCGCAAAATTCCGGTCAATCCCTGACCCCAAGCCTACGGGTTGGCGCGCAAATCCGCGAGGCGCTGCGGCTACACAGTTCTTTGAGTGAAGACCAATATGACGGGCGCGTCATCGACCTGCTTGGTCAGGTGCGCTTGCCAGATCCGGAGGCAATTGCAAGGAGATACCCGCACGAGCTTTCGGGAGGTCAACAGCAAAGGGTGGCGATTGCAATGGCGCTTGCCGGGGAGCCTGAGGCACTGTTGCTGGACGAACCGACAACGGGTCTGGATGTGACGACACAGGCGCATATACTCGAACTTTTGCGCGATCTTGCCCGTGATACAGGCATGGCCATGGTCTATGTCAGCCATGATCTGGGCGCGATCGCGCGCGTTTGTGACCGTGTTGTGGTGATGTATGCGGGTGAGGTCGTCTTGGAAGGTGCTTCGCGGCAAGTCCTGCGCGACCCGGGCCACCCCTACGCGCGTGGCCTGCTTGCCTCCATTCCCAAGCTGTCGGACAAGTGTCTGCCTCGCGCGCTTGACGGACGTCCGCCAGCACCGGGTCAAGCGGGAATGGGCTGTGCCTTTGTGTCTCGCTGCGCCATTGCCAGCGAACCGTGCAGAACGGGCCGGCCTGAGCTCGCACTGCAGCCCGATGGCACCTCCACACGCTGTCACCTGCCTGAACAGGTTCGCTCCATCCCATTGACCGGAGAACGGGAAACCGGGGTGCGAAAGCTGCCCGAGGCGCTGTCGCTGACCTTGAACGACATGGCGATTTCTTACACCCAGCCGGGGCTTGTCGATTGGTTACTGGGACGCAAGACGCACACAGTGGCCATTGTAGACGGCATAGACGTCGCGCTGTGCCATGGTGAGACCATGGGGCTGGTCGGAGAAAGCGGGTCGGGAAAATCGACCATCCTGAAATCAATTTCTGGTTTGCTGCCTCCGCTGCGCGGAGCAACCACGCTCAAAGATCATGAAAAGCTGCCCGCAAAGGTAGAGGATCGAGACAGGCGGCATTTACGTCAGGTGCAGCTAATTTTTCAGAATCCGGATGAAAGCCTGAATCCGCGACAGACAATCGCACAGATACTCGCCCAGCCACTGAAACTCTATTTCGGGTTATCCGGGCAAGCCTTGCTGGCTCGCTCATCCGAATTGCTGGAGCAGGTCCGCCTTGGGGCTCACTATCTAGACCGGCTGCCCAGCCAACTGTCGGGCGGAGAAAAGCAGCGCGTCGCCGTCGCCCGCGCCTTCGCGGCCCAGCCCGAACTTGTGCTTTGCGACGAAATCACATCAGCGCTTGATGTGTCGGTTCAGGCCGCCGTGCTGGAACTTTTGGATGATCTTCGGCGTGTCAATGAGACCAGCTATATCTTTGTCAGCCACGACCTTGCTGTGGTTAAAGCTTTGTCCGACCGCGTCGCCGTTCTCTATCAGGGACGCCTGTGCGAACTTGGTCCAACACAAGAAGTCTACGGATCTGTTTCGCACCCCTATACAGAGGTTCTTTTGGGCGCTGTTCTAGAGCCTGACCCGGATTATACGCCATCCCTCGCGGCAAGTGATGTGGTCGAGCTTAGCCCCCCCGAGCGCGGCTGCCCGTTTCAGCGCCGCTGTCCGAAACGCGTGGGGTCAGTTTGTGAAGACACGGCACCGCCACGCAGGGAATTTGCAGGAGGGCATACCATCTGGTGCCATCGCGAAGACCTCGCTAGCTGAGGAATCGAGCCTGCGCACTGTGAGAGGTTGAGAGTGTTACGGCTACGAAGTCCCGTACCTTTCTGGTCCCACCTGCGCACTACGTTCGATGGCGTGTCCTAAAGACTGCTTAGACGACACAGCCTACTTCGCATCAAGGAACGTGCCGCAGGCGCGAAGGGTTTCTGCATCAGCAAACGCTGCATGAGCAAAAGGCGGCAAAGTCCCGCTTGTGAGACATACGGCGCCCGCGCGGCGAACGACCACTTTGGGAAACTCCGTTGCATTGCCGTTCCGCAAAGCCACTATTCATGTTGCGCGGAACAGCGGTCAGTTTTCGGCTTCGGACTCTCTACGCAGTGCACGTTTCTTGAAGTTGCTGGGATTCTGGCACCAACGTTTAATAGGGCCTAGGTGTTCAGTCCCGGCATCTGGTGGATCGGATTTAGGATGAATCGATCCGGCTCTGATGTCCAGATTTTGCAGATGTATTCGTAGGGCGTGAGACCAGAGAGCGTCTTGAGTCGGCGAGCGAAGTTGTAAGCATCAAGGAAGTCGGCCAGATGCGTACGAAGCTGGTCGTGGCTTTCATAGTGATAGCGTTTGACGGTCGCGTCTTTGATCGTGCGGTTCATGCGCTCAACCTGGCCCTTGGTCCATGGATGGTTGGGTTTGGTCAGCCGATGCTCGATGCCGTTGGCCTCGCAGATCATGTCGAAACGCATCGGCCGAGAATTGATCGTGTTTCGGTTTCGCGGCTGCTCAGCGAACTGGATGCCGTTGTCCGTCAAGATCGTGTGGATGCGGTAGGGAACGGCTTCGAGGAGAAGCTCGAGGAACTCCCAGGCCGTCTTGTGGTTCGCCTTCTCGACCAACTGCGCCACGGCGAACTTGCTGGTTCGATCAATGGCCACGAAGAGATAGAGCTTACCCTCTGCAGTCCTGAGTTCGGCAATATCAATATGAAAGAATCCGATTGGGTAGCGCTTGAACCTTAGCTTTTTGGGCTTGTCGCCGTCCACCTCAGGCAGGCGCGAGATACCATGCCGTTGCAAGCATCTATGCAGAGAAGAGCGTGTCATGTGCGGGATCGTCGGCTGCAAAGCGTAGAGGCAGTCATCCAAAGGCAAGATTGTGTGCCGTCGGAAAGCAACGACCATCGCTTCTTCCTCCTCGCTGAGAACGGTTGAACGCGGCTCTTTCGGGCCGGTCTTCCTGTCCTCAACCGTCTGCCGCTTGCGCCACTTCGCTACGGTCTTGGCGTTGATCCCAAGCTCCCGGCTCAGCTCCGCGGTCGAAGCTTGCGATCGCTGTATTGCTGCTCTGACGGCGTGCGTGGTCGTGGCGCTCCCGTGACGAACTTGTCCCATAGTGCTTCCTTCCATTTGCTCGAATGGATCGCACCATCAAACCCTGGGATCAAACACCTAGGCGACTCAGCGGCGACCTAGGCACGTCAGTTCAGCTACCGACCTATGCGCCGATTGCGGTCTATTTGCGCTTGATAGTCTGGTGATGTGCCGGCATTTGGGTTGCGTGTACCTGCTTGCGTGTTTGGTGGTGGTCTTGTTCCGTAGCTGCGCTCTGGCATGCCTGACACTCCAAGAGCGGCGCGCAAGCGCAAGGCGGCCACTTCCGACCCGCTTGCGTTGCCCACTAGATAACGGTTGATTGCTTGCTGCGATCCCAGGGCAGCCCGGTTGAACGCATAGCTTCCTCCAAGCCCACCTGAAATCGCCGGCATCATGATGTTACCTGATACAGCCCGAACGATGAACGGCGTTGCGATAATGAATCCCTTTGCCATCAGGACCATCATGAAGAACGGGACAAGCGCGCCAATGTTGGGAGCAGCTACTGGATCACCCAGTTCCCCCAGTAGCGACACGGAGACGCCAGTGATGGTTGAGAACACTCCGGCAATGATGATGGGATACATCGCAAATGAAACCACGGCAGAGAGCCATCGCGCGAAGTAGTCCTTCGTCACATCGAAGAGCGTGAGGAAGATCATGATCGGTGCCAAACCGAGAAGCAGCGCAATCATCAAGCGCGACGCGACCATGAGGAAAGCGGCAAGTGCTCCGAGTAGCGAAAGAAGGAAGACTCCCAGATTGGAGAGGATCGCCCCGGCCATCCAGTTCAGTTCTTCACCGGCGGCGTTAAGATAGTTGCCGAAGTCAGCAATCATTTCGTCGAACTGCTCTGCATATGTACCAGACGGGCCGGGTGTGCCCCCACCGACAGCGGCGATGAGTGATCCGGCTATGCTGTCGATGCCGTTCAAAATAGCTGAAGAGAGCGCATTAAACTGGGTCCAGTTCTGCGCAAATATCCCAATTAGAATTATTTTGACACCAAGCCAAAAAGCCGTCCGTCCATCCATGGCTCGATATTGGAATACCATGTTGATGCAAACGAGGATGACGACGAGACTGACGGCCACAGTCGTTATCGTTCCAACTGTTGCGGCCACCGCTCCAAACTGTGTCTCGGCTGAGTTATCCAAGAAGCCTTGGGCGGTATCAACAAGGTATGAAACGACGCTCATGACTTTCTCCTAAATCACCAATTGCCTTCTGCTTCACAGAGTTCCTGGACGGAGCGACGCACGGCAGAGCCTTGATCTTGAAAATCACGGCGGGTTTGCATCGCCTCGAACTGTTCGAGATGGAGGAAGTTGTCGTTGTAGTGCTGGACAGCACTGGACCATGGCGGAAACAAGGTGTCGCACCTGCAATCATCAGAAGCAGCGACACGCTGGTATCCTTCAAGACGGTAGATCGACTGGATTAGAAGCCGTTTGTAGCTCTCTCGCACGTGCAGATTTTGCACCCACTCAGGTTCGGGCGGGCGCTGCTGACAGAACTCATACTCGCTGTCCATTGTGGGTACCAAGCCCTGAGCAAAGGCAGTCGCCGAGGAAAAACTAATCGCCGCCAATAGGAGTAGGTTGCAGATCTTCATGCCCGCTTCTCCGCTTTTGGCTGCATTTCCTCTTCGGAAAATTCATACTGCAAGAGAACCGTATACATCGGCTGATGGCTCTGAAATTGCGTCATTGAAACAATTTTCCAGCCGTCCAGTGTGTATTTCGCAATCTCGTCTTCCATCTGCTGGTAGCTGAATTTTTTGCCACCGGTGAACGTCAGGATCTTTGGCATGTAGCTTTTCATGTATAGGCCTCCTTTTCCAATTCGATGCCGGGCAAATAGAACTCCGTGATCCCCCGTTTTCCGTCTTCACGTCCGACTTGAATGATCACATCGATGGAGCTTTCGATGTAGTCTATCATGTCGCGATAAGGGATCGGGACCTCGGTCTTGAGGGCTGCAATCGCTAGGCGTTGGACCGCCAATTGGGGGGTTTCGGCGTGGAGAGTGGTCATCGAGCCGCCATGACCCGTGTTGATGGCTTCGAGGAAGGTCATGGCCTCTTTCCCGCGGACCTCGCCCAGGATGATACGGTCAGGTCGCATCCGAAGGGTGGCAGTGAGCAAGACATCCGCCGTTTGGTTCACGACATCCCGGTTCGAGATGAGTGTTACGGCATTGGGTTGTTTCGGCAGAAGCTCGGCGGCCTCTTCGATCGTGACGATCCGCTCGTCATCGCTGACATAGGAAAGGATTTTTCGAGCAGCCACTGTCTTGCCCGTGGAGGTGCCGCCAGAGACGATCATGTTGAGCTTGTTCTCGACGCAATGCCGGATCGCGGCCTCTATGTCGCCGTTGACTACCACATCCCGAAGCTGGCGGTTCTTTTCCTGGCGCAATTCCTCCAGCTTCCGCTCCTTGCCAAATAGGAAGCCCAGCTCGATTGCCTCGAGTGGCAGGCTTGAGAAGAAGCGCAGGCTGATCGACATGCCACGGCTGACAGCAGGTGGCGTGATCACCTGCGCACGGACCGGGCGGTCGCGATAGGTGATCGAGACAGAGACGATCGGTCGGTCCTTGGAAAGCGGTGTGGCGGCGTCCGAGGCGATCTGGTTTCCGAGGTCTTTGATTTGGTCTTCTGTCAGCGTCTGATCCAGGCGACGCATGAAGTGATCGCCCTGGAACTCCCCCCAACAGGTGCCATCGGGGTTGATGCAGATCTCGATGACATCCTCGCGTTTGGCGTCTTCAAGTTTGTCGATGGAGGCTTGGAGATAACTGAGTGACATTGTCAGAAGATCTCCAGGTCCCGGTCCACCATGACGGTGATCCGCGCGCCCTGGTCGACATAGATGACAGGGCCGATCGAGAGGTATTCACCGATCACGCTTTCGGTTGCGTCGGCCAGATCGTCGCCAATGTCTTCGAGGACGTCTTCGGCGAGTTCATCTTCCGTCTCATTGGCCGCAACGGTGGGTGCGGCGGAAATCAACGAGATCAGCGCGGCCGAGCCGAAGCGCTCGGCAAATCGCGTGTCAACAAAGCCTGTGGTGCCGGAGCGCCCGAGCTCATCGCCCCCGAAGGCGCTGATCTGTATGGTTTGATCGCTCGGCAGGATGATCCGGTCCCAGGCGATCGTCAGCCGTCGTTGTGCGATATTCGCCCCTGAGCGATACCGCCCGATCAGCCGGGATCCGGCGGGGATCAGAAGGCGGGTTCCGTCATAGCTGTAGACATGCTCGGACGTGATGGCGCGGACCTGGCCGGCCAACTCGCTGGTGATCGCGGTCTCGAGCGCGGCTTGGACCACCGTGCCCTGGATCACCGTGTTGGACGGGTTCGCAATGACCTCGGATTGTGTGACGGGGCTCGGGAAGGCCCCGTTCAGGACGAAGTCGGTGACTTCGCCAAAGGTACGTTCTGCCAGTTCGGCACCATCTGTGCCGCCGGTCGCGCCGCCGAAGGCGATGACAGGCGAGAGGATACGGCGCTCCTGAAAGGCGCGCTCTTCTTCGGCCCGACGTTGCAAGTCGGCAAAACGGCGGGCCTCTTCCTCTTGCCGTCGCCGTTCTTCTTCCATTCGCCGCAGCTCTTCGTCCGTGGGACCGGCAGGGGCAGGAGTTGGCTTTTGAGCTTCAAGATGCGCCAGATCGAGATCCATGCGCAGCTGTTGAAGTTCGCGATCCCGGGCTTCCAGCTCATCCGCGAATTGCTGTTGCGCGGCTTCCGAGGCCGCCTGCAGTTCCGTGAGTTGGGCGGTCAGCGCGTTGATGGCCTCCGCGGCTGCCGTGTCTTCTTCAAGAACTGAGTCTGGCGTGTTCTGGATGGCTTCGATCTGTGCCTGCAGAGCCGCGATCTGGGCGAGCAGTTCGGCATTGGGTTCGGGTGCCGGGGCAGGCACCTCAACGACTTCGGGCTCTGGCGGGGCAGGGGGCTCGAAGGGTTCGATGGTGCCGAAGCCATCGCCTTCCGGCTGGAATTCATCCGGTGTCGCCGTGGGCAGGGTCACTTCTTCTGGCTGGTTCAACAAGTACAGGACGGTGCCGCCGAGACCGACGAGCGCGACGACAAGAAGGGCCGTCAGAGGCGAGCGGCGGGTTGTGGTCCCTGGGCTGCCCGAGGCGCTCGCCTCAAGCCGGGCGAGGCGTTCGGACATGTCAGGTTGGTTCGGCTTGTCGCTCATCACGTGCCTCCCGTCAGTGAATTGGCTTGAATGCAAACGACAGTATCGCCGAGGCGCAGCACCCACTGGGCATTCACGCCCGAGACTCGGATCACACCGGGTTCGGTGGCTTGCGTATTAGCGGTGCGCTCGCGCCCGTTGGCGTAGCGGAAGATCGCCGGGACAGGCGCGTTGTGGGCAAACTGGAAGTAGGTGAATGTGCCGTCATCCCAAACACGCGCGGGCGTGATTTCCGTGCGGTCGCTGGCTCCATAGTTGTAGTTCGGAGCTTGCGCCGCGACGGCATTCTGCGGGCGACGCGCTTCATCCGGATAATGGAACTGCACCACGTAGAATGTGGGTGTCGAGACCTCCTGGACGTTGAAATAGTAGCTGCGCCGGTTGGTATAGACGGTGACGTTGGTGTGGACACCGCGCGCGAGCGGCTTGATCGCGAAGGCTTGGCCGCCGGGGACGCCATCGAGCTCGAACCCTTCGGTATCGCCCGCCAGGATCGAGCGGATGGTTTCGCCCTCGCCGAACTCGATGGTGGTCACATGGGTGAGCGAGACGTTGAGGCGGAAGACCTGACCTTCCTGATAGGTCGCGACCCGGACACGTGGATCGTGCGCGCCGCGTCTAGGCGTCGCCTCGGCAAGAGCGCTTGAGGCAGTGAAGATCAGGATATTAAGGCCAAGCCCGATGCGTCGCATATCAGTTCTCCAATCTGTCGGACCGGATCGAATATTCGAGCACGGTGAAGCCAAAGGGGTTGGTCCAGACCTGATCGATCGTGCGTGCGGTCTCGGGTCGGAACTCAAAAAGCAGTGTTGCGGTGAAGAGGCCTGCCTGGATGCCTTGGATCGAGGTGAGGCGCTTGCGGAGACGTACCGTGGCGCGGTTCTCCCCGATCAGGTTGATGCTGAGAACCTCGACATCAAGCGTGGAATCCTCGCCGTAGACCTTGGGTGGATATTGCGGGTTCGCGCTGTTCCATTGCGCCGTGACGGAGGCTTCCGCTCGGCCATCGGAGCGCTGTAGAATGCTTCGGATCCGCACGTCATTGTCGAGCTGGTTGTAGACTTCGCGGTCGGTCACATAGCGGAAGATCTCTGCCTCAATCACGGCCTGATTGTCGGTCACTTGTGTTGCCCCGACAGACGCCTCAGGCAGGGCAAACCCGGTCTCGGGATCATATGGCACAACAACAGGCGGCGGATCGACGTCGAGAATGGCGACCATCACTGCGCCGAGGCAACCGACCAGCCCGAACATGATCCCGAGCAGGCCCAATCGCTGCCAGAGCCGTTCGCGACGCAGTGCGCCGTAGACCAGTTCCTCTTCGATGATTTCGCGTTCGCTGTTCAAAGTCTCGTGCCTCGATGGTCAGTCGCCCAAATCCGGAATGGTGAATTCCATGAAGTTCTGTTCCTCGGCGATGGTGGCGGCATCGATGACGCTGCCGGTGCCGTCGCCCACGGTCTGCACGGCCTCGAGCTGCCACATGGCGACAAGCGCTATGGCGAGTTCAGCGGTGACGCGGGTGTTGAGATCGACACTTTCCTTGAGTTCGTCCATGTCGCCGATGAGACCGACGAGCCGCTCCACCCGTTCGAGCGACTGGCCCGCATCGTCGTAGCTGTTCTGCGCCGCGGCGGAGACGAGAGCGCCTGTGGCGGCTTGCGTCGCAATCCGCTCGGCCCCGGCGTTGCCGCTCGAGGCCATCTCACGCAGCGTGTTATCGTCGAAGCCAAGCTCGGCCAGCACGCGGTCCATCTGGGTTTCGATCTCGGCCGCACCTGAGCCACTGAGGCCCGAGAAGTCGCCTGTGCGAATGGCCTGGATCGTCGCCTGGATGTCCCCAAATTCCTGGTCGAGAATGCCGTTCAGTTCGGCTTCCATTTCTGTGGCGATCACTTCGGGGAGTTCTGCGAGACGGGTCAAAGCCTCATAGGTGCGTTGCAGTTCGGCGAGCTGGTCCGTGAGGGTGGTTAGCTGTTCGCGCAGTTGTAGAAGCTGTTCGTTCTGCAGAAGCTCGTCCTCGATCATCTGGCGCAATTGCTGGATGTTTTGGGCGATGTTTTGCGTGTCGACCACTGGGACGCCTTGTGCGGTAGCAGAAGCAGGGAGAAGGATCGCGCGAAGGGCGATGGCGCTGAGCGGCAGCAGGGCTGTGAGGGTGCGAAGTGTTTTGCGAAGTGGTCGGGCGGGCATCAGTCCAACTCCTCTATGATGATGGTCATGAAGTCTTGTTCCCGCATGCGGGCGGCGGCGAGGCGCATCTGCTCGGCGCTAAGCGGTTGCGTGCGCGCGGCCTGGAGACGCGTCATGGCAGCGATGAGCCGGGCCAGTTCGGCCCGTGCGTAGGTGTTGAGCGCCATGGACTCCTGGACGTCAGTAGTGCTACCGATCCGGGTCACGATATCGCGCACGCGAAGGGCGGCCTGTCGGACCGCGGTGGGGGAGTTGCTGCCGTAGAACGCCGCGCCTGCACCGGTGAGTGAGAGGTTCGAGTTGGCAAGCAGGGCCGGGTCGATGGTGCCGAGCGCCTCTATCCCCCCGATGCGGGCAAGGTATGCATTGTACTGCTGAGGGATGACGGTGACGTAGTGCTGGGTCTCCCGGAACGGTGGCACGCCGCCATATTCGATCACGCGACCCGGGCCTGCATTGTAAGCCGCAAGCCCGAAGATGATGTTACCATCGAAGCGCGCGAGCTGGTCTGACAGATACCGCGCACCGCCGTCGACTTGCAGATAGGGGCTTGTGCGGTATTCCGGGTTGATCCCGAGATCGCTGGCGGTCCCGGGCATGATCTGTGTCAGCCCGTAAGCGCCGACGGGGCTTTCAGCGCGGATCACGAAGCGGCTCTCCTGCCAGATCAAAGCCTGGAGAAGCGCGCGCCACTGGACGACCGAGAGACCGGCGGCAGATACCCCGGGCCGCCCGTGGGTTTCCTGGGCAACCCGGATGATGAGTTGCTCGATATTCTCCGCCGCATCCCCGAACATCTGATCGCCAGCGGGGTTCGGATCGATCTCGGCGGTTCCATAAACGGCAGCCAACGAGCGGTCGGCATCGCCATTGCCGCCCTCAAGATCTGTGACCATGCCAGTGATCGAGGCGCTATCGAAGCTGGTCTGCGCATCCAGGATGGCATCGAGGACCGCAAGTTGCTCGCGCTCGATTTCGGTGATCTGTTCCTGGACTGTCAGAGTTTCCCGTTGCACAGCCAGATCGGCTTCCCGATCTCCGGTTTCGATCAGATCGCGCGCGGTCAGCCCGCTGTCATTGACCGGCACGCCCTGGGCCAGCGTGCCGGAGGCTGCGCCGATCAGAATGAACGTGGCAACGGCGCGCTTACTCATTGGCAATGTCCTCGTAATCTGCACCGCCAAGCGCCTCGAAGTCACAGTCGAGCGGGGCAGGGCCCTGAGAGACGAAAGCAAAGCAGTTCGCTTTCGGTTCGCGGTAGTTGGAACAGGCGGCCAGCGCGCAAATGAGCAGGGCAAGCGAAAATGTCTTCATGGCTGGAGCCTCCAGAAATCGGGTCGGTCACGGTATTCGGTGCCGACGAGTTTTTCGCCTGCTTCCATGCCGCCAAGGATTGTGAGGTTGGGCCCGAGGGCGCTCAGGTCAGCATCGACGACCACCGAGCCCTGGTCATCGCGGATGAGCGCGAGCCGGGAATTCGTGCCGGTGTTCAGCAGCGTATCGAGCTCCTTCTGGTAGAGATTGAGCATCTGGTAGTCCGACGCATTGGCCCGGATGTTCGGCAGCAGCACTTGGGTTGGCACGGCCTCGACGATGGTCTTGCCGGTGCGCGTGCGCTCAAGTTGGCTCGCGTACTGGGTCATCATCACGGCGACTGTGTTCTGTTTTCGGGCCGTCACGAGCCATTGCGATAGCCGCTCGGCGAAATACGCGTTGTCGAGGGCCTTCCAGGCCTCGTCGATGAGGATGAACGTGGGGCGGCGGTCTTCGATCTTCCGCTCGATCCGGCGAAAGAGATAGCTCAAGACCGCCATGCGTTCCTTGTCGCTTTCGCTGTCGAGGATGCCGGTGAGGTCGAAGCCGACCATGTCGCCATCAAGCGAGAAGGTATCTTCGAGACTATGGCCGAAGATCCAGCCAAACCGGCCTTTCTCGGCCCATTCGAGGACGCGCTGGTTCAGATCCCCCTCGTCATCCATGGACATGAAGAGCGAGGCGAAGTTCTGCCAATCCCGGAGACCCGGGTCGGTGGCCTGGGCGTTCTGGCGCACGCATTCCATGATCCGGTTGGTCTGGGCAGGGGTCAGCGGCTTGTCTTCGCGGTGGAGCAGCGAGCCGAACCAGTCCGCAAGCCAGGCGATCCCGCGGCTGTCGGTCTCGGTCCAGAGCGGGTTGAGACCCGTGGGCATGCCGCCCTGGATGGTGGTGTAGCGCCCGCCATTGGCGCGCACGGCCATTTCCATGCCTTGGCGATAGTCGAAGACGAAGACCCGTGCCCTGGCGCGCTTGGCTTGCGTCATCAAGAAGGCCGCCAAAACCGATTTTCCGGAGCCGGGACGGCCCATGATCAGCGTGTGTCCACTGGTGGGTTCTTTCTCGGGTAATCCCGCTTCGTGGAACGAAAAGCGATAGGCGCTCTTCTCCGGCGTGGGAAAGAGCGAGATCACCTTGCCCCAGGGCACCCCGTCGCCATACTTGCCAAGCTGCGTGTGGTGGAAGGCCGCGAAATCCGCGAAATTGCGGTTTGTGATCGTGCTTGGGCGCAGGCGCTTGGGCTGATTGCCCGGATGCTGGCTGAAGTAATGCGTGTTGGCCCCGAAGCGGTCGCTGACCATGGTCACGCCTTCGGAGGCCGCAGCATTGACGATCTCGGCGCCGAGGGTTTCCAGGGCGTCGAGCGTTTCGGCAAAGACAGTGACCACCATGTGGTGATCGCCCATGCTGGCGCGTTTGGCTTCGAGATCGTCAGCAAGGAAGGAAAGGTTTTCCCGGAGCGAGACAGCGGCATCATCGGCAGCCTGCATCTGTTTCATCTGCCGCTTGATACGCGAGATCGTCATGTTCGTGTTCACAGGCGTGAAGGAGTGTGTGACGATCATGTCGACGGGCAGGTTGAGCGTGTCGAACATCGTGCAGCTTGTTTGCTCGGAGTAATCCTTGATCGAGTAGCTCTTGCCATACCGACGGCCCGCGACGCCCTCGCTCAGTTCGAAATGATCCCCGAAGAAGGTCACGCGCGTATTCGCAGCCGAGGAGGCCAGGAAGCCGAACTGCGAGGTATGGTAGAGCGGGCGCTCCTGGCCGGTGTTCAAGGCACCTAGGAAGCCCACGAGATCCCCGGTCTCGGCCGAGAGCACGGACGGCCTCAGCTCCGTCAGACCGGATGTGAAGATCCCGACGGCTTCATTCAACCGACGCAGCCGCTTCGCTGTCTCGTCTTTGAGCCGTTCGGGGGAGGGGCTCCGCATGAAGCTGAGGAAGCTCTTGTTCCGCGGGCGGTGGATGACGGTGAGCGTGAGCGTCTTGTCCCGAAGCCCGCTGTCTTCCATCTTTTTGCGCCACTGCGCGTCTACAATCGCCGCGAAATTGTCGCCTCCGACAGGTTCGAGATCGACCTTGATGCCCTTCGAGACCTTGTGGACGTAATAGGAAAACTCTTCGCCGAGCTGCGCGACGATCCGGGCGAAGAGCGCGCGCAGCTTGTCAAGATATTCGTCATCTTTCGTGTAGCTGTTGACCCCCGTGATCCGGACGCATTGGAAGAGCTCGTTCGCCCGGGTGCGGACCGTGCGATCATCGACGAGACTGACATAGGGCAGCATATGTGCGAGGTGTTTTTCTTGCTGATACCATTTTGGCATCAGCGTGCGCTCATCACGCTCGCCGCGTCCGCTGACGTCATCACGGGGCATAGCTGTCTCCCCCATGGATTTTGCGGTTTCGGGTGGGCGGGGTTTCCTGAAGCGTGGTCATCGCGACATCGATAAAGCGCGGGTCCCAATCCGCGGCCTTCCAGAGGAGCGGATAGAGAACCGCCGCGATGCCAAGGACGATGAAGCTCTGGATCCAGACGAACAAGAGAACGGAGCCAAAGAGCCAGACCACGGCATACATGATCGGCAGGCCGAAGAGTTTCGGCGGGCGCACAAGGCCGAGAAAGAGAGGGGATCGTTCCGCCACGTCTCGATCCTGTCAGCTGAAGACCGCCGCCACAATCGTGGGCGCTGCAGCGACACCAGCTATGCCGACAAGCACCCAGAGCGCCTGGCGCAGGTCGATAATGTTGAAGAACCAGCTGAGAAACACGCCGATCACAGCAAGCGTGGCGATGACGACCCCAAGCGGGCCTGTGAGGGCATCGACGATGCCTTGCAGGAGTTCTTGGATCGGTGACAGATCAATCGATTGGGCCATAGCGGGCTCGGCCAGCATGACGAGGACCGTCAGCACGGTCAGAATTAGGGGTAGGGGCCTCATGGGTTTTCTCCTTCAAGCCTTTTGAACACGGCCAGCACCCGCTGAACGTGGTTTTGCGTTTCTCGATATGGGGGAATGCCATCATGCTCGCGGACGGCGTCGGGTCCGGCGTTGTAGGCCGCCAGCGCGAGTCGCGTGTCCCGGAAGGTCTCGAGTTGTGCGGCGAGATAGCGTGCCGAGCCATCGAGATTGGCCCGCCAGTCAGAGGGATCGACGCCGAGCATCTCTGCGGTTCCCGGCATGAGCTGTCCGAGGCCGATAGCACCGACCCGCGACCGGGCATTGGGATTGTATGCGCTTTCGATTTCGATGTTGGCGCGAAAGAGGAGGTGCCACTCTGTCACCGAAAGGCCGGATGTACGCAAACCCTGATGCCCGGCATAGCGGAGCGCCGTCTCGTCTATAGCAGCGAGGATGTCCGGGCGCGGGACCGCGATGCGTGGGGCGACCACTGCGATGCGGAACGTGCCATCGCCCGACTCAAGCGCGGACTTAGCGCCGTTTCCAAAGATATGCAGCGGCGCGTCAGGATCGCCCTGACCGACCCCGTCATTGTAGTTGCGGGCAAAACTGTCTTGGGAGCGAGAAGGGGAAAGCGATCCGTTGCTTTCCATCGTTAAGACCATTTGCGCCGGTGCGGCATGTGCCGCAAGCAGCAGAAGGACGGCGCTAGCCGTCGCTGTCGTCGTCGGGCGTATCTGCCAAAGTATATGTCCAGCGCTGTCCTTCGTAGACCGGGAAGGCCACCACCGAGAAACCGAGATCGATGAGGAAAGAGGTGAGGCCCGTGACAGTCTTGAAGACTCTGAGCTGAATGAAGTCGCCATCGGGACGGGCACGCGCGGTGACGAGCTCTTTCTCGACACCTTCTTCGTTGACGGCACGCAACAGCCAGATGCCATGCCAGACGGAGTTCTTCCGATAGGCATCCTGCTTGCACACCACTTCGACGCTGTATCCGGATTCAACGAGCTTCTTGAATCCCGCTTCTGTAACCACATTTGGCGCTTCTTTTTGTAAATCTATCGCCACGGCGCGCTCTTTCGTCTTTGGGCGCACCGGAGCAAATGGGTCCGATGCGCCATGATTACAATAATACTGTTCTGCATGCAAGATGCGGTTTTGTCTTGCGCAAGCTTTCGCTCGACGCCATTATTACGCATGGCTAGCGGCTTTCCTCAAGCATCGAAGGTCTTTACCTATGCGCAAACAGATCACCAGTATCTGCTATATTGCTGTATTTTTGTTCATATGGCTTCCAGGGGTTGCGGTGGCACAAAGTTGCTACGCGCCGGAACGGCCCTTCGTGCCGACCGATGCCAATGACATTCGCGAATACGGAGACCTGATTCGGTCTGACTTTGATCTCTATAGGGGTCGAAACCGGCTCAGGGCGAAATCGTATCATAAGATAATTTGCAATTTTCGCTGCACACAACATGAACTAAAAAACTCGATGTTTTGCCGCCTTTTTCTGATACGGCTTGTGCTGATGCGAAAAGCACTAGCCCCTGCGGCGCGAAAGGTTCGCAAGTGCAACAGGTTTCACCCAAGTGGTCCTTTATCTGATCTGCTTTTGTCCGATTTCAAACCAGCCATTTGCTGTGATCGGCTTCGATCATTGAGGAGCAGGACAAACATTCGGTTGTCAGTGTGCATGTCTGCGATCAAAATCGCACATATGGTAAAAACGATCGCCCTAACTAAGCTGGGTTTTCAAGACCAAAAGCGCTGTGTCGATGGAAATCGACAGTTTCTCGACCATTTCGTCAATATGGTCGTCGCCGATGATGAAGGGTGGGGCCAGCAGGATATGATCCCCTACCCGTCCATCTCTGGTTCCCCCCATGGGATAACAGATCAATCCATTGGCCAGCGCGGTTTTCTTGATACGCGCGGCCAGCCCCAGCGTGGGGTCGAAGGGCTTTTTACTGTCGCGATCCTCGACGATTTCGATACCGCGAAACAGACCGCGCCCGCGGATATCGCCGATATGGGGATGCTGACCAAAGGCGGTTTCAAGTGCTGATTGCAGCCTGTCCCCCATCGCATTCGCCCGGGCAGGCAGATCTCGGCTGGTCAATTCGCTCACCACGCTCAGTGCCGCTGCCGTGGCGACCGGGTGACCCAGATAGGTGTGACCGTGCTGGAAAAAGCCTGAGCCGTCTTCGATGGCCTTATAGATCGCCTTGCTGCACAGCATCGCACCGATCGGCTGATAGCCCGCGCCCAACCCCTTGGCAATGCATAGGATATCGGGGGCGATCCCGTCATGATCGCAGGCGAACAGATACCCGGTGCGGCCCATGCCGCACATGACCTCATCCAAGATCAAGAGCACCCCATATTGATCGCAGATCTCACGGATGCGCTTGAAATAGCCATCAACGGCGGGCACGGCGCCCAGGGTTGCGCCCACCACCGGCTCGGCCATGAAGGCCATTACGGTGTCAGACCCAAGCCGCAGGATTTCGGCCTCTAGCTCGTTGGCCATGCGCTGGCCATAGTCAAAGCTGCTTTCGCCGTCTTCCCTGCCGACATATTCGTAGCAGGGTGCAATATGGCTCATCTCAATCAAAAGAGGGGCGAATTGGGTCCGCCGCCATTCATTGCCGCCTGCGGAAAGCGCCCCCAAGGTGTTGCCGTGGTAGCTTTGCTTGCGCGCGATGATACGGCGTCGCTCTGGCTGGTCGATTTCAAGGAAATACTGACGGGCCAGTTTGATGGCGCTTTCCGTTGCCTCGGACCCACCCGAGACGAAATACACCCGGTCCAGATCCCCTGGCGCATGTTTGATCAGAAGGTCGGCCAGCGCCTCGGCTGGTTGCGAGGTCATGAAGCCCGAATGTGCAAAGGCGACCTGCGCAACCTGATCCTGCACCGCCTTGATCACCGCTGCATCGGAATGGCCGAGGCAGGATACGGCAGCGTCGCCGAAATCCAGATAACGCTTTCCGTTGGTGTCGATCAGATACGGTCCGTCGCCAGCCGCAGCGACTGGCAAGTCCGACTTGGTGTGGCGAGGAAAAACATGGCTCATGCGGTGTTTCCTTTCAGCCTGGCAACCAGCGCGGCGACCGAGGCGGCATTGTCTACCCATGGGGTGCCGTCTGATTGTGTCGTGCTGTTTTCAAATCCGACCCGTACGTCTCCGCCTTGGTGGGCCGCTTGCTCAAGGCAGTCATGTTCGCGCGCTCCAAAGGCACAGGCCATCCAGGTGCAGTTCTGTTTCTCGGGAGTGCCAAAACCTGACAGATCAGCGGGTGTGGCCCGTTGCCCCGTAGAATAGCGGCCCAGAACCAGCAGCCGGTCTGTCTGACCCGCGCGCACGGTGTCATCTGCCTGCCAACGATCCAGCAGCGCCTCGTCTTCTGCATCGAAAAGGATATGCTGCACGCGTGTACCCTGATCGGCACATACGGCGTAAATTCGATTGGCCAACGCCGGATCGCGATTGATCTCGCGGACTGAAATCGAGGCCCATTCCGGCGCAACCTGTTGCAAACAGACCAGTTGGGTTTCGACGTCGAAATGCCCCCCGGCTTCGGTCGTGATTTGCACTTCGAGGCGGGGGGCAATTCGCGCCAATTCAATCATGGTTTCGCGGTACCGGCCTGGATCCAGCGAGTGCTGGCCATCACTATCCCGGACATGCAGATGGATGCCATTGGCTCCGGCCGCGAAACAGGCCTGCGCTTCGGCAACAATCCCGCCCGTGGTGATGGGCAAGGCATGATGATCGCACGGAGTTTTGCGGGACCCGGTCGTGGATACCAGAACATAAGGCAATGGCATTGGATCAGCCTTTCATTCGGGTTCCTGCAGGGTCATAGGCACAGGCCAGTTGCAACGTGGCGGCAAAGCGCTGGCCTGCGATGTCCAGTTCTACTGCGGCGCCGTCGACGTTTTCCAGATGCACATGGGCCAACGCTACCGGCTTGCCAATCCGGTACCCAAAACCGGTTGAAGTGGTGTGGCCGATGATTTTGTCTTTGGCATAAATCGGCTCTTGCCCCAGCGGCACGGCGGCCTCATCATCGACAATGACCGTGACCAGGCGGCGCTTTGCAGTCTTACGACGGTCAGCCAGCGCATCCGAGCCGACGAAAGTCTTCCTTTTGGACACCAGCATGTCCAGCCCGGCTTCGATGGGCGAAATATCGCTGTCCAACTCATGCCCCATGGCCGCAAAACCCTTTTCGATCCGCATTGAAGTTTGGGCATACATTCCCGCCGGTGTCGCCCCGGCCTGCACCAGCGCGGCATAGACCGTTTTGGCGTTCTCCGCCTTCATGGTGATTTCCCAACCGGCCTCGCCCACGTAAGACATACGTATCGCGCGGACATGGCAACCGGCGATATGTGCGGGGCCAACCTTAAAATAGCCTAACTCGGTCAGCTCGGGAGCGCCGGTCTCAGACACGATGCGCGCGGCTTCCGGACCCATCAACCCCAGGACCGCATAATTCTCGGTACTGTCGGTCAGCGCCACATCGAATTCCTCTGAATGGCGGCGGAACCAGGCCAGATCGCGCTTGATAGCGTTGGTTCCTACGAACAGGCGATAGTGGTCCTCGGCAATTCGGTGCGCGGTGATGTCGGATTCGTAAGTGCCGCGTTCATTCAGAACGGCGGTATAGATTGCGCTGCCGGGGGCTTTGTCCATGTTTGAGGCACAGGTGTACTGCAGGAACGCCTCAGCATCCGGGCCCTGAATCTCGATCTTGCCAAAGGAGGAGGCGTCGAAAATGGCCGCCTGTTCATGCGCAGCCTTCACTTCGGACGCCACGTTGTCGAACCAGTCCGGCTTGCCAAACTTCATCTCGGGCTCGGTGGTTTTGTTGAAAAAAAGCGGGCGCTCCCATCCATAGAACTGACCGAAATGCGCTCCTGCCGCCTTGTATTCAAGCTCAAGCGGCAGGGCGCGCAGGCTCCGCGCCGTTGAGAGCTGGCGACCCGGATAAGCGATCTCGTAATGAGTGCCCAGGATTTCCGGCGCCCGCGCCATCAGGTGATCAAGCGAATTGAACACCGGTGCAAACCTCTTGGCATCGGTTTCCCCCAGATCATAGGCAGTGTGACCATGCACGATGCAATGGGCCAGGTTCATTCCGGCCCCACCGCCCGAGGCGATGCCAACCGAGTTCAGGCCACAGCCCAGAAAGAGTCCCCGCGTTTCGGCGGTTTCGCCCAGCATGAACATCCCGTCGGGGGTAAAGCTTTCGGGTCCGTTCAGCAGCATCTTGACTTCTGCGGTTTCCAGAGCGGGCAGACGATTCAGCGCGTTCATCATCATCGGTTCGAAATGATCCCAGTCCTCGGGCAGCAGGCTGAATTCAAAGTTCTCGTCCAGAATGCCCGGAGGAACGGCTTTGCCCATCGGCTCAAAGCAGCCGACCAGCAGACCGCCGGAATCGTCGCGAATGTAAAGGTGGCTGTCATGATCGCTCAACGTTGGCGTGTTGCCCACGATGCCGTCGATCGGCTTGGTCAGCAGGTAGAAATGCTCGCACGCCTGAACTGGCACTTCGGCCCCAGCCATGGCGCACAGTTCGCGCGACCATAGACCGGTACACAGCGCAATCGCATCGCAGGTGATCGTCCCCTGTGTGGTCTCAACCCCCTTGATGCGCCCGTTTTCCGTAAGAATGCCGGTGACTCCGGTGTTTTCGAACAGTTTGGTGCCCAGCCCTTTGGCCGCCTTAATCAGAGCTGCGCAGACATCGGAGGGGCTGACGCGCCCGTCATCCGGCGACCAGACCGCGCCGATCACATCCTCGGCATTCATCAACGGCCAGCGCTCCGTGGCTTCGCCTGTGCTGATCGAATAAGCCTCGACCCCATAGGCATGGGCCAGCGCCTCTTGCCGCTGGATATGAGTCAGCCGCCCTTCGGATGTGGCGATGGACAGGCTGCCCTTCTGAATCCAGCCGACATTCTGGCCGGTTTCCTGTTCCAGCTGCGAATACAGGTCGACCGAATACTGGATCATCCGGGTCAGGTTCTGCGAATGGCGCAGTGCGCGAACCTGTGCCGCAGAATGCCAGGTTGTGCCGGAGGTGAGCTTGTTGCGTTCCAGCAAAATTGCATCGGACACTCCCATCTTGGCAAGGTGATAGAGTGTTGAGCACCCCATGATACCACCGCCGATGACAACCACAGATGCGTGAGAGGGAAGGGAATGCGCCATTTGTAGGCCTTTTCTTAGCGATTTGATTCAGGTCAGGTGCCCAGGCGATGTCTACGTTTTGATGTGGCTTGCCACCGGCAGCGATTTGTAGTCATCGAGGCGGTCGTGCAGGAACGGATATTTTTCACGGATTTGGTCCAATAGCGTCATATCGAGTTCAACATGCCGTAGTACTTCTGTGGACGGGAAAACGGATTCCCGATTGTTTTCGTCCACCCAGGGCGGGCAAAGAATGGACTCACCAAAGAAATCTCCCGCCCGGTTGAGACTAAGCAGAAATATCTGGTTTTCCATCGCTCGGGTCACCGCAAAGTGTTTCCAGCTGAAGAAGGATTCGTCGCGCGCATAGGCGCCGCAATGCAGAACGCATTGAACCCCGCGATCAACGCAAAGCGTTCGAAACAGTTCGGGAATTCGAATGTCGTAGCAAATGATGGGAGCGACGCGAATGCCTTTGATTTCAAAAACCAGCAATTGCCGTCCGCGCGCAAAATACTCTTTCTCCATCGACGCACCGTATTGCGCTACATGGATTTTGTCGTACGTCCCGACCAGTTGCCCATCGCACCCAAAAACGACCTGTGAGATAAAAAAATCGTTTCCGGATTTTCGTGCAAATCCACCGATGACATGGGCATTATGGCGGCGTGCCATTGATGCATAGGCGGCGCATGTCGGCCCGTCCAGAGGTTCTGCCAGCTGTTCAAGCTGTTCGAATGTGGCGCGTGAGTAGTCGAGATTTGCAAGCTCGGGCAGGACGATTGCGTCGACAGTTGTGTCAATGAGGGCGGCGTTCACAAGGTTGGAAACACGGTTTACATGATCGGATTTTTCCTGCTGAGTTATCATCGGCGGCACCGTGATCTGACATGCGAGCAATGACAGTCTCATTTCATGCCCATCCTTTAATTGTCCTCTGACCAGTAGTCGGAAAAGGTTTCTCTGGTGGCTTCGATATTTTTTATTCTGTCCACGACTTCTTCGCCGCTCTGGCTCACCAGGTTGGCAACCAGAGCTTCGATAAGGGCCGTAGTTGCTACATAAGAACTGAAGTACTGGGGGCTATCACTGGGCACGACGAATAGGTCATCGGCCAATGCGGCGAGCGGTGATGTCAACTCATCGGTGATGGCGATGACCGAGGCACCGCGCTGCACTGCCAGTTCAGCCAGCCGGACTGCATCCCGCGCATAAGGCGCGAATGAAATTACGATAACCACATCTTTGTCGGACAAAGCAGAGGTTTCGTCCGCCAAGGTGCTGCCGCGTCCCGAAATCAGCGTCCAGTTCGGAAATGCAAGGCCACCGATGTAATGCAGGTAGGTCGCAAACGCGAACGAACTTTGCATGCCGGTCACAAAGACTCTGCGCGCGGATAGGATTGCCGATGCTGCCTTTTCAATCTGAAGCCCGCGCGTGCCTTCAAGAAGCAATTGCAGGTGGGCATTGTTGGCTTCCAGCAGAGATTGCCAGAGCATATGACCATCAGATTCCCCGTGTAGGCCCTGCAGCTTCAGCGCGCGATCCCCAAAGTTGTGGGCTATCTGATGGTACCCGTTGCGGTACAGATTGCGGAAATCCTCATAGCTGCTGAAACCAACGGTCTTGGCCACCCTGGACATGGTGGGCGCAGTGACACCAGCGTCAGCGGCCAGACGTCGCATGGACTGGGTGGCAACACGATCGGGATTTTCCAGCACGTAATCGGCTGCCCGCCTTAGCTGCTTGCCCATAGCGCCTCGTGATTTGACGAGCGCGGAAATGACTTGATCAATATCTGTCATGAACCCTCTCTATCATTGCGCTGCATCCATCTCGAAGAGCGGCAAGCGCCACCTGATCGAATATTACGAATGTAAATAATGGATTTTTCATTTGAAACAAATGTAACACATGTGTTAGTGTCGTATCAACGCAAAAAAAATCCAATGAAAAATGAATGGCCGAATGGCACGCAAACATGGAGGGCAAAATGTCAAACACATTTAAAACCTTGGGGCGGCGCAGTTTTCTCAAACGCGGCGGAACTGCAGCGCTCGGAGCTGGTATGCTGGGGGGATTGCCGACCAAGCTTCTTGCGGCGTCTGGCACTTTGAATTGGTTGACCTGGGAAAACTACACCCAAGGCTATTATATGGAGCCGTTCCGCGAAAAGACGGGTTTCGATTTCAACTTCGGGCAGATATCCAACGATGATGAACTCCTGGCCAAGATGATGGCCGGCGGTACGCGGGACTGGGACATTATCACGCCCGGCCTGAACACCATCCCGATCTACATCGAGAACGGGCTTCTTAGCCCGTTGAACCTGGACAATATTCCAAATGCAGCCCGGGTTCTTGAGCCTTTCAAGAAGGTATCCTGGAACAAGGACGCGGACGGCAATGTATACGCCCTGCCGATGGCTTGGGGAATAAACGCGGTCGCTTACCGTACTGATAAGATGGACCACCCGGAAAGCTGGAGCGCGTTTTTCGACGAAAAATATGCAGGCAAGATCGCCCTTTGGGACTATGCGGTTGAAAGCATTGTAGTCGCCGCGCTCCATGTTGGCATTTCGCCCGACCGCCTTTGGGTGATGGATGACAAGGAACTCGCCGAGTGCAAGAAGGCATTGCTGGCGCAGAAGAAACTGGTGCGCACATATTGGTCATCGCTTTCGGATGTGACAAATCTCCTGGCCAGTGGCGAAATCTGGATGGCATATTCATGGGTTCCGCCAGTCTACGAGTTGCAGGGCCAGGGCATGCCGATCGGCCTTGCCATCCCGAAAGAGGGCGCCGTCGGCTGGGCTGACAACAATTGTGTGACCGCAGGTGTTACCGATCCTGAGAAGATGGCCGCATGCGAAGCTTTCATCAACTATATCCTGAGCGCTGATTTCATCGAAACGCTTGCGGAGAAGGGGCCTTATGCGGGTGGCGCCGATACCGCAATGGACCGCCTGTCCGATGAGCAGAAGAAGCGCGTGTTCCTTGATGACCTGAGCGTGATGGATACCTTCCTTTGGCGGCAGCAGCCGACAGGCTATGATCGCTGGGTCAAACTCTGGGACGAAGTGAAGGCCAGTTGACCTGATACGAGGTCGGATTCCGTGTCCGGCCTCGTTTCCTCTTTCGGCAAGTCCCTCACCGAGCAATGAACCGAGGTAGCGCGTGAAACCTGAATACGTTCTGGAACTGGAGAATTTGACCAAACGGTACGGTGATGTAACGGCGGTAGATGATATCTCATTTCGCGTCAAAGCTGGCAGTTTCGTCACGTTGCTGGGGCCAAGTGGCTGCGGCAAGACCACCACTTTGAGGCTGATAGCGGGCTTCGAGCAGCCCGACGCCGGGCGCATTATTCTGAATGGCGAGGATATCCAGGGCAAAGCTCCGTTCGAGCGACAAGTGAACACGGTTTTTCAATCCTACGCACTGTTCCCTCACATGACTGTCGCGGAAAACATCGCGTATGGCCTGGAAAGCCGGAAACTGCCAAAGGCCGAGATCAAACAGGAAGTTCAGGATGCACTTGATCTGGTTGATCTTAGCAGCTTTGGCGACCGTTATCCGGACCAGCTTTCAGGTGGACAGCGTCAGCGCGTGGCCGTTGCACGCGCATTCGTCAACAAACCGGACATTCTTTTGCTGGACGAACCGCTCGGCGCATTGGATCTCAAGCTGCGGCACCATTTGCAGATTGAGTTGAAGCGCCTTCAGCAAGAGCTTGGGATCGCGTTTGTTTATGTGACCCATGATCAAGAAGAAGCGTTGACCATGAGTGATGAGATCATCGTCATGAACCACGCGGTGATCGAGCAAATCGCCGACCCGATCACGATGTACAATCAACCGTCAACGCATTTCGTCGCGGATTTCCTGGGTGGCTCAAATATTGTTCCCGTCGATGCAATTGATGCGTCCGGCGATCACCTGAACATCCGGATTCTCGGGCTTGATGTGACATTGAAGAACCCATCGGGCCAATCTGGCGAAGCGATTTCGCTTCGGCCCGAAAAGATCGCGATCGGCACGCATGCGCAAACCACCGAACATCAAGTGAGCGCGACAGTGACGGCCCGGGTATTCAAGGGCACGGTATTTGAGTTTCTGGCTCAGGTCGACGACGGACCGGAACTGACGGTTCACAGTATCGAAGGCGCTTCGGCATTGGCGGTCGGAAAGCCGGTGACACTCGGGTTTAACAGCGCTGATCTGGTGCTGGTCGAGCACAGCGAGGGTGGCGTGTAATGGCCATTTCCGACGAAACCCAAAGGTTCCGACGCGCACCATGGTTCATGTATCCGGTCGCGTTGTTTGTGTTTATCTTCGCGATCTGCCCGTTATTGGTGCTGCTGGTCTACAGTTTTTATACGGTGGAAAATTTTCGCATCACACCGGGGTTCTCCCTGAAAAACTACCACGAGGCACTGACCAGTGGATTGTTTATTTCGTTAACGATCAAGGCATTGGTGTTTGCTGTTGTTACCTGTGTCATTACGCTGATCTTTGCCTATCCAACCGCGCAATTCATCGCCTGGCGCAGCGGGCGCTGGAAAAACCTGATGCTCATGGGGCTGCTGATCCCGCTCTATACCGGCGATCTGATCCGGGTTTACGCCTGGCGGATTATCCTGGGTATCAAGGGTGTTCTGAACACATTATTGCTGGAAGTCGGGCTCATAGCCGAACCAATCGAAGTCCTGCTGTTTTCCAATTTCAGTGTGATGATCTCGATCATCTACATCTACCTGCCTTTCATGATCCTTCCAATCTGGGCCAATATCGAAGGTTTGGACCGGTCATTGATCGAGGCCAGTAATGATCTTGGTGCAGGCACGGCGCGCACGTTCAACAAAATTATGCTACCACTCACCTCCCCCGGGGTATTTGCCGGGGTAATGCTGGTCTTTATTCCCGTAACTGGCGAATACCTGTCACAGAACCTTCTGGGTGGCACTTCGGGTGTGACCATCATGAATGTGATTACCGCGCAATTTGGCGCCTCGTTCAACTGGCCTCTCGGGTCTGCGATGGCATGGCTGTTGCTGGTGATCGTTGCGGTCATCGTAAGCCTGTTCCTTTTTACGTTAACACGACAAAGGTGGATCGCCCGCGGATTGGGAGGAGGAGGCGCATGATGTTGCGCGGATCAAATATCAGCCAAATCATGGCCGTCGTCGCGGTATACCTTTTTATGTATATTCCGGTGATCGTTCTGATTCTGTTTGCCTTCAATGATTCACCGTTCATTGTTTTCCCGATATCGGGCCTTACGCTGGATTGGTTCTCGGTCGTGTTGACGGATAAAAACATCCTGACCGCCCTGTGGAACAGCCTGATTGTAGCCTTCTTCGTGACAATTCTGTCGGTTGTGTTGGGCACAATGGGCGCGCTGGCGATCATTCGCTACAAATTCCGTATGCGGTTTCTATTGGCCGCGCTCCTGTTCCTGCCGATCATCATCCCACGGACGATCTTGGGCATCAGCTTTACCACGCTGCAGGATTTTCTGGATCAAAGCGGCAACCTCACAATGGTGGTTCTGGCGCAAGCCGTTTTCTGTCTGCCTTTTGCGGTAATCGTGATCTCGTCGGTGCTCTGGCGGTTCGACCGTTCGCTGGAGGAGGCATCTCTTGATCTCTACGCAGGTCGCGTGCGGACCTTTACAAAGGTAACGCTGCCGCTCATCAAGAACGGGATCATGGCAGGTGCGTTGATCTGCATGATCCTCAGTTTCTCGGAATACACGCTCACCTGGTTTGCCAGCGGTCATGATCAGACATTGCCATTAGTGATTTTCGCAGAGTATCGGTATCACTTGTCCCCAAAAATCAATGCCCTTTCAACGCTGATCGTCGTTGCCAATATTCTGATCGCTCTGGCAGGGGAGTTCATCCGCTCACGGGGAGAAAAACGCTTGAACAATCGCGTGCGGTAGCCTGATCGCGGCGCGCAATAACACGGAGGCCAAACCCATGGATCTAGTCATTTCGAACGGCACAATCGTCACCAGCGGCGATACCTATCACGCCGATATCGGCATCGAAGGCGGCAAGATCAAACAGATCGGCCATGGTCTGGGTCCGGCGACGAAAACCATCGATGCCTCGGGGCTCTTTCTTTTGCCTGGCGCAGTAGACGTGCACACCCATGTGGAGTGCGAGTTTCAGGGTATGCACACGGCCGAGGATTTCAACACCGGCACCGCGACCGCAGCTGCGGGCGGTGTGACAACCATCATCGATTATGCGCTTCCCGGTCCCGGCGAGACCCCGCGCCAGACGATCGAGAAATGGCACAAGATGGCCAAGGATAAGGCGATCATCGACTACGGGTTTCATGTCGCCATTTTCGAACCCAATGACGCTGCAATTCAGGAAATCCGTGACACAATTTCAGAAGGTCACACCAGTTTCAAAATCTTCATGATGGGCACGTTCGAACATCACATCGACGGGTATATGGAAATGATGGCCGAGGTCGGACGCGCGGGCGGCATGGTTAATCTGCATGTGGAGGATGCCTGTTGTCTGAACTATCTGGCCAAGCGGTTCAATTCCGAAGGCAAATACGGCGCCAAATATTTTGCCGACTCGCGACCGCAGATTTCCGAAGGCATTGCCGCGATGCGCGGGATCGGGCTGGCGCAGGTGGCTGAAGTCCCCTCATATCTGGTGCATCTGTCATGTGAGGAAAGCCTCGAGGCCGTCAATCGCGCACGCGGCAAGGGCGACATGGTATTTGGCGAAACCCGCCCCTGCTACCTGCACCTTTCGCGTGAAAAACTCGACGGGCCGGACGGGCACCTCTACACCGGATGGCCACCCCTTCGCGAATCCGAACAAATGGACATCCTCTGGCAGGCGCTCGACAGCGGCGTATTGCAGACCATCGCCACTGACCATGACGGATGGGCCGCCATCCAGAAAAAGAACTCTGATAAAGTCGATGAGATGCTGGCCGGCATGGCCGGTTTGGAAACCATGGTTCCGATGCTTTACTCGCAGGGCGTTCTGAAGAACAAGCTGAACCTGAACCGAATGGTCGAGGTAACAGCGACAAACCCGGCAAAGCTGTTCGGGCTTTACCCGCGCAAAGGCACAATCACCGTTGGATCAGACGCGGATATCGTCGTTTTTGATCCTAACTACAAAAAGATCATTCGCGCCGAAGATATGCATACGGCTGCCGACTGGGATCCCTACGAAGGCTGGGAAGTCACCGGCTGGCCGCGCATGACCCTCTCGCGCGGCGAGGTGGTATTCGAGAACGGCAAGATCATTGGCGAAGCCGGACGTGGGCAGCTTCTGAAACGAGATAAGTTTTCAGAGACAGTCGCCCGGCTGTGAGCATTGATACGCCGCGGGACGCAAGTCAGTAATCGACGAACATAATCCTGGATGCAGGGCGGTCACTGAATCCGCATAGGGCACCGGTTCCCACATGTATTCTATGACCAGGTGCGAATTCGCGATCGCATTCCTTCTTCGCCGCGCAGCGCTACTTTTTGCCACTACAAGAAAGCAATTCTCTGCGGTTGCAGACATAAAGAATTTTAAACTTCTGCAACGGGCTCTCCTGTTGAATCCACCGCACTATGAATGAACGTCGGCTTGACCCTTAACGTAGGGTTTTGCCCCCTCCGGCATCAGACCCCGAAACCGTCGTTTTCCTGGACCCGATTCAGGAAGGCCCTCAGAGGTTTGGCAACGCCGGTTTCATCAAGACGGCGCATGTCGTTGACCTCGACACCTTGTTTGACAAGGAAATGATGTTCCGCCGGATCAACTGAACGAATGCCCATCATGCAGATGTTTTCAAGTTGTACCGGAGCTGAGAGATCGGGGAAATTGCCCGAGAAGCTCTCTTGACCGGTGACATAGGCCACTGGCGAGCCATGAAGATTGCCGCTGGATGTTGTGTTGAGGCGGTGGAAATCCGGGTGGGCATCAAGCCAAAGCATGTAAAAGGGTTTGCCTTGCTCAGCTGCGTAACGCGTAGCGCCAGCTACCGATCCCATGGACACGCTGTGGTCGCCGCCTGCAAAGATCGGAAACGCATCCTCATTTAGAGCGCGGTAGGATGCCTGCTCTAACGCAACAGTCCAGGCCACAGTTTCAGTTAGGTTTTTGACACCAAAAGGATCCTCAAGCGTGCCTATTTCCGCGGGTTTTGTATTCCCGGCATCCTCAGCATTGTAGCCAAGTTCGCCTGGCATCTCTATCAAACCTGCGCAGCGGAGGGCACTAGGCCCCATAACGCAGCCACGACGTCCTGCCCCGGTTTCAACCGGGGCGCCAATAACACGTATGTTTTTCTGTTGCATATCACACACTATTAGGGCTTCCTAAAGAACAGTGTTCATGTCGTCTGCTGAGCACTGCTCCGGTCAGAGGATAAGAACGTCAGAGGGTTGTTTCCACGTGGCGCGCGATCCGCTCACCTGTTGTAATCCAAAGGTCATCCTTGGATTTCGCATAACCCAGAAATTCCCGTAGGGTACGAAGTGGAGATGGCCGACCAGAAACCTGTGGGTGATAAACCGTCGTCGTCAGAGCGCCCCAATCATGAGTTTCGTCCAGTTCCGCCCGCCAGATCGACTGAACCAATTCAGGTGCGACAAAGTTACGACCGCTTCCTTTGATCATGCTGTGCATCCAGTCGTCGAAGAAATAGTTGGCAGGCAATTCAATCGGAGCCGGTGATCCATTCTCCAACACATGGCGATAAGGAAGAACATCGTCGCGCCAGGAACTGGAATAGCGAATGCCACGGCTGTAAAGATAATCTAGGAACTCACCGCTGTTTTCACCGAGTGGAGCCCGATAGCCAACCGGTTGAACCCCAAGCTGGTTTTTCAAGGCCTCAAAGCCCTTGTCGATTTCTTCGATAGCTCGGTCTCTATCATCCGCTGACGGCAGCAGATGGTACATCCCGTGATGACCGATTTCATGGCCGCCTATTAGGATGTTCTCGCAAACCTCGGTATGCGCCAAGGCAACCCAACCCGGCACAAAAAAGGTCGCGTTCAATTCCAGCTGTTGCAATAGTTCCAGGATCTTGCGGACGCCGACCCGTGCGCCATAACCGCCATGGGAAACAGCAACTTCCTTGTGCCAATCATTAGGGTTTTCATCAATCCAACCGGTTTCGGCATCAAAGTCAAAGCTGAGAAACAGCGCACTTTTCTTGCCTTTAGGCCATTCCATCGTTTCGTGGGATACGGCCCGGTTACGGGGTTGGTTTGGGATATCTATATACTTCATTTCTCTTTATTCTCCCTGGTCCGACAAAAACCGTTTCCGCGCCCGCCCGCAGGCCTCACGTACATTTTCCGGTGCGGTGCCACCAAAGCACTTGCGTGCGGCAAGGGAGGTTTCATTCGAAATCGCATCGTAAATGCTGGTGTTGATTTTGTGTTCAACAGCCTGAAGCTCTTCAAGGCTGATTTGCGACAGCGTTCGGTCGGATTTGGCGCCAATGGCTACGATTTCGCCGGTGATATGGTGTGCCTGCCTGAAGGGGATATCCAACTCGATAACCAACCAGTCTGCCAAGTCAGTGGCCGTTGCGAAACCCTTGTCCAGGAAGCTCTTCATATTGTCTTTGTAGGGTTCCATATCTTTTATCAAACCCGTCGCTACGCGAATGCACAGCGAAATGCTGTCGGCGGCCTCAAACATCGGCTCCTTGTCTTCCTGCATGTCTTTCATGAAGGACAGCGGAAGCCCTTTCATGACAATCAGTAGCGCGTTGAGTGAACCGATGATGCGACCAGGTTTGGCCCGCAGAAGCTCGGCTGCATCCGGGTTCTTCTTCTGCGGCATGATCGAAGAACCTGATGTGAATGCATCGCTTAGATTGACGAATTTGAACCCGTCAGAATTCCAGTTCACCAGCTCTTCAGCCAGGCGAGACAAATGCACGGCGTTCATGGATGCAAAGAACAAAAACTCAGCAATATGGTCCCGAGCCGATACGGAATCCATCGAGTTTTCTGTAGGACGGTCAAACTCAAGTTGTTCGGCCGTCCAGTGCCGGTCGATCGGATATGGAGATCCGGCAAGGGCAGCCGCCCCGAGCGGGCATTCGTTCAGCCGTGCTCGACAATCCCGTAATCGGGAAAGATCCCGACCCATCATTTCAACATAGGCCAAAAGGTGGTGTCCAAACGAAACTGGTTGAGCAACCTGCAAATGGGTGAAGCCCGGCATGGCCGTGTCAGAGTTCTCCTCGGCCTTGTCGATTAGAGCTTCGATGAGATGCACCAGTTGCGCATCAAGCGTGTCGACTTCATCGCGCAGCCAAAGCTTCACGTCAGTGACAGCCTGATCATTGCGACTACGAGACGTGTGCAAGCGTCCGGCGGCTGGCCCGATGAGTTCGGTCAACCGTGCCTCGACATTCATGTGAATGTCTTCGAGTGCGGTTTTGAACTCGAAGTCGCCAGCATCAATTTCAGCACGAACTTGATCCAGGCCCTTTGTGATTGCCTGTGCATCATCAGACGAAATAATGTCCTGACGCCCTAGCATTTGGGCATGAACCTGCGACGCTCTGATGTCCTGTTTGTAGAGGCGCTTGTCAAAACCGATGGACGCGTTGATCTCCTCCATGGTTTCAGAAGGGCCCTTTTCAAAGCGCCCCCCCCACATTTTGTTAATAGTTTTGTTGGTCATTTCAGAGCACATGCGACAGAAAATCCTTTGCGCGGTCGGTTTGTGGATTGGTGAAGAATTCGTCAGGCTTGCCGGTTTCAACAATTTCGCCGTCAGCCATGAAAGTCACACTGTCGGCCACTTCGCGGGCAAAACCCATTTCATGGGTGACACAGATCATGCTTTGCCCCGAGTTTCCGAGCGAAATCATGACGTCCAGCACCTCTTTGATCATCTCGGGATCAAGGGCCGAAGTAGGTTCATCGAACAGAATAACTTCGGGGTTCATTGTCAACCCGCGCGCGATTGCGACACGTTGCTGTTGCCCACCTGACAACTGGTTGGGATATTTTGAAGCTTGGTCTGCAATTTTCACCCGGTCCAGGTGATGCATGGCCTGTTCTTCGGCTTCTTTGCGGGGGGTCTTGTTCACCCAGATCGGTGCAAGCGTACAATTCTCAAGAATTGTCAAATGTGGGTAAAGGTTGAAGCTCTGGAACACCATGCACATCTGGCTGCGCAGATCTCGCAGCGCCTTGGCAGTGTCCTGAACCTTCTCTCCTTTGAATACAACATCTCCAGCTTCAGGTACTTCAAGGAAGTTCATGCAGCGGATCAAGGTGGACTTACCCGAGCCGGAAGGTCCACAGATCACCTTAATATCGCCCTTGTTCAATCCCATTGAGACCTCTTTAAGAGCGTGAAAGTTGCCGTAGAATTTGTTTATGTTGCGCACCTCCAGCAGAGGCCCTTCAGTCACGGGGTTTTCTTTGGTCTGCATTGTCGTCACCTAACTATGTTTCTGTTTGGCTTCCAAGCGTCGGGCGTAGTGGCCCATGCTGTAGCAAAAAATGAAATAGACGAAGGCGGCGAACACATAGCCTTCGACCTCGAAACCCAACCACTTGGGGTCGGAAGTTGCGGAAAGCACCATATTGAGCAAATCGAATAATCCGATCACCAACACCAGCGTCGTATCCTTGAAGAAACCGATGAAGAGATTGACGATTGCCGGGATCGAAATGCGCAACGCTTGGGGCAGAATGACAAAGCGCATGCTTTGCCAATAGCCATGCCCCATTGCCGCCGCCGCTTCGTACTGTCCTGTGGGCACAGCCTGAAGTCCGCCTCTGATAACCTCGGCCATATAGGCTCCGGCAAAGAGCGAAATCGCAATGATTGTCCTCAGAAGTTTGTCGATCTCGATACCCTCAGGCACGAAGAACGGGAACATGATTGAGGCCACAAAGAGTACTGTGATCATCGGAACGGATCGCGCAGCTTCAATAAAGATCGTTGAGAGCAGGGCAATTACGCGCATGTGAGAACGACGGCCAAGTGCGAGCAATATCCCGATTGGCAATGCCGAAGCAATCGAGCAGGTTGCAATGACAAGTGTCAGGGCAAAGCCACCCCACAAACGAGTTTCAACGACCTCCAACCCCATTACACCCCCATACATAAACGCGAGTACAGAAACCGGAAAAATCAGGATCGAAGAAAAAAGAATCTTTCCACGGCTCTTCTGAGAGGCGTTTCTGGATGACAGGGCGAGTGCCAGAGGCAAGGCAAATGCGACTGCCACCCTCCAACGTTCTTCTGCCGGATATCGCCCGAATACGAAGTCATCAAAACGTGCGGCAATGAAAGCCCAACAAGCGGCGCTACGCGAACATTCAGAGCCGTCTTTGGCAATGAATACTGCTTCAAACAGTGCCCAATTCACAACTGGCGGAACAACCTTGTAGGCGATGAAAATCCAAACCAGCGTCATTGCGATGCTGAAAGGGGTCGCAACAAGACTGCGCGCAAAAGATACGAGTTTACCGTTCATTGATCTGCACCTTTGCGTTGTAGATGTTCATAACCAGGGAGATCAGCATCGAAATGATACAATAGAACAGCATCACCATTAGAACGATCTCGATGGCTCGTCCGGTCTGGTTCAGCGACGTTCCTGCAAAAACATTTACCAGTTCAGGGAATGCAATTGCGGCTCCCAGTGATGAATTTTTCACCACATTCAGATTGTTGCTGATGTAGGGTGGGATGATGACACGCATGGCTTGCGGCAGAATAACCAGTCGCATTGTGTGCCAATCAGACAGCCCGGTCGAAAGTGCGGCTTCAGATTGTCCTTTGGAAACTGCAAGCAACCCCCCGCGAACATATTCGGCGACAAATGCTCCGTGATAGATTGACAAGCCGATCACCAGAGCAAAAAGCTCGGGGATGATGGAAACGCCGCCAGAAATGTTAAACCGGGTTTTTGTCGGCAACTCGATCTCTGTCGGGATTATGCCAACAACCATAAACAGCGCGATTAGGACAACCGAAATCAGAAAAATCCAACCGGTCCTGAAGATACCAAAGCCCTTCAGTTCTTTCTGGCGTTTTGAGTATGTGAAGACAGCAACGGTTGTCAGGCTGATGATTGCCAGCAAAATTAATCTGCCCAGACCCGTGGTTTCGATTGCCGGCAGATAGAACCCACGCTGGTTCAGATAGGCGAAATTCCCGAATTCGAAACTGTCTGCCACACGTGGGAACAAGTTGAGTATGACGAAGTACCAGAACAGAATGTTCAAAAGCAGCGGCACGTTACGGAACGTTTCAACATAAATACGGGCGACGCCTGCGGTCAGAGAGTTGCGAGACAGCAACGCGATGCCCACAAGGAAACCGATTACCGTACACCCAATGATCGAAATTACGGATGCCAAGAGCGTGTTGGTAATGCCTACCAGAAAAACACGCCAATAGGTGTTGTCGCCTGAATAGTCGATCAGCGAAAACGCGACTTCAAAACCGGACTTCTCTTCCAAAAAGCCAAATCCGCTGGACATTCCTGTTGCATCTAGGTTCGACTTAGTCGTGATGATCAAAAACCAGGTAAACAAGGACAAGCCAATTATGGTTGCCGCTTGAACTGCCATGCTAAAATGCTGCCTATTCATAGTAACCTCCTATTAGAACACCAGCGCGACAGTTGTGTCGCGCTGGTGTTGTTAGCTTTCTAAAATCAGCGTGCAGGAGGCGCGTATTGCATGCCGCCGTCGGTCCAAAGAGCGTTCATGCCACGTTCAAGATTGAGTGGGGAATCCTTCCCAACAGTACGCTCGAACATTTCACCGTAGTTTCCGACATTTTTGATGACCTGGTAGGCATAGTCTGCCGGCAAGCCCAGTTGTTCACCCAAGTTGCCCTCAGCACCGAGGAAACGTGCGACCGCCGGGTTGGTGTTGTTGGCCAGGATTTCATCAACGTTTTCCGAGGTGATCCCCAGCTCTTCTGCCTCGACGGCCGCATAAAATGCCCAGGCAACAGCATCTTTCCATACGTTGTCACCGTGGCGCACAACGATGCCCAGAGGCTCCTTGGAAATGATATCAGGCAGAACCACGTAGTCGTCCGGGTTTTCAGCCTGGAGGCGAAGACCGGCGATCCAGGAAGCATCAGAACTGAACGCATCGCAACGGCCAGCGAAGAATGATGTCCGGGTTTCCGCAGACTTTTCGTAGACGACCGGACTGAATGTCATCCCGTTTGCCGAGAAGAAATCACGAAGATTCAGTTCAGATGTCGTTCCGCTGGTGGTGCAGACCGTTGCGCCATCCAGTTCTTTGGCGCTGGAAACTCCGAGATCGGCCCGGACAATGAACCCCTGACCATCGTAGTAGTTGACGGCTGCAAAATCGAAAGCCAGGCCGACATCACGCGACAGGGTCCAAGTGGTCGTGCGAGCGAGCATGTCGATCTCACCCGCCTGAAGGGCTGTGAAGCGTTCTTTGTTCTCAAGAGGAGAAAATACGACCTTTCCCGGATCGCCAAAGATCGCCGAAGCGACAATCCTGCAAGTGTCCGCATCAATTCCTTCGACGACGTTGTTTTCGTTCAAAAAAGCGAAGCCGGGCGACGACCCTGTGCTGACGCCGCACTCCAGATGACCGCGCTCAATCACTTCTTCCAAAGTGCCCGCCAGCGCGGGTGCGCCGGACAATACGGCAGCGGTGAGAGCACTCCCTGCAAGTTTTTTGATAGACTGAGACATATTTTCCTCCATGTTGTAACCACGCCAGAGGATCACACGAAGAATTGAGGAGTTATAGTTGTATTTTTTGCCTTGACGACATTTATTGTCACGTGTCTACCGTTGGCACAGTTTTTTTTGTCACGTCCGTTGTGCAAAATCCTTTGAGTTACATAAATCAACGACACAGCCTTGGATGCATCCGCATGGAAAACCCTCTTGATCTGGTTAACAGAAAAATTCTTCTTTTAATTCAAGATAATGCGAGGCGCAGCATTGCCGAAGTTGCGCACGAATCCGGCTTGTCCACAAGCCCGTGCCACAAGCGTATCAAGAACATGGAAAAGTCAGGTGTGATCCTAAACTACGTTGCCAACCTCGATATCGGCAAAATCTGTAGCAATGTATCCTTCCTGGCTGAAATCAGCCTCCGTGAACACAACCCCTATGCGTTCAGAAAGTTGGAAGCAGCGGTTAAGAGCGAGCGGTCTCTTGTTGAGTGCTATCAGGTGTCGGGCGACTATGATTACTTTGCGCGTTTCATTTGCCGTGATGTTGACGACTACACAGGGATAACTGAGCGACTAACCACTAAGTCGCCGATCGCAAAAATTCGCAGCCACTGCGTTTTGTCAAAGGTGAAAAAGTTCTCAGGCTACCCGTTGGAACACCTTATTGACTTTGAACAGGCTTAAACATTCCTCCTCGAAAAAAGGGCCCGGCATTACGCCGGGCCAGGTTGTGACGGAGACCGCCACTCAGGGAGATTCAGTTAAAAGGTTACCACGAGTAATTCAGTAATCGCCGTTCATGCCGCTTTGCCAGGTGCTCCGTTCGATGTCTCTTGAGTTGGCGCCTCCAGAAGATCAAGCAATGGGCGAATGCTTTCCGCAGTCTCAATCCGGTCAACAACCTCGACGATTTCTTTTGCTGAATTTCCGATGCCTCCGATCCTACACATGTCAAAGAACTTTGCTTCAATTTCTTCAGTGCCAAGGGGGTTTTTATGGTCTCCCTTAGCGAACGGAATTGTGCGTTCGTTAGTGGTTCCATCGTTCATATGGACCAGAACTAGAGGTTCAGCATCATCTTCAAGACTTGCGTCGGACGTCATTTCAATTTTTTCGATTATGCGGCGGACAGTTGGGTCAGCCAGAGCCTCGTTGGCAAAGCGATCCAAAGTTACTTTCCCATCAACCAAAGCTACAGCGGAACTGTAAGGCATTGAAAGTTGTGCTTCGACCATGTTTTTTGGTGTCGCATTTGACAACATTTTGTACATCTCTGGAATACATCTGATTTCGATTCGCTTAACGTTGGAAAGCTGTCCCTGAACCTCACTGTGCAGATCTAGCATGATATCTACTACGCTGTGGTTGTCCCTACAGCACGGATATGGTTTGACTCCACTTCGCAGCACCCGCGGCCAGACCCAAAAATTTTCATGCAGTTTCTGAGGTTCCGCGCCTTCCTTGGCATAGGTATTGAAGAACCCCCCCCAATCAGCTTCAAAGGCAAACTCGGGACCAGTAATTCCGGCTTGCGCCCATAGACTTGCGTTGACACCAAGGTTTGCTGCCCAACCCGGATGCAGACGCTTGCTCATTGCGCCATCCGAGTTGAAAGCCCAGGTCCCTCCGATCATTGTTGTGGCGAATCCGAGAGCACTCACCAGTTGATCTTCATCAAGACCAAGAACCAAGCCGGCGGCAACGGCCGCGCCAGGCGCACCGCATGTCGCAGTAGAATGCCAGCCCGCATCTGCATTGTGAATGCGGTAGGCACCTGCTGCCTCAAGCACCCTGCGGGCTACCTCGTAACCTGCGATCGCCGCCTTCAGAAATTCCAGGCCGGACAGATTAAGCGGAAGCTCAGACACTGCGAGAACTGCCGGGAACACAACGGCTCCTGAGTGGTCTGCGCCTCCGAAATCATCCAACTCAAGGGCATGAGCCAAAGTTCCGTTGTATAGGGCAGCGTCCCCACAAGAAGCAGTGTTTTGGCTTCCCCAAAGGATCGCACCGCTACCAGCCGAAGTCAGGCCCCCCGAGTTTTGAAGCGCTTTACGTAATCTGAGTGCTTCGGGGGCCTCTCTCGCAGCAAGCGACACCCCCAAGGTGTCAAGCAACAAAGATTTGGCATGGTTAACAACGCTGGATTCAAATTCGGAATTGTAGGCATTTAAGACCTGTCGAATAAGCTGTCTGGAGGCGGACGCCATGGTGTCTCCTTTTGTTTGGCGTCAGTGTCACAGAAGTTGGAGCCGGAATTTCTCCGATCACAGTCGAGTCACAGAAAACTATCTTCTGCCAGCGGGAGTACGTGGAAAATCATGTTGGCCAGAAAACCGTCCTTGAACCACCGAAGCCTGAACGTGTCGGTCCAAAGCTAGGGTGGGGTACGTTATGCTTTCGACAATGCCGCGCGCGCTTCGGGAAGATCCCAGATTTTTTCAATCGCGGCGCAGCCCTCGGCTACAATGCGGGACTGATCCCCCAAACAGATCTCACCGCCTGAAACAAGCAAACGGCCATCGACAATCACGCTGTCAATCTGGGCCCGGTTTGCAAGCGATATCAGGGTACGGACCGGATCCATGTGGGGTTGCAAGTGCGGATGGGTCATGTCGACAACCGTTAGATCGGCCTTTGCGCCAGGTTTCAGGCGCCCGATGTCCGGCCTACCAACTGCCTTGCCGCCGGCCGAAGTCACGCTTTGCAGCAGCTTCGATGCAGAAGCAATTTCTGGATCGGCGGACGTTGTTTTGGAAATGATTGCGGCCGCGTTCAACTCTCCTAACAGATCCATGTTGTATCCGTCGGTGCCGACCATCGTGCGCAACCCTGCCTTTTCGAACCGGCCAAATGCCGCGGTTCTTGCGATGCGGACAAACACGCGGGGGCAAGACATGACGGTGACATCACGTTTGCGTAAAAGTGCCAGATCATTGTCCGAGCAGAACACACAATGCGCTGCCAAAAGATCCGGCCCAAGGACACCAAGCCAATCGAGGTATTCGGCCGGTGTCCTGCCGCCCCATCTCGCTTTGATTTTCTCGACCTCACTGGCACTTTGTGCTAAGTGCGTCGTGATGGGGACACCAAGATGCCGAGCACGTTCGACCGAGGCGCGCAGCAAATCCGGATCACAAGTGTCGGTCGCATGAGGGCTCATTGCAAGACCGATGCGTCCATTGTCCCGACCTTGCCAGGTTTCATAGAGGGCATTCCAAGCCTTAAGGTCGGCTGTGTTGTCCGATCCGTCCGAGGATTGCACATTATAGACAACTTCCCCATCTTCTGCACGGGGATCGGACGCCGAGAAGAGATATGGTGCCCCCCAAAAGCGAATGCCGAGTTCCAGGGCCGCAACAAACATCTCTGGAATACCGTTGCGGAACGGTTCCATCACCGACGTCGCACCACCCAGCAACAGTTGAACAATTCCCATGCGCGCAATCGCAAGGCGTTCTTGGGATGAGAGAATATCCAGACCAGACTTTGAGAGCGGCAACAGCACGGTATAAACGATACTTTTGTCCGCCTTAACACCACCGCCATCTTCCACATGGCTGCGTGCGATTGCTTCACTAAAACAATGGTTGTGCAAGTTCATCAGCCCTGGCAGCACAAAACGCCCCGGCGCATCAAGCACGACATCCGCGCCAATTGGCCGTGTATCGGAAATCGCGGCAACCCTATCGCCTTCTAGGATCACCCAATGATCGCGAATGACAGTTGGGATTTCAGAACGGCCATCCAGAACGTAGCTGCCGAAGACAGCCGTCGTTTTGTCGTTGCTTGGGAGCGAGTTAATCACACTGGTCTCCTGTTAGTTTGCTGGTTCCGCCGTCTAAGTGCGAGCTTTCCTGCCGCTTGGACTGGATCAATTACAGGAATACTGAGTTCCGCCTGAAGCCTCTCAGCAAGCGTCCCCATACCCGCACAACCGAGCACAATAGCTCCGGCGCCTTGTCGTTTAAGGTCACGCCCATTTGTCAGCATCTCCGGCCAGATAACATCTTGTCCTGAAGCTGCTGCGGAAACGTCGGGAAGCGGCAGCTCGGCCACAAGCCTATCCAGCAACCCCATTTTCGCAATGTTCTTTTGGTGCCGTGGAACAGCCTTAGACGAAAGCGCGATGATACCGTACCGTTCCGCGCGTTCAGTGGCCTCCAAAATAGATGCCTCCTGTGCTCCGGTTATCGGTTTTGTCAATTTTGCACGCGCTTGATCCAATCCCGGGTCGGAAAAACAGGCGATGATGAAACCGTCGCAATCCGAGGTTAGGGCGCGTGATAGAAACATGTTGCCAGCCAGATAGGCATCCTCGTCGGTTCGGATCGTCGCAGGGCCATCGACATTTAGCGTGACTTCGAAGTACTCACCCAGCGGTTTGAGTGAGTCAGCGATAGCCAGCGTGACCGTCATAGATGAGTTTGGATTGTAGACAAGAATACTCACGTTCGTAGGACCGTGCCGAAATTCTGCTCAGGATTGAATTCGGGCAGCACTACACCTGACCGACCGCGCGGTTCTATCGGTGCACGTTTGAAGAAGCGACCCTGCCCTGGAACAGCTTTTAATGTGCCGTGTTTTACGATGACGTTGCCGCGGTTCATTACCACTTCCGGGACGCCTGCCAGCTCTTGCCCTTCAAAGGGCGTATAGTCCATGTTGTCGTGCTGGTTTTCTAAAGTTACTCTGCGTCTAGTTTCAGGATTCCAGATCGCAATGTCAGCATCGCAACCCGGGGCGATGCGCCCTTTTGTTTTACAGCCAAAGGTGCGCGCAGCGTTTGTGGAACTTAGTGCAACAAACTGTTCAAGCGTTATGCGCCCCGAGACGACCCCCTCGGAGAAAAGCCAAGGCAGGCGGGCTGCGATCCCGGGCATGCCATTGGCAATCTTGGGATAGGGGGCATCCTTGCCATTGAGAAACTTACCGGTTTCGTCCGCGCGATAGGGCGCGTGATCTGAACTCACGCTTTCGAATGTGCCTTCGCACACGTGGTGCCATAGTGCGTCCTGTGTTTCTGCACCGCGTAGTGGCGGAGAACAGATGAACTTTGCGCCCTCCATCCCGGGTTTGTCGAGTGCTTGCCGCGTCAGTGCGAGATATTGTGGGCAGGTTTCGGCAAAAAGCTTTGCGCCTGCAAATTTCTCACGCCGGACAATCTCGGCACCGGCGGCGGTCGAAACATGCACAACAAAAAGTGGCGCATCGGCAAGTTTGGATAGCTGAATCGCGCGGTTAATCGCTTCCGCTTCCGCGAGTTCCGGGCGTGAAATAGCGTGGTAGCGCGGGGCTGTCAGGCCGCGATCCACCAACTGCCGATTCATCCATTTGACCATGTCATTGTTTTCTGCATGGACCATCGTGATCGCACCATGCTTCCGGGCGATGGTCAAAATATCCAGCATCCCTCCGTCGCCGATATTCATAAGATCATAGGTCATGAAAACCTTGAAGCTGGTGATGCCAGACTGGAACGCGTGGGGTAATTCTTCGCTTAAGACAGTTTCGGTCGGATCGGTGATGATGAGATGCCAGGAAAAGTCCAGTACGGAACTGGCGGCGCGCGCGCTGTACGTCGAGATCACATCTCCCACGGATTGTCCGCGATGTTGTGCGGCGAATGGAATGATTGTGGAATTTCCGCCAAACGCCGCTGATGTTGAGCCGCTTAAATAATCGTCGCTGGTCATAACCCCGGACGAGCTTTCCTGAGCGATATGGCAGTGTGCTTCAATACCTCCGGGCATAACAATCCGCCCGCCCGCGTCAATGCGTTGATTGCCATCAGGCAGCTTTTCAGCAATGGCCGCAATGCGGCCATCTTTGATCCCAATGTCTCCGAATGCCGTCCAGTCAGCAGTCGCAATCTGACCTGAGTGAATGACGGTGTCTAATTCCATATCAGCTACCCCGAGATGATCCAGTTTTGGTGTTGCTCGGCGGTCGGGAAGCGGTCGGATAGGCCCAGCTCTTCAATTCGCTGGATGCTAGCGTCAAAAAGCACTCTTTGCACTGGTACCGCATCAGGACTGAGAGCGACATCGCGCAAGCTTTTTTCGCGGCCCTTATAGGCTTCGAAAAGTGATCGCAGATCCTGAACTGCACGACCGTCAGACATGTCGATACGCAGGTCATAAGTAGCGATGCCATGCTCTCCTGTGACCTGAAGTGCAGCTGATCGCAGCACACCAACAACCTCGCCACCGGATTCTTCTCCTGCCTCAAGCGCACGCAGCAATTTTTCGGCTAGCGGCAGCTCTGAATCGGCAGCGAAGGCAGCAGCCATTGCATTGGTGACCCGATCATTATCAAGAATATTGCCCAGTGCAAGGCAGCCGGGCGCCGTGCAGTGGCTATAAATCGAATACATCCGCCGACCATGATAGACGGTGGATTTGCCGCGTGCATCTAATGCACCTAATTGCCGCCAGTCGATGTCTGGCGAGGAATCACAGACCTCCTGGATTGTGTCTTCTGCGCTCTGCCCCTTGGCCAAAAGAGCAATACCAATATCTCCGAGCCGACTGTCCGTACGATGTTGTGACAGAATTGCCCCTTTGCCATGAGCCAAACGAAGACATCTGTTACCCACGGCGAGATCAGAGGTAGTGATCGCGCCCCCAAAGGCTCCAGTGCGTTCACAATGACCGATGATGGAAAAAGTCATGCGTCGTATCCCCCATTTTTACTCATTTCCGGCGCGCGGCACCCATACTTTGCGTCCTCGCAGGCCAAACACGGTAACAAGCAGCGTGATCGCAACAAGGATTGTCGCGACGGCCGCGATCACGGGGTCGATTGATTCTTGTATACCATCCCAAATGACCTTCGGCAGGGTTTCCACCCGGCGCACGGTTAGGAACAGCACACCTACAACCTCGTCAAAACTCACAGTGAAGGCGAAGAGAGCGCCGGCAATCATACCCGGTCGAATTGAGGGTAGGATCACAGTCAGGATGGTTAGGGGCAATGAAGCCCCTAGGTTGCGCGCAGCCTGTGGAATTCGCCGGTCTAGGTTAGTTAGTGCTGCAAAAACCGATATTGTCACATATGGTAGCGCCAAGAGTGTATGCGCAAGGATAACGCCGAAGTGCGTATCGATCAAGCCTAGCACAACCCAGAACTTATAAAACCCCAACGACTGAACCACCGGCGGCACCAAAATGGGAACAATCATCACCCAACGCGCGATCATGGCTGCCCGGTCCGACAAAAACCAAACGCCGATACAAAAGAGTGTGCCCAGCATGGTTGAGACCGCCGCCACAAGTACACCAATCCATAGGCTTGTGAAGCTTGCGTGAAGCCACTTGGGGGAGCTGAGGAATGTTTCATAGTGCTGGGTCGACAACCCATCACGAGGAAGCCCAATGAATGCGGTGTCAGTAAATGATACGGGTATGACTATGAGAATGGGAAGAACAAGAAACGCCAACACCATCCAGCAGCCGGTAGAGAAAAAGATGCGCAGAGTTGACTTTGGCATTATTTGCGCTCCAGAAAGACTTTGCGTAGGTTTACGAAACGCCCGGCCATAATCAGCACAAGCGCCGTGGCTACCAGCAAAGCAGCCGACAACGAAGCAGCAAGCCCCCACCGTAGGAGTTCCTGAATCTGATAGGTGATGTATTCGGAAAGCATCATCACACGTCCGCCACCCAAGAGCGCCGGCGTGATGTAGAATCCAAGCGACAACACAAAGACCAAAAGGCCACCTGAAAACACGCCAGGAAGTGTTTGTGGGAAGTAGACCTCTCGAAAGGCACGCCACTCGCTCGCACCAAGGCCTCGGGCTGCCATCATGTGGCTTTGAGAAATTCCCCGCATATTGGCGAGCATTGGCAGGATGGCAAAGGGCAACATGACATGTACCATCGAGATCAGCACGCCAAGTTCGTTATGCATCAGACGGATCGGAGCCTCCGTCAGCCCCCATCCCGTCAAGGTATCGTTCACCAGCCCCGAACGGCCGAGCAGCACGATCCAGGCAAAAGACCGCACCAGGACAGAAACCCAAAAGGGCAGCAGCACTAGGCCAAGCATCAAAGGCCCCCAGCGGCCACCGTAAGTTGTGATCGCATAAGCGACGATGTAGCCCAAAAACAAACAGAAGACTGTGGTCAAGGCCGCAATGCGGAATGTGAGGACAAAACTCACCCTCACGGCATTGGAATCAAACATCCTAGCATAGTTCCCGAGGCCTGGTTCGGGTTCAGTTACAGAAACCCCGAAGATGTTCAGAACGGGCCAAATATAAAAGATGGTCATCAGCGCCAGCGCAGGTAGTGCAAGCATCCAATATCTTGACTTTTCGGACATTTTCGGGAGTTCCTTCTCGTCAAATCAGCCTATAAGCGCGTCGATATAGAGCTCTTCGGCATGGACTTGGTTTTTGCCGTACCACTCGTCCGAATAGATCACCATCCGGGCGACGTTTGCAGCATCAGCTGGGTTCCAAGCGGCCAGTTCGGATGGGACCATCGTGGCGGCCTCCGGGTTGATCGGCGCGTTGCCGATGGCTTTGAACCACTCAACTTGCAGATTAGCATCTTGCGTCATTGCGATGAAGTTCATGGCCGTTTTGGTGCCTGCAGGGTTGTTCACAGGCACAGCCCACATTCCCGGCTGCAAGACGCCGCCTTCAAAACTCAGTTGGAAAGTACCGGGCTCCATCTGATCCTTTAGCAGGAAGGCACGCGTTGACCAGATCTTGCCCATGGTTACCTCGCCTTGAAGGAAGAGGTTCTGGCTCTCGGAGCCCGAACCCCAGACGATGATGTTGTCGCGCAACTCGCGGAATTTCGCGATGGCAGCTTTGATACCCTCTTCGTCAAGGAAGCTGTAGACTTCCTCCCTCGGTATTCCCAAGGCTAAAACCGCGCTTTCCAATTGGCCGCGCACGGATTTGCGGAAAGTCCGCATGCCAGGGAATTGCTCTACATCCCAGACATCTGCCCAGTTCTGTGGCACACCATTTGGAAGCATTGTTGGGTTTGTGGCCAAACCATAGCCGAATAGGTAGTTTCCAACCGCGAAGGGAAGCGCTGTACCCTCCAGAACTTTAGTCGCATCCACAATGTCATAATCGATTGGCTGGATTATACCCGCCTTATTCATGACAATCGCAGACCCAGCGCCACTGTCCAGCACGTCCCAGACGACCGCACCGCTTTCGACCATAGCGCGCACTTTTCCCGGCGATGGACCTGCGCCATCGACGCGGAGTGGGATGCCCGTTTCTGCGGTGAACGCAGTGCCCAACACATCTGCAAGGATTTCAGAGGCCGCTCCGCCCCAGTTGCAAATTACGATTTCCGACGCTTGAGCATGAGCCCGGTTTCCAAGCATTGGCACCAGCCCCAGTGCGCCGAGCGCAGTCAGAAATCCACGCCGCGATAAGGTTCCCGCTTTGTATTTCTCAACTGCAATTTCAGCGAGATCGGTTTTGAATTGTTGATCCGTTGTCTCCATGGCTCTTTCTCCAAGTTGGTTAGGTTGGTTGCAGCCCTTGTTTTGTCGGACTTTTGTTATCTATCTTGGGCGTGCCATTGGCACGCGCCCCGGCTCTCAGACCTCGTCAATCGGTACGCATGCATTCCCATCCCAACCGAAACTAATTTCCAAATTGGTTTCCGGTGGTATTTCTGCATTCCAAGTCGTTTGCGAAATCAGGATTTCACCGAAAGCGTCGTGATCCACCAGGACGAGACAGCGTTCACCTAGATAGCTTACTTGCCGGATGCGACCGGTAAAACACTCGTGCCCCGGCAATCCCATTCGGATCCGTTCTGGTCGGATCGCGAGGCTAGTGTATCCGTCGAAACTGCTCCCGGGGTTTTGTGGGATATCAAAACTCTGCTCCGCAACTTTGGCTGTATATCTGCCGTTACCCTGGTTCTTTATGTTCGATGGGATGAAGTTTGACTTTCCAAGGAAGCTCGCAACGAACTTGTTTTTGGGAAAGTCGTAAAGCTCGTTTGGCAGGCCTTCCTGCTGAATGAAGCCGTCATTCAGGATTATGACCCGATCAGACATCGACATGGCTTCTTCCTGGTCATGGGTGACGTAGATAAACGTGACGCCCAACCTGTCATGCAGAGCTTTGAGTTCCCACTGCAGATCAGCACGGAGTTTTTTGTCTAGTGCTGAGAGCGGCTCGTCCAAAAGCAAGACGTCAGGCTTGAACGACAAGGCGCGCGCCAGTGCGATCCGCTGTTGTTGCCCACCTGAAAGTTGGTGCGGCATCCGGTCTGCAAAACCTGACATTTGCACCAAATCTAGGCATTCGCGCACGCGTTCAGTTCGTTTCGAAACCGGTACCTTTCGTACCCGAAGCGGGTAGCCGACATTTTCAGCCACGGTCATTGTTGGAAACAACGCATACCCTTGAAATACCATTGCAAAGTCGCGCTTTTCCGGCGGCAGCCGCGTAATATCTGACCCGCGCGCCTGAATCGATCCGCTTGTCAATGAGAGGAAACCAGCAATCGCGGACAGCAGCGTCGTCTTCCCAGAACCAGATGGGCCGAGTAGCGTTAGAAACTCTCCTTCGTGAATATCCAAGTCAATGTTGTCTAAAGCGCGGACTGATCCGTATGTTTTAACGGCTTTCCGTACCGATATGATTGGCTTCGACATTCTGCTGTATTCTCCACGAGATGCCGCAACAGAAATGCGGCACAGAGCCATCAAATCAGAGGCACTCTATTTGGAGAAATAAAAAATTTGACCTCTAGAATAATCTAAGATTATGTACTTTTGTCCGGATCGGCGTCAGTATCCAACGCATTCTGCAGAAACTGTTGGAACAGTCGAACCATTTGTGACGTTGGAAAGAGCTTGGATGTAGTTCCATATAACCTAACAGGGAGAGTGGGCTCGATCGGGCGGGAGATGATGCCGCCTCGAGCGGTGCCTTGTAGAGCAAAACTGTCCACCAAAGCGACACCAGCACCCGCAGAGACCAATTCCAAAGCAGTCGATGTGTGACGTACCTCGCAATCATAGCGGCGTTCGATGCCCTGTCTCGAAAATGCTTGATCGATCATCTGGCCCAGTGGCGTGGATGTTCCATAAGAGATGTGCTTAACATGGTTTAGGTCTACGAGCCTAACAAATCGCGCATGGGCCAAGTCATGATCTGTCGGCATGGCGCAAACCATTTGGCCTTCCGCCAAAGATTGAACATTTAATGCAGAATGCCGTGGCGGAGTAATTGAAAAACCCAGTTCCGAGCGACCGCTGACTAAGTATTGGATCACTTCGTCGACGCTGCCCAACTCAATGCTCGGCTTCAGTCTCGACTTTGTCTGCATGAAACGAGTTACTAACTCTGGCAGCAAAACATTTCCTATTGAAGGTGTTGCGACCAAGCTCAGCTGGCCGGTAGTGCCGCCCCGAATTTGTTGGACGATCCGGTCCATGCGCTTTTGCTGTGCAAAAAGATGCTGGGCTTCTTGGGCGATATGTAGGGCCTCTGGAGTTGGAGTCAGACGGCCCTTTTCACGGCGGAACAGTGAAAATCCAACCAAGTCCTCAATATGTCTGATCATATTCGAAACTGCGGGTTGGCTAACACCTAGTGCTTCCGCCGCACCAGATGTGGTTCCAAGCTCTACAACGGCGCAAAGCATCTCAAGTTGCCGCAAGCGGAGCATCAACAATAACCTTCTCTTATTTCATAGGCCTAAATTATTATTTCCCGCTGAAGGTCAACTTGTCTACACCTTTGAGTCTACCCATTATTGGAGGAACGAATGAGCCGAAATGTCGTGTTTGCGGTGGCACAGCTAGGTCCTATTCAGTTGGATGACACTCGCGAGGCGGTGGTCGGTCGACTCGTAAATCTATTGCGTGAGGCGAATGCGCGCGGCGCGCGTTGGGTCACGTTTCCGGAGTTAGCCTTAACCACCTTTTTTCCACGTTATCTGTATAACCATCCTGATGAATTTGACCGATTTTATGAGGAAAGCCTACCCTCGACAGCAACGCGACCTTTGTTTGATACCGCCCGCGAGTTGGGTATTGGCTTCTACTTAGGCTACGCAGAAAAGACATTGATTGATGGGCAAATCAGACGCTTCAATACATCGGTTCTTGTCTCACCGAGCGGAGATATCATTGGCAAGTACCGCAAGATCCATTTGCCCGGTACCAAAGATCCTATTGGTGACGCGGAATTTGAGCACCTAGAAAAACGCTATTTCGAAGTGGGAGATCTCGGTTTTCCGGTCTACAAATCAGATGTAGGGCGAATTGGGATGTGCATCTGCAACGATCGTCGCTGGCCTGAAACGTTTCGGGTAATGGCCCTTAAGGGTGCTGAAGTGTTCATGCTCGGGTATAATACCCCCACCCGTAACATTCACCACAGTGAACCAGTACACCTGCGTGAGCATCACCACCGTCTGAGCCTGGAATCAGCAGCGTATCAAAATGGGGCTTGGGTCATGGCAGCCGCAAAATGTGGCTCTGAGGACGGATTCACTATGATTGGAGGATCAGCTATCGTGGCTCCAACCGGAGAAACCGTTGCGCGTGCGGTGACTGAAGAAGACGAACTCATCACTTACAATTGTGACTTGAAACTCGGCGAGTACATTCGACGCTCAGTGTTCAACTTCGCAAAACACCGTCGGATCGAACATTATGGGCTGATCGCGACGCAGACCGGAGTAGAAATCGAAGAATGACTTATTCGCTTGCTGGGCGCTGCCCCGAGACGTGCCGCATCGGTTTCGCTGTCACTACCTCCTCCGTCGCCGTTGGAGCGCGTGTCGGTGCCGTGGGGCCCGGATGCGTGGTTTTCTCGCAGGCGCGTACAGACCCACGTCTGCACCGTATCGGGCTGCAAGCCTTTCAAGAAGGTGCCGACGCGGCCGAAGTGCTTCAGGCAATGCGAAGCGCAGCCCATGCCAATCATTGGCGCCAGCTTGGTGTGTTGACGCTTACGGGTGAAGGAATGCACTACACGGGCAGTTCCTGCCTCGATCATTCCGGCGGTCTCGTTGGGGCGGATTGCCTGGCAATCGGGAACTTTCTGGGAAGCGCTGAGGTGTTGCCGGAGATGGTTCATGGCTTCGAAGAGGCTTCCGGCACTCTTGAAAATAAGCTTCTCGCAGGAATTCTGTCAGGTGAAGCAGCGGGCAGCGAGCGCGACCCGCTGCAATCGGCATCGCTGGTCGTTATGGGCCCTGACGATTTGAAGGAGACAGACCTACGTATCGATGACTCCAAATGGCCACTTCAGGACATCGTATCTCTCTATGAAAATTGGGCCCTAAAGAGCGACGCCTACAAATTGCGTGCTATTGATCCAGATAGTGCACCGTCTTCCTCTGTGATCGAAACCAACGTTAACAAATAGGGTTTGGACCTATCGCGCTTTAGTACCGCACCGGGTTCTCATTTAAGCGGCCTGTCGTTCAAAAGCCAATGGGCTTTTCCAACGCAATGCTGAAAACCAAGCGCATCATGTTTTTGACGCTGACAAAGGGAACGGTGTTCAGATCTTGTTTCATTTCTACCATTTTCAGAAGCCTCGCGTCGGGCGGTCCATCACGGAGCGGCCCATAAGACTGGAACACAGTTCAACCATCAGGCGGACGGTCATGCTCTCGGCAGATTCACAATGCAGGAAGCGGCCCTTGAGTTGTGAGCTTTAACCTGAATATCTAACGCCGTCTGTGGTGTCAGCCAGACTTGGCCTCGCAAGATTCGTAATGACTGCAGATCTCAGCCCCCGTCGCGATCCAAGTGTTTCCGGTTGCGCGTACATGGGACAGAAACTGGTCCATGATGTTGATACGCATTGGTCTACCTGTCACCTGCGGGTGCATTACCATGGTTGTGACTCCGCCCCATTCGTGGGTTTGGTCGAACTCTTCTTTCCAAATGTCCAACACATGCTGACGCGGAAACATCGGGCGGGGGCTGGTGCGATGAGTTAAGCCATAAGTCCAGTCGTCGAATGACAGATTCACGGGAATTTCGACAGGACCGGGACCGCTGGCCAGCAGGTGGCGATAGGGACGAATGTCATCTCGGAACGAACTTGAGTACCGAATGCTGCGTGACTTGAGAAGCTCCATATTTTCAGGACTGGTTTCGCCCCAAGGGGCACGATAGCCGACCGGGGTGACCCCTAACACGCGCTTCATCACTTCGAGACCGCGATCCATCTCTTCTTCCAATGTTGCTTGATCGGCGGTATCCGGCCTCAGATGCAGATACCCGTGATGGGCGATTTCATGCCCGTCATTCAGGATTGTTTCGCAGGTCGTTGGGTGAGCTTCAATCGACCATCCGGTGATAAAAAAGGTTGCCCGGACTTCGTGGCGGCGCAGCACTTCTAAGATCTTCGGAATCCCGACGCGGGCCTCATAGCCGCCGTAAGAGGTGGTCACCAGCCGTCGCTGGTTTTCTGGGTCAGCTCCCAGCCAGACGGATTCACTGTCTACATCGAATGCTGGAAAGACGGCGGATTGCGCACCGTCGGGCCAGAGGTATTCTGGCGCAGGTTCGGCGGCGTTTGCGGGTTTAGCTACAATATGAGTCATATTATCCTCCGGTAGTTATTTATCAAAGAGTTTGTCCAGCCCGACGAGAATTGGGATTGCAAAGGCGACAACCACACCGAAAATGATCAGTTCAATTGTCATGCCCATGATCGCCGGGTCCTCAACACTTTGACTGGGCCATGGCTTGCGTTAGTGCCACCAGCGCAGCGGCTTGCGTAGGATCAACAACAGGCAAACTGGTTTTCATTTGCAAATTGCCTGCATATTGCGCCAGACCTGCGCCAGCAAAAAGAACGACGTCGACACCCTCATCCACCATTTCCTGCACCCGCCTAATGAGCGTTTCATTGACGAGGTCGTGATGTTGAAGATCTCCATAATCGAGCCCAAGATCCCGATGCCCTCCATGGCGCATAGTCAGACCAAGATGCCGGACCTGACGCTTGACCTTCTTGGCGCCACCTTTCGAGACTGAGATTGTACCGATCTGATCTCCAAGCATCATCGCAGCGGCAAAACCGGCCTCACCAATGCCTATCACCGGTTTGTCGGTCAACTGGCGTGCGGCGAAGACACCCGGGTCCGAAAAACATGCCACGACATAGGCGCTTGCGGTTTCATCCTCAGCAATATGGCGCGCAACTACAGGGGAAGCCCTGTCACTGTCGGCCGCAGTGGAAATGCCACGGGGTCCATCAGCAAGCGTCAGGCACCGAAACGCAGGCATCAATGGCCCCCGGCACCAAGCGAGGCTTTGGCCAATCGCTTTGGTGATCCCTGTGTCTGTACGGCTTGATGGATTTAGGATTTGAATTTCCATCTCAGCCGTCCTCCGTTTCGCCATTTTCTACGGTCGCAAAAAGATTTCGCGCGTCCACGGCTGCGTTATGGGCTAGCTCAAAAGCATCTGTCAGTTGGTGGCGCAGTTGAATCAGTTTTGTCCACAACAGACGTTCTTCCATGCTTCCCGGTGTTGTCGCTTCGTACTCCGCCAGGCAGGCCAACAAAGGCACAGGTTGCAGCAGTGTGCTGGAACCGTAGGAATCCTGACCATATTTGCCCAAAGCAGCGCTTGTCAGAAACGTCAGCTGGCGTGCAATGCGGCGTGCAGCGCGATCCGCGATTAATCGCGGGGCCGTCGGCAGATCAGTCTGCATCAGAACAGAATCGAGCCAGGCTATCTCAGGCTCCAGGCGAGCGATGTCGAAGAACACGACCTCAAGACCGGATTTCTGCGTGCTGTTCGTTAAGGCCGATTCGAACCGGATTTTCATATCAGCGAGACGATCAGCGAAGCGATAGGGGAGGGTCTGTTCTGTTAGGAAGCAGCTTAGTGCTGCGGAGTTCCATTCCAAGTCTCCAGCCAGTGCTGCCGGATCAACCTCTTCGAGAGTGTCAAAACCTGTGTGGTTGTACCACCCCAATGTCGCGCCGTTGTGCTCACGGATCACCTCGGCAGAGAACATGTGTCGTCCTGTGATGGCGGGAACCCCCACGCCGAAGAACGATTGGTCGCCAACCCGACGCAAAGGCGTTACCGAACGTGGCAGGCGTTCCGCATAGACCTCATCCGTGACAGCGTGTGCCAATGCCTGCAGTTCGGGGCTACAATTGACGTGGAATACGCTTGTGTTGCGCATCCCAACGCTGTCGACATTGAGGTAACCGACTGCGTCACGGTTGATTTTTTCCCAGTGACTGTCAACAAACCAAGTGCTGCCAGCCGCTTCGGCAACTTCGTGGCCGTTCCAGCAGCAGAAGACGGCTGAGCGTGTCAGCTTGTCTTTTTGCGCCGCAAAGGCGCGCGCCATTTCCAAAATGACAGACATGCCAGCGATATTGTCGGTGACGCCGGGGTTCCAACTGTCGACATGGGCTGAGACCACCATGAACTGGTCTCGTTGAGGCGCGGTCTCAGGGGCATCCAGCCATGCCACAGGTTGGTGGAGCCTGCGCCATTCGCGATGGGCGGTCAGACGCAGGTAGAGTGTGACCGTCCCCTCAGCCATCAGGCCACGCAGGCGGAGGCCATCTGCGCGCGAGATGCTGACCCCAGGGATCAGAGGCATTTCGACCACGCTTTCCGGGGTTGGATTGCCCCAAACCGATTTCAGGCCGCGCCAGGGAATTTCTGTGCTGTTGTCTCGCCCCCAGTTCATCAAGAGGATCGCAGCAGCCCCGTTTGCAGCCGCGATCCGTGCCTTTTCCGGAGTGGCCGGCGCATAGGAGACTTCGGCCAGCACAATCTTGCCGCGCACGTCTTTGCCTTCGTAGTCTTCGGTCCCTCCCGGTCCAACATCAACAAGTTCGACGGTAAGGCCGGCGTCAGGGGTGGGTTCAACGTGAAGGCAGGGCAGGGAGGCGATGTCTTCGCCATCAATTCCACCAAGTTTCACACAGGATGTGCCGATGTCGCTGTCATAGGTTTCAAATGGCTGCAATTCCGCGCGTAGCCCGTAGTCTTTCATCCGCTCGACAACGTAACGCGCGGCCTCCAAGTCCTGACCGTCGCCGCTTTTTCGGTTGGGGAAATGCTGCTGCATATGCGTGACATGCGTCATCACGTTTTCAATGGAGACATCTGGACGGAACTGGGTCATCTGGGGATCTCTTTGAGTGGAGACTGAGGAACAAGGGTAGATCGCGCGAAATGCATCAGCACGGGGGGCACCTGGATCAGGCTGTCGAGTTCGACATATTCGTCATCCGAATGCATATTGCCGCCACGCGGCCCAAAGAGCAGCGTGGGAATGCCAGCGCGACCACAGAGGATATTCGCATCCGAAACCCCTTTGCCAATTTCAGGCCGCGGCGCGCTGCCAAGCACGGTTTTCGCGCTCTCAGTAAAAGTCGTGACAAGTGGATGGTCTCCGGCTAGCAGGTAGCCGTCATATTGCGGTGACCGCGCGCTGACAGTGAAGGTTGCGGGTGAGTTTAGTGACTGCGCCAGACCTTCGATCTGCGCAATACCGTCATCGACGGTCTCATCCGGACCAAAGTGCCAGTTGATCCGAAAGCTGCACTGATCTGGGATCGAGATCGTGTAGCTGCCATTGCCTGCGCTGATCCCAAAGACGCAGTGGCTGGGCCGGAAGGCCCCAGAGGCCGGGCGCTCGAAATCCGCCAGCAAGGCCAGCAGCCGACCCGCCTCGCAGATGGCGTTCACACCCTGCCAAGGGCGCGAGGCATGGCCTGCGCGGCCGGTGACCTCGACATCAATATTGACCTTGCCCATGGCGCCGATGGTGACGTCATCGAAATGGGGTTCGCACATCAGTGCGGCGTCGATCTGTTCCAGGCCGAACACATGCGCTTCGGCCCCGCGTGAGAAAGCCTCTTCATCGGCAAGCGATGCAAAGATGACCCTGCCATGCCACTCTGAACGCGCGGCGTGCAAATTTCGCGCCACCAACATGGTACAGGCCAAGCCGCCCTTCATGTCCATCGTTCCGCGCCCATAGAGGCAGCGATCACGCGCAATCGCATCATAGGGGTCGTGGCTCCAGCCCGACCCCGTCGAAACGGTGTCGCTATGGCCGCCAATCCAAAGCGTCGGGCCGCCGGGTTGGCCTTCGATTTTTGTGACCACATTGAACAGGCCATCTTTGGCAGGCTCGCGTTCACAGGTGATCCCGTGGGAGGAAAACCAATCCAAGATGAAGGTCTGAACGTCGTGTTCATCGCCGGAGTGGCTTTGAATACGCACCAGATCCGAAGTCAATTTGATCAACTCGGTTTCCGTGATCTCTGGGTCCGTCATTCCTTCTCCTCATGGGTGAAGGGCACTGTTTTGTCTGACGCGACATAGTACCCGTCTTCGACGGCTAAAAGGATGTCGCCAATGGGCCAAACATATTCGACACAGCCCAGCATACCCTCTTCAACAAGTTTGGAATTGTTGGGCAGGAAGTAGACCGATGAGATCGTTTGGCGTTGTAGCGTATGGCCGCAATCGCGGCTGTATCCATCGACGCCGCAGCCATCGGGCAGCAACCCGGCAGCGCGCAATTCAGACTCCAGCGCGGCCAGGCATTTTAATCCCTCAGCATACACGTCCGCGCCGGTCATCCCCGGGCGGATGCGCGGTATCAGGTCTTTGACCAATGAGCGACGCATCAGATCATGCATTTGTGCCAGATTGGGATCGGTGCAGATTGTCCGGGCAATATCCGAGACGCCGCGCACACATCCGGCAGCATCCTTCAGGAAAATTCCCATATCAAATTTGATCGTCACATCCTGATCCGTGACAATTGCGTCTGAGGCGGTTGCGGGCAAATGGGTCCGCGCGCCTGAGTGCACGATGTCAAAACACCGCTCATCCCGGCCTTCGAACCCCATCGCCGAAAGGTAGCGGCGCGCACCGATCCGGTGGGCGCCTACAAGGTCTCTCTCACTCATACCGTTCCTGCCATGCCGCCCAAAGGCGCGCCGGGCTGCGGCGATACCTTCCAGCATTGCATTGCCCGCAACGATGAAATAAATCAGGTCCTCACCTGCGCGGAGGTCCTGAAACCGGCACAGGATTTCATCGCCCCCACACAGATCAAGGCCCGCGCTGGTCAGTTCCGACCAACGCCCGATGCTCATGTCGTTTTTCTGCACAGCCACAGTGCCCTTGCCGAGCAGAAGGTCTGCCAGGGGACGCGCAGGCACTTCCGCGCGAAAATCGCTGCGGGGGAGCTGTTTCGGCGCAGCAATCAAGATGTCATCGCCAGAGACCCAAATGGCGATCAACCCCAACTGGCGGTTCATCTCTGCAGGCAGGCCCGAGAACATCTCGACCTCATGCGGGGCCGTGATCATGACCGCTCCGACGCCCACTTCCTCGACAAGCCAGTCAAGTGCGGCGTAGCCTTCGATGGGTCGCAGCAAGGCAGCCGCGAGAGGATTTCCATGGGGCATCTTCGCGATCAAATCCTGCAACCTTTCAGCGTCTGCATCCCTCGTATGCCGCCATTGCGCGACAATCTCTGACTTGGATTTGCGATGTAAAACCAGATCCTGAGACGGGCTGAACCCGGAAAGGCTGACCTTGGCAAAATCGGCAAGGTCTTGAAAGCGGGCCACCGGCAGATCGGGGTCACATAGCACTTCTCTGTCTCCGACCACCTTGTGCAAGGTCGCGCCAAATCCAAGGCAGGCCCGGGTGCCATCCACGTCATCCCAGCGGAAATAGCGGCCATAGGTGGCGACGTCGATGTCACCCGGCAAAGCTTGGGCGGCATCGCTGTCAGAGTCAGAAATCACGATGGTTTCTGCATCATCGACGGACAGAAGCACCGGCGTTACGAGACGTGGGGCACCTCGGAATATACCGGGATAGGTCAGACGGTCCCAGAATTCTAGACCAAAGCGAGCAATCAGTTTGTTGGGGTCAGATAGGAGTGTGACGGTCATAAGTCGCTCCAACACAGGTAAGCGGACCGCGTGCCGAAGCGGGTGATTGGCATATGACGGATGTGAGCGTCTTGGTACGTGTTGGTACCAGTCTTGAATGCGTGCTTCATAGCGGGTTCCAATTCTGGCTAAAGGTTTTCAAGGGAAGACAGTTCCTGATACGGCACGTGGCAGTGAACAGTCTGACCGCTACTGAATTTGACTGGAGGCGGGGCTTTCTGATCGCAAACGTCGCCAACTTTTCTCGGACATCTGGTGGCAAATGCGCATCCCGACGGCGGGGAAAGCCGACTGGGAAGATTCCCTGCAATCGCAACCGGTTTCTGCGTCAGGGCCAGCTTGGGTGGCAAAGCTGACTTCACCAAAATCTCAGTATAGGGATGGTAGGGGGCCCGAATGGACACATCGCTGAGCGTCCGTTCGTCGACGATATCGCCAAAATACATTGTATAGATGCGGTCGGCGAATGTTCGGACCAGATTGATGTCATGCGTAATGAACAGATAGGAAGTATTGAACTCTGACTGCAGTTCGGTCAGCAGCCCCATGATCGATTCCTGAACAGTCACGTCCAATCCGGATGTGATCTCATCGCAGATCACAAGTTTGGGGTTTGTGATGAAGGCCCGCGCAATAGCCACTCGCTGCTTTTGACCGCCTGAGAGTTGGTGGCTGTATCTCGACAACAGCTCTGTGGGGAGTTTCACCAGTTCGACGATCTGTTCCACCCTGGATCGAATTTCATCCTTGGATAGATCACCCTGCAGAGTAAGAGGCCTGCCGATAAGTTGCTTTACCGGAATACGTGGATTGAGCGACAAGTCAGGGTGCTGAAACACCATCTGAACATCGCGCCGATAGCTTTGATCGAACGGCTTTGTGGCGGTGTAGGTATTGCGGTCAAAAATCACTTCGCCAAAATAGCCGTTTAGTCCGACAAGGGCTCGGGCAATCGTTGATTTGCCACATCCACTTTCGCCAATCAAAGCCACGGATTCGCCGGAACCGACTTTGATATTGATCTCTTTTACTGCGTTGATTTCAAAGCGTCTGGCCCAACTCAGAAATCCGGATTTTGAATTCACGGCGTAGCGAACGCCTAGATTGTTTGTTTGCAAAAGAACGCCTTCGCTCGGTGGCGATTTAGTGCCTTTCGTGTCGACGTGCCGCTCTTTTTGCGGCAAGGAAGGATCAGGATTTGGGACGCTCTCCAGAAGTTTCTGCGTGTATGTCTCTTTGGGCTGATTCACGATTTCGCTGACGGGTCCGGATTCCACAACTTCTCCCCGAAACATGACGTAGGCACGATTGGCGATTTGCGCCATGATTCCAAGATCGTGCGTAATATAGAGCAGGGCGACACCGAGATCGCGTTGAAGGTCTTTGAGCAGCGAGACGAGACCGGCTGCGGTTGTGACATCCAATGCCGTGGTCGGCTCATCCATGATCAACAGCTTCGGGTTGGTTGAAATGGCCGATGCGATGAGCGCGCGCTGCTTTTCGCCACCTGAAAGCTGATGCGGATACTTGCGCATGACAGTCGCGGGATCCGGTAGCCTGACCTTCTCTAACAGCGAGGCAGCGCGTTTCGTGATCTCTTGTGGTGCATAAACGGCCCCATGAGCACGTATCGTTTCCTCGATCTGCTCTCCAATTGTTAGCGTCGGATTGAATGAGGTTGCGGGATCCTGAAACACCATGGATATTTCGGATCCGCGCAGCCCACGAAGCTTGTTTCTGGACAGGGTAGACAGGTCTTGGCCCTGAAAGGTAATCCGGCCATTGGCCTGCCTGCCGTTTTCAGCCAAGTATTGCATGGTGGCGAAGGCAAGGGTACTTTTGCCACTGCCGCTTTCGCCGACGATTGCAACAGCCTCGCCTTCTTCGATGTGCAAATTGATGCCTCGGAGGGCCGTCAAAGTACCTGTGTCGGTTTCGAACTCGATCGTTAGGTCTTGGATTTCTAGTAGCTTTATCATCCCTGAGAATCCTTAGTGATGCGATCTGGGGTTGAGGACATCCCGAAGGCCGTCACCAAGCAGATTAAAACCGATCGACACAATCGCGATTCCGAGGCCAGGCCAAATGACGAGCCAAGGGTTGCGGAAAAGATATTGACGCGCTTCGGAGACCATCAATCCCCAATCCGATGCTGGCGGCTGAGCGCCCAGACCAAGATAGGAGAGCGTTGCCCCGAGCATGATCGCGAAGGAAATGCGAATGGTGCCTTCAACAATCACTGGCGCGATTACGTTTGGTGTCACTTCCCGAAAGACGATGTACGCGGTTGTATCGCCGCGCGCCATTGCAGCCTTCACATAGTCCAACTGCTTCACGCTTAACGTCGTGCTTCGCGCGACCCGTGCGATACTTGGCGCAAAGGCTATGGCGATGGCCAGAATGGCGTTTTCGGTCGAAACGCCGATGGCGATCACAATGAGCATGGAAAGCAGCAAATTTGGGATGGCGACGAACGCGTCGACGATCCGCATGACGATTTCATCAACCCATCCGCCAAGATATCCAGAGGTGATGCCAATGGCCGAGCCGACCGCTGTGCCAATGGCCGTCGCAAGGATGCCAAATCCAATGGTAGCGCGCGCACCCACTAGAATGCGTGACAGGATGTCCCGACCAAATTCATCCGTGCCCAGCCAGAAGGTGGCATTGGGGCCGAGCAACCTTTGGGAAGAATGGAATTCTTCGGGGTCAAAGGGTGTGATATAGGGGCCAAAGCAGAATAGGAACAGGTTGAACGCGGTGGCGATAAGCCCGGCTTTTCCGATGGGATGTTTCCAGAGTCTTTTGATTATCTTAATCATATTGCACCCTTGGATCGAGCCTTGCGTAAAGAATATCTGCGGTAAGATTGGCGAGAGCATAGACCGCGGCGATGAACAGAGCAGTGCCTTGGATTAGCGGGAGATCCCGGTTCTGGATCGCGAAAATCATCATGCGTCCAACCCCCGGATAGGCGAAAATCTCTTCGATCACGAGCACACCGCCGAGCAAATACCCGATGTCCAGCGCAATGATTGTGATGGCGGGGAGCAGGCTGTTTCGTAGCGCGTGTTTGTAGACAACCTGCCGTCTCGACAAACCCTTCAAGACCGCGGTTCGAACGTAGTCCGAGGCCAGGGCGTCGACCATTTCAGACCGCACTAGTCGTGAGATGTGAGCCATGAGAATAAAGGTCAGCGACAGCGCGGGCAGGAAGAGGTGGCGGAGCGCTTCTCCAACCCCGTCTTCACTGAACGATGCGTAGCCGCCCGCCGGGAATATGCCCAACGCCGGACCCGCGAGAAAGGCCAGCAGCAGGCTTGCTGTAATAAATTCTGGCAGCGCGATGCCGAGATATGAGAAGAAGCTGACGATCAGATCCCCGATCTTGCCGCGCTTCGTGGCTGCAAAGACGCCCATGGGAATGGCAATTACGATGACGATGGACAGCGCCAGCAGCGCCAGAATGATCGAACGGCCAATCGCAACCGATAGGGCATCCCACACAGGTTTCTGCAGGGATGTCGATTGGCCAAAATCACCGGTGACAACGCCCCCCAGCCAGGATACGTAGCGCGAGAACGGGCTTTCGTTCAGCCCAAGCCGCTCCCTTACCGCTGCAAGGTCCTCTTCTGTTGCGAACTCTCCAAGAACCATTGTGGCGGCATCGCCGGGCAGGAAATTCACAATCGCAAAAATGATGAAGGAGGCTAGGAAAACGACAACAATTGTCGTCCAGATTCTCCGCATCAGATAGTTCAGGCTCATACCGTTCTCACATCCAATGAATTGCCGTCGCGCATTGTCCCGCGCGCCGCTTGCCGCGCGCGGGACGTTAAGCAGAAGACGATAATATCAGGTTTTGCGACCCGGTGCTTCGTCCGTCAGCCAACTGCGCTCTAGACGATGCGAGTACTGCAACGGATGCATTTCAAAGTTTTCGACATGTTTCCAATGTGCGGCCAGATAATCCTGATAGAATGGGATGATGTAGGGCACGTCGCGGTTGGTGAGTTCCTGAATCTGGCGGAACAACTCTTTGCGTTCATCAGGGTCCACCGTTTGCTGCACGCGATCAACGAGTTCATCGAATTCAGCATTGTTCCATGCGGTGTCTCCCCAAGGAGCATCAGATTTCAACAGAGCCGTATATCGCGCGTCCATTGTAGGTTTCATGCTCCAAGCAGCCACATATGCTGTTTCTTTCTTCCAGACTTTATCTAGGTATTCATCATATGGAACGCGGCGCACCTCGATGTTGAACCCGGCTGGTTTTGCCATCTCTTTGATGGCCAGGGCCACCTTCATACGTTCCGCAGGGCGATCTGCTGTGTAAATCGTCAGAGAAACGCCGTCAGCATGGCCGGCTTCAGCCATAAGGGCCTTTGCCTTTTCAATATCGCGCTTGGGTTTTTCTGGCTGGTGGTAATAGGGGTAGTCATCCGAAAGGATGTTGTCATAGGCGAGCCTGCCATAACCATCGAGAACGATGTCGATCATGGCTTGCCTGTCCAGCGTGTACCGCAGCGCCTGGCGCACTTTCACGTTGTCAAACGGTGCGCGGTCAAAGCGCATAACCAGTCCGAACCAGCGGGCGGTCGATTGGCGACGCGTTGCAATTTTGGGGTTCTGCGACAAAAGGTTGAAGTTTGCATTGTCGACAATGATCATCGCGTCGACTTCTTTGTTTTGGAAAGCCAACACTTCCGCATTTAAGTCGGGATAATGCAGCAGGTGTACTGCACCCACCTTCGGATAGGCAGAGTCCCAGTAATCCGCGTTCGGCATAAACTCGATCTTTCGATCTAGATCGAATTCACCAAGTTTGAATGGCCCGGATCCGTCGGCGGCATTGTATAGTCCTTCAACGCCTTCTGCTTCCAGAATACGGGCAGGAACGATTTTCATCCGCGGATCACCCAGAGTGACTGGCATATCTGCATATGGTGCCCTTGCGACGACCTTGACGGTTTTTTCGTCGATCACTTCAACGGCCGAAATCGGGCCAATCGCTGTACGTGAGCCGGAGCCGGTCTTTTCATCAAGAACAGCTTCAATCGAGGCTTTCACATCGGCCGCAGTCACCGGTGCCCCAGAATGGAAGCTTGCGTCCCGAAGTTTGAAGGTGAATTCGGTTGCCTCTGGGTTAGCGCTCCAGCTTTCAGCCAAATCCGGCGCAGCTTGTAGGTTTTCGTCGACGCGTGTCAGACCAGAGTACAGAAGCTCCGCGATCAGGTAGCCGGTGTGGTTAAGGCTGTTAAAGGGCGATAGTTCTTTCGGGCGGTTTTGGATACTGACGCGCAGTACTCCGCCCTTTGCGGCATCTGCTGCCATGGCGCGAAGTGGAAACGTGCCGGCAGCACCTGCAAGTACTACCGACGACCCCATGAGCTTTAGCGCGTCGCGCCGAAGAAAGGTTTTTGAATACGACATATATATTCCCCTGTTTTCTGCTGGACGGTATTCTTCTTTGGTGATGCCGGGATGGTAGTCTTTTTGTCCCGAAAAATGCAACAAAAAAATAAGAAAGGTGTACTTTGTTGCATTTATCAGTACTTAGCGTATGCTATGCTTAACGGAGGAAAGCAAAAAATGAGTTCCCTAAAGAAGGCAATCGATGTCCTATCCTGCTTCTCAACGGAGCTGCCGAATCTGTCTGTAACCGAGGTTGCGAAGCGAACAAGTCTGTCTAAAAGCGGCGCGTCGCGTCTGATGGTGCAAATGGCTGAACTGGGACTTCTGTATCGGGCTGAAAATGAACGTAAGTACGGGCCCGGGAGCCTTTTGTTGCAATTGGGGGCTGTCTTCGAGCAGAGAATGGAGCTGCTGCCAATTGTTGAGTCTGAGGTTGTGTCGGCCGTCAGGCTGACCGGGCGTACTGGATACATCGGAGCGCTCAATGGATCAGAGATCGTTGCGCTCAGAACAATCCAAGGGCGCGAGCAGGTGCGGTTTGTATTAGAGGCCGGTCAAAAACTTGCTGCACACAAGACTTCGCTGGGTAAAGCGTTATTGGCACGTCTCAGTAACGATGAGATCAGGCAACGGTACTCACAGGATCTTGGCGCGCCTGTGTCTCATGCTCCGACCAGTTTTTCGGAACTGTTTGATGAGCTTGATCAAGTGCGCGTGTCGCTGGTGGCAGAAGCTGAAGTGGCGACGATACCAGGTGCAAGGGGCATCGGTGCGGCAGTCGGCGACTCTTCAAACAACGAAAGCGCTACTATTGGATTCAGCCTTTCCTATCTTGAGGACGGTGCCTCAAGTCGAACACGCTTTGAGACTCAATCCTACACAAAGCGTATAGCAAGAAACGTCGCCAAGATTTCAGGTGACCCAATTTGGTCGGTTATCAAATCCGCATAGTTAGGGTCAGGACTCATTGATTGAGCCAGAATATGACGGTTGCGGCGATGCAGATTGCGCTGAAGAAGGTGTGGGCGCATCTGTCGTAGCGGCTTGAGATGCGTCGCCAATCCTTGAGTTTGGCGAACATGTTCTCAACCTTGTGGCGCTGCTTATACAAGGATTTGCAGTAGGTTGCGGGCGCCCGGCGCTTTGCTCTGGGCGGGATGCAAGGTGTGATGCCCCGCCCGGATAGCGCCTCGCGGAACGCGTCGCTGTCGTACCCCTTGTCAGCGATTAGCGTGTCGGCGTTCGGCAGCACCGGATAGATCATCGCCGCGCCTTTATGATCGCTCATCTGGCCTTCGGTAAGCAGGAAGATGATCGGCCGCCCGATACCGTCGCAGACCGCGTGCAGCTTGGAGTTCAGCCCGCCCTTGGTGCGCCCGATGCGGCGGGGAACATCCCCCCTTTAAGCAGACTGGCGGCAGTCCGGTGGGCTTTGAGATGGGTGCTGTCGATCATCAGCCGGTCGGGCGGGCCCTCTTCGGCGGCCAGGTTGGCGAAGATGCGGTCGAAGACACCCATGCGTGACCAGCGAACGAACCTGTTGTATAAGGTCTTGTGTGGCCCGTAGACCTCGGGAGCATCCCGCCACCGAAGGCCGTTGCGGATCACGTGAATGATGCCGCTCACAACGCGACGGTCATCCACACGAGGCACGCCATGCGACAGCGGAAAATGGGGTTCGATGCGCTTGAGCTGGGCTTTGGTGAGCCAGAATTGATCCGACATGGGCAGGTCCTCCTGCACAGCTTGAATCACGCTTCAAACCCGAGCGGAATCCCGAAAATTAATGGGTACTGACCCTAGATCATTCGATTGCCGATCTGCTCGGGCGTCCAACCTTCCTTGATCTGCGCAACCACGGTCTTGCGTAGGTCGGGATGCCTGATCAGCTTTCGCTGCACGGATCTGCGTTTGTCCGTCTGCAATTGAGCAGCATGGCCGAAGTAGCCTGCATATTTCTTGGGGAAGGCATCATCGGCCCAGAAATTGCGCTTAATCTCTCGAAAGATCGTCGACTTGTGGCGGTTCAAGACACGTGCCATCTCTCTGACGGGCACTTTTGCGTGCCACCATTTCTCGATTTTTCGACGCTCAGACAACGATAGTTGCGAATACACGGCTCCCATGCGATGATCTCCTATTAGATAACTCATTGTTTTCTAATAGGAGTCGCACTTCAGGGTAGCGCTCTCCCGTGATGGCTCAAGGGTCGTTGCGACGGTTTCCGCTATCTCAGTTTCGTCATCTCTTCTCTGAATGCTTCGGTTGGTGTTCGCCATCCCAGACACTTTCTGGGCGTTCCGTTCAGGCGGTCGCAGATCGCCTTCATATTGCGATTTGAGAGCGCCGCGAGCTGTGTGTCTCGGGGGAGATATCGACGTGCGCGTTTGTTCAGGTTCTCGACCGAGCCTTTCTGCCAGGGTGCTTGCGGATCGCGGAACCAGCTTTCCGTTCCGATGCCGACCTTTAACTTGCGCCACGCGCGGAACTCAAATCCACGGTCGAACGTGATCGACTTGCGGGCTGGCTGGGGCAGGGGGTCCATGACGTCCATCAGCTTGTTCATGAGGTGCGTGGAGCTGCGGTCATTGTTACGGAACAGAACAGCAAACCGGGTTTTGCGTTCCACCAGCGAGGCGACATTCATCGTGCCCTGAGAACGCTCAAAGATCATCAGATCGCCTTCCCATTCGCCAAACGTCTCGCGGGTCTTCACATAGTCAGGGCGTTCATGGATGGACCGATCCGGCGGAAATACCTGGCCACGTGGGCGTCTGGCATAGCGCGGCCTGCGTTTCTTGCGACGGCTGGGTAAATGGCGGGCCAGTTGTTCTGATTGGCCTTCGGCGCTGTAGACATAGGCATAGATCGTCTCATGGCTGACGCGCACAGGCTGGTCGTCATATCCGAGGCGGCCGGCAATCTGTTCCGGTGTCCAGCCAATCTTCAATTGAGCGATGACATGAGAACGCAGATCATCCAGGCGGATCAACTTGCGCCTTCGTGCACGCCGATCTGATGCGTATCTCTGAGCATTCATTCCGTAGTAGCCGCTCAGGTACGGCAGTTCCTCATCGGTGAAATAGTTCCGCTTGATCTCGCGATAGACGGTCGAGCGATGCCTGCCGATCTCGGCTGCGATCTCGCTCACCGGCATCTTCGCATTCAACATATCCTCGATTGCGCGTCGTTCACGCAAATCCAGCTCTGTGTGGGCCATGTCCGTTCTCCTTGCTTTTCAGCAAGATAGGGAATTTGTCGCAACCCAGTTTAGAATGTGTGTCGGATCACTTAATTGCTGAGACTGTGGCTACAATAAAATCGGCTACTTAGGATTTTGAATTTCTGAGATTCAGGACCCCATGATTTTCGACCTGAATTATTGGGAAGCTGCCATTCGTTTGACGCACAGAGAAAGCCCGGTTCGAGCCCTCTTTGACAAATGCTTCGCATCGCACGAAAGTCCGCAATGACAGGTTAAGAAGAGGCAGGCCAACCAGATGATTGTTCAAGCGTGCATTAACGGAGCCCGGCCTGAGGGCTACCACCAGTCTCTTCCTTTGACGACCGACGCGATGATAGCTGATGCTGAAGTATGCATTTCTTCTGGAGCAGGGGAACTGCATATCCACCCTCGCGACCCGGACAGAAATGAAAGCCTCGCCCATGTGGATGAGCTTGTGCGTGGCATCCGAAGCGCCTGCCCAGGCACGCTGGTTGGTGTATCAACTGGGGCATGGATCGAGAATGACATTGCTCTGACTAGGCAGCGTATCCAAGCTTGGTCTGTCCTACCGGACTACGCATCGGTCAACCTGTCGGAAACGGATGCGCCGGAGATTTTCTCGATACTTGAAGCGAAAGGCGTTGGTATCGAAGCGGGCATCGCTACAGTTCAAGACGCAAAGCGTTTCGTGTCGCTGCCGCAACGTGACGGGGTCTTTCGTGTCCTATTTGAAATTGAAGGGCAGGACATCGAACGGGCTAAAGAGACGCTACATGGTATCGAGGCTGTCTTGAATGAAGCCGGGGTACAGCGCCCCATACTTCTGCATGGATTTGATTCAACGGTATGGCATTTCGTGCGCAAGGCGCGGATCAGGCGATGGTCTACACGCGTAGGACTTGAGGACGGGAATAGACTTGAAGATCAGTCCATGGCCGCGTCAAACGCAGAACTTGTTGCTGAGGCAGTAGCTCTCTTTCGTCGGCAGAACTTTACATAGCAGACCTTTAAGCCCGAAAAGCTCGACCAGTGGCAACCAGGCGGGGAGGAACAAGGCGAGGGTAGTAATAAGCAGGCCCATGACAAGAATAATTGCGAGGGTCAGGGATACGGCGGCAATGATAGGGGGCGCGTCTATTTCAAGGGGTTCCGAGTAACCGAATGTAGTTGCGATATAGCAGATCAACATAAGGAAGCCGCAGCCGAGTAAGAAGCGGCGATATTGGCGGAACAGGCGAGAAAACATAAGAAAACCGTGTGTCAACAATAGGTCAAATTGAGTTTGTCTGGGTTTTGAGGCAGATGTTGGGTGCAAAGGTGGCATTTATCGTTCTGACTGTCAGAGAGCATAAGTCAGTGTTGGTGGCGGTTTGATCCAGTTTCGAACTATTCTAGTCAATCCAATGGTAGACATTGAGTCGCCAGCGGCGAAGTTGTATTCTTTGCCCCGGTTTCCGCCTATCTTGTGGTGCCGCATCACCTTGAAGTGGTCCCATTTTTTCGGACAGGTTTGCAGCGCTTCTAAGGTGTATCGGGTTTAGGTTTCATGCTGCTTTTTGCTCTTCCAAGCCAGCCCAATATGCGTCGTTCGGTGTTCTCCGATCAAGCGCGGAATGAGGCCGCTCGGTATTGTAGAATGTCATCCAGTTTTTGATGACGCGCCGGGCCTGGAAGCCATCACTGATCTCTTCGAGATAGACCGCCTCCTGCTTGAGCGAGCGCCAAAGTCGTTCGATGAAGATGTTGTCCATGCAGCGACCGCGCCCATCCATCGAGATGCGCACCCCGGCCTCGGTCAGCGTGGTGATCCAGGCCGATCCGGTGAACTGGCTGCCCTGGTCGGTGTTCATGATCTCGGGCGGGCCGAACCGGGCGATGGCGTCTTTCAACGCCTCGACACAGAAGTCCGCGTGCATCGTATTCGACAGCCGCCAGCTCAGAACCTTGCGCGACGCCCAATCCATGATTGCCACGAGATACAGGAAGCCATTCTTGACCGGCACGAAGGTGATGTCGGCACACCAGACCTGGTTGGGCCGGTCGATCACCATCCTCCTCAGAAGATACGGATAAACCGGGTGATGTGGATGCGGCTGGCTCGTCCTCGGGATGATGGTTTCCGGTGCCGGTGGGCGATAGCCCAAAGCACTGTGGGGTCGTTTGGTGTTGTAGTGTTTCCTCCATTTTTCGATGATGGTCTGGGCTTCGCACAGCGAGTAGAAGACCTCGCCGTTGAGCAGCTCGTCGCGGAGCCTCGCGTTGAAGCTTTCGCAGTATCCGTTCTCCCAAGGTGATCCTGGCTCGATGTAAGCGGTCTTTGCACCGACAGCTGCAATCCAGTTCCTGACCGCCTCGGCAATAAACTCCGGGCCATTGTCAGAGCGAATGTAGGCGGGAACACCGCGCAGGATGAACAAGTCTGTCAGCGCGTCGATGACTTCGGTCGAGTTCAGCTTCCGTTTCACCCGGATCGCCAAACATTCCCGGCTGTGCTCGTCGAGGATGTTCAGGGTCCGGAATGCCTTCCCGTCATCTGTCCTGTGATGCACGAAGTCATATGACCAGACATGGTTGCGATACTCTGGTCGGAGCCGAACACATGACCCGTCATTGAGCCAGAGCCGTCCTTTCTTCGGTTGTTTCATTGGGACCTTCAGCCCCTCTCGTCTCCACAGACGTTCGACGCGCTTGTCGTTCACCTGCCAACCTGCATCCCTCAGCAGAGCGGCGATCCGGCGATAACCGTAGCGTCCATACTGGCGGGTCAGCTCGATCATGTCGGCCACCAGACGCGCCTCATCTGCACGCCCCACTGGCAACCGTCTCTGAGTGGACCGGTGTTGACCCAAGACCCGGCACACCCGTCGCTCAGACAACCGCATTGAGCTGCGAATGTGATCGACACAGGCCCTGCGACGAGAGGGGCTCAGAAGTTTCCCCGTGCGGCTTCCGACAGGATGAGCTTATCGAGCGTTAGGTCCGACACCGCTCTGCGCAACCGATCATTCTCCTTCTGAAGACGTTTGAGCTCCTTCAGTTGGTCCGTCCCCATGCCTCCGTATTGCTTGCGCCAACGATAGAATGTCTGTTCGGTTATCTGCACCTGACGGATTGCATCGGTGCGCGGCATTCCCTGACCGCACAACACCTCAACCTGCCGCAACTTCGTGACAATCTCTTCCGGCTTGTGTCGTTTGATTCCCATCTGTGATCCTCCGTTTCCTAACTATAGGGGCGGACCGATTCAAAGGGGGAGGATCATGATGACTGACAATTTTCTATTCCTACATGATCGAAAACTTAGTAGGGTTTTGAGCTGATCTGATGTCCGCTTCATGAACTTACACATCGCGGCTGCAACCAAATCAAAGCGATGAATGTTTCGCTTCAAAGCGTGCAGTTTTCCGTCTGTCAAAGTCGGGTTGTTCCGCCTATGCTCGTCATCTTGGCGAAGTTCTGGAGCGGTTTAGCATCAAAACAGATGTAACCAACAGAACCACAGAAACCGCAATGATCACCGATCCTATGGCGTTCAATTCTGGCGTAATCCCTCGACGCATGACCGAGTACATATACATTGGCAGCGTGTTGTCGCGCCCCGTCAGGAAGAAGGTAATCGGGATCTCGTCAAACGAGAGGGTAAACACTAACAACGCGCTGCCAATGATCGCTGTTTTGATATTGGGTAGAGTAACCAGAAAAAATGTCTCAAGCCCTCGCGCACCCAGATCAGCTGATGCCTCTTCCAGGCGTTCATTGAAGTTTTGCAGGCGCGAAAGGATTTGCGTGACCGTGATCGAAGTTAAGGCAACAGTATGACCCAAGATGATCGTGCCAAGGTTAAGACGGATTTCAAGCGAACTGAAAAAGCTCAGCAACGAAATACCTGTTATCACACCGGGCAGAGCGATGGGCAACAGGATGGTTCGATTGAAAATGCTTTTTCCCCGAAAATCCACGCGGTTAATCGCAAGGGCAGCCGGAATGCCAACTGCCAGAGACAATATCGTTGTCGAACCCGCCACGATCAAACTATTGGTCAAGGCATCAATAATCTGGGTGTTGGCAAAGGCCGACTTGTACCACCCCAGTGTAAATCCGGATAGCGGTAGCTTCATGATGGAATTGTCATTGAAGCTGTAGACCACGAGCACGATCACCGGTACGTAAAGAAACGCAAACATCAGCAAGGCAAACAGGCGCCAAATATTTCGGTTTAGCATGATTTACCCCTTCACCATTCCGCGTTTTTCAAGCCGGTCACCAATGTTCAGAACGATCAGGACCACAACCAGCATTGCCACCGATATGGCCGCGCCCAGCGGCCAGTTCAGTGCCGCTCCGAATTGCGTGGTCACAACATTGGCCACCATAGTACCATCCGTTCCACCCACCAGAATGGGTGTGATGAAATCCCCGAATGTCAGGCAGAAGGTCATGGTGCAGCCAGCCACAATACCTGAGATCGACAAAGGAAGTGTCACCTGAAGAAACGTTTGCCAGGCCGGATAGCCAAGGTCTTCGGAAGCTTCGATCAGATTGCGCGGTATCTTTTCCAAAACCGCATAGATCGGCATCGCCATGAAGGGGATGAGGATATAGACAAACGTCACGATCATCGATGTTTGGTTGTACAAAAAAACCTGGCTGGGCTCGTCGATAACTCCCAGATACATCAGCAGTGAATTCAGGATGCCGTCATTCCCAAGAATGATCTTCCAAATGTAGCCGCGCAACAGATAAGACACCCACAATGGCAGGATGAGCGCGAGATAAAGCAGCGACCGCAGGCGCGAAGACTTTATAACGAACACAAGATAATAGGTGATCGGGAAAGCAAACAGAAGTGACAGCAATGTGACTTTGACAGCGATCAGGAAGGTTCGCAGAAACACCTGATAATATTGCGGATCGGTAAACAGCAGTGCGTAGTTTCCAAACTGAAAATCCGGCTGAAATGTCGGGTAGGTCTTCAGGTAGAAACTGTAGCTGAACATGATCAGGTAGGGCACCACCAGCAAGGCCAACACAAAGATCAATGGACCTGATAAGACCGCATATCCGGCAGCTTTGTTTTTTCTCAGAAGGCTCATGGTGGCTTACCCAAATATCATTACGCTGTCGGCTCGAATGCCGACGCGCACATCGGCTTCATCGGTCTTCACGCCAGCATGTTCCATATTCGCATTCAGCTGGCTGTCTATCACGAGAGTCTGACGCTCGCCGATCGTCAGGTCATTCCGCACATAGCTGCCATGGAAGTAACTGTCCTCAATATGGCCGGATATGACGGACATCCCCGTCAAGTCTTCATTCTCGTGTAGGATTTTCAGCTTCTCGGGCCGCACGCACAATCGAACGCTCTGACCCACATTGAAACTTTTGCCATAAGTCATGGCGTCGACAACACCGGCAATGGTCTTCACAGTCGCGACGCCGTTCTTTATTGCAGCCACATCGCCATCAATGAAATTTGCAGTGCCGATAAAGTCGGCAACATATGGTGTCGCTGGGCGTTCATACAGGTCTACCGGCTTGGCAATTTGGGCGATACGTCCTTTGTCCATGATCACCACCCGGTCGGACATCACCATCGCTTCGGTCTGATCATGCGTGACCAGTATGAACGTCAGCCCAATCGTGTCATGCAGCTTTTTCAACTCAACCTGCATCGCTTCGCGCAATTTGGCATCCAATGCGGACAGTGGCTCGTCCAACAACAAAACCGTTGGGTTGCAAACCAACGCCCGCGCGAGAGCAATTCGCTGCTTCTGCCCGCCTGACAAGTTGTCGGGGTATTGTCCCGCCTTGTCTGGCAATTCGACCGTTTCCAAAGCCTCGATCGCGCGCTTCTCGCATTCATGCTTTGGAAGTCCCATACGTTTGAGCCCATACGAGATGTTTTTCAAAACCGTCATGTGTGGGAACAACGCATAGTCCTGAAACACCGTGTTGATCTTGCGCTTGTGCGGTGGCATTTGTGTAATGTCTTCCCCATCCAGAGAAATGCTGCCCACATCTGGGGCCTCAAATCCTGCAATCATCCTGAGGGTTGTCGTTTTCCCACACCCCGAAGCGCCAAGAAAGGTAACGAATTCACCTTTCTGCACATTCAGATCCATTTTATCAACCGCCACAATAGACCCGCCTCCGTAGGTTTTACGCAGGCCCTGAAGTTGCAAAATATCCGTCATGCGCAGAGTATCCCCATTGTCACAATCCCGTTTGGAATCGCTTTTTCGCTTTTGTGCAAGCCGCGCGTCAAAGCGCGTTAAAGGCTTTGGATAAGGCTAAGTGGCAATGGTACCCCAAAGCCTTACACCGTTGTTCATAAACCGCTTTTACGCCGAAGCCGCTTCTTTCTTTTTCAGGGCAGTAACGACAGCCTCAGGCGTCATCGGTACATCCACCCAAACGCCGATAGCGTTATAGACAGCTTGGCAAATGGCCGGAGCAGCTGCGGCCGCCGGGGATTCCCCAGCCCCCCGTGCCCCAAATGGACCAACCGGATCTTCGCTTTCGACAAAGAAAACCTCGGCATCAGGGGGGAAGTCGCCCGTCCGCAACAGTTTGTAATCCAGTAAGCCATCGTTCAGTACTCGGCCATCATTGGGATCGAATTCGATCCCTTCATAAAGTGCAAAGCCTGCACCACAGATTGCGCCGCCGATCACCTGGTTCTTCAGAACCTTAGGGTTCATCACGGTACCGCTGTCCTGACCGGCAAGATAGTCGACGATCTGAATCATCCCGGTTTCGATATCGACTTCGACCTCGCAGAACTGCGCGGCCCATTGACGGGCAAAGGCGATGGTGGGGGGCATTGCGGTATCCGGACGCCCGGTAATAACCGTCGTTTGAGCAAGTGAATCCGAGCACAGCTCGTTCATCATTTCTTCGAGCGAAACCCGGCGGTTGTCTTCGGGGCGGGTCTTTAGGCAGATCATCGCGTCCTCAATCGTCAGTTCTTCGGGATCGATATTGTCAAAGAACTCACGCGATGCGATTTTCAAAACCTGTCGCTTGGCATCCTTGGCGGCCTCGCGTGTCGCCCAGCCGACACGGAACATGGTTGTTGAAGCAGATGAGCCCGAAGCGAAAGGAACCGCAGCGGTGTCACCGGTTTCGATGTTCACCATGTCCATTGGAACACCAAATTCTTCGGCGGCAACCTGGCTCAACGTGGTCTCGCTGCCCTGCCCCTGCCGACCACAGGCAGAAAAGACATTGATCGAACCGTCAAGGTTCACGCGAACAACCGAACTTACGTTGCCACCAAATTCCACACCGCAACAATGCGCCCCTGTGCCAACACCTACACCGCGGCGTTTGCTCCCTTCAGAGCTGGAAGGAACACCCCAACCTTTGAAACGCTCTTTCCAGCGGAACTTTTCAGCGCCCTGACGCAACAAAGCTTCTGTGTCGCCAGAGGACAGGTGGAACATTTCCGGCCATCCCTCTTTCTGGGTATCGGTCAGACCTTCTACATAATCTGTCATCGACCCTTTCATGTGCTGGCGCGGTTCCTGCATCCGCAGGGATTGGCCCGCCTTGATCTGGTTTTTGATCCGGAACTCGACCGGATCGTGATCCACAGCAATCGCTGCCATATCAGCAGCACGTTCCACGGCAAGGCCCATTGTGATGTCGCCAACAGCCCGCATGCAGCCGGACGTCACCAGATTGGTACTGGCCCCGCGCACACCATATCGACCATTCTTGGCGCCGCCCCAAAGATCACAGCAAAAGAAGTACACATCTGTTTTGAAGCCATAGGCCCCGTTATCCATCAGGTGGTCGAACTTCGCCATTGTCAGGGTGCCGTCTTTTTTAACACCCATCTTGCCTTTGGTGATTTCGATATGGCGGCGTTTTACGGCGCCCATACACTCTTCGCTGGTCAGTTCAATCTTCACTGGCTTGCGGATTTTCTGGGCCAACAAGGCCGTTACCATCATGAAGTTATTTGACCACCACAGGCCAAAGGATGCCCCCGAGGGCAGCGCTACGACACGGACGTTGGCCATCGGAATGCCAAAGGCTTGATGAATGCCCATTTGCAGTTCGGACGGTGTTTGAGACGAGGTCCACATATTGACCTTGTCACCATCCCAATCGCAGATGCAGGCATTGCGACCGATCCCGGCATAGTTTTGCGCCTTAAAGCGCATCTCAATCTCGACAACCTCATCGGCATCGCCTTCGCCCTCTGACGTGTCACCCCAGATGACGGAATACTCGTCGCGAACATTGCCTTCTTCACGCACCTGAGGTGCGTCATCCAGAAGAGCCTTTTCGACGTCGAGTACAGCTGGAAGCAATTCGTATTCTACCTCAATCAGCTCAAGCGCCTGATCAGCAATTTCCACTGATGTCGCAGCGATCGCGCCAATCTCATCACCGACAAAGCGGGCAATGCCATCAAGTACTTTTCCCCGGTAGTTGTCCCAGACACCCACCCAGTTCAGATCGGGGGCATCTTCGTGCGTAACAACCCCCAGAACGCCCGGCAAAGCCAGCGCTTTGGATGCGTCCACTTTCTTGACGCGTGCATGTGGAACGGTGCTGCGGATGATTTTACCGTGCACCATCCTTGGCAGCTCGAAATCGACGCCAAACTCCAGTTCGCCGGTCACTTTGTCCTTGGCATCAAGCACCGGAATGCCTTTGCCGACGATCTTGAACTTCTTAGGTGAGCGAATTTGGCCCATGTTTTCCTCCAAACTGTCGTTCCGGGTCAGGCCCGGCCCCAAGCGCCTGTGCGCCAGGTGTGGTTATCCGTTTTTTCGCGCCTTTATTTTTTCGGCGGCATTCAACACAGCATTCACTATGTAGGGGTGCGCCCCGCAGCGGCAGATATTCCCGCTCATGGCGATGGCGGCTTCGCCCTGTGTCGGTTCGGGGTTTTCCTCCAGGAACTTTTTGGCCGCGATAACAAAACCCGGTGTGCAAAAACCGCACTGAAACCCTTGTTCTTCGATAAAGGCTTCCTGAACCGGATCAAGATTATCCCGGGAGCCCAGGCCTTCGATGGTCGTGATTTCGCGCCCGACCGCCTGACTGCCCAACACAAGGCAAGATGTGACCGGCTCGCCATCCATAAGGACTGTGCATGATCCACATTCGCCCTCGCCGCAGGAAACTTTAACACCGTGCAGGCCAAGCTCATCGCGCAACACGTCGGACAGTGATTTGTGCGGTTTGATGTCAACCGGATAGGACTGACCATTTACATTAAGAATCTGGGTCATGATTTGCCTTTCAGATTGGCCACACATTTTTGGATGCCTCGCGCGGTGAGCACAGCAGTCATATCAGTGCGGTATGTATCACTGGCGCGAATGTCCGAAATTGCCCGAGCCGATTTAGCGGCCTGTTCACCCGCTTGTTTTGCCAGCCCATTCACGGCGTGATCAAGCGTAGCGCCAGACAAAACGCCCTCGGCACCGGAGACTCGCAGCACGCTGGGTGCAACCGCACCGAGCGCCACACCTGCGCGGTCGATATTGCCGTCGTCGTCCAGGCGCAGACAGACAGCCGAGCTTACAAGTGCGATATCAACGACTGTGCGCGCAACACGATTATAGGATGCAGCGATGCGGCCAGTACTGTTCTGAATGCGAATTTCCGTTAACAACTCATCAGCGGCCAAAGCCGTCTTGTTCACACCCTCATGGAAATCCTCAAGCGGCATCGTGCGTTCGCCGTTCAAGCCAACAATCACGGCCTCTGCTCCCAGGGCTGTCAGCGGTGGCGAAAGATCGGCAGAGGGAGAGGCGTGGCACATATTGCCACCAACCGTTGCAATGGTGCGGGTCTGCTTTGTGCACATCATCCGGGCTGTTTCACCCAGTGCTTCGCTTGCAGGGTTCGTTGCAGATGCCCGGTCAAGATCATCAAGTGTGGCCATTGCCCCGATCCGGAAAACTCCGGCGTCTTCGGAGATAAACCGCAACTCGTCGATATGGGTGAGGTCAATACAATAGTCGATATCAAGCATCTTGCGCTTGAAATGCAGCAACATGTCGGTGCCGCCAGCCCATACTCGGGCGCGGTCTTTGTGCGCTGCCTTCATCTCTATGGCCTCGCGGATGCTTGCAGGGCGTAAATATTCGAAGGTGCGGGTCACGCTTTTCTCCCTGTTTGTCTATCATCAGGAGGCCGGGATTGCCGACTCCTGATGATCTGTTCTGTACTGGCCACTGCTTGGTGGCCCGAAAACTCTTGTCTTAGTTGGCAGCTTTCACGCCATTCCAGGCGTTTGTGTACGGCTCCGTATTGGCCCCCAGGTTTTCCCAAACATTCAATTGCTGAAAATACGCTGGGTCATCCTGATGCGCCGCCGAAAACTCCTCGGGCGTCATGCATTCGCGTGCCGACGCTTCGTTCAAAAGCGAGTACCCAGTTACCCGGTAAACTCCGCATTGGCCTTCGGGTGAAATTGCGAAATTAATGTACTCGTAAGCGCAATCAACATTGGGTGAGTTTTTTACAATATTCCAAGAGTCCGCATAGGCACCTGCCCCTTCCTTGGGAAGGATTTCAACCACCGGGATCCCTTGTTCGGCAATCAGCGAAGACTGATACCCACCCCATGTGTTGGAAATCCAGACTTCGCCTTTGACGAACAGGTCAACCAATTCACCCGCTGTTGTCCAATATTTGCGAACCAGTGGTTTTTGCTCAATCATTTTTTCACGGGCCGCGGCCAGTTGATCGGCATCCATATTGTAGACATCTTCGACACCGTTCATACGCGCCGCCATATACAGCGCAGACCGATCATCCCAGATCGATATCTTACCCGCATATTTTTCGTCCCAGAACGCTTCGATTGAATCGATTTCTTCCAGGATCATATCTGTACGGTACATGATCGGAACCGAGCCCCAGATATAGGGAACACCGTAGACTTCGCCATTCTTGTTTATGGCCTTAGCTTCGCGAAACTGAGGGTAAATATCGTCCCAGCCTTCGATCCGTGACAAATCAATCGGGTCGATGAAACCAGCATCGACAAGGATACCGGTCGAATCGAGCGGCGCGGATGTCAGATCGTAGATGCTACCACCTGCGGCAAGCTTTGCGGCGTAGTCATCGCTGGTACCCACATAAGTGGCTGACACCTTGCATCCGGTCGCTTCTTCAAAAGGCGTGATGAAACTCGGGTCGGCGTATCCCTCCCAAACCAGCATATTAATTTCGCCAGCCAGCGCCGATGTTGCAGCAGTCTGAAAAATCAACGCGGTGGCGGCGGTGCAGCCCATCAACTTATTGATTCGATTCGTTGGCATCCCATTTCTCCCAATCGGTGTTTTTCTTTTCTCTTGTCGAAGAGATTAAGCTCAGCACGACACATTTTGATAATTAATTGCAAAAATGATTACATAACTAATGCTGATGTATTGGGTGAGTATCGAAACCACTCACCTCAGTGAACATATTTACCCCATTGATTTCAAATACTTTTGCCGCGGCTCCCCGGGGGCCGGCACAGCCAGCAGACGCACTTTCAGCGCTGTGCACCGTTTAAACAAAGGTTTGTTTTCAAGGTTTGGGCGGGTGTTCGGAGTGCGTAAAATATTTGTCGGCGTTCTCGTCCAAACATTGAATGAGCCGATTCGACAGCTCAATACCTGCCGCTGACATTTCGGGCAGCTTGTAGAACAATCCTATGCGTATCTTTTGCAACTTGGGAAAACCCATATCCTCGGAAAGGATGCGCAAATCCGGTGTCAGCGTGGCGTGTGTCAAAGCACTTACGCCCAATCCCTCACTGACCGCATGCAAAAGGCCAGAGATGTCAGGGCTGGTATACACCACGCGCCAGTCACGATTGATCATCCCAAGTGCCTCGGTCATCCTCATGCGGTATTCGCACCCTTTGGGATGGCAAACCAAGGGCACAGGGCTCCCATCTTTAGGCAATCGCTTTTTGGACGTTGCCCAAATCGGCTGATCTTCCCAAACCCGAACCAGATACTGTTGGCTTGCTGCACTGCTCAGCCCGATAATCAGGTCCAACTCTCCCCGGTGCAGGGATTCGAACAGCGCGCGTGACAAGCCGCAAACCACCTTCACATCGACGTTGGGATAGTCGTCAATGAATTGCGCAACTTCAGTCTGAAGCTTTGAAACGGCAAAGTCGGTGGGCAAGCCAATCCGCAGAATGCCCTGCTTATCCAAGCCCTGGAATCGTGCCACGGCCTCGTCATTCAAATGCAGGATCTGGCGCGCATATGCGGCCAGCGCATTTCCAGATTCTGTGAGCTTACGCGCGCGACCATCTTGTTCGAGCAACTTGATTTGCAACAATTCCTGCAACCGGTTCATTTGCAGGCTTATGGCCGGTTGCGAGCGGCCCAATGCCTCAGCTGCGCGTGTATACCCCCCCAGATCTATGACCGTGATAAAGGTTCTGAGCAGATCCGTTGGTATGTTGGTCGCGATCATGAATCATTTCTCCTGCTAATGTGGGTATTATATCTATAAATTTTACTAATCAAAATGGAACCCCTAACGTCGCATCAACGATGACGCCGCCGAGGGCAAACCATGCACAGAAACGATTTTCACGCCCAATTCGGGAACGCAGGACCAATTGTTCTGCCTGTGATCCATGTGATCGACACAGAGCAGACGAAACGCAATGTTCAGATCGCTCTCGATGGCGGTTGCCCCGGCGTTTACCTGATAAATCACGACTTTGAAAAAGAGAAACTGGTGCCCATTGTTCGGGCCATTCGTGGCCATTTTCCGGACGATTGGATCGGGGTGAACTTTCTTGCCGTCACAGGCAAAGAAGCCTTCCCCATCTTAGGGAAACTGCAGGACGAAGGTATTCGGGTGGACAGTTATTGGGCCGACGATGCCCGGATCGACGAACGCCGCGCCGAAGACGACCAGATTGAAGCGACTGAAATCAGCCGCATTCGCGCCGAGAGTGGATGGGATGGCCTCTATGTGGGCGGCACCGCATTCAAAAAACAACGCGACGTAGACCCGTCACAGCATGGATATTGCGCACGCCTGGCCTGTCAGCACATGGATGTGGTTCTGACCTCCGGTGTGGCCACCGGGCATGCCGCTGACCTTGGGAAAATCCAGGTGTTTCGCAAAAACTGCGGCGATACTGCTCTGGGTATCGCTTCTGGGATCACCCCCGAAAATGCAGGGGATTACGACGATGACGTCGACCTGTTCATGGTCGCGACCGGCATCAATTACGAGGACGATTTTTACAATATCGATCCCGCCCGCCTGAACAAACTTATGGAAATCACCAAACGATAGGGAGACCCAAAATGACCCACGATAAAGGCCCAAGAGATGATCGCTGGTACTTTGGTATCATGGCACCAAACACCAAGGGCGACAAATTTGCCTGGCTTGATCCGACCTCAATTTACATCAACGGCACTGCCTACCACGATCTACTGGATGACCTCTGCGCCGAG
>NZ_JBGEHK010000007.1:0-173183 GCF_041403425.1 Roseovarius conchicola | reverse complement strand
CAGCCGGTCAAACCCGTTGCCGCCATCCAGCGTGTCGTTGCCATCCTCGCCGTAAAGATTATCGGCATGGTTGCCGCCATTCAGCCCGTCATTGCCACCCCCGCCGCGTAAAAGATCAAAGCCGCCGTCACCGAACAATGCGTCGTTTCCGGCAGACCCTGTCAGAACATCGTTGCCTCCGAGCCCGTGCAACGTGCCCGCAGAACTCAGGGTCAGCATATCTGCCCCTGCTGTTGGTCCGGTGCCGCCGGTGTCCAACTGCACCTGCGCACTTGTGCGCGCGAAGTTTTGCGTCACCATAACGGCGTCCCAACCGTTGTAGTTGCCCCGTTCGATACCGATGCCAACAACTGTCATGTCGGGGTCGAGAATGTTGGCACGGTGGCCCGGGCTGTTCATGAGGCCGTTATGCAGGGCGACCACGTCGTCGGCGAGGCCCGGAGCACCACCTTCGCTTCGCCACGCGATGTTTTCGGCCCACGACCAATTGCCCGAAAAGGTGAAACCCGCATCCTCCATCCGGTCACCGGCGCTGGAGCCGCCCACGCCGGTATGTGAGAACACATCCCGCTGCAGCATCCATTCGCTGTGATCCTCGGCCGAGCTGTTCAATCGCAGCTCTAACTGCACTGGATTAAGGCCGCGCGAGGTGCGTTCTTCATTGATCAAATCCAGCATCTGACGCTCGAGTGTACTTGCTGTGGTCATCCGATATCTCCTGCCTTCTGAATTGGGTTACGCTTGCCCCGAGCCGCCTAACGTCAGAGATTTCACTGAACAATGACCAGCAAAAGAGCGCTGACAGTTCAGCAGAGACTTGCCCAAGTCAGGACAGACTTGGCGGAAAACAGCGCTATCGTTTGCGAAGAAAGTGGTGGTCCTGTCTTTCGGATCAGTTTGCAGCCGGGTTAAGAGGGATCAGAACATCGTTTCAGGCTGCTATGCTCTTTGGTTCTGTTTTGCTGGCAATCTGTGGCTTTCACGACGATCCGCCGCAATTTATTAAATTGGTCTGGGCAGGATCTTTGCCTTGGCAGCTACATGTTGTGCCCAACGCTGCATAAGCAAACTACGCCCCTTAATACAATCGGCGCGCCGATACGCACGCTCGGCCAGCCCACCCCGACACATGAGCCAAGGCCATTTCGGCGATCTCACGCGGGACATCAGCCGCCTCTGTGCATCAGGCGCGGGAACCTGACCTAAAACCACGAGGGCGGGCTTCGTCTCAGGCGCGGGGCATGGCGTGTTCAATCACTTTTGGGACCTCCGGGGAAAGAGGCGCTTGGAATTCTGCTTCCTTTCATTCCGCCTCGGACACCGCAATGTGATTCCCATTTGGTTCGAGGCTTATCCTCTCACCTGCCCCAGCCTCACAACCCTCAGACAGCCGTCAAACCTCGTCCGCCTTAACGGCGAAGAAGATGGTGTAAAGTGTTGGCACCACGATCAAGGTCAGGATGGTTGCAAAGCTCAACCCGCAGATGATCACCACCGCCAGCGACTGGAAGAACGGATCCCACAGCAGCGGCACGACCCCCAGGACGGTCGTCAACACGCCCAGCGACACGGGCCTGACCCGGCTGACGGCAGCGTCCACGACGGCCTGCATCCGCGCTTTGCCGTTTGATATCTGACTGTCGGTTTCATCAATCAGCACAATCGCGTTCTTGATCAACATACCGGTCAGGGACAGCACCCCGAGGATGGCCATGAACTCCATCGGAGTCTGGCTGCCTGCCAACCCCCAGATCACGCCGATCAGCGCAAGCGGCACGGTCAGCCAGATAATCACCGGCTGGCGTATGGCATTGAACAGGAAGAACACCACCAAAATCATCGCGCCAAACCCGATGGGCATGGTCGAGGCCAGCCCCTCATTCGCCTCTTGCGAGTCGCCATATTCGCCTTCCCAGCTCATCGTGTAACCCGGTGGCAACTCGATCGCTTCGATCGGCCCTCGCACGGCCTCGAACAGATCGCCCGAGATCACGCCGGGCGCATTATCGGACTGGGCCGTGATCGCCAGCTGGCGATCAATGCGGCGCAGATTGCCAGCCTCAAACACAATATCGAACCGATCCACGACCTGGGCAATCGGGATATATCCCCCGGTGACTTGGCTAAAGACCTGAATGTCCTTGAGCCGTTCAACATCGTCGCGATCCGACTCAAACGGGCGCATGACAATCGGGCGCAACTCATCCCGTTCGCGATAAACGCCAAGCGTGGACCCGTTCAGATGACCATAGATCGCCGCTGAAATCTCGCCCTGGGTCAGGCCCAGACGGCGGGCATTTTCGGTGTTGATCACCGGGCGGATCACTTTGGCTTGCTCACGCCAGTCATCCTTGATCGCTATCGCGCCCTTGTCGGCCATAACCGCCTTGGCCTCGGTTGCCAGATCGCGCAGAACCGTCGGGTCGGGCCCATAGAAACGGGCCTCGATCTTCGAGCCGCCGCCTGGACCCAGCACGAATTTCCAGACCTTTGTACTGGATTCCGGGAATTCCTGATCGATCCACGTCTGCAGATCCGCGCGCAATCCGTCAATCTGCGTGAAATTTTCGACATCAACCAGAATCTGACCATAGGAGGAATTGGGATCTTCGCTTTCATAGATCAGCATGAAGCGCAGATGCCCATCTCCGACAGCTGAGTTGGTGCCGGTGACACCGGGCAAAGTGCGGGCAAATTCATCAATCTTCAGGATGTCTTCTTTCGTGCGACTGATATCGGTGCCTTGCGGCATGTAATAATCAATCACGAACTGTGCCCGGGTCGAGGTGGGAAAGAAGCCCGAAGGCACCAAGCTGAGCATCGAGATGGCCGAGGCAAACAGCGCCACGATCACTGCAATGGTCACGTAGCGCACCTTGATTGCCTTGTTCAAAGCACTTCGATACAGGCGCAGCACGATGTTTTCGCCCTTATCCCCGGCCGTTCCGGTTTTCAGCAGAAGCGTACAGAAATAGGGTGTCAGCCAGATCGCAACCAGCCAGGAAAACAGCAGCGCAATCGAGATCGTCCAGAATAGGCTGCCCGCATATTCGCCGGTATTGTCAGGCGAAAACCCAACCGGGGAAAAAGCCAGAAGGCCTACGATTGTGCCACCCAAAAGCGGCCATTTCGTCTGGTTGACGATCGCAATCGATGCCGCCGCCGGATCCTCACCTTTCTGGACGCGCACCAACGTGCCCTCAACCACCACGATGGCGTTGTCCACCAGCATGCCCAGCGCGATGATCAGCGCACCCAGCGAAATCCGCTGCATATCAAGGCCGTAGGCATACATCCCGAACAAGGTGCCCGCGACGGTCACCAACAGGATACCCCCCATCAGGATCCCCGAGCGCAGCCCCATAAAGATCAGCAAAACACCGACAACAATGGCCAGCGCGATCACGACGTTAAGTACGAAATCATCTACCGAGTCCTTCACGGTCACCGACTGATCCGAAATCGGCAGAACCTCAATCCCGATAGGGCGTTCTGAGATCAGCGAGTCCATACGTTCTTTCACGGCCACGCCCATGTTCACCACGTTTCCGCCGATCGAGTTGGAGATGCCAAGACCAATCGCTGGCCGTCCGTCACGATAGAGCAGCATGGTGGCCGGATCTTCCAGACCGCGGCTGATGGTGGCAATGTCAGACAGGCGGAACGATGCGCCCGTCTGTGGGTTTGAGATAATCAGATTCCCAATCGCCTCGGTCGACGACACCCCCGAGCGGGCGCGCACCTCAAGCCGGATTTCACCCGCCTGGATCGACCCGCCGGGTGCCACAAGGTTCTGGCCTTCCAGAATGTCGGCAATCTGCGCCGGGGACAGCCCCAGATTGATCAGGCGCGCGGGCGAGTATTCGACATAAATTATCTCGTCCTGCACACCGTTGAGGATGATCTTGGAGACACCATCTACCGTCACCAACTCGCGCTGCAAGTCCTTGGCGTACTCGTAAAGCTCCGGCAGGGAATACCCCTCGCCCACCACCGCAAAATAGAGCGCATAAACATCGCCGAAATCGTCATAGACCTGGCTGGTCAGCGCATTGGGCGGTAGTTGCGACTGCGCATCGTCAATCTTGGCCCGCATCTGGGCAAAGCGCTCATAAAGCTGCGGATAATCCGGCGTGGACTTAATGGTGAATTCCACCGTTACCTGACTCACCCCAGGTGATGACACCGAGCGCACTTCGTCCACACCCTGCAATTGCTGGAGCGCGTTTTCGATCACCTCGGTTACTTCTTCAGCAACCTCCTCGGCACCGGCCCCGGGATAGGGGGTGACGATCTGAGCCTGGCGGATCACAAATTCCGGGTCTTCAAACCGCGGCAAGGCGGTATAGGCAAAATACCCGGCATAGAGAATAAGCAACGTCGAAATCGCCGAGATCAGACGCTTGTTAATGGCGAAACTGGCCAGATCCATGGTCTAACCCCCAACCCGGGTGATCGGACGGATGGCCATACCCTCCATAATCGAACTGACCCCGGCAGCGACGACCACGTCGCCCTCGGCCAGCCCCTCGAGCACTACGACCCTGTCACCGGTCGCTTCGCCCAGGGTTATGTCACGACGTGTCGTGGTGTTGTCCGCCCCCACAAGCCAGACAAACGTGGTGCCATCCGAAGCCGCGGCCAAAGCCGTCAGCGGGATCATCAGTTGCGATCCGTTGCCCGGCGCAGACGTGATCACACGCCCCACCATCCCGGGCAGGATCACGGCTGTTTCGGGTTGTTCGACATTGACGCGACCGCGATAGGTTTGAGTGGCGCTGTCGGCCTGAAGAGAAAACTCAACGATTTCGGAATCGAAAACCTCACCCGGAAGCGCATCGAACATCACCTGATTCCTGATATTTTCGCGCCCGCCAGCCGTCAGGGCGGTCACATCAGGGCCAGGCACGTCAAAGATCAGATCAACCGTGTCCAACGCCTGAAGCAGGACGATGCTTTGCCCGGCCTGCACATTGGTGAAATTGTCCACATCGCGTCGTGCGATCACACCATTAAAGGGCGAGCGCAGGGTGGCATCATCCAGGTTGTCACGCGCGACTTTCAGCTGTGCTTCGAGACCGCGAAGCGCCGCTTCGGATGCGGCGATATCTTCGGCGCGCCCCCCGGCCCGACCGATGGCCAGCTGTTCCTGTTGTGCCTGCAGGTTGGCTTCGGCGACGCGCAGGTTGGCATCATCCTGTTCCAGCACCGCTTCGGCAGCGACTTCGCGCTCGACCAACTCAGCGGTACGTTCGCGCTGCTCGCGCGCCTGATCCAACTGCGCCTGTGCCGAGGCTACGGCGGCTTCAAGCGCAGCAATCTCTTCGGTCCGCGCGCCCGACTTGAGGGCGTCCAACTGCGCAACCGCCTGATCCCGCTGACTTTCCAGCTGGGCAACCTGGGATTCAAAATCCCGCAGATCAAGGCGGGCGATCATGTCACCTTCCGCAACATCCATCGAACCGCGCACCGGGAGTTCCTCAAGCCGGCCACTGACTCGGAAAGATAGCTCCACCTCGTCCGACGGCAGGACAATGGCCGGATAACTGCGTCTTATGGTGCTTTCAGTGGCCTCTACCGCCACCACCTTGGCCGGGCGCACGGCATCCGGCATCTCAGCCTCCTGTGCCATGACGCCCGATGCCACCAAACCAAGCCCCAAAATCATCAAACAGCGTTTGCAGAAATCCATCATTGCGCGCGTCCTCACTTCCTGTCCTAGTCGTGACCTTACAACGTTGACGAGAACATGAAACCCTCAACAACGTGGCGCGTTATCACCAGCGCCCGGGTTTTCAGACACCAAAAACTGCAGTTCGACAGGCAGTTTGATGCTTATCAATGAAAAAGAGACCCTTTCACCGGGTCAGAGTGCCAACTATAAGGGCAGCGGTTCGCCACTGACGAGTCGCGGATCACTCAGAATATTCCACCACAGGACGCGTTCCACTATGTCGATCTTGCACAAAATTCCCGGCCTTCTGTCACAGGACATGGCCATCGACCTTGGGACGGCCAACACCCTTGTTTACGTCAAGGGGCGTGGGGTGATCCTGTCGGAGCCCTCGGTGGTGGCTTATCACGTTAAGGACGGCGTCAAGAAGGTGCTTGCCGTTGGCGAAGACGCCAAGCTGATGCTGGGCCGCACACCGGGAAGCATCGAGGCGATCCGGCCCATGCGCGAAGGAGTGATCGCCGATTTTGACACCGCCGAGGCGATGATCAAACACTTTATCCGCAAGGTCCACAAACGCTCGACCTTTTCCAAGCCCAAGATCATTGTCTGTGTGCCCCATGGAGCCACGCCGGTGGAAAAGCGCGCCATTCGCTCTTCTGTTCTGGCCGCAGGTGCCCGCCGCGCCGGGTTGATCGCCGAACCGATCGCTGCGGCCATTGGTGCTGGCATGCCGATCACCGATCCGACCGGCAACATGGTTGTCGACATCGGCGGCGGAACCACCGAGGTGGCCGTTCTGTCGCTGGGCGATATCGTTTATGCCCGCTCGGTCCGTGTGGGTGGTGACCGGATGGACGAAGCGATCATCAACTATCTGCGCCGTCAGCAGAACCTTTTGGTGGGTGAAAGCACGGCAGAGCGGATTAAAACATCCATCGGCACGGCACGGATGCCTGATGATGGCCGCGGCACGTCGATGCAAATCCGCGGGCGTGATCTGTTGAACGGTGTGCCCAAGGAAACTGAGATCAGCCAGGCGCAGGTGGCCGAAGCCTTGGCCGAACCCGTGCAACAGATTTGCGAAGCGGTAATGACCGCTTTGGAAGCCACACCGCCCGATCTGGCCGCTGATATCGTGGATCGCGGCGTGATGCTGACCGGGGGCGGCGCGCTGCTGGGTGATCTTGATCTTGCCCTGCGCGAACAGACCGGGTTGGCCGTGTCGATTGCCGATGACAGCCTGAACTGCGTGGCACTGGGCACTGGCAAGGCGCTGGAATTTGAGAAACAATTGCGCCACGCGATTGATTACGACAGCTAAAGCGCCGCGCAAACACCCCGTCGTTCATCCCGTCACCCACCCCCAAGCCATATAGATTTTTCAGGCGTTTCACCTTAAACACGGTCCTCAGGTTCAGGGTGAAACACTCCATGATGCTCATCCTTTGACGAAAGGCGCGCCTGTTGGCCAGAGAGCGATCAGACAGCAGTAATTACACCGGCCCGCTCAAGCGGCTTTTGCTGGGTGTGATCCTGCTGTGCCTGCTGGGTCTGTTCCTGCTGTGGCGGATCGACAGCCCAAGGGTCGAGCGATTCCGTGCCCAAGTCGTCGACACGGTGGTCCCCAGTTTTGAATGGGCCATGGCCCCGGTCAATGGCACCATCAACATCCTGCGTGATTTCCAAAGCTATCAACGGATTTATCAGCAAAATCAGGAACTCCGCCGCGAACTTCAACAGATGAAGGCCTGGAAAGAGGCCGCGCTGCAGCTGGAGCAGGAAAACGCCCGGCTTTTGGATTTGAACAATGTGCAGTTGGACCCGCGCCTGACCTTCATCACCGGGGTGGTCATGGCCGACAGCGGCTCGCCCTTTCGCCAATCCGTTGTGCTGAACGTTGGCGCACGTGACGGGATTGTGGATGGTTGGGCGGCGATGGACGGCCTTGGCCTGGTGGGTCGTATCTCGGGTGTCGGCCAGAAAACCAGCCGCGTGGTGTTGCTGACCGACACATCCAGCCGGGTGCCGGTCACCATTCAACCCTCGGGACAGAACGCGCTGGTGGTGGGAGACAACACCGCCTCTCCGCCGGTTGATTTCATCGAGGCGCCGGATCAGTTGCGTCCCGGTGACCGGGTTCTGACCTCGGGCGACGGTGGGGTTTTCCCACCCGGGCTGGCCATCGGACAGATCGCGCTGGACCCCGGCGGGCGAGTTCGCGTGCGGCTGGCTGCCGACTACGAACGGTTGGAATTTCTGCGCATCCTGCGCAACTACGGCAATGAATCCATCGACGATCCCGGCCGCCTGATCGCACCTGAAACCCTGCCCGGCACAACCACCTTGCCCGACTCTGAGGACAACGCGGAGGCCAGCAATGGCTGAGCAGTCGCAATCGCGTATCTGGTTGATGCGGCTGGTGTTCCTGGCCCTCAGCGTGCTGTTGATCTTTCTGCATTTATTGCCTCAGGACACCAGCCCCAAGGCCTGGGCCGGCCCCGATCTGATCCTCGCCCTCAGCTGTGCCTGGGTTATCAGGCGCCCCGATCTGGTGCCTGTCCTGCTGATTGCACTCGTCTTTCTGACCACCGATCTGTTGTATCAGATGCCCCCCGGCCTGTGGGCGGCCTTCGTGGTGATCGGCACCGAAGCGCTGCGTGCCCGCGCGCCTGGCCTGCGCGACCTGACCTTCGCGGCAGAATGGTTGACCGTGGCCGTAACACTGACGCTTATGACCCTTGGCAATCAGGTGGCATTAGCCATCCTTCTGATCGACCGCCCGCCGCTGGGCCTCAGCCTGATGCAATTGGTGATGACGTTGGTCGCCTACCCCTTGGTCGCATACGGATCACAGATTATATTCGGGGTACGCAAACAAGCCCCCGGAGACGTTGACGCCTTGGTGAACCGCAGATGAGACGACCGGCCAAAGACAGCGCAGAAAGCCAGCGCCGCGTCACTCGGCGCGGTTTGATGCTGGGCGGATCAATGGCCGCCTTTGCCGGGGTACTGGCCCTGCGTATGCGTTTCATGCAGGTCGACCAGGCCGATCAGTTCCGCCTGCTGGCCGATGAAAACCGGATCAATATTCGCCTGATCCCTCCCTCACGCGGCCGTATCTTTGACCGCAATGGCCGGATTGTCGCCGAGAACACCCCAAGTTACCGGATCAACATCGTGCGCGAAGAAGCCGGTGATCTGGATGACACCATCGCCCGTCTGGCTCGCATCATCGAATTGCAGCCCGACGAGTTGGAAGATGCCCTGAAAGACCTGCGCGAATTGCGTGGCGACACACCTGTGACCATTGCGGATCGGATCAGTTGGGACGATCTAAGCCGCGTGGCCGTCAACGCCCCGGCCCTGCCCGGCGTCACCCCTGAAGTCGGGCTGTCGCGCCGCTATCCATTTGGCGAGGATTTTGCCCATGTGATCGGCTATGTCGGCCCGGTTAGCGACCGTGATCTGGAGCGTATTGACGCACCGGATCAATTGCTGCGCATTCCCCGTTTTCAGGTGGGCAAGATTGGCCTGGAATCGCGCCAGGAAGACGTGCTGCGCGGCAAGGCCGGCACCAAACGGGTCGAAGTCAACGCCGCCGGCCGCGTGATGCGCGAACTGGACCGCGTGGAAGGTCAGGCCGGGGCGGATTTCCAGATCACGCTGGACACTGCCCTGCAATCCTATACCCAGGTGCGCCTTGCCGAAGAAAGTGCCGCCGCCGTGGTGATGGATTGCGACACTGGTGATTTGCTGGCCTGTGCCTCGGCACCCAGCTATGATCCCAACCTGTTTGTGCGCGGCATTTCCGTAGCCGATTACAACGCGCTTTTGGAAAACAAATACCGCCCGCTGCCCAACAAGGCGGTGCAGGGGGTCTATCCTCCGGGCTCGACCTTCAAGATGGTGACTGCGCTGGCCGCGCTTGAGGCGGGCACCTATGACGCCGAAGACACGGTGCGCTGTAATGGGCATCTTGAGGTTAGCGACCGGCGCTTTCACTGCTGGAAACGCGCGGGCCATGGCAACATGAACCTGCATACCTCGCTGCGCGAAAGCTGTGATGTGTATTACTACGAACTGGCCCTGAAGACGGGGATTGAAAACATCTCGGCCATGGCAAAAAAGCTTGGCATCGGCGTGCACCATGAGTTGGCCATGACCAGCGTGGCCAAGGGGCTGGCCCCGACCAAGGCATGGAAGCGCGAGGTGCGCGATGCTGATTGGCGGATCGGGGACAGCGTGAACGCTGCAATCGGGCAGGGCTATGTCCTGGCCTCGCCTTTGCAACTGGCCGTGATGACCGCGCGGATTGCCACCGGGCGCAGTGTCACGCCCCGCCTGATCAAGTCCATCGACGGGGTCGAACAGCCCACCGGGCATGGCGCCGATATGGGGTTGAACGAAAATCATCTGCGACAAATCCGCAAAGCGATGTTTGCCGTCTCAAACAGCCGACGTGGCACGGCCTATGGCAGCCGCATTCTGACGGAAGAGTTCAAGATGGCGGGCAAGACCGGCACCAGTCAGGTGCGCTCGGCCGTGGTCAATAATAATGAAGTCCCGTGGGAGCAGCGAGACCATGCGCTCTATGTCAACTATGCCCCGGCAGAAAATCCCAAAATCGCCGTAGCGGTCGTTGTGGAACATGGCGGTGGTGGCTCCAAGTCCGCCGCCCCGATTGCCCGCGATATCACGCTTCAGGCGCTTTATGGCGAAGACCCGCCTCTTGACGCCTATCCCGCCAAGGATCGCGGTCGCATAAAGAGCCAGCAGGAAGAGCTTCGCAAGGCGCGCCCCGACCCGAGCCGGGATAGCAACGACCGCGCATGAGTTATCTTGAACATACCGTCAAGCACACACCGGTTGGCCTCCGCAAAGTGCTGTATCTCAACTGGCCGATCGTGATCCTGCTTTCGGCGGTGGCATCGATCGGATTCCTGATGCTCTATTCGGTCGCCGGCGGGTCCTTCACGCCGTGGGTCGAGCCACAGATGAAACGCTATGCGATGGGGCTGTGCCTGATGTTGGTCGTGGCCATGATCCCCATCTGGTTCTGGCGCAACATCGGCGTGGTGGCGTACCTCCTCTCGATCTTGTTGCTTGTCATGGTAGAGTTCATCGGCTCGGTCGGCATGGGCGCGCAACGCTGGATCGATCTTGGCTTCATGCGATTGCAACCTTCCGAGTTAAGCAAAATCGCACTGGTCATGATCCTGGCGGCCTATTACGACTGGTTGCCCATGGCCAAGATTTCGCGACCGCTATGGGTGCTGCCGCCTATCATGATCATCCTGTTGCCCGTGGGCCTTGTCCTGCGTCAGCCCGATCTGGGCACCTCGATCCTGCTGCTGACCGCGGGTGCGCTGATGATGTTTATCGCTGGCGTGCACTGGGCCTATTTCGCCGTCGTGATCGCGGCCGGTGTCGCCTTGGTCACCGCCGTGTTTCAAAGTCGCGGCACCGATTGGCAGATGCTGGCCGATTATCAGTACCGCCGGATCGACACGTTTCTGGATCCCTCCAGCGACCCGTTGGGAGCGGGCTATCACATCACCCAGTCGAAGATCGCCCTAGGGTCAGGCGGGTGGACCGGCCGGGGCTTTATGCAAGGCACGCAATCGCGGCTGAACTTCCTGCCCGAGAAACATACTGATTTTATCTTTACCACGCTGGCCGAAGAATTCGGGTTCATCGGGGGGGTCTCCCTTCTGGGTCTTTACGTGCTGATCCTGGTGTTCTGCATTTCCACGGCGCTGAGCAACAAGGACAGGTTCTCATCGCTTCTGACCCTCGGGGTCGCTGCGACATTCTTCCTGTTCTTCGCGGTCAACATGTCGATGGTCATGGGCCTCGCCCCGGTGGTGGGCGTGCCTCTTCCACTGGTCAGCTATGGGGGATCGGCGATGCTGGTGCTGATGATCGGCTTTGGGTTGGTTCAAAGTGCCCATGTCCACAAACCGAGGTAGCTTATGCTGAACGTTCTTTTTGCCGGTCGTCCGGCCCGCTGGCCCGAGTTTGAAGGCCCGCTGAACTCAGCCTGCGCCGCAGCGGGGCTGGACGTGCATATCGCCACCGACATATCGCCCGACCAGGTCGACTACATCGTCTTTGCCCCAACGGGCGAAGTTCAGGATTTCACTCCCTACACCCGCGCCAAGGCCGTACTCAGCCTTTGGGCCGGGGTTGAAAAGGTGGTGGATAACCCGACGCTGCACATCCCCCTGACCCGGATGGTGGATGCCGGGCTGGAACGCGGGATGGTGGAATGGGTGACCGGCCATGTGCTGCGCTATCACCTTGGGATGGATCGACACATCGTCAATCCTGATCATCACTGGCATCCCGAAGTGCCCCCTCTGGCGTCGGATCGCCCGATCAGCATTCTGGGGTTGGGCACCTTGGGGCAGGCCTGTGCGGAGGCGCTTGTTGGGCTTGGCTTTCCCGTTACCGGGTGGAGCCGCACTCCGAAGAATATCGAAGGGATTACCTGTGTGTCCGGCGAAGACGGACTGACCCAAGCCATGCAAAGCGGCGAGATCACCGTTCTTCTGCTGCCAAACACCCCGGCGACCGAGAACACGATCAATGCCGACACACTGGCGCAGATGCCGCAAGGGGCGTTTCTGATCAATCCCGGTCGCGGGCCGCTGATCGACGATGCCGCCCTGATCGCCGCCCTTGATCGCGGCCATCTGGCCCACGCCACGCTGGATGTGTTCAGGGTGGAACCTTTGCCCGGGGATCATCCCTTTTGGGCCCATCCGAAGGTCACGGTGACCCCCCATATCGCCGCCGATACACGACCCGATACCTCGGCATCAATCGTCGCAGAAAACATCCGCCGAAATGAAGCGGGCGAACCGATGCTTTACCTCGTGGACCGGGCTGCAGGGTATTGACCACCGACGCCACCACCCCCCGTTCTTAGTCCCAAGGTGCCCGTAACGCCGACCACAGTGATCTATCAAACGATCTTAAATCCGACATCGGCCTTTGACGTTTCAATGGTCACTATGCGGGACGAAGCCGCCGTTTGAGATCACCCGGGCCAGCGCCGGACCGTGGGATGGCGCTCAAACGGTCATGTGGTGTGCTTTATCCAAGCCAAGCCCATACTCCCCATCCAAGACACGCCCAGCCTCACCAAAGCGCCAGCCCGACGGGACGGTCCGGCGCTGGCCCGGGGCCTGCGGCCTGTTAACCGGGCTGGGGTGGTGGAATGGGCGCTGAGGGCTCAAAGCAGACACTCTCAGTATTTTTAGGACCACTGGTCGGAGGTCGTCCTATATCACAAAAGCCATTTGATGGGACGATAACGCTGCCGGGCAGGCAAGCGAACCTCTACTTTAGTCGCGGGGGCACATCCGGGTTCATGCCCGGCGCGCCCGGCTGCGCATTACCTGGTCGCTGTGGTTGAGGCAGATCAAACCGAAGGCCGTGCTTTGCCATTTGCGGGGCCATTGCATCGCTAGCGGCGAAAAACGCAACGTCCAGCATCGCCGCCTCCAACCCCGAAAATGTCAGCGCCTCGGACACGGCACTCGCCAAGGCCTGTTCTGCCCCCGGCACCGGATCGACGAAACCCAGCATGTGACCTTGGGTGCCGGATGTGTATTTCACCCCTACCAGATAAGCTGAAGCTGCCAGCCCCATGGCCGTGGCCAGTTTGGCGTCCAATGCAGTCAAAAGATGATCAGGCAAACCCTTGGGAGAAAACAGGGACTCTACCACCTGCTCAACCTCTTCGGGGCGGTTTTGGAGCGTGTCGGCCAACCACATCACCGCCGAGGGCGGTAACAGGATGGAGGATGGGGCCACCTCGAGATTTAACCCCAGCCCCATTCCATTCGGAGCCAGCATGCTACAGATCGTACGGCCCGATAACGCGGCATAGGACGATGCCCGGCCTGTAAACTCAGTCAGCCGTGTTTCGCGATCAAAGGCCAGAACAAAGCCCTGATCGGACAGATCAAACACCTCGGGCGTGATCTGATCGCCCTTGGCTTCGGATTGCAGCAACAAGAACAGCTCGGATTCGGCCAGCCGGTCGTAGAACCGCAGACGTGCGCTTTCATCCTCGGGCGCGGCCTCCATCGCGGCATGGGCGGTATCGAGCGGGGTTGTCTCAGACATGCATAACCTTCTGAACATATGCGCGCAGATCAGGCAAAAGTTCAGCCTCGAACCACGGGTTTTTCTTCAGCCAACCGGTATTGCGCCACGAGGGGTGAGGCAAGGGGAAGCGGGTGGGCGCATGGTCGCGCCACCCCAAAACGGTGTCGGTGACACCGGTTTTCGCACCCATGTGATACTTGTGGGCATAGCCACCGACCAGCACGGTAAGCTGCACATTGCCAAGGGTTTGCATCACCCGCTCATGCCATGTCTGCCCACATATACGCGGAGGCGGCAGGTCTGACCCCTTCGCGTCATAGCCGGGAAAACAGAACGCCATGGGCACGATGGCGACGCGCGAGGTGTCATAGAACGCCTCTGCGTCCAGACCCAACCAATCCCGCAGCCGGTCCCCCGAGGGATCATCAAACGGTTTGCCCGATTTGTGTACCCGCATGCCCGGCGCCTGCCCTGCAATCAGCAGCCGGGCAGAGGGCTTGAACCACGCTACAGGGCGCGGGGAATGCGCCGTATGCGTGGCCGCAAACCGATCTGCGCACAGGCGACAGGCGCGGATATCATCACTGAGCTCAGGCATTGACCGCTTCGGCAGGCCCGGACCGGTAGGGCGGATCGTCATGATCATGCCACACGCGGTAGCGCGGAAGGGCATCATGGGTTTCAAACCAAGTAAGCCGCTCGCCATCGTGAATGTGGCAACGAGGGGCAAAGGCCTCGGGCATATCCAGCGTGCCGTTCAATATCTCGATCAATCGCACCTCTGCGCGCAGACACCCGCCGGTCGCATCCTTGGTTGGCTCTGACATCGTGTCACTTTCGTTTGTGTGCCCTGACAAACAGCCTAGGTTAGCATCAACGGAAATCAAACCGTGGGGGAGGTCACAATGACGACAGGCGTGATACGGCTTGAGGCCAATGGCCCGGAAGACGCAGGCCTGAAGCCGATGGAACTGGACGCTGCCGATTTCCAATCTCCCCTGCCCCAGCAATCGGTGCATGTCTATTTCAACGACGCAGAAATCGGCCTGAGCGTCGGCGTCTGGACCACCACCGACATGCAAGAGGCGTTCGGCCCCTACCCGGGGGATGAATTCATGTTGGTGCTGGAAGGGCGTGTCGAGATGATGGATGGCGACGACAAGGGCATACCTGTTGAAACCGGCCAAAGCTTTGTCATCCGCAATGCCATTCCGATCAGTTGGAAACAGGTTGGAAGCCTGCGCAAGTTCTACATTACCCTGTTGGACCCAAAGGCCCCAACACCCGAGATCACCAGCGCCGAGGGCGGCGTAATCGTTCTGAACGAGGCGGCATTGGCAGACCGCCTGATGCCTGAACCTGAGTCGATTGGCGGCGGTACACAGAACGATGCGCATATCTTCACCAATGATGCTGGCACGATGAAAGTGGGGATGTGGGAAACCATCGCCTTTGACACCCAGATGCAGGCCTTTTCGATCCACGAGTTCTGCCAGATATTGGCAGGCAAGGTGACAATCACGGAAAAAGACGGCACGACCCATGACTTCGGACCGGGCGATGTGTTCTTTGTCTCCAAAGGCACGGTTTGCAAATGGACGTCGCAAGGCCCCGTGCGCAAATACTATGTGCAGGTGAGCGCCTGATCCCGCTCACGGTCCCCAGAGTTCGGGTTTCATCCACGGTTCCGGGGGCAACAGCGGCCCATCGGCCAAAGGTGTACGATCCGCCAAAAGCATCGATTCCCAAGCCTCGGCCCACTCATCCGGCAAGGGATAGGGCGGCATCACCTTGCGTTCCGGCGCAAAACCGAAGCGTTGATAATACGCCGGATCCCCCAGAACAAAGACCTGCCGGATGCCCCTCTGCTCCAACCGCTCTAACCCAGCCCGAACAAGCGCGCTGCCCAGACCGTTCTGCTGCAGAGACGGCAAGACGCCAAGCGGTCCAAGGATGGCCCCGGCCGGATCGGATTCCTGAGTACCGCAGATGCTGAACAACACGTGCCCAACCGCCGCATCCCCCTCGAATGCCGCCAACGACAGGACATCAAATTCACCGTCCAGCAGTTCCGATACGACCGGACGCAGTTCTTCATCCGGAAACATCTGCGGATAGAGAGCCAGAATTTGCGTTATGTCAGAGGGTGTCGTTTCGCGAATGTCCACATTGCCGATCATACCTGAGCTCCTCTCCGGTCCTCTGGATGGACGATATCTACCTTTCTCGGCAAACGAGTCGCAAGCGCGGGTCAGCTGAGTCAACTCTCATTTCGATAGTTATCGAAATAATGCTTGCACTCCCACTTTATTTCTATAATTCTAGAAATATGAAACAGACAGTGATTCCCGATCTCGACTTGGCCATGGCAGCCTCGACATTTGCAGCGCTTGGCAGTGAACAGCGCCTTGCGGTTCTGCGCACGTTGGTACGGGCAGGCCCAGACGGCCTGAGCATTGGCGAACTGGGGCAACGCACGGGCGTGACCGGTTCAACCCTGACACATCACATGAAATTGCTGGCGCAGGCCGGGTTGGTCACGCAGCAACGCAAGGGTCGGTCGATCATCTGCGCCGCGGTGGCCTACGAGGAACTACGCCAATTGTCAGAATTCCTGTTGCGCGAGTGTTGCGCAGATTGCCCGGATAAGGGTCACGATCATGGCTGAAACGCACATCAACCCCGCCCCAACCGTCTGGAAACGAATGGATAAAGCATGGTTGGCGCTGATCGTCATTCTTGCTCTGGTCGGCATTCTAGATACCGCACAGCTTTGGCCGACGATCACCTTCGCGGCCAATGCCCTGCTGCACACCATGCCCTTCATTGTCTTTGCGGTTCTGGCCGTTGCCTATCTCAAGGCCACGGGCGCTGAAACCCTTCTGGCGCGCGCTTTTGAAGGGCCACAAACCCGCATGATCATCATGGCGGCCCTGCTGGGCGGCCTGTCGCCATTTTGTAGCTGCGAGGTGATCCCATTCATCGCGGCAATGCTGGCATTGGGTGCACCTTTGGCAGCGGTGATGGCCTTTTGGCTGGCCTCACCCCTGATGGACCCGGCGATGTTCCTGATCACCTCTGGTACGCTGGGATGGGATTTCGCCATCGCGAAAACGATCGCTGCGATCAGCATCGGGATGCTGGGCGGATTCGCGACCATGATGACCGCGCGCTCGGCCGTATTCGCCGATCCGCTGCGTGAAAAACCGCAGATCGGCGGGTGCTGCGGTGTAAAAAAACCCTTTGAAGGCAAACCATTGTGGTCTTTCTGGTCCGAAGCGCTCCGTCGCGATGTGTTTCGCGCCACGACCCTGGAAAACGGGCTGTTCCTGCTGAAATGGCTGGCGCTGGCCTATGTGCTGGAAGCCGTGATGCTGCGCTATATTCCGGCCGAGGCCGTTGCGGCGGTGCTGGGTGGAGAAGGCCTTGGCCCGATCATCCTTGGAGCGCTGGTCGGCGCACCCGCCTACCTGAATGGCTATGCCGCCGTGCCGCTGGTCGATGCCCTGCTGGCACAGGGGATGAGCAACGGTGCCGCCATGAGCTTTGTGATTGCGGGCGGCGTCAGCTGTATTCCTGCGGCTGTCGCGGTCTGGGCGCTGGTCAAACCACGGGTTTTCGCCGCCTATCTGGGCTACGCGATCCTGGGCGCGGTCTTGGCCGGGATCACCTGGCAAATTCTGGCCTGAGCGATCTCAATAGAACCGGCGCGTACCACCTTAGGGTCTGGGGCCGGTTTTTTTGCATCAAAGGGCACAAATTTGCCCATATTTACTGTCATAACGTCGCCCAATTCGACATACTGTCGAAGAAGATGGCTAATGATGCCTTAAGCATACCCCGTTAAAGAGGGTCAGGCAGAGCAGTTTCGGAGCGTTTGATGCTCGAGTTCGATAATGTCAGCAAGTCCTTCTGGACGGGCACACAACGCAAGGTGATCCTTGAAAAGGTCTCCTTCAGGGTGGAGCTTGGCCGCTCACTTGGCATTCTGGCCCCCAATGGAACTGGCAAAACCACTCTGATCAACATGATGGCCGGGCTGGAAAAACCTGATGAAGGCGAAATCCGGCGGGGCTGCCGGATCAGCTTCCCCTTGGGTTTCATGGGCGGCGTGATCAGCAAAATCTCGGCCATGGAAAACGCCCGGTACATCGCGCGGCTTTACGGGCTGGACCCCGATTATGTCGAGGCCTACTGCCGGTGGATGTGTAACCTCGGGGAATATTTTGACCAACCCCTGGGCACGTATTCATCGGGAATGCGCGCGCGCTTCACCTTTGCTCTGATGTTGGCGCTGGAATTTGATATGTATCTGATCGACGAAGGCATGCCCGGCTCGACAGATGTGGAGTTTAACCGCAAGGCTGGCGAAATCCTGCGAGAGCGGTTACGCACCACGACCGTGGTGATCGTATCGCACCAGGCCGCCACGTTGGAAAAGTTTGCCCGTGAAGCCGCCGTTCTGATGGGCGGCAAATTGTACATGTTCGATACCTTGGAAGAGGCCAAGCAACTCTATGACTACGAAACCCAAGGCTAAAAAGTTCCGGATTCGCCGCTCGACGACCCAACCGGGTGGCACCGCCGCCGCTGCGCCGCCTCCTGCCGCCGGGGGTGATGCCGATGCGCCGCCCCAAGCCCCCCAGGCAGATACCGCTCGGGACGGACAGGTCAGTTCGTCCCGCGAAATGACTGCTTCGCAAAGCATTGATGACATTCGCAAAGAAGGGCTGACCGGGCGTCAGTTGCGCATGGCGCGGCGCATGGCCCAGAAACATGGGCTTGCCCCAACCTCAGATTTTGAAGCCGTGCGTTTGTTGCGCGCCAAGGGCATCGATCCGTTCCAACGCGCCAATATCCTTGAATTGGTATCAACCGAAGAGGAGACGGACGGGTTGGAAGCCCCGATGCAACCGGGCGCCGACGCCCATCCACCTGCCGAAAGCAAGGTACAGCTGCCTCAGACGGTACCCATGGGTCAGCAGACCTTGCCCTCAACCGACCTCAGCCCTGCGGACAGGCGCGCGGCTGAAATCATGGGAATCCAGCGCGATATCGGCCGCCGTCGTCGTCGCAAACTGGTTCTGCTGCTGTCGCGTCTCATGGCCTTCGTGATGTTGCCGACTGTTGTTGTGGGGTATTACTTCTACGCCATCGCCACTCCGATGTATTCGACACATTCCGAGTTCCTGATCCTGACCGCCGATGGTGGCGGCGGGGGCGCTGGCGGTCTGGGCGGGCTGTTGCCCAGTCAGTTTGCCACCGGGCAGGATGCAATTGCCACGCAAAGCTACCTGCAATCCAAGGATGCCATGCTGAGACTGGACGCGGATGTGGGATTCCGCTCGCATTTCAGCCAGCCTGAGATTGACCCTCTGCAGCGGCTCGATCCGGATGCCAGCAATGAAAAAGCCCACAAGCTTTACAAGAAATACGTCAAGCTGGGCTATGATCCGACCGAGGGCGTGATCCGCATGGAAGTGGCCAGCGCCGATCCCGAGCAAAGCGCGCTGTTCTCGGAAAAACTGATCGCCTATGCCGAAGAACGGGTGGACGAGCTAAGCCAGGAAAAAAGACAGGACGCTGTCAAAACAGCAATTGTCAGTCTTGACGAAGCCAAGGCGGAACGGCGCGCAGCCCAGACACGGCTGGTCCAGATGCAGGAAGGTACGATCCTGGATCCAACCGGGCAGATCACCGCTATTCGCACCCTGATCAGTACGGTTGAATTGCAACTGCAGGAAAAGCAACTTGCCCTTGCCACACAGCTGAACAACTCACGCCCCAACCAAAGCCGCGTTGATGCGCTGCGCAGCGAGATCGAGGTGCTCGAGGCCGAATATCGACGCCAAAACGCCCGCCTTACCGAGGCAACCGAGGGCGAAGCTTCGCTCGCCTCTCAAGCCGCGGACATCCAGATTGCGCAGGCCGACCTGGCCACCGCCGATATGGTCCTGCAAGCCGCACTTGAAACCAAGCGCCAAAGTGAGATCGAGGCCAATAAGCAGGTCCGTTATTTGACAGTCAGCGTCAAGCCGGTCGCCTCGCAGGATCCCTCCTATCCGCGCGCATTTGAGAACACGCTGTTGGCCTTCCTCATCTTTGGGGGTATCTACCTTCTGATCTCGCTGACGGCATCTATCCTTCGTGAACAGGTATCTTCCTAAGATGAAACAGGTCGAATTTGCGGGGCTGCGGGTGGGCAATGACCAACCGCTAACCCTGATCGCCGGGCCCTGCCAACTGGAAAGTGCGGACCACGCACAAATGATTGCAGGAGTCATGAAAGAGGCCTGCGCGGCGGCGGGCGCGCAATATGTCTTCAAAGGCTCGTTCGACAAGGCCAACCGCACCTCGCTGAATGCAAAACCGGCGCTGGGGCTGGATAAAGGTCTCAAGGTGTTGCAATCGGTCAAAGACACAATCGGCGTGCCGGTCCTGACGGATATCCACGAAAAAGAACAATGCGCGCCCGTGGCCGAGGTCTGCGATGTGCTGCAAATCCCGGCCTTCCTGTGTCGGCAAACCTCGCTTCTGCTGGCGGCAGGGGCGACCGGCGGGACGATCAACGTCAAGAAGGGGCAATTCCTTGCTCCTTGGGACATGCCCAATGTGGTGGCCAAGATCGAAAGCACCGGCAATCACAACATCCTGCTGACCGAACGCGGGGCCAGCTTTGGCTACAACCGCCTGGTGGTGGATATGCAGTCGCTGCCTGAAATGGCCAAAACCGGCTATCCGGTGGTGATGGATGCCACCCACGCCGTGGCGCAACCCGGCGGATTGGGCGGCGCATCAGGCGGGCAGCGCGAATTTGCCCCCGTTCTGGCGCGGGCAGCGGTGGCCGTGGGCGTTGCGGCACTGTTCACGGAAACCCACCAGGATCCGGATAATGCCCCCTGCGACGGTCCCAACATGATCCGGCTGGACACGATGCCGGGATTGATTGACACGCTGATGCAATTTGACCATCTGGCCAAGGCCAAACCGGTGGTGTTGTAAAATATTGAAAGAGTCTGACACGTGAATAAACCCCTTCCCTCCGTGACCCCCAACACCTGGACTTTCCTGCGCGACGCGATGATCACCCCCACAGGCTTTCGCGAATATGATGCCCGCTGGAAATACCCGGACGAGATCAATCTGCCGGGTATCACCGCGCTTGGGCTGGGCCTTGGCACGCAGATGCACGCCCGAGGGATCGAACCGGTGATCGCCGTGGCCAATGATTACCGCGACTATTCTCTGTCGATCAAAAACGCGCTGATCCTGGGGCTGATGCAGGCAGGCATTCAGGTCAGGGATATCGGCCCGGCCCTGTCGCCGATGGCCTATTTCAGCCAGTTTCACCTTGATGTGCCCGCCGTGGCCATGGTCACGGCCAGCCACAATCCCAACGGCTGGACCGGTGTCAAAATGGGCTTTGATCGCCCACTGACCCACGGCCCCGATGAAATGGGCGAATTGCGCGACATCGTTCTGCAAGGGCGTGGCGAGCGGCGTGATGGCGGCGCTTACGAATTTGTCGACGGCGTGCGCGAGGCGTATCTGGACGATCTGGTCGGCGATTTCAAAATGACCCGCAAACTCAAGGTGGTCTGCGCCACCGGCAACGGCACCGCCAGCGCCTTTGCGCCCGAGCTGTTTGAACGCCTCGGTGTCGAAGTGGTGCCCAGCCATAACGAGCTGGATTACACCTTCCCCAATTACAACCCCAACCCCGAAGCCATGGAAATGCTGCACGACATGAGCGATAGCGTGAAAGCCTCGGGGGCGGATTTCGCACTGGGCTTTGATGGCGATGGCGACCGCTGCGGCGTTGTGGATGACGAGGGCGAAGAGATTTTTGCCGATAAGGTCGGCGTGATCATGGCCCGCGATCTGTCCAAGCTTCATCCCGGCGCGACCTTCGTGGCGGATGTGAAATCAACCGGGCTGTTTGCCAGCGATCCTGAATTGCAGGCCAATGGCGTCACCGCCGATTACTGGAAAACCGGGCATAGCCACATGAAACGCCGCGTCAAGGAAATCGGCGCGCTGGCGGGCTTTGAGAAATCCGGCCACTACTTTTTGGCCGAACCTGTGGGTCGTGGGTATGATTGCGGCATGCGCGTCGCGGTCGAGATTTGCAAGCTGATGGACCGCAACCCCGACATGTCGATGTCTGATCTGCGCCGCGCCCTGCCCAAAACATGGGCCACGCCCACCATGTCGCCCTATTGCGCGGATACCGAGAAATACGATGTGCTGGCACGTCTGGTCGACAAGCTGGTTGCCAAGCACGACGCCCGCGAACAATTGGCCGGGCGCGCCATCAAAGAGGTGGTGACGGTCAACGGCGCCCGCGTGATCCTGGACAATGGTAGCTGGGGGCTGGTGCGGGCCTCGTCGAACACACCCAATCTGGTGGTGGTCTGCGAAAGCAGTCAAAGCGAAGACGAGATGCGCGCAATCTTCGCCGATATTGACGCCGTGATCCGCACAGAGGACGCCGTGGGCGATTACGATCAGACAATCTGATCCGGGTTTTGGGTTTGCCAGAGGGGCGACACGCCGCCCGATCTAGGTAGATTTGAAACATTTTGACGAAAACGCACGCCCTCACGGCGCTGCGAGCGGGCGTGTCCGGCGCCCGCGGTCGTGATTAGCTGAGTCATATAGAGCAGGAGTTTCCGCACCGTCGGCCCAGACAAAAGCGTGAGTCACTCGCGCGGTGTTGAACGCTGAACGATCTTGTTTTCACACCGGCGCGAGCGACAATCAGCGCCCTTTCACAGGGACGGGATCACCGCTGGGAAGATCGATTTTCAGGCCCAAATTGTTTGTCACAGCCGACGCTGAATACATCAGCAGAAGCAGACGACACGACAACATCCCAAGTGGATCAACTCAATTGAAAGGACCAAAAACCATGTTTACCCGTACCCTGAGCGTACTTGCCATCGCCACCGCATTTGCCGCCCCTGCTATGGCCACTGACAGTGCCAAAGTCACAATCGAAACCGGCAGCACCGTGGCCGAGATGTCCTCGAAAGACACCATGAAAGACGCTTGGATGCCACGCAACCTCGACGAATCCCGCAGTCGTTAAGGCGTTCGGCGGGGTTTCAAAACCGCTCACGTGAACAACAAAGGCGCCCTTCGGGGCGCCTTTTCTTTCGTTAAGATTGCATCGGTCTAACCAACCTTCTTGTAACGGTCCTCTATTTCTTCGGCGTGCCCGGCGACACGTTTGCGAAACCGTTTGTTGAGATTGTTACGAGCCAGTTTGAGAGATTGCACCAGCAACCGGGCCGACAGGTTCTTGGGACTCATCTCGATATCGACGCTCATCCGCGTACGGCCACGCGAGAGCGCCACCAGGTCAACCACCAACTCACCGCCCATGGCAGGCGAGCGGGACGACACCACCAGACCGTTGGGTGCATCAATGCTGGTCAGTTCGATTTTCACATCACGCTTGCGCCCGCGCAGTTTGAACGAGGCATCCCAGGCCATACCAGGACCCGGTTCAGTCAGGGAATCAATGCGTTGCACCTCGGCGCCGCGGCGCAGGGCAGAGCGTTCAAAGGCGGTAAAATCGGTCACTTGTTCAAAAACAAATTCAATCGGCGCTTCGATATCTTCTTTGGCGCTGAATTTCATCGCTGAGACCTGTTTGTTTTCTGCTGCTCTGATCACATTGTCGCGTCAATCCAGCGTATCCGCAAGCCAGTTTTCCAGCAAAAAATGCGCAATTGCGCCTTTGCGGGCGGGCAAAAGGATAGGGTTTTGACCGGCATGTGCTTCAAGCAGGTCTTCGCGGGTCACCCAGATCGCATCCTCGATTTCAACCGGATCAATGGTAATGTCACGGCTAAGCGCCTCGCCGCGACACCCCAACATCAACGAGGACGGGAAAGGCCAGGGTTGACTGGCCAGATACGCAACGGCCCCCACCTTGATGCGGGCTTCTTCATATACCTCGCGGCGCACCGCGGCTTCCATCGTCTCACCCGGCTCGATAAATCCGGCCAGTAGCGAGTACATGCCCTCGGGCCAGCCCGGGGACCGTCCCAGAAGAACCGAATTGCCGTAAGTGATCAACATGATCACAACCGGGTCGGTGCGCGGGAAATGCTGGCCGCCGCAGGCCGGGCAGCTGCGTTGCCAACCAGACATGGCAATATCACTTTCCTGTCCGCAGCGCGCGCAGAACCGATGGGTGACATGCCAGCCCAGAATGGCGCGCGCAGTGGCGGCCAGCTCGGCATCTCGAGGCGTGAGTGCCGTCATGATCCGGCGCAACTCGGCAAAAACGGCGGTGTCTGGCAGGTCAGGATGGCGCTGTTCGGTTCGGTCGAAAAACTGCGAAAGCGCCCCTTCGTCCAGTTCGTCCGGCACCCAACCCGAGATATCATGGGCGTAGATCAGCGAGCCATCTTCGTCCTGACCCAGCAATATCTTTGGCAACTCGGCCCGTGCCAGCACGGGGTGGTTCATACCCAGCCGGATCAAGGCATCGAACCCATCAGCCTGCACCAAGGGCTTGCCGCGCCAAAGCAGGATCGAAGCTGCTTTTCCCGCCGCGATCAATCGGTCCTGCGTATCGCCGTCGCCGCGCAGTTGCGCCGCGCGGTCCAGCCCCGATCCACCGAAAGTCACTGTTTCTGCGTGCCGCATACTGCCCTCAATTCCGGGCGTGGCGTGGCATGTTCGCGAAGAACGTGCAAGCGGCTCAGTCGGCTTTAGCTGCAATTCTGCGATTTTTAATTGATTAATCTATGCTCGAAACATCTTATGATAGAGAAAGTGTATGTGGTTTGCCCCTTAGAAGGGCGCGGAGTCCAATCGACTACTTTCATCCCTTCGGCCCGTCCCGACAGTCCGGGCCACACCATAAGAAAGTCTAAATCGTGACTTTAACGGCGCACACGCATCCCGTGATCCAGACCGACAACACCGTGCGTGTCATGCTGCGGATTCTGGAAACAACAGATGTGCATGCCAATCTGCTGCCTTATGATTACTACACCAACCAGCCTGTCACAGGCTACGGGCTGGCCCTAACAGCCTCGCTGATCCGGGCCGCACGCGAGGACTGTCCGAACACGTTGCTTTTTGACAATGGCGATTACCTGCAAGGCACTCCGATCAGCGATTTGACAGCCGTCGCAGCGACACATGAGAAATCTGTTCATCCGGCCATTCTGGCCATGAATGCGCTGAATTATGATGCCGCCAACATCGGCAACCACGAATTCAACTTTGGACTCGACTGGTTGCAGACCGCGTTAAAGGGGGCGGATTTTCCGGTAACCTGTGCCAATCTTTTGCACAACCCTCAAGCCGCAAGCAGGCCCCCCGAACCGCTGTTCCCGCCCTATCTGCTCCTCGACCGCGACGTGCAGGACGAGGCAGGACGCATGTTCACACTCTGCATTGGTGTGATCGGACTGGCCCCGCCACAGATCACCACCTGGGACCGGTATCACCTGCATGACATCGTTCAGAGCCTGGACATGGTCAAAACCGCCCGGAAACTGGTTCCCGAAATGCGCGCGAAGGGCGCGGATATCGTCATCGCCCTGGCCCATACCGGAATTGATACCGGCCCTGCGCACCCGATGATGGAAAATGCGGCTTTCCATCTGGGCGCGGTCCCCGGGATTGACGCGATCCTCGCAGGTCACACTCACGAGGTGTTTCCCCCCGGCGATCACCTCGCAAACGACGGCGTAGAAACGGAACAGGGTACGCTGAACGGCACACCAACCGTCATGGCCGGTGCGCGCGGTTCCCATCTGGGGATCGTGGATCTGGCTCTGGAACGCGATGGGACAAGCCATTGGACCGTGACCAGCGTAAAGACCAAAGCGGCTCCATTGAGCAAAGGGACCACAGTAGATCCACAGCTAAACCGCCTTCTGACCCCGGTCCATGAGGCCACTTTGAAATTGACCAGCCGTCCGTTGGGTCATACGGCGCAGCCGCTGCACAGTTATCTATCGCTGGTTGGTCGGGACGCTGCCACACGGTTGGTCACGCAGGCGCAGGCCAAGGCCGTATCCCATCTGCTGCGAGGCTCACCGGATGAGGGCACCCCCATCCTGTCGGCATCCGCCCCCTTCAAGTCCGGTGGGCGCGCGGGCCCGGCCTATTACACCGACATTCCCGCCGGGCCATTGTGCCTGCGTCATGCCGCCGATCTTTATTCCTTTCCCAACCTGCTCTGCGCCTTACGGCTGACCGGTGCTGAGATCCGCGATTGGCTGGAACGTTCGGCAATCGCCTTTCGTCAGATCACCGCAGGGCAACCCGATCAGATGCTGTTGGAGCCACATATCCCGGGGCACCATTTCGACAGTATCGACGGGCTGACCTACCAGATCGACCTGTCAGCCCCACCGCGATACAGCCTGTCCGGCGCTGTCCTGGATGAAACCGCGACGCGTATTCGGAATGTGCGCTATCAAGGTCACCCGATTGACGACGAGCAGGTTTTTATTCTTGCCACCAACAACTACCGCGCTTTCGGAGGCGGCTCATTCCCGGTCGCACACCCCGATCAGGTGGCTTTGACAGCTGGTCGGCTACTGCGCGACAAGGTCGCCGATTACATCAGCAGCCTGGATGGCCTGCCCGGTGACGCTATCGATGTACGCCCACCAATATGGCAGTTCTGTCCAATGCCCGGCACCGGGGTGCTGTTTGACACCGGTCCCGGCCTGCGCGCCTACCCGGATGAGATTGACGCCATCGGCGCACACGATCTGGGCGATACCAAAGCAGGTTTCATGCGCCTGTCCATACCTCTATAAGACCATCGTTGAAGATCGAATAAGTGAGGTAATGGTATGCGACTTCTGAAATTGTTGATCAGCCTTGCGGTGATCGCCGCAATCGCGGCGTGGCTGACCCGCCCGGATGAGGCCGCTGCCGAGGCCGAGCTGAAAACCCAGCTGATCGAGGCGCTTGATCGTCTTGAGACAGACTCGGACGCCGGGACCGCCGCCGCCGTGTTGTGCAAGGTCAATCTGGACGAGTGTTACGAATTCACCCGCGCGGCGATCACGACCGAATATGAAGATCGTACCTTTTACAGCGTGTTCCGCGCCGAGGGCTTCGGCGAAGGCTATAGCTGTATCGGGGCGTTCACCAAATTCGTTTGCTCGGCCAACTCCGACGCGGGCTAGCGGAGTACTTGCGAATCCACGCATCAGCGCCTATGTAACCCGTCGAGAGGTTGGCGCGGGCGAGCGCCTCGCCAACCCGGCCAGGTCCGGAAGGAAGCAACCGTAACGAGCCCCGCTTGGGTCGTTGTCCAGCCTCTCACCCATCTCTCCTTTTCATCCGCATGGACTGCCAAGGTTTGGCGTGAGGCTGGCTTTGGGTTCACATCAGGCCTAGGGTTGCCGCAACGCCCTACCCTTTTGCGGAGTTTGATGATGCCTTTTGAAGACCAGTTAAGCCGTATCGCGGCTTTGAAAGCCGAGAACCCGCAGAATATCGCGTTGCAGAGCTTTGACTCCGACTACTTCGCAACCCTGTCCGAAACTGATCAGGCGCGCCTGATGGCGTGCCTCAACTCAGGCATTGAAAATCCAAACAGCGAGATGGGGTGTTACGCCTGCCAACCTGCGGATTACGACGATTTTCGACCGTTCTTTGCAAAAGCACTGGCGCGCTATCACAAGGTTGACGAGGACGCCCGTCACGTCAATGACTGGTCCCTCAGTAGTGTAGAGGGGCTGCCGGAAAGCGGCAATCTTGATCTGGCCGCCCTCGGCCTTCCGGCCTTGTCGATGCGCGTGCGGGTGGGCCGCAACCTGGCCGATTTCCCCCTGCCCGGCGCGATGAGCCGGGATGACCGCGTCGCGCTGGAAAACCGTATGATGCAGGCGTTCGATGCACTGATCGCTGACCCCGAGTATGGTGGGGCCTATCATTCACTGACGCCGGGCAACCCCAATCACATTGACAACGACACCTATCAGGCGCTGGTGGACGAACACATCATGTTCAAGGACATGAGCGCCGACAGCTACCTGCTCGCCGCCGGGATCGCCGCCGACTGGCCCTATGGGCGGGGTTGCTATGTCTCGCAGGATCGCGGGTTCGTGATCTGGGTCGGCGAAGAGGATCATTTGCGCATCATGTGCATGGAACGCGGCACGATCCTGAACCGCGTGTTTGATCGGTTGAAAACCGCGCTTGATAAGGTATCGGAGTTTGAGGGGCTGAATTTCGCGATGTCGCCCGATTACGGCGTTGTCACGTCCTGCCCGACAAATGCAGGAACAGGTATGCGGGCCTCGGTTCATATACCGCTGCCCAACCTGACCGCAGATGGGACCGACAAGAAAGCCAAGGAGATCTGCCGCCCCATGGGTCTGTCCGTGCGCGGCATTGGTGGCGAACACACGCCTATTGGCGCTGATGGCACGGTCGATATCTCGCCCTCGGCGCGGTTTTGTATCACCGAAGCCCAGATCATCGCAGCACTTTATCACGGGTTGGCAAAACTGCAGGAAAAAGAGGCCAGCGCCTAAGCGCGGTTGCCTGCCCTAACCGGACAAGGCCCAATCCATCTGATCCTGTGTCTCAACAGCCGACGGATGCACCGCACGGATGCGCTGCAGAGCGACCTTTGGGTCCTCACCGGCCTCGATCATCAGGCGCAACGCCGCCATACCCGAACGCCCTTTGCCCATCCGGCAATGGATCAGCACACGCCCCCCACCCTGCAACGCCGCCAGCGCCGAGCGGCTGGTTTCGTGCCAGCTTTCCTCGTGCTCGGCATTTGGCGCACTGAAATCGGAAATCGGAAGATGCACCCAGCGGGTTCCCGCATCCTGCAAATGCGCACCCAGATCGTCTGCCCCCGCCTCGGCCATTTCCCGCGGCTTGGTCATCGATATCACCAGCGCGGGCTTCCAATCGCGGATGTGCTTCAAATCGGCCTGATAGTCGCCCGTCCGCCCCGGCAAAGGGGCGAAGGCCAGGATACCGTCGGCAACCGGCAGGGCATGGATGACAAAGCCCTGCAGCCGGCCAGTTTTAAAGCTGGCGCGCGCCAAAGGTATCACAGCTGTTGGCATCGCCGGACTGGTAGCCAGTGGCAAACCAGCGTTGTCGTTGCTCGGATGTGCCATGGGTAAAGGTATGGGGTTGTGGCACCTGCCCGGCCCGGCGCTGCAGCGTGTCGTCCCCGATCTGGCGGGCTGCATTCAAGGCCTCTTCCAAATCACCCGGCTCCAGCAGCCCGCCAACCGCACGCGCCCAGACCCCGCTCAGGCAATCGGCCTGCAGTTCCAGACGCACGGTCAGTTGATTGGCCTCGACCTGACTGGCCTGCTGACGCGCCTGATTGACCTGCGGCAAAATCCCCAGCTCGTTCTGGACGTGATGCGCCACCTCATGGGCAATCACATAGGCGGCAGCAAAATCGCCCTTGGCCCCCAGTTGCCGTGACATCGTGGCGAAGAAATCCGTATCCAGATAGGCCTTGCGATCCGCAGGGCAGTAAAACGGACCCGTCGCGCCAGAGGCTCCGCCACAGGGGCTTTGCGTGATCCCGGAATACAGCACCAGAACCGGCGGCTGATAGGGGCGGCCCAACTGTTCATCAAAAACCTTGGTCCAGACCTCTTCGGTCGTTGCCAGCACGCGAGACGAAAACTCGGCCGCGCGCTCTTCCTCGGCAGTGATCTCGCGCGGGGCGCTGGTTTGCCCGCCCTGACCTTGCAATAGCGGCGTCACATCGACCCCGGCGAAATAGCCAATCGCCAGAACGACCAACAGACCGACACCGCCAACACCCGCCTTGGCCCCTCCGCTTGACCGACGCCGGTCCTCGACATTGCGGCTGCGGCGCACTCCACGTAAACGCATCACATTCCCCCCACACAGAACGCTACGATCATAGACCTAACGCATTTTGATGCCCAGAGTTTCCTTTGGATGCAATTAAACGCTGGTAAGCAACGATGCTCCATCCGCCAAGGGCGCGATATTGTAGAGCTTATGAGGGTCTGAGCGGTGGACGGCGCAACGGGCACGCTTTATCGTGCAGAGTGATCCGCGAATCCCGAAAAGGCGACCCATGAGCGACACGCACGATACCGGTTATCAGGTGCTGGCCCGGAAGTACCGGCCCGAAACCTTTGCCGATCTGGTGGGGCAGGATGCGATGGTGCGTACCCTGAAAAACGCGTTCCAGGCGGATCGCATCGCGCAGGCCTTCATCATGACAGGCATTCGCGGCACCGGCAAAACCACCACCGCGCGGATCATCGCCAAGGGCATGAACTGTATCGGCGAGGATGGCACCGGCGGCCCGACGACCGAGCCTTGTGGCAAATGCGAACATTGCGTGGCGATCATGGAAGGCCGCCATGTGGACGTGATGGAGATGGACGCGGCCTCTCGCACCGGTGTGGGTGACATTCGCGAGATCATCGACTCGGTGCATTACCGCGCCGCCAGCGCGCGCTATAAAATCTACATCATCGACGAAGTGCACATGCTCAGCACCAATGCGTTCAACGCGTTGCTCAAAACGCTGGAAGAGCCGCCCGCGCATGTGAAATTCATCTTTGCCACCACTGAGATCCGCAAAGTCCCGGTGACCGTGCTCAGCCGCTGTCAGCGCTTTGATCTGCGTCGGATCGAGCCCGAAGTGATGATCGAAATGCTACGCAAGATCGCGGCAGGCGAACAGGCCCAGATCGCCGAGGATGCGCTGGCCCTGATCACCCGCGCCGCCGAAGGCTCGGCCCGCGATGCGACCTCGCTTCTGGATCAGGCGATCAGCCACGGCGCGGGTGAGACGACTGCGGATCAGGTGCGCGCCATGCTGGGGCTGGCCGATCGGGGTCGGGTGCTGGACCTGTTTGACCTGATCCTCAAGGGCGATGCCGCCGGGGCGCTGACCGAGCTTGGCGCACAATATGCCGAAGGGGCCGACCCGATGGCAGTGCTGCGTGATCTGTCGGAAATCACCCATTGGGTTTCGGTCGTGAAAATCACGCCGGACGCCGCCGATGATCCGACCATTGGTCCCGATGAACGCAGCCGGGGTCAGCAGATGGCCCAGGCCCTGTCGATGCGCGTGCTGGCGCGGATGTGGCAAATGCTGCTCAAGGCGCTCGACGAGGTGGCCGCTGCGCCCAATGCGATGATGGCCACCGAAATGGCGGTGATCCGCCTCACGCATGTGGCCGACCTGCCCAGCCCCGAAGAGCTGGTGCGCAAGCTGGGCACACCGCAACCACCCCAGCCCGGCGGCGGCATGGCGGCGCCCTCGGCCCCGATGCAAAGCGCACCTGCAGTGTCGGCGCAAGCCACAGGCACCCCCGGCCCTTCGGGTCAGACTACGGCGCTGGCGGTCGAGGCCGACACCGCGCTGGCCCGCTATCCCACCTTTGAACATGTGGTCGAACTGATCCGCGCCAATCGCGACGTGAAACTTCTGGTCGAGGTGGAAGCTGGCATCCGTCTGGCGGCCTATCAACCGGGACGCATCGAATTCGTACCCTCTGAAACAGCGCCCGCCGATCTGGCTCAACGGCTGGGCAGCGCCCTGCAACGCTGGACCGGCAATCGCTGGGCCGTCAGCCTGGTCAACGAGGGCGGCAGCGAGACTATTGCCGAGAAACGCGATGCTGCCGACAACGCGCTAAAGGCCGAGGCCACAGCCCATCCGCTGGTGCAGGCCGTAATCGCCGCTTTTCCAAAAGCCGAAATTACCCGCATCACCACGCCCGAGGAACAACTGGCCGAGGCCGAGGCTGACGCCCTGCCCGAAGTAGACGATGAATGGGACCCGTTCGAGGAAGATTAAGCGCACTCACCTTGCAGCGGGCCGCGCGCATCCCTTATTGAGACTGTAAGCAAACAGACAAACCCGGAGAGAAAAACATGTTCAAGGGATTGGGCCAGATGGGCGATATGGCCAAGATGATGAAGGCCGCTCAGGAGATGCAGCAAAAGATGGCCGCCCTGCAGGAAGAAATGCATGTGATGACCGTCGAAGGCGAAAGCGGCGCCGGGCTGGTCAAGGCCACCTGCACCGTCAAAGGCGAGCTAAAGACGTTGGATATCGATCCCTCGATCTTCAACTCCGACGACAAGGAAGTGGTCGAAGACCTGATCCTCGCCGCCATCAAGGATGCCCAGACAAAGGCCACCGACCGCGCCAAGGATGAGATGGGCAAGATCACCGAAGAGATGGGCCTGCCCAAAGGCATGGATCTGCCATTCTGATCCGGAACGCTCTAACGGCTGGGGTTTTTGCCCTCATGGCGGCGTTGCCCGCCGAGGCCCAGAGTTGGGCCACACCCGAAGTCTGTTTTCCGAAGAACCTTGAGGTCTATGAAGACACCCTGACCCCTTTCACGCTGGACGATCTTCAGGCCGCCGCCCAGGCAATCCCAAACGCCGCTGGACGCTATTGGCGCGTGACCTCGCCCGAGGGGGCGGTGTCGCATCTGTGGGGGACAATGCATGTCAATGACCCGCGATTGCTTGATCTGCCGGATCAGGTCTTGGGTGATATCCGTGCTGCCCGCGCCGTGGCGCTTGAAGCCGATTTCATCTTCACCACCCGCGACGACTACACCAGCTGGGCGCGAGCCGACAACATCATCCGTTCCGATGGATTGCCGTCCCGCTTTGGCCTGTTGGGTCTACCCGACGATGTGAATGCTTGGATTCGCGACCGCACCGAAGGATTGGCCTGGGGGGCGGATGCGCCGGATTACCTCACGCTGGCGGGGCTGGCTCAATTGATTTTGGGCGATCCCTGCGCCGATTTCGCAGGCGGCGTTTATCCCAATCAGGATAGCCTGATCCAAACATTGGGGGCCATAGAGGGTGCCGAGATTATTGGCTTGGAGTCACCGGAAGACTTTCTCAACACGCTCTCGGACCCGCAGAATTTCAACCTGACCCGCGCCATGATCGGTGTCTACGGTGCTTACCTGAACCCTACCCGCACGGCCGACTCCACCGCCACCGGCTATGCGCTCTATCTGCAAGGGCAAACCGGGGTATCGATGCTTCTGGACCGCGCCTACATCATGGCAATCTATGGCGAAGATCAGGGCCGTGACTGGCTTGAGCTGACCAATGGCTATCTGTTGGACGACCGCAATCAAACCTTTGTGGCCAGCGCGCTGCCCGAACTGAACCAAGGAGGGGTTTTTATCGCGGTCGGTAATTTCCACCTGCCCGGCGAAGATGGCATGATCGAGTTGCTGCGCGGTGAAGGCTTCAGGGTCGAACGGGTCGCTCTGCCCGGCGAGGTGGCGGAATGAACTCGACCCGCGACATCGACAACCTGATCGAGATGATGGCCAAGCTGCCGGGTCTCGGCCCGCGCTCGGCCCGGCGCGCGGTGCTTCACATGATCCGCAAACGCGAATTGCTTCTGACACCGCTTGCTGATCTGATCGGACAGGTGGCGGTCACTGCCCGCGAATGCCTGAACTGTGGCAATGTGGGCACCACGGATATCTGCGATATCTGTGCGTCGGAGAAACGCGGAAACGGACAGATTTGCGTGGTCGAAGATGTCGCCGATCTTTGGGCGATGGAACGCGCAGGCGTCTTCAAAGGTCGCTATCACGTCTTGGGCGGCACGCTCAGCGCGCTGGATCAGGTTGGTCCGGATCAGTTGCGCATCCCCAAACTGGTGGATCGCGTGACCTCCGAGGAGATCACCGAGGTGATCCTTGCCCTGAACGCTACGGTCGATGGGCAGACCACCGCGCATTACATCGCCGATCAGCTGGATGGCACCGTCACTCTGACCTCACTCGCGCAAGGCGTGCCGATCGGGGGAGAGTTGGATTATCTGGACGACGGGACGATCAGCGCCGCGTTGAATGCCCGCAAAGCGCTTTGACATTTTGCCTTAAAGTTTAATCTTTTTGCCATCTTACCGCCAAGAAGCGCCAATAATGCTAAGATTTGATCTATTCCAGAGAAAGGAAATGCATCATGAAAACTGCAGTTGTGATCATGCTGATCGTTCTTTTTGGCGCTGCCCTGATGGGTAAAATGCTGAAGGTGTTGTATCCAGGATCGGTTTTCGGCTCGTCCAAAGGCAAAAACGCTGAAGGCGCCGAATAAGGCCTCTTACGCAGTCAAGTAAAAAGCCCGGTCTCAAGACCGGGCTTTTTTATATGAGTTCAGCGTGACTTTTCGCTGTCATCCTCTTCACTACCGTCATCATCCGGCAGGTTGAAGAAGCTGTCTGCGTCAATCTCGGGCTCGGCCGGTTCCTCATCCGTATCCGTGCTGAGGCTGAAGGTTTCCAGCCCCTCGATGGCGGTCGGAATCTTGGGCTCGGTGTCCATATCGAGGCTCTGCTCGGTGCTCAGCAGCTTGCGACGTTCGTCATCATCAATCGCCTGACCTTCCTTGGCCTTCTTGGCAGCCGCTTTCTGCACGGCGGCGTCCAGTTCGGATTGTTTGCACAGCCCCAAGGCCACCGGATCAACCGGCTGCATGTTCGAGATATTCCAGTGCGTCCGTTCGCGGATGGATTGGATCGTCGGCTTGGTCGTGCCCACCAGGCGCGAGATTTGGCTGTCCACCAGTTCGGGGTGGAACTTCACCAGCCACAGGATCGCATTGGGCCGGTCTTGCCGCTTGGACAGCGGAGTATAACGCGGACCCCGCCGCTTTTCCTCGCCCACCGCCGCCGGGTTATGCTTGAGCGTCAGCTTGAACAGCGGATCCTTCTCGGCGGCATCGATATCCTCCTGAACCAGCTGGTTGTTGGCAATGGGATCGAAGCCCTTCACGCCAGCGGCGACATCGCCATCGGCAATGCCCTGAATTTCCAGCTCGTGCATGCCGACGAAATCGGCAATCTGTTTGAAACTGATCGTGGTGTTGTCTACCAGCCAGACGGCTGTCGCTTTGGCCATAAGCGGTTTTGACATGTCGTGGTCTCCTTGACGCATAACTTTCCCGTCGCCTGAAAGGGCGGTCCCGGGGTCGGGACGGGTTTCCGTTGTAGGGGAACTTGAGGGGTATATACTGATGCGCGGACAAAATTGAAAGGCCCAAAAAGAGATGCGAGTGTTCCTGTTTGTGATGCTTTGGGCCATGGCCGCGCGGGCCGAGGGCGAACGCGCGCCCGATTTTGATTACTACGTGCTGTCACTCAGCTGGTCCCCGACATGGTGCGCGCTTGAAGGGGACGCCCGCAGTTCGCCACAATGCGACGACGCCGCCAATTATGGCTGGGTTCTGCATGGGCTCTGGCCGCAATATCACCGGGGCTATCCCGCTAACTGCCGCACCGTTCACCCGCAACCCTCGCGGCGCATGACCCGTGAGATGGTGGATATCATGGGCTCGAGCGGACTGGCCTGGCACCAGTGGCGAAAGCACGGCACCTGTACTAACCTGTCGGCGGAGCAGTATTTTGCCCTCTCACGCGAAGCCTATGAGCGCGTGAACCGGCCCGAGGTGTTTCGCAAGCTCAGTGACCCGGTGAAACTGCCCGCGAAAGTGGTCGAAGAGGCGTTTTTGAAAGCCAACCCAGGATGGGAGCCGGACATGCTGACCATCACCTGCCGCCAGGGACGCATTCAGGAGGCGCGCCTGTGCCTGTCAAAATCGCTTGATCCGGTGCCATGCGGACAGGATGTGGTGCGTGATTGCCGGATGAAAGACGCTCTTTTTTCGCCAATTCGCTGACGTGCTGATCAGGGTCATCTGACATGGCGTCCCACCCAAACAACGCGCAAAGCACACTGTGGCGAAAATTAGCCCAAAATTGAACATGACTCGGGCAGCGTCCCGCCGAACCCATTTTGCGGACCGGTGATTGTTTCCATTTGCGCAACAATTGAGCTGTTACGCCCTGATTTCGCGTCTGACGTAACGTAATTCATCACTATTTCTGCTTAGGCGAAACAATTTGTTGCTGGAAAAACGGGCTAAATTTAGGCAAAAAGCTGCTACCTTCGAAGAGTGATCGCTGGTGGAACAGTTCTTCTGATGAAGTCTAGGAAGGTCAGCCGCACTGCAAAAGCAGAGGTCGGTTTGATCGCAATACATGCTGCGGGTAAGCCACCCCACAGCTGACTATTGACTGTCCTGGATATGGATCAAGATGACACGCCGTCCGCGTTGTATGTAACCAAGTTGCTGGGGGGCAACGATGAAGGATAACGTGTTTGAAGACAGCTCGCTGGAGGCGTTGGGGGCGCTCCGGCAGATCGGTGCTGCCAGACTTTCGCAGCCTTCGCTTATGGCCCGTGCTGCGGGCCCCGTTTCGGGGTCTGTTGCGCTGCCGGGAAAAGCCCGGCCATCCGGATTTTACCGGGATGTGGGCAAGCGGATTGCGGATATCCTTTTGGTTCTGATCAGCGCGCCGATCACGCTTTTGGTCACATTACTTTGTGCCATTGCGCTGTGGATCGAGGGGGGGCAGCCGTTCTATCGCCAGATGCGTCTGGGTGAAAACGGTCGTCACTTCTCGATCCTCAAGCTGCGCACCATGTGCCGCGAGGCCGATCAGGTGCTGGAAAGCTATCTGGCCGCTGATCCGGCGCTACGGGCCGAGTGGGATCGCACCCAGAAGCTGAAGGATGATCCACGCATCACGCGGGTGGGCGCATTCCTGCGCAAAACGTCATTGGATGAGCTGCCACAGTTCTGGAACGTGCTGAAAGGCGATATGAGTGTTGTGGGTCCACGCCCCATGATGCCTGACCAGCTTCCGCTTTACGACAATCCCGCGCCCTATTTCGATATGCGCCCGGGAATCACCGGTCAGTGGCAGGTGTCGGATCGAAACGAAAACAGCTTTGGGCATCGCTCGACGGTTGATGCGGCCTACCACGACAGCCTATCTTTGGTGCTGGACCTGCGGATTCTGGTGCAAACGGTCGGCGTGGTGTTACGCCGCACAGGATATTGAAACCCGCCGGGGCTGCGAAACAAAAGGGCCTGAGATGAACATGACCCACCCCTTGCCAACGTCCAAGACCCTCGCGCGGGCCGCGCGAGAGCAATATGGTCGTGGCGGCAAGCCAGCTCTTGAGGCCGATGTCGAAACCTTGCCTTCCAACAAGGTGGTGTATGATACCGCCAAGACCGGCGGAGATGGCTGGAACGATCTGGAACTGGTCCTGCCTGACGCTCACACACATGCCGGCACCGGCGCGCCTCTGGTGGATTACCACCGCGAACACGCCGCCTCGAAAGCCTTTGATCTGTTGCGCACCCGCCTTGTGCAAGCCTTGCGCCAGCACGGCTGGACGCGCATCGCGATTGTCGCACCCACCTCTGGATGCGGTGCCACGTTCACCGCCGTTAACCTTGCGCTTAGCCTGGCACGGGTGCCGGGATCGCGCTCGGTGCTGGTCGACCTCGATCAGCGTCATCCCGGCGTTGCAAACGCCCTTGGCCTGACTGGTGACTGGATAATCAGCGATTTCCTGTCAGGCCGGTGCCTGCCGGAAGAGCACATGATCCGGTGTTCGGACACTCTGGCACTGGCGCTGAACAGCCATGTAAATCAGAATGCTTCGGAACAATTGCATGACGATGTCACCGCCGCAGTTCTTGAGGATACCGAAGAAGAGCTGGCCGCCGACGTGGTGCTGTATGACATGCCCGCAATGTTGGAATACGATGATCTGGCTGCGTTTCTACCACATGTCGACGGCGTCTTGCTGATCGCTGATGGCACCCGGACCACCAAAGCACAGATCGAGGAATGTGAACGTATTCTGGACGGTCAAACCCCATTGCTGGGCGTGGTGCTGAACCGTGGACGCGAAGCCGCCTGATCGCCTTGGCGGGATGCCTTAGTTTTGCCCCTATGATATGGTGTGTTGGTCAAGAAAAGCAGCCCGCCCCTTCGTGAGGTGGGCATTTTGAGGTACGGAAACGAAGAGTGGAACAGTTTTTTTCACTGGACGATATGATCGACATGATCAAACGGCGGTTCAATGTGATCGCCGCCGTCACGGTGTTGGGTACTGTCGGCGCCTTGTTTTATGCGATCAGCCAGACGCATCTGTATGAGTCCTCAGAAGTGATCCAGGTGGCTCGCCCGACGATCGACAATGAACTGGCGCGTTCGACCGTTGATGGCTCGTCAGCGCGGCGCTTGCAGCTGATCGAACAACAGTTGATGACCCGTGGGACTGTTTTGGAAATCGCCGACCAATTCGATCTGTTCACCGACACCCCTAACATGAAACTCAGCGAGCGTGTGTCACGGGTGCGCGATTCAGTGTCTATTCAAGGTGTTGCCGCCGCGCGCGAAGGATTTACCGATGACGGCACCGTGTCGGTTCTGACCATCACCGCAACATTTGACACCCCCGAAAAGGCGCAAGGCGTTGCCCATGAGTTTGCCAAGCGCACGATCGAGATCAGCGCTGCGTCCCGGATTGAACAGGCCCGCGAAACTCTGCGTTTTTTCACCGAGGAAGAAAGCAAACTTGTCGCTGATCTAGAGGCGCTGGAGCAGGAGTTAACCAACTATCGGCGCGAAAATGACCTGACACTGGAAGGCGGGCTCGAATTTCGCCAAACGCAGATTGCATCGCTGAACGAAAGCATCATTGCCATTGAAGGCGAGCGGATTTCGCTGGCCCAGGCGCTAAGCCAGTTGGATCAGACCCAGCGCGCCTCGACACTTGAGCGCCAAACCCGCGAACTTGAGGCACAGATTCAGATCCTCGACAACCAAAAGGCGCTGCTTGAGGCACGGGTGGCCACGCTGTCTGCCGCTCTGGAAACCACCCCCCGGGTTCAGCGGGAACTGGGTGCGTTTGAACGTCGCCGTGAGAAAATCCAAGGCGAGCTGGACGTGATTTCAACCCGCCGTGCCGAGGCCGAAGTGGGCTTCAAACTGGAAGAACAGCATCAGTCCGAGCGGCTGACGGTGATCGAACCGGCCGCCCTGCCCGATTACCCCATCACGCCCAGCCGCAAACGCACGGCCCTTTTGGGTGCCATGGGCAGCGTATTTCTGGGTCTCTTGGTGGCCTTTCTGATGGATCTGCGGCGCCCGGTGATCCGCTCGTCCCGGCAAATGCAGGCCAAGGTCGGCATTACCCCGGTGGTCACCATCCCACCGCTGGAACCAACACGCCGCAATCGCAAACGGTTGGCCGGGGCAAGGATTGCGCTGGCCGGGTACATTCACGAAGCGCGCAACCGTCAGGCCGCCCGCAAGGAACGCGGATAGCCCTGATTCAGACGCCTGCTAACGTCACCACCCGATCCCAGTGCATCCACAGCGCGGCAACGATAATTCCGGCCCCAGCCAGCCCGGCAATCAGATCATGACGCCCATCCCACGCGCCGTGCAAACGTGCCAACCAGATCAGGATGGGATGCACAAGGACCATCGACAACCCCAGCGCAATCAGCGCCCCCAACAGGCCAAACTGCGTGATCCCGATCAACAGGAACGCGACCTGAATCACCGCACGGCTGCCTGAGAACACGAAAAACCGCTTGGAATCCCCCGCCGCCAGCGCCGCCTGATCATAGGTCATGCCGATCACCTGCGGGATCATCGCGCAGGCCAGAACCACCACAATCGCCCCCGCCAAAACATAGCGATCATCATAAAGCATATCGACCAACCACGGCCCACCCAGCGCCATCACCGCCAACAGGCTGAGAATGCCAAGGCTGATCACGGCGCGCAGCTTGCCCAATTTGGCGGCATTCTCGGGCGCCTCCGCTGGGGGTGTTTCGCGGTAGACAGGGATCATCACCCGCTGTGTCACCGCATGGCCCAACAGCAGAGGGAACGAGGCCAGGAAATACCCGATATTGTAGATGCCCAGCGTGTCCAACGTCAGGAACTTGCCCAAAATCGCCTTGTCCCCTTGCGAGCTGACAAACCAGAACGCCGTGCTGAGGAATATCCATTTGCCAAAGCGGATCAACTCCCCTGCCGTCGCCTTTTCCAAATAAAAGCGGTTGGTCCGGCCCGGAAGGTAAAGATGCGTCAGGACCAGCTTGGCCGCCGCGCCGATCACCCCGCCAATCACCAGTGCGATCACCGATTGGGTGATCCAGGCCAGCAGGATCATCGACGTGATTCCGATCGTCTGACTGAGCAGATCAAGCGCGGTGAGCCGTCCCACCAACAAATGCCGATGCGCGGTTTCAATCCGCGTCGGGTTGAAACCGGCCAGCACCAGCGACATTCCCGCAATCGGCAGATAAAGCACCAGTTCCGGCACGCCATAAAGCTGTGCCATCGGCCAGGCCAGCGCACAGGCGCCGCCCCACAACAGAAATCCCCGGATCACCTGAATGGTCCAGGCCGTGTCCAGAAATCTCTGATCATCCCCCCGCTTGTTCTGGGCAATGGCCGGGCCGATGCCCACGTCCGAAAACATCATCAGCCCCACTGTGACCACGCTGACCAGCGCCATCAGGCCGAACGCCTCGGGGAATAGCAGGCGCGCCAGGATCAGGTTGGACAGCAGCCGCAGAAATTGCGACGTGCCATAGCCCAACACCAGCCAGCTTGAGCTGCGCAAAACGCGCGCAAACAAGCGGTTTCCCCGGAAAGCTGTGCTCAGGCTGGGCATTAATCTGGGCTCCACCACGGAATTGAATGTGATGCGCAGGGTATTGGCGCTGGCCAGCCCGGTCAACGAAATGGTTGATTTTTCAGGTTATTCTGGCGGAATTACCCAACAATAGCGCCCGATTTACACCACTGTAGACGACCCTGCATAGACCAGACTTTTGCGCATCGCCAGAAAGGTTTACCAAGAGGACACTGCCGTGAAAGGGCCTTATCCGCCGTGACCATCGCTTATGTTCTCAACACCTATCCGCAGCCCTCGCACAGCTTCATCCGTCGCGAGATTGCAGCGCTTGAGGCGGCGGGCCAGCCAATCATACGGATCGCCATGCGGCGCGCGACCATGCCGCTGGTTGACCCGCTGGATCGCGAAGAAGAAGCGGCGACCGATTACGTGCTTGAACGTGGCGGGCTGCATCTGCTGGGGGCCATGGCGACGCGCCTGATACGCGCCCCGTCGGCCTGGATGCGTGCGTTGCGATTGGCCTTGCGGGTCGGTGGCCGCTCACCACTGGGGCGCATCCGGCACCTGATTTACTTCGCAGAGGGCTGTGCCGTGGCCAACCGCTGCGAAGCCGCTGGCACGCGCCATATCCACGCGCATTTCGGCACCAACTCGGCCTGCGTGGCGATGCTGGCCCATGCCGCTGGCGGCCCGACCTACAGCTTCACGGTCCACGGCCCGGAAGAGTTTGACGCCACCAAGGCGTTGTTCCTGGATGAGAAGACAGCGCGCGCCGCCTTCACCGTCGCGATCAGCCAGTTTGGCCGCAGCCAACTGTGCCGCTGGGTTGAGCCCGATCACTGGCCCCGCATCAAAGTGGTGCATTGCGCGATTGAACCTGCAAAATTCCCGGAGCCCACGCCGGTTCCTAACGGTCCGCCCCGGCTGGTGTCCATCGGACGGTTTTCCGAGCAGAAGGGTCAATTGGTGTTGATCGAAGCGATGGCGCAGATCGCAAAAGTCCATCCCGAAGCCCATCTGACCCTGATCGGGGATGGCGAGATGCGGCCTTTGATTGAGGCCGCGATTACGCGTGCCAATCTTGACGATCACATCACGCTTACCGGCTGGCTGGACGAGTCTGGCATACGCGAGGAACTCAGCCTTGCACAGGCGCTGATCATGCCCAGCTTTGCCGAAGGCCTGCCGATGGTGATCATGGAGGCGATGGCAGCAGGCCGCCCCGTGATCGCAACGACCATTGCAGGCATCCCCGAACTTGTCCGCCCCGGCAAGACCGGTTGGTTGGTGCCTGCGGGGGATGCGGACGCGCTCGTCGAAGCAGTGGATAATCTGGCTGCGACTGACACCACAATACTTACACAGATGGGACGGGAGGGGCGCGAGCGCGTATTGACCCGTCACGACAATGCAAAAGAAGCGGCGAAACTGGCCGCCCATTTTGAAAGCACCGCAACCGGATCAGGTTGATTTTACCCTACCGATCTAACGACCGCGAACCCAGCCCGTGCCAGAAGCATAGGGTGTTTTGACTGCCAGTTTCACCAGAGCATACGCCACGAAACCGACCGGATCACGCAGGCCCAGCACGATGATCTGGCCGAACCCCGGTTTGACCGTGTCGTCATTTTTCAAAAGCTCTGGAAACTGCGCGGCGATCTGACGGACACCCTGATCCTGACGACGCCGCACCCGCACCAGATTGCGCAGGCCCTCAACCATAGGCCAGCTGTAACTGGCGGAGACAAGATGACGTTCGTCGGGGGCAAAGCTGAGCCGGACAAGCATGTCATCCGCGATGATATCGGGGAACGCGCCCCAGCGTTCGCGCCCTGCGGCATTGACCGCAAACAGGCCAAAGCCCGGCACGCCGTCGGTGACAAACGGCAGGCGTTGCCAAAACCGCGCATAGGCCCGGGTCAGCGCGCTGCGCGCGGGCACCACGATGGGCCGTCCCGAGGCATAGCCCGGGGCATCCCCGGCAAGGGCCGCCACGATCTGACCCATCAGAGGGGGCGACACCTGCACATCCGCATCGAGATAGGCAAACAAGGTGCCACTGGCCGCTGCCTCCCCTTCGTTAAGCGCGTTTAGCTTGCCTGGGGTGGCGGTGTCTATCACCCTGAAACCCCAGCCCAAAGCAGCCGCCTGATCGGCAAAGCCATGCGCCAAGGATACCGTCTGATCGGTGCAGGCATTGGCCACGACGATCACCTCGGCGCGCCATTCGCCCGGCTCGGACGCCAGTAGCGCGTCAAGACAATCCCCGATGTAATCCGCCTCGTTATGGGCCGGGATGATAATTGAGATCAGAGGTGGCGTCATGCCTATCCACCCGTGGCGCGGCGCAACGCCTTCCAGCGTGGATTGTCATCGCCCAACCAGCGTTGTGCGCCCCAGCTGCCCCATTTACTGGGCGCGTAGACGTCATTGTAAGCCGCAAACACACCCGCCCCCAGATCGGACCACCCTTCCAGCAAGCGGGCATAAAGCGCCCCCATTTCGGGGCTGTAGTTGAAATACATGAAGAAGTCGGTCAGCGCCTCGTCATCCGCCATCGGTCCAATGCCCACGACATGGCTGCCGCCCTCATACACGATCATCTCAAGCGCATATTCATCTGCAACCTCGGCATGATAGGGCAGCACCCGGCCCAGCAGATCTTCGACACTGTCCAAAGGATCGCCCGACAGCGTCCCATCGTTCAGCTCAGCGCCCGCGCGAACCGAGGCCAGATCATAGCGATGCGCCGTAACATACTGCTCGCGTGCTGTGCCGGTCAGGCCTTTTGCATCCGCGTCGGCTTCAGCCGCAGTCAGACTCTCGGCGATCCACTCACGGGTGCGCGGTGCGCGCTCTTCCACGCCGATGATTCCTCCGAAGTAACCGGTGACGGCATAGGCATCGAAATAGACCCAGGCCGGATTGCCCGGACTGTCGTCTTCGGCCTGCCACAAAGGTGTTTCCAGGATCAACTCTTCCAGACCCAGCCAACCGGTCTGGGTCGAGATGACATTAACCAGTTCAGGAGCCTCCGTGCGAGCCTCAAACGCCGCGCTCCAGATCTGCGCCAACTCGCCCGCGCGGGTGCCGTAAAACTGCGGGCCGGTTTCAGGTTGCCCCCAACGTGCCATCCCCTGCTCATCCGCCCAGCGTGTCTGCTCAAACTGCCAGTTCCAGACCTCGTTGGAATACTCCGCGTAAACGGTGGCCGATCCGGGCAATGTCACCGTGCTTTCCGCAAAACGACGTACAAAATCATCATCGGCCATATGCGGAATGGTAAACCAGCCATCGGCCCCGGTTTCCACCAGCAGGGCCAGCATCACCTCAAGCGGTACGCCGTTGCGGGCATAGGTGTAATCATTTGGCAACGGGCGGTCCTGCCAGGCCGAGATGCGTGAATTGTTGGTGGCCATCCAATCCATGAACCGAAACAGATCAAACCCCTCAACCTGCCCCAACCAGTCAGGATTAAAAATTTGCCCCGCGTCATAGAGCGCGCGATGCGCCTCTTTCACGACGGTGATGTTGCGCACGTAATCCTCTGGATTGCTGCGCTGAATGCGGATTTCCACGGGGCCGGGCCCGGGCGTGTAGTCAAAGATCACGCCGCCATCGGCATACCGCACGTTTTGCGCGCGCCCTGACACCTCGACAATACCCTGCCCTTCAAATTGCAGCCGATAGGTGCCTGCCAGCGAGGTCGCCTGTTCAGGCAGATCGGTCAGGATCAGGGTGCCAACCGTGCCCAACTCTCGCGGTTGCCGCATGGGCCAGCCGTAATCATCCAGAAAGCCGCCTTCGATCAATTCCGCCTCGCCCGCGCCGCCCCATCCACCGGCGCGATGTACGACCCAGGGGCGTGCGGTTTTCATCACGTCGATAAACGGGGCCTGGGTGGACCAGTCGGTGACCGGGGCTAGGTTCAACCCCACCGGGGCATCATTCGCCGACGCTGGAGCGGTCAGGCCGAACAGCAGAAGAAGGACGGCCACAACCCGGATCATGACGTGACTCCGGTTTTGTTGATCCCTTGCACGACCTGCCAAACGGTTTCCTGCATCAGCTGTGCCGCAGCCGGGTCAGGGGCTTCTGCCGGGGTGCCATCCGAGCGCATTAGCGCAAAAGGCAGGCCCTCGGGCGAACGATGATAAAGCACAGCATAATGCGTCAGCGCCACTAGATAGGCCCCCAGATCATTCACATGGATCGGATCAAGATTGCCATCGGCGTCGCGGGTGAACAGGTCTTCACGGGTGGTGATGTTACCGACTCCACCAGCATCCTCAACCGCGCGCACGAAACGTGCCATCACCTGCCCAGCGGGGATCAGATAGATCGGCCGCCCTTCGGCATCGGCACGGGCGATTTCCGGCAGCATCAGCTTGCCCAGCCAGTAGCGCTCCAGATCGGCGTCCAGACGGGTCAGCCAGCCCTCTTCGTCATCCAGCCGGTGCCAGCTTTCATAGAGGTAAATACGCGTGTCCTGTCCTGATTGACGCGCCAGATCAGCCCAATTGTGCAGTGCATCGCCGCTGTCATGATAGCGGATCGCATCGCGTATCTCGACCATCTCGGTCAGGACCACTGCGTCATACTCACCCGACCCAATCGCCTCTTTTGCGTCGCGATAACGCTCATGCGCATTCTCGGCCTCAAACCCGTTGATCGCCTCACCGCCCTGCCAATGTTCATTCAGCGACGTGCCCCAACCCAGCTGGCTGTCATAGCCATGCCCCTCGCCCGCCAGTTGCGCCAGCATCGCGGGCATATCCCGCCCCACAAGGCTATGCCCCAGATGGAAGATCCGCATCGGTCCCTCGGGCGGTGGCAAAGGCGTGCCATAAATCTCGCGCACCAGATCGGGATCGGGTGGGCGCGGTTCATACAAAGGGCGCAGGAACGGCAGCGCTGCCAGAATGGCCAGGGGGATCAGGTAAAAGGCGCGGCGCATCGGGTCAGCTCATCTTTGTGCAGGCAACAAACGAGGATCAGGCAGGGCGCATGCTACGCGGCAAAGCCATGGCTGTCAGCACCAGACCGGCGCCAAAGGCGAACCGCCCGGCAAATTGTGTACGCGCCACGAAAGGAGCAACGTCATCGGTCAGCGTGGCCTCTATCTGTCCGGTTTCCACATCCAGCGTGATATCAAAAGCCCCAAAACCCAGCAGCTTGCCGGTGATAGGATACTGCAGCTTGTAAGCGCATTCCTTGGCGCTGAAGATCAGCCGCGCCAGACGGCCGCGCATCTTTTCGGGCTGCACCGACAGCCAAGCAGTTTCAATCGGAGTCAGCACCTCGGGCCACAGATCACGCGGCAGGTCGGCGTCTTCCTCAATGTCCAACCCCAGCGCGGAAAACTGCCCACTATGGGCCACCACCGCCACGCAGATCGTATCGGTGTGACTGAGGCTGCCGACTACCCCCCGAGGCCAGACCGGGGCGCGATCAGATCCATGAGGGATCGCAGCGGCAGGCAGGTCCAGTTGGCTCATCGCCTGACGGGCCGCGCGGCGTCCGGCGGCGAACTCGCGCAGGCGTTTATCAACCGGGTTACTCAGCGATGCCGTCTCTTCCGGCCAAAGCCCGTCCGGGGCCTCCCATGGATAGGCGACGGCAACCTCGACGGCGTCAGGCAACAGACCCGAGGCGAGCTCTACGACCGTGTCAGGTGCAAATATGGCAGCGACGTCGTTCATCCGGTTCTACGCCCCCGTGCTGCCCGCATGGCGCGACGGCGCGACATGGTTTCACTGCGTTCGGGGTCATCCTCTGATCTCTGTTCCGGCGCGGCTTGCGTGCCTCTTAGCTTGTCGAGATGTCCGGCCAGCCCTTCCAGCGTGGGGAAGCGGAAGATATCTGTAATCGACAGTTGCGGCACGTCCAGCTCGGCCCGGATTTCACGATGCGCCTGCACGGCCAGCAGGGAATGCCCGCCCAAATCGAAGAAGCTGTCGGTCGCGCGCACATCCCCGACCCCAAGGATTCGCGACCAGATGCGCGCCACATCCGCCGCCGCACCGCCCGTGGGCACTGCCGCGGGGGCCGCGCGTCGGGTTACCGATTGCGGTTCAGGCAGCGCCTTGCGGTCGATTTTCTTGTTGGGGGTCAGGGGGAAACGATCCAACGTCATGATATGGCGCGGCACCATCACATCGGGCAGATGCCAGCCCAGCGTGGCGCGCAACGCCTCGGTATTCACCTCGCCATCGGCAATCAGATAGGCGGCCAGTTCGGCGTCGCCGGCCTTGCCGTCCCGGGCGATCACCACGCATTCGTGCACGGCAGGATACTCGGCAATCCGCGCCTCGATCTCGCCCAGCTCGATGCGTTGACCGCGGATTTTCACCTGATGATCCGTGCGCCCCAGGAACTCCAACGCTCCCTCGGCGGACCAGCGCACCAGATCACCGGTGCGATAAAACCGCCCCTGCCCCAGCGCCGGATCACTGACAAAGCGATCCGCCGTCAGGTCATCGCGCTGCCAATAGCCGCGCGTCACACCTGCCCCGCCAATCAGCAATTCACCGGCCACACCCACCGGCACGGGCGCGCCATCTTCGCCCACCACATGCACCGAGGTGTTGGCAATCGGCGCGCCAATGGCCATCGCCGCACGGCCTTTGCCATCGCCATTCACCACGTCGGTGGTTGACCAAATCGTCGTCTCGGTCGGACCATACATATTGGTGATCTTGGCCCGGGTGCAGCCACGCAATTCGCCCACCAGACTGCCGGGCAAGGCCTCGCCCCCCAGATAGAGGTGTTTGACGCTGCCTAGCGCCATGCGCGCCTCGTCATTCATGGTCAGCATCCGCGCCATAGAAGGCGTTGCCTGCATATGGGTCACACGGTGGCGGATGATCTGGGCTGCAATGGAGTAATCCCCATCCTGCAACGCCGCCCCGCTGTTGGAGCGTTCGCGCACATCGTTGAGATACGTCAGCCCGTCCAACACCTCGGCATTGGGAATGCCATAGTCGATCAGACAGGCAATTTCGCCCACGCCTAGCTGTTTCAGCTGCTCGACCCGGGCAATTCCATCCTCGACCGTACCAAAGAGACCGGCATCAAAGAAATACCGCTCAAACGCGAAATCAAGGATGGCCTCCATTTCGTCACCCTCAAGCGATCCCAGGTCCAACTCGAACGGATTGCTGACGCCCTCGGGGCGTTTGAACGCCGGAAAGGCCCAGGCATATTGTTTGATCAACCCGGCGGCAGAGCGCAGATAGTCTTTCAACGGCCCCTTGGCGATCTCCATCACCGTGTCGCGGTCTTCGCCAATCAACGTGTGCAGCATGACCGTTACGGTGTGATCTGCCGGATCATGGCCGTTGTCGCGCAGGGCCTGGTGATAGATCGTGATCTTCTCGCCCACTTCCTCGATGGTCTGGCCCAGAAGATGGGTCAGCACATTCGCGCCAATCTCGCCCGCGCGTTTCCATGTCGCCGGGTTGCCCGCAATGGTCACCCAAACGGCCAGTTCGGGGCTGACCGGGCGGGGCTGTGTCACCACCGGCACCATGGCCCCGTCCTTGCCGGGGAACGCAACCTCTTCACCGCGCCACAAGCGGCGCACCTGATCCAGCGTGGCAAACATCGCATCATTGTTGTTGGGCGGCGCATTTTCGGGACGCAGCACAAAATCATCCGGGTGCCAGCCCGACGCCATGGCCAACCCGGTGCGCCCGTTGGTCAGGTTGTCGATCACCGCCCATTCCTCGGCAATCCGCGCCGGATGGTGCAGTGGCGCAACGCATGACCCGGCGCGCACAGACAGGTTCGTCGTGATTGCCGCCACCGCCGCGCCGGTCACTGCCGGGTTCGGATAAGGCCCCCCAAAGGCATGGAAATGCCGCTCGGGCGTCCAAAGCGCGTCAAACCCGTTGGCATCGGCGAATTTCGCACCTTCCAGCAACAGCTGGTATTTGCCCCGGCCCGCATCGCAATCATTACTCCAGTAATAAAGGCTGAAATCGGCGCGCTTGTCCGACCCGGTGATCGGCCCGTTTGACACGGTCGCGCGCCCCTCATCACTGACCAGAACCAGTTTGAAGCCCCGCGCCAGCGTGTAAAACAGCTCCAGCACCGAAATATCAAAGGCCAGGCTGGTCACCGCCATCCAGACGCCGCCCTCCTTGTGATCCACCACATCGTCCATACCGGTAAAGAAATTGGCGACGTTGCGGTGTTCCACCATAACCCCCTTGGGGGTGCCGGTGCTGCCGGATGTATAGATCAGATAGGCCAAATCATCGGGGCTGGCACCGCCATCGACATTGCCCTCGGCCTCTCCCACCTGATCCGCCAGAACAACGGCCGCTGTATGTTCGGGCAGGCTGTCCTGCAGGGCCGTTTCCGTCACAATCACGCTGGCCTGACTGTCCTTGACATAATGCGCCAGCCGTTCCGCCGGATAGGCCGGGTCCAGCGGCACATAGGCCCCGCCCGCCTTGAGGATCGCAAGCGCCCCAATCAGCAATTGCGGGCCACGTGCCACACACAGGGCCACATGGCTGCCGGGCTTGACGCCCTTGGCCTGCAAGGTGGTGGCAAGCCCATTGGCACGGGCATTCAACTGGGCGTAGGTCAGGCTTTTGTTTTCAAAGATCAGCACCGTGGCATCGGGGGTGCGCGCCACCTGCGCCTCGAAGGCGCCATGGATGGTTTGCGGCCCGGTGATGTCGGCCTCGGTCTGGTTCCACGTCTTTGCCAACTGTGTCGCCTCGACGTCGGGCAAACTGGCCAGCTGTGACAACGGTGTATCATCGGCCACATCGTGCAACGCCTGCTCAAACCGGGCCACCATCAGATCGGTGGCCGCAGGTGAAAGACGATTGCTGTCCAGATGCAGCACGACGGTGCCATCTGGCTCCAGCGCAAGGCTCAGCACCGTGCCCTCCAACGGATCGCCCGAGCCGCTCACGCCGAAATCCGGGATGGACGACACCGCAATCGCCGGATCGCGCAGAGGCAGATCGGCGGGGAATGTGCCATGCTCGGCGCAGGCGGTTATATCCTTGGCCAGCGACGCGCGCGCGGCGCTGATGGGCGTATCCGTTTCGACGGTCAGAGGCACCCAACCCGACAAGACACCCGATGTCTCGACCTTGTCCGCATAGGCAATCGCGCTCAACGCCTCGCCCGTGGACAGGCGCGCGACCGACAAGACTGCTGTCGCCAATGCCGCCAAATCCTCGGCCCGGCGGGTGATCTCACGCCGCTCCCACGCGCTTGTTTTTGCACCCGTTCTGGCCAGTGGCAGCGCCGCAGGCTGCATCGCGCGCAACGCCTTGGTCCAGCGCGGTTCCCCCTTGGCTCCGTTGGCCTCACCCCCCTCAGGCGCGGGGTCCAGAACCGCCCCGGGCTCGGTCAAAGACGACACTGTCACCGCCTGCCCACCAAGGCCCGTCAGGCCCGACAGATGCACAACACCCGCTCCGGTGGCCACGCGTAGCGCATCGCGCGCCACGTCCAGAATGGTGCCCGGCGCTGCGGGGCTAATGGCGTCTTCGACTTCGGCTTTAGCAACGGCAAGCCACTGACCCTTCACGATAATCTTGGGTGTGACCAGCGGATTGCGATAGCCCCCGAAATCCATGGCGCGCACCTGCCGGGCCAGTTCATTCGCCGGGCGGCTCATCTCCAACACCCCGGCCTTTTCGGGGCGGTCATCGCGGGCAAAATAGCTGCGCTGGCTCAAATCCTGCGGGCTGCGCTGTAATGCGCCCGAAGACAGCTGCGCCAACAGCGCCGGGAAACTGTCCACCGCCGCAGCATAGCATTTCGAGTTCAGCGAAAACGCCGTCTCTTCTTCGGCAATCGGGAACAGGCGCTGTTCCAGAATATCACCCTCATCAACACCGCCATCCATCAGATGCCAGGTGATGCCATGCGCCTCTTCCCCGTTCCAGATCGCCCAGGCGGGGGTGTTCAACCCCGCATAGTGCGGCAATGGCCCATCATGGAAATTGACCGCGCCCTTGGCCGCCAATCCCAGCACGGCGTCGGGGATCATCCGCAAATTGGCGATGCTCAACAGCCAGTCAAACCCACCGGGTTGCACCATGTCGCCAAGCGCAGGGATGTTATGGGTCGTAGCAACACCCTTCGCCTCGGCCCACTCGCGGATCGCATCATCCTCCGACACCACGGCGCGGATGCTGTGCCCTTGCTCCAACAGCTGCTCACCGCAGCCGATCAGAAGGGATTCATCACCGATCAGTACAGTTGAAACCGAGGTCATTTGCTTTCCTCCGTGATGGGGTGCCTCGGCGGCACGGGACGGGGTGCTTTGGTGTTCGGTCGGTGAAAGGCAGCCCCGATGGCATGGGCCGTCAGATCGCGCAGGAATCCAGGTGGATCGCCCAAAGGCCGGTGCGACACAACCCTGCGCAAGCGCCAGATCAGCCCACCCATGATCCGCGCCAGCGTCGCGAAAACCGCATAGGCGCGCCCATGCAACTTAGCGAAATAATACATCCGCGAGTCAAACCAGTAGCGCGGCGTGCGCGCCCACTCTTTCAGACCGGTCGAGGCGGATCCGACATGCACAACCCGGCTGCCCGGCACATAATAGGTCTGCCACCCGGCGCGTGCGGCGCGGTGGCACAGCTCGGTTTCCTCGTAATAAAGGAAGAAGGTCTCATCAAAACCGCCAACCTCGTCCAGCATCGCGCGGCGGATCAGCAAGGACGCCCCGGCGGTCCAATCCACCTGTGTCGTCTGCGCCGGAATCTCCATCGGCACGACCGAGTTGCGCAGCATCCGGGTGATCACGCCAAGGCGCGCCGCCCCTTCAAATTCACCAGCGATCGACGGGAAGCGGAACACAGTGCAGTGATCCCCGCCATCCTCGCCACGAATATGCGAGCCTGCCATCCCGGCACATGGATGCGCCTGCATCACCTCAAGCAGCTTGCCCACGGCCCCCTCATCCGGCCAGGCATCAGAATTCAGCAAGTAATAGAGATCGGGGCGCGCACCCGAGGCCAGCCCCTGCGCCATGCCGAAATTATTGCCCGCGCCAAAACCGCCATTCTGCGGGCTTTCGACCACACGAAGATCGCCGTCCTTATTCCATCCCCTGGCCGTGACCTGCGCACAGATCGCCTCAAACGATCCATCGCCCGAGCCATTGTCGACAATCAGAACCTCGCCCCCCAGCGCGCGCATTTCGCGCAACGCCGCCTCGGCCGCCTTGATGGTCAGGTCGGGGGTGCGGAAGTTCAGGATGATGGTCAGGATGCTCGGCGTGCTCATACTCTACTCCGCCGCGCTGATCGAGCTGTCTTTGTCAGGGTTCGGCGCTGCTTTGCCCGCCTTGGCGAGGGCCGCGATTTCATCCGAAAGATGGCGCGCCAGAACCGCGACATTGGGGTCCAGCACCATGCTGTCATGATCGCCTGTGACCTCGATCACCTGCGTTTTGGGCACGAATTGCGTCCACTGGTTGTCCTCAAATACATATTCGCGCTCGGCGCTGACCCAATTGTCCCCCGACACTTTCCAATGCCGGTCCAGCGGCGGACGGAATAACAGAATCCGACCGTCCCACGGGGTCACCTCATAGGCCTCAACCGCGCCACGGAAGGCCATTTCGATCTTGTGATTGTTGAACCCCTGGCCGCTGTCCCCCTGCACGTTGCGTTTTTCCAGCTCCCATTGCAGCCGGTTCAGCGCCCATTCCCGCAGATATCCTGACCCCTTGCGGCGCAGTTCAGACAGCTTGATCAACACCTTATCACGACGGCTCAGTGAGGGGCGCACCGGCAATGGCGTGTCCAACATCGCCAACAAGTTCACCTGCCCGCCCTCGGCCTCGATCTGCCGCGCGATCTCGAACGCGGTGATCCCGCCGCCGGAAAACCCACTCAGCAGGTAAGGCCCTTCGGACTGAACCTGACGGATTTCAGCCAGATAATCCCTGGCCGCGGCCTCGATCGTGTCATGGGGTTCATCGTCGCCAATCAAGCCGCGCGCCTGCAGCCCATAAACCGGCTGATCCGGGCCAAGGCGTTGGGCCAGATGGCGCAGGTTCAACACATTGCCGAACATGCCCGCCACAATGAACAAGGGCACGCGTTTTCCATCCCCGCGGCCCAGCGCCACAAGATGGGTAAAGCCTTGTTTCCGGTTCTCTTTTCCGTCCGTCTCCGACATTTCTGACGACCCGGCACCCCCGGTGCGCTCATCAATCAACGCGGCACATCCGGCAATGGTCGGCGCGTCAAACAGCACCGAAATCGGGAACTGCGTGTTGAACTCTTTCTTGATCATCGCAAACAGGCGCACCGCGATCAGGGAATGACCCCCAAGGTCAAAGAAACTGTCATCAATCCCCACCGGGCTGACCCCCAGAAGTTTCTCCCAGAACGCGGCCAATTTCTCTTCGGTCGGGGTGGTTGGCGCAAGGTAGTCGCCATCCAGATCAGGGCGTTCAAAGCTTTGGCCATCGCCCTCATCGCGCGGCGTGGCGGCCTCGGCCTGCGCAACCAACCCATCCAAATCAAGCGAGGAAATCACCACCTGCGGCAGGTTCAGCGCCAAGGCCCGGCGCAGCGCCTCGGGGCCCTTATCTGCCGGAATGCCTTGGGTGATATTGTGAAACAGCCGCTCTTCTTCAGGCGACAGCGCGGCCGCCGCATCCGCATCGTCAAAATCCACATCCGCCGCGGTCAACGGCGCGGCTTTGCCAAAGGTTACCTGCCCCTCAAGGCGCTGCATCTGGAAACCAGTGATCTCGGCGCAAACTTCGCCCGCATCATCCGCCAGCGTGATGTCAAAACTGGCATGCCCCGCGCCATGTTCGGCCAGACGCACCCAGCTTGTCACCGCACCGGGCAGCGGACGCAAGATGCGGAAGGACTGGTAAGACAGAGGCACCCAAAGATGCGCGCCCTCATAGCCGGGGATCAGGCGCATCGCCCATCCCGTGGCCGGGTCCAGCAGGCCGGGATGCATCAGATACCCGTCGCTCAGATCGCGCAGGCAGGCCTCGGACAACGACAGATGCGCCAGCCCCTCGCCATCGCCCAAACGCGTCTCGCGCAACACATGCCAGCGCGCGCCAAAGCGCAGATGCGTTTCTTGCGGGGCTTTCAAACGATCCCCTGCGGCAGCCTTCTGAGCGTCGCCGCAACGCGATCTTATCGCCGTAAGGTTGATCTGCGACGCGGCATCCTCCAGCGGGACAATCTGCGCCTGCGCGTTCAAAACAGTGCCCTCGCGCCCATCAACGCGGGCGGCGCTGCGCACCTCAAGGGTGCCATCGGGATGCAAATGCACTTCGACAGCTCGCGATTGCCCATCCGCTACATCCAAAGCGCGCAGGAAATGCAGATCGCGCAGCTCAAACGCTCCGTTCTGTCCGGCGGCGGCACGTGCCTCGGCGGCCAGTTCGATAAACCCGGTGCCCGGCAACAACGCATCCCCGGCCGAGGTGCGGTGCCCGTCAATCACCCAATCGGCGTCGCTCAGCGTGGCACGGTACACCTGCACATCGCCCTCGCTACGCTGTTCTTTCAACAGCGGCTGATCGGCGGCACGCCAGTCTTCCTGCGGCCCAACCCCGGTGCGCGCAGCCATCGCATCGGCGGCCATGCCCACATCCGCCCAAACGCCCCAATTCACCGCCACAACGCGGGTCTGGGCGGTTTTGCGCGCCTTGGCAAAGGCATTCAGGTATTCATTCGCCGCCGCATAGTCGATCTGCCCGGCAGGCCGCGTCACGGTCGAGGAGGAGGCAAACAGCAGCATCAATTCCAACGTACCGTCGGGATACACCTCGTCCAGCACCCGCAGGCCCGTCACCTTGGGGGCAAACACCGCTTCGGCCTCGGCCACCTCCTTGGCCAGCAAGGGCGCGTCGTTGATCGCCCCGGCGGCATGGATCAAACCGGTCAGCTTGCCAAACCGCGCCTCAATCTCGTCCTTGACCCCGGCCATATCCACCACGTTGCAGATATCCCCAGAGGCGGCCATCACCTCGCCCTTGCCCTGCGACAGCGCCTGCATCGCGCGGATGCGCTGCGCCGTGGAGTCCGAGGGGCCGCGCGTGTTCAGATACTCGGCCCAGTCGCTTTCAGACGGCAAGGGGCTGCGCGACAGCAGAACCACATTGGCCTCAAAATTCTCGATCAGATCGCGGGCCACGACCTGTCCGATCCCGCCAAAGCCACCGGTGATCAGATAGGTGCCGCCCAGACGATAGGTCGGGGCCTCTTCCACAGGTTCAAGACTCGCCACTTCATAGCTCTGCTCAAACCGCTTTTCCCCGCGAAGCACGGCACGGGCATTGCCCGGTTCAGCCAGCAGGTCTTCCAGAACGCGCAGCGCCATCGGCCCCAGCGACTCGTCCGCCTGTGCCCGCCATCCCCGGCGCGGGGCCACATGCGGGAGGTCGATATCCAACGTGGCGCAGGTCACGCCCGGCAATTCCCGCGGGATCACCCCGGCAGGGCCTGCGATCATGGCCTTTTCGGGATAAGGCAGTGCCTCGTCCCGCAACTGTTCAGCGCCATTGGTGATGACGCTCAGATGCACAGGGGCCTCGTCGCCCAAAGCCTGCGCGATATGCATCAGGCTGAACACCCCATGTTCCAGATTGCGGGCATGCACATTGCTGCCCGGACGGAAGCTTTCGCCCTGTGTCACACCCCAGAAATGGGCGATCCTCTCGGGGCTCTGCCCGGCCTCGGCCAGCATCGCGAACAGGTTTTCATAGGCCTCGCGCCCCATCTCGGGGGCAAGCGTGTATGTGTTCTCGCCGGCCTGGTCGGTCATATCGCCCGAGCGGATGCGGATCACGGTATGGCCCGCGCTTTCCAGTTTGGTTGCGACTTCTTCGGCCAGCCCGACCTCGTCCATGAAGAATGCCCATGTCTGGGGCATCGTCCGGTTCAGATCATGATCCGCCGCGAAGGTGCTATTGGCAAATCGGGGCCGCCATGTGGGACGGTATCCCCACTGGGTTATATCGTCATTGCGCATCAACAGCGCGGGGGTAGAATCCACCGCAGCGGCCTTTCCCGGCTCGATGAAATAGCGTTTGCGCTGGAACGCATAGCCGGGCAGCGGCACGCGGTTGCGCCGCGCCTCGCCCCAGATTTGCGCCCAATCCGCCTCGACCCCGCAGGCCCACAGTCGCCCGATCACGCCCAGATGATAGGCATCATCGGCGATGTCCTGATCCGGGTGGCGCAGGGAAGACAGCACCTGCGCTGGGGACAAATCCGAGTTCATCTGCGCCAGTGCGCTCAAGGCTTTGCCGGGGCCAACCTCAAGGAACACGCGCCCCTTGGTTTGTGCCAATGTGGCGATGCAGGCCCCAAATTCCACCCGGTTGCGCAGCTGCTGCACCCAATAGTCCGGGTCTGTCGCCTGTTCGGCCGTCAGAACCGCGCCCGTGCGGTTTGAGATCACCGGCAGGGTCGGCGCCTTGAGTGTCAGACCCTGCAGGAAGCTGCGGAAATGGCCCAGGATCGGGTCCAGCATCCGCGAATGGGCGGCGATGTCGATGGCGACGCGCTGGTAGTCGACCTCTTCGGCCTCCAGATGTTTGGCCAACGCGGCCAGCTTGTCATCCGGGCCCGACACGGCACTGAGTTCCGGCGCATTAACCGACGCGATGTCCAGATCATCACCAACCAGTTGTTCAAGCCGCGCCACCGGCAGGGACACGCTCAGCATCCCGCCCTTGGGCACGGTGTCAAACAGACGCCCGCGCAGCAGGACAAGGTCAATGCAATCCTCGAACCGCATCACACCGGCCAGACAGGCCGCCGTGTTTTCGCCCATGGAATGTCCCACCAGGGCGGCAGGTTTCACGCCCCAGGACATCCACAATTGCGCCAGCGCATATTCCACGATCATGATTAGCGGCAATTGCACCGAGGGCTGTTTCAGCCTAGCCTCGGCGGCGGCTTCCTCACCCTCATCAGGCAACCAAAGGGCACGGATATCGTAGTCCAGCTGCGCCTGAAGGTGATCAAGGCCCTTGTCCATCCATTCGGCAAAGACCGGTTCCACCTCGTAAAGATCGCGCGCCATATGGGTGTATTGCGCACCCCCGCCAGGGAACATGAAGACGGTTTCCGGGGCCATTCCCAACAGGTCATGGGTAAAGACGCGGCGGGTGTCGCCCGCCTCCAGCAGATCGGCAGCCTCGGCGTGGGTTTCGGCCACCACCACACGGCGTTTGTCAAACCCGCGCCGCCCCTGTTTCAGGGTCCAGGCAATATCGGCCAAAGGCTGATCCGGGTTGGCGCGCAGATGCTGGGCCAGCGCCTTGGTGTTGACCTCAAGCGCGGATTTGGAGCGCCCCGAAATGCACATCACATGAAAGGGCCAATCGCTTTCTTCCGAAGCGGGGCGCGCAGGGGCCTCTTCAATCACCGCATGGGCGTTGGTGCCCCCCACCCCAAGGCTGTTCACACCAGCGCGTCTGGGCGTGCCGCGCCCATCCCAATCACGCAAACTGTCGTTGACGCGGAAGGGCGAGGTTTCAAAATCAATTGCCGGGTTCGGGGCCTCGTAATTCAGGCTGGGCGGCATCTGCCCGTGATGCATCCCCAAGGTGGCTTTGACCAGACTGGCAACTCCTGCGGCAGTATCGAGATGGCCGATATTGGTTTTGACCGACCCGATGCGGCAGAACCCCGTCTGATCCGTGGTCTTGCGATATGCCTCGGTCATCGCCGAGACCTCAATAGGGTCACCCAGATAGGTGCCGGTGCCGTGGCATTCGACATAATCGACCGTGTCAGCCGTCACACCTGCACTGTCCAAGGCCTTGGCCACCGCCTGCGCCTGACCATCGACCGACGGGGCCAGATAGCTGGCCTTGTCAGAACCATCGTTGTTGACGGCAGACCCGCGAATGACAGCCCAGATATGATCGCCATCCGCCTGTGCATCACTAAGACGGCGCAAGGCGACACAGCCCGCGCCGCTGCCAAAGACAGTCCCCTCGGCGCGGTGATCAAACGCATGGCAATGCCCGTCTGGCGACAGGATTTCGTTTTCCTTGAACAGATAGCCGCGCCCATGGGGCAGCTCGATCGTGACACCCCCGGCCAGCGCCATATCGCAATCGCCTTGGCGCAGCGCATTGCAGGCATAATGCACCGCAACCAGCGAGGTCGAACAGGCGGTCTGAATGTTGATGCTAGGGCCTTTGAGGTCGAGAATATGACTGACGCGGGTCGCAAGGAAATCCTTGTCATTGCCGGTATGGCGCAACAGGAACATCCCCACATCATCCAGCAGATCAGGGTTGGAGCACAGGTTGAAATAAAAGTAGCTGCCCATGCCACAGCCGGCATAAACGCCAATCGGGCCCTTGAACGTCTCGGGCATATGCCCGGCATTTTCCAACGCGCCCCAGCTGACTTCCATGAATTTGCGGTGCTGCGGGTCAAGGATCGCCGCCTCTTTGGCCGAAAATCCAAAGAACTCGGCATCAAATTCATCAAACGCTTTCAGCCGCGCGGCAGAAGCAACATAGTTCTTGTGATGCAAACGATCCGGGCTTTCGCCTGCGGCAAGCAGGGCCTCTTCGTCCAGCGTTTCAATCGCCTCGACGCCGTCGCGCAGATTTTCCCAGAAGGTGTTGATCGTCGGCGCGCCGGGAAGGTCCACAGACATGCCAACAATCGCAATAGGCTCATCCGATGCCGATTGCGTTTCACTCGTTTTCAGCCACTCACTACGTGCATTCGACATGGATTAACCCGTGAAATGCCCCCAAAGATCACATACCCAAAATCCGCAGAGTTCCCTAGAAGACATCAGGTCTTAACTGGGGATATCCGCGCAAATTATTGATAAATATATACTTAAATAAGATTCGTTGCACGTGATTCTGTTTCATTTCGGTAAACAATCCTCGCTTAACGGCGCGATTGCTGCGCTTTGGGAAAATTGGGATAAAACCGGCGTAAATAGCTGACTTTGCACACGGAATCCGCGCTTACAGGATTGTACGTTTCCGTCCCGGCGGCATCCGGTCTGAGCGATTTACCAATGACGTTGCGTCGCGGGAGTCGACCTCGCCATAGTGTAGCCTCTCAGCATAGCCCATTGCGGCCCCAGCAATCAGCCATACAAACGGCACGAGAGTGTCGTTCAACAGCATATCCACCATGGTGATGGCTAGAATCAGCGTAAGCGCCCCGGCATAGGGCGAAAGCGCGTGTCCTGTGCGTTTGCGGCTGTACCAAAACAGCATGATCAGCGGCAGCGCCAGCAGTCCCATTTCGCTGAGATACCCCAGCCAGCCAAACGCCCCGAAAGTGAGAATCCAACGCCCGTCCGGAATGGTCAGGATCTCACCGGTCTCGATTTCGTGCACCAGATTGCGGCCCCAGCCGCCCCATCCATAGGCCCATTTCTCCTTGGCGCGCTCCAGCAGTTGTTCTTCATTGCCAAAGCGATAGCCAAGGGATTGGGCACGATCCGGGTTTATCGCTTCGGCCTGCGCAAGGATGGCATCCAGTGGAATCAACCCCCAGTGGCGCAGCATCGGATAGGTCACGGCCAGGATCGCAAAACTGACCACCAAAACCATCTGCTGACGGGTGGTGGCCAGAAACACCACCGGCACCAGCACCAGTGCATACATCATCGACGCCAGCGATTTGCATGCCAGCAGCACGACGAACAGATAGCCCGTGATCAAAAGCAACTTTTGGCGCTCGCTCGGCGGTGCATTGCGGGTCAGGGCCGCCGCGGCGATCAACGCTGACAAGAAGAACAACGCCATCCACAACGCATGGGGCAAAAACACGATTGGGCGGAATCCGCCAGCGCGTATCATCTGTTCAAAGCTGTGTTGGAAAAATCCGTAAATCCAGATATTTAACTGAGGGCTGAAACGCACTTCGAACAATGCGGGTAACGAATAAATCAGCCCCGCAATCATCAGCGCCAACAGCATTTCGCGCAGGCCCGTTTCCGAGGAAAGATAGACGCGGCCCAGCAGGAACGGTGCCAGCACGATCAGCTGATTGGACAAGACCGATCCAATATCGATCCAGCGCAGTCCCGGCAGGCGGTCTGTCTCGAAAACAATCGGGTCGCTGCCGGACATCACCTGAAAAATCAGCGGTTCGGTATTGGTCAGCACCGTCGGGATCGCGCCCAGCACGAAACCCAGCATCAACAGGCGCGCAAGCGGGTAGCGCGGCCATAACGGCACCCGATCCTTGAGGTAAAACACCGCCAGCGCAAAGGCCACCAGACTGGCAATGGCGAACTTGTCCATGTCTGGCACCAACGGCAAATCAAACTCGGCCAGCGGAGGTAACACCAAATACCCCCCCAGAATGCTCCAGATCACCGCGCGCGGTGGCGGCAATGCCCGAAACAGGCCAAGGCATACCAAAGGCCAGGCCATCAACATCAGATATGCAAGCGCGTTGGGCATCTGTCGGGGGATGTGTCCTGTTGCTGCTGTGCCGCCCTTGTCGACAGCCGGTTTTGGCGCAAACCATATCAGGGAAAGGTGGTTCCGTCGCCCCTTGCACCGTTTCCGATGCTGCATTTCACTGTTTTCATGGCAGCGATACAACGCAACGCCTATTGGCGCACGGAGCCGTTGACGGCTATGAGAGACGCACAAACCCACCCGGAGAGCGCCCTTGCAGTTCCGTTTTCACGACCAGACGATCACCGTCAACATGCCCACCCGCGCCGCACTCGAGGCCGAGGTAATGCAGCGCTTCGACGCCCGTGAGGGCTTTGCGCTGGCCACAGTGAACCTGGATCATCTGGTGAAAATGCGTGCCTCGCCCGCCTTTACAACCGCCTATGCCGCGCAGGACCTTGTGGTGGCCGATGGCTGGCCCATCGCGGCCCTGTCCCGTCTGGCACGCCGCCCTGTGACGCTGATGCCCGGCTCGGACATGGTGATCCCCTTGTGCCAGATGGCCGCCAAGGCCGGGGTCAAAGTCGGCTTTCTGGGCAGCACCGACGCCGCGCTCGAGACTGCCCGCAATGCGCTGCAAGACACAGTGCCGGGGCTGGAGGTTGCGTTTCTCAACGGCCCGGCTATGGGGTTCGATCCGTCAGGCGCAGAGGCCGAAACTCTGCTCACCCAGCTTGAAGAACAGGATATTTCCTTGTGTTTCCTCGCCCTTGGCGCCCCCAAGCAGGAAGCGCTCGCCGCAAGGGGCCGCGCTTTTGCCCCGTCGGTCGGGTTTGCCTCCATCGGGGCGGGCATTGATTTCCTTTCTGGTCGACAGCATCGCGCGCCCGCTCTCATGCGCCGGATGGGACTGGAATGGCTCTGGCGTGCGCTCTCAAGCCCCCGCCGTCTGATCCCCCGCTATGCGCGCTGCTTTGCGATCCTGCCCGCAGAGATCGGTAAGGCCCTCAAGCTGCGCGGGTAAAGGCGGTCACTTATATTCCACAATCCCACGTTTGCGCCCCAGTGCGCGCGACAGGTAAAACCCAATCGCCCCCTGCGCTTCGGGGAATTTGCCCAGCATGGTAAACAGCGCCCTGATCCACGGTCCTCTAAGGCCCATCCGAAACACCTGCGCCGGATAAGCCAGCGCCAAAACCAGCGCGGCTACAGGCTGGGCAAACAGACATATCAGGATCAACACCGGCAGCCCCGCGCCCCAGACGAGTGCGCGCCGGGTCTCTTTCACCCAGTGCCGTTCCGGTGGCCCCCCATGCAACGCTGCCCCTTCGGCAAAGGCATGGCCCGCACGTCTAGAGCGTCTCCACCATTGCCCTACCCGGGTCATCGCGGCATCATGCCAGGTCATCGGCGCATCCAGCCGCTCGATCCCCCAGCCCGCGGCGCGCAGACGCACGCAAAGCTCGGGTTCTTCCCCTGCAATCAGGTCGTCCCGATACCCGCCCACCTCGCGCAGCGCAGCAAGGCGCATCATTGCATCCCCGCCACAAGCCAGCGCCGGGCCAATGGGCGTGTCCCACTCCCAATCGCACAGCTGATTATAGACGCTCGCCTCAGGGTGACGTTCCTGCCGCCGCCCACAGACCACGGCCAGCTTGGGGTCAGTCCGCAGCGCCACCAAGGCGGCCTCGACCCAGCCTTCCCGCAGGGCGCAATCCCCATCGATCAGCTGCACAAACTCGACATCCTCGGGCAAGATGGCCAGTCCCGCATTGCGCGCCCGTGCTGCGGTAAAGGGGTGCGTCGTGTCCAGCGTCACCACGGTCACCCCCCGCGCCTCGGCCGCCGCCACGCTGCCATCGGTCGAGCCTGAATCGACATAGATCACCGGGTCCAGAGCCTTGGGCAATGAATCAAGACAGGCCAGAAACCGTGCACCCTCATTGCGCCCGATGATCACGGTGGCGGTCCGGCTCATGTCCGGGCCTCTTCAAGATAGGCAGTAAACGCGTCTGAGCGGATCAAGAACCCGGCCTGATAAAGTGGCTCAAACCCTTGAAATCGCTCGGCCTGATCGGACCAAAGGGACAAGTCAGGCTCGGCCTCAAAACGGGCCTGCCTCTGGCGATCCTCACCATGGGGAATCGCGTTACGTCGGATCGTATCGGCATCCCGCGCGGTTGTGTCACCGGCAAATTTGTAATGTCGGATCAAGGCGGTGAAATCGGCCACCCGCACCCCTGCCGAAGCATGCGGATGCACCCCGGGCTCGACCCCGTCGACAACCCGCACAAGGGGATGTTTGCTTAGACAGCACTGCTCGCCAAAAACCCGTTTGCGCAGCCCGCCAAACAGCATCTCAACCTTTGGATTGGCCAGCCTGTTGCCCGTCAGGAACCACGAAAACCCGATGGCAGGATCATGATATCCGTGCCGCTCAACCGCGCGTAGATCGTACCAGCAAAACGTCTCAAGCGCCTGCTCATAGCTCAACTTCGCTGCGGCGCTCAGCGGCCCTTCCGGGAACATCTCAAGCATCTGCGCCATCAGCGCGCTGTGGCCGTGATCCTGCAGATATCTCGTCAACCCCGGCAGGCCGATCTGCGCCGCGCCCTCAAACTCGAACATCTCGTCCATATCGGCAAAGAGGCACCACCGGCCCTTCGCATAACGCTCGGCCGCATAACGGCGGAAGGTGTTTTCAATCTCGCCCCAGGGCAGATCGCAGCGCAGGATCACGACGTCCTTCTCGCGCTTCAACCGCTCGACCGTGCCGTCTGTTGATCCGTTGTCGCAGAACACAAACTGCGCCGCCCCAAGGGCGCGATAATGGCGCAAAAACGCATCGAGATAGAACATTCCATCGCGCACCAACGCGACGACGATCACGGCATCCTCTGGCGTCTCTGCGCGCTCGGGTCCATGCAGATGCTCTAACGCGGCATGAAACCGCCGCTGATGGCGGGCCGATGCGATGCGGCGGTGCACCCGATCAAAAAGCGACGCACCTGCCATACCCTAGCCCACCAGCCGCAACAGCAGCACCACAACCACCACCGGCACCAATGTGGCGTGCAGCATATGGTCAAACCAGTTGCTGCTGCCTTGGCCCATCACCCATAAAAACTGTGCCGCAACGGCGGCCAGAGGCACAAACCAATTGCCCGTCAAAAGCCCGTAAAGGCATAGTATCAGCACCATGATCGCAACCGGCCACGGCGCATATCCCAACCTGTAGGGATCCACCGGGAACACTCCCATCGACGCCGCCAGAAAGCCGACATAGACCACCAGAAAGGCAAATAACTCCAGACTGTTGAAGGTCGGCATCGGCCAATCCAGTGCAATCGCCACCTGTCGCAGAACCAACAGGGGCAAGATCACCCCAATCGGCTCTAGCAGCGCCATCGCCCCGTTGACTACCAGCGTGTCGCGCAAAAGCAGGATCACCAAGGCCCCGACCGCTCCGCCGATCAGGATCGAAAGCGGCGCTGCGACCACAAGCGCGGCCCCGCCCCACGCGACCCAACCAATAAGGATCGCCAGAAACAGCGATGACAATCCGCTGCTCATTGCGCCTCGACCCACGCGTCATTGAAGACCACCGCGCGAATGCCGCGCTTTGTGGCATGCGAATAGCTCAGCACGATGTCACCCCCCGGTAACCGGCGCAGCATCGGATAGCGCGCATCGCCCCCTTCATCTTCAAGCGTGTGAAGTGCCCGCCAACTGACCCCGCCATCGTCGGAGACGGCCAATCGCAACCGGTCTGCGCCCATCGCATCATCATTCATCGCCATCAACATCCGCCCGTCGCGCAGGGGAAGCGCTGCAACCGGCGCGCTGGGGTTGGGAATGTCGGTGGGCGCAACCTCGGTCCAGCTTCGACCGCCATCTTTGGTATGGCTGACCCACAAGACCCGGCTTTGATCAAAATCGCGCAGAAACGCCACGGCGCGATGCGCGTCCAACGGCACGATCATCGGTTGGATCGGTTTCACGCCCCGCGCGTCAATCCGGCGTGTGTCGCGCACCCGCCCATCCGGGGCCAGCCGCACCAGTGTGCTATGCGCGCCGCCCATCTCGAAATACGCGGGCAAAGCAAGGCTGCCATCCGCATAGGCCACCATCGGCGATTTCACCAAATGCGACCGGTTCAGAAACGGCGACAGGTTCAGCTTGCGCGCGTGCGCCACCTTGCTGCCGTCCATCCGCACATCCGCGACCGACGCCATCGCCCAGCCGCCAACCGACACCACCGTGGCATAAAGCGCATCTGCCTCGGCGTCGTTTTGTACCGTGTTGCCCAGGGTCACCACCAATTGGCGCGGATCAAAGGCCTGCCCAAGCGCGTCGCGCGTGATCATCGGTGCGCGGTCTCCGCCCACCCAGGCACCATCCTGCAAGGTGAACCGCACCGCATGAATATCCACATCCGCCTGCGCCTCGGCCGAGCCCTCAAACCACGCGATGGAAAACCCGTGCGGGTCCATCAGAATGCCGGGCGAATGGGCCTGCCCGGTCTCGGCCGTGTAATCCAGAACCTTCTCAAAACGCGGCGCGATGTCGGGGGCCGTAATCTGGGGCAGCGCAAAGCGCCAGTCCAGTGGCGTGTCGCGCGCCAGGGCAATCCCGCTCAGACCCAGGCTGACCAGTGCCAAAGCGCAGATAAACAGCGACACAGCCCCCATGCCTTAACCCACTTTCAGAACGATTTTGCCAATGTGATCGCCCGCTTCCATATGGGCATGCGCCTTGGCGGCATCGCTTAAGTCGTATTCACTGTCCATCACCGGGGCCACGCGCCCGGCCTCAATCAGGGGCCAGACATGGGCGCGCAGATCGGCCGCAATCGCCGCCTTGGCCGCATCGCTTTGCGGGCGCAGGGTGGAGCCGGTGATTGTCAGGCGGCGCATCATCAGCGGCATGAAATTCAACTCAACCTTGGGACCTTGCAGAAAGGCGATGTAAACCAGCCGCCCATCATCAGCCAAGGCCTTGATATTGCGTGGCATATAGGGCCCGCCCACCATATCAAGGATCAGGTTCGCTCCGCCTTCACCCTTCAGGATCTCGACGAAATCCTCCTCCCGGTAATTGATCGCACGATCTGCACCCAGATCGCTACAGGCTGTGCACTTTGCCTCGGACCCGGCGGTGGCAAAGACGCGCGCACCAAACGCTTTGGCCAGCTGGATCGCCGTAGTGCCAATACCGCTTGAGCCGCCATGTACCAAAAACCGCTCGCCCGCCTGCAAGCCGCCGCGCAGGAACACGTTGGACCAGACGGTGAAAAACGTCTCGGGCAAGCACGCCGCCTCGCGCAGGGCCATGCCTTTCGGAACCGGCAGGCAATGCGCGGCCGGGGTGGCGACATACTCGGCATATCCCCCGCCCGGCAACAGGGCGCAGACGCTGTCGCCAACGGCCCAATCGCTGACCCCTTCGCCCAGCGCGATAACCTCACCCGCAGCCTCAAGCCCCGGAAGATCGCTGGCGGTGGGGGGCGGCGCATAAAGCCCTGCCCGTTGCAACGCGTCGGGGCGATTGACCCCGGCATAGGCCACTTTGATCACCACCTCGCCGGGACGAGGTGTGGGAACGGGCCGCATGGTGGGTTTCAGAACCTCCGGGCCACCGGCCTCGGTGATTTCAACGGCCTGCATCTGAGTGCTCATGTCTTTATCCTTAATTGGGTCCGGTCCAGCGCCCGGGCATGCCCGTCGGCCCTTGGGCCTGTGGAGCGCGAATACGGCCCAGAACCGACAGCGGCCCGGCCATCAGCCCCGAAATCAGCTTGTTGTTGCGCATCTTGGCCTTCACGGTCTCGATCTGCATGACATCGTCAATGCGCCGATCCAGAAACGCCCATGTGGCGGCGTGATCCGGGCTGGTATCGCCCAGCCAATAGAGAACTGTCGAACTATAAACCCCCGACAGGGTCATCCGCTTGGTGTACCAGTTGATATCCTGCGAGCTGTCGCCCAGCGCAGTCCAGATCTTGTCGCAGGTGCCCCAGATCGCCTGCGCACCGTCCCCCGCATAGCTGGGCAGCGCAAACAGGGTCACGCCCCGGCGCACAAGTTCCTTGTCCTCGACAGCCTCAAGACGCAGACGCACCGCATGGGCGATCCGGTCGCGAAACCGCATCTCGCCCAGATCGGCCTGTTCCAGCGCAGCCAGCATCGCCGCATCTCCGGCCTCATGATAGGCCAGCGCCAGCGACACACCGCCGCGCGGACAGGTCGCGCGCGCCAGCCCCGGCTCCATGCCCGAATCAGCGATCGCGGCCTGAAACGTGGCCTCGCTCCACCCATCGAAAGGGACATGGGGCAATGCAGCCTCAAGCAATTGCGCCCTGGGATCAGATATTGCCATTTTTACGCCTCCTCAGGCGGTCCTCCACCCTCGCCGCACCCTAGACAAAACTAAAACGCTTTGCTATATGGGCCGTTCCTGCAAATCCTTGCAAACTCAAATTAGAAAGGTGGTGAAAACCACATGCAGGTATCGGTTCGCGACAACAATGTCGATCAGGCGCTTCGCGCCCTGAAGAAAAAACTGCAGCGTGAAGGCGTTTTCCGCGAAATGAAGCTCAAGCAACATTTCGAGAAACCGTCCGAGAAAAAAGCGCGCGAGAAAGCCGAGGCTATCCGCCGCGCCCGCAAGCTGGCCCGTAAAAAGGCACAGCGTGAGGGATTGTTGTAAGTTCACCCTACGACATTGAACGACCAAAACGACGACCCCCGGGCAGATGCTTCGGGGGTTTGTCATTTCAGGGGGCGTTAATTCAGAGGCTGGCCAAAAAATGCCCAGCGCGGCTTAAGCCTTGATGCCCGCTCACCCCTCGCCTATTTGGGCGGAAACCATTTCAAGAGGGTCAGACGATGGTCACACGCCAAGACATCGACAAAATGCTACTGATCGCCATCGGTGCGGTTCTGGTGCTGACCGTGATCATCTATCTGGTCAGCAAGGAATATTTCTGGAGCGTATTTGCCGCCGAAGACGGTCTGGTCGAATATGGCACGGCCATCGCGCTTTTGGTGGCCAGCTTTATCCTGATCCGAAACGGTTTGTCCCTGCGCAGCCATGGCACCAAATTGGCGGTCGGGCTCACCTTCTTTTACGCGCTGTTGTTTTTCTTCGGCGCGGGTGAAGAAATCTCGTGGGGACAGCGCATCTTTGGCTGGGAAACGCCTGAGGCCATGAAAGAAATCAACCGGCAGGATGAAACCACACTGCACAATCTTGAGTTCGGCGGCGTGGCCCTGACCAAGCATTTGTTTGGCCCGGTTCTGACCCTGACAATCCTGCTCTACCTGCTGGTTCTTCCCTTGCTTTACCCGCGCGTGGCGGTCTTGCGCCGCTTTGTCGATCGCATCGCCCTGCCCGTTCCGGGCAAGCGGCATGCCGCCTTTGCCCTGCTGGGCAGCCTGGTGATCGCCGCCATTGATGTCGATCGCAAATGGGAGGTTTACGAGCTGGTTTTCGGCCTGCTGATCGTGTCGATCTTCCTCATGCCGCAAAACCCCGACAAGACCAGATAGGGCTTTCCCGCCCTCATCCTCGCGTCGGTTTGTCCGATTTTCCCCGTGACTTTTTGTCAAACTCTGCGATTGGATCGTCCTCAGTAACGGCCCAAAACGGGCTTTCAAAGTTGGGGACACACCATGAAAAAGATGATCGCCGAGTTTATCGGCACGTTTACACTGGTCCTACTGGGCTGTGGCGCAGCGGTGATTGCTGGCGCTGATATTGGCCTGACAGGCATCAGTTTTGCCTTTGGTCTAGCGCTGATCGGGATGGCCTATGGCATCGGCCCGGTCTCGGGCTGCCACATCAACCCGGCCGTCACCCTTGGAGTGGTCGCATCGGGGCGGATGCAGATGGGTGAGGCCGTTCAATACATGATTGCCCAAGTGGCCGGGGCCATCGTCGGCGCGCTGGTACTGATGATTATTGCCTCCGGCAAAGCGGATTACTCTGTGGCCGAAAATGGTCTGGGTCAGAACGGCTGGGGCGCTGGGTATCTCGGCGAATACACCATGGCCGCCGCGTTCATCTTCGAGGTGGTTGCCACCTTCCTCTTCGTCGTGGTGATCCTTGGCTCCACCGGCGGCGGTGCACCCACGGCGATGGCAGGTCTGGCGATTGGTCTGGCGCTTGTGGTGATTCACCTTGTGGGCATCAACGTCACCGGCGTATCGGTGAACCCTGCGCGCTCCATCGGGCCCGCCCTTTTTGCAGGCGGCACCGCCCTTGGACAGCTGTGGTTGTTCATCGTCGCACCGATCATTGGTGGCGTGCTGGCCGGCATCCTGTTCAAGTCTGGTTTGCTGGACGGCGACGAAGCCTAGACCCTCAAGGGCGAGATCAAATGATCTCGTCCTCATCAAACAGTGGCGCGGCCTCCAATTGGGCAGAGACCCCTTCGGCAGCCGCGTCAGCACTGGGCGTTTCGGCGATGTGAAACAGCGCCTCTCCTTCGTTCACCACGGGCATGTTGCTGCGCCCGATGATGATGCCGGTGGTCTCGCAGGTCACCTCTGCTTCGGCATCACCAAAGGGATCGCTGATCGCACCCAGAACCATGCCCGGTTCAACCGCATCCCCTGTCGTCAGATAGCCGCGAAACACCCCACCAATCGGCGCGCGATACCAGTTAGAGGAGGCGCACAAAACCGGCTCGGCGTCGCTCTCAGGCAGCAGATCATCCCCGATCATGTCCAGCTGGTTCATCACCCGCAGGATTCCCGACACCCCGGCCCGCGCTGCCAACTCGTCAAAGCGCAACCCCTCGCCAGCCTCGTAAAGCAGCACGTCGATGCCTTCCTCTTCGGCAGCCATACGCAGCGAGCCTTCGCGCAGCTTGGAATACATCATCACCGGCGCCCCAAAGGCATGGCCCAGCTTGGCCAGCCGCGGATTGTCAGGCGTCAGGCGAATTTGCGGCAGATTGGTGCGGTGAATGGCGGCCGAGTGCAGATCGATGCCCACGTCTGAACGCCCCACCACCTCAGTCATGAAAATATGCGCCAGACGCGATGCCATCGATCCAGCCGCCTGACCCGGAAACGACCGGTTCAGATCACGCCTGTCCGGCAGGTATCGCGAATGGTTCAGAAACCCGAAGGTGTTGACGATAGGTACGGCCAGCAAGGTGCCCGCGATATCATCCAGCCCCTCGGCACGCAGCAAACGGCGCACGATCTCGACCCCGATCACCTCGTCGCCATGAATAGCGGCAGATACGAACAGAACAGGACCGGGACGCTCGCCATGGATCACATGCACCGACAGGTGCACAGGGGTGTGGTCCGGCAAGGTGCTGACGGGGATATCGACAGTGGCCCGTGTGCCGGCGGCAATCTGGTGGCTGTTGATCTGAAACGGGTCTCTTTTGCGCACGGTCTTCACTTATCGAAAGGTCATGCTACCGATACGCAGTTCGCCCCGGGCTGTCCATGCCCCGCCATCATCTGGCCCAATTGCTGTGCCACTCTGATGTCGATCTATGGAGAGCCCAATGAAAACTCTTGTCGTCATGGCCTTTGCGCTTGTCCCCACGATAGCCCTCAGTCAGCCTTACAGCCAGAGCATGGCCGACTGTGCCGCCATCTATCGCAATGCCGCGCAGTCTGTGCATTCAGACGCGAATGTGGACGATCTGATGGGTGTATCTCAACGGTGGTCAGAGGCGTCTGTAATTCAAGCCAGGGCCGAGGGCTTGGTCGATCCTCAAGACACGATGCATGCCATAATTGACAGCAAGACCAAGGATTGGGAAGCCAAGGGAAAAGCGGTCTTTCTGACTGAGGAGTTCCGCGATTGGACGAAATACTGCCGGTCTTTCGCCAAACACGTGGGTGTTGATGTAACCCGGTGACCGTCCTTGATCGCGAAAAACCCCGCCGAACGGGGCGGGGTTTCTAAGCGTTAGCGTTTTGCTTAACCCGGCAGCTTGGTTTTGCGCAGATAGGGCAGAACCGTTTCAAACTCGCCAAACTTGGCCTTGGCATCGTCATTGCTGACGGTCGGGGGAATGATGACATCTTCGCCTACGGTCCAGTCAGCCGGTGTGGCGACGCCGTGCTTGGCCCCGGTCTGTACCGCATCCAATGCGCGCAGCACTTCGGCAAAGTTACGACCAGCCGTCATCGGGTAAGTCATCATCAGTTTGACCTGCTTATCCGGGCCAATGATGAAAACAGACCGTACGGTAGCACTGTCCGCAGGGGTACGGCCATCCGGCAGGTAGGCATCGGCGGGCAGCATGTCGAACGCTTTGGACACGGCAAGACCTTCATCGGAAATGATCGGGAAACCGGCAGGTGCTCCGCCGACCTTCTCGATATCGCCCTTCCACTTCTTGTGATCCTCGACGCCATCAACGCTGACCCCAATCACCTTGGTGCCCCGCTTTTCCCATTCGTCGGCCAGTTGGGCCACGGCCCCAAATTCAGTGGTGCAAACGGGCGTAAAGTCTTTCGGGTGAGAAAACAGGATCGCCCAGCTGTCGCCGATCCAGTCGTGCAGCGTAAAGCTGCCCTGATCGGTGGTGACAGCGAGGTTCGGGATTTCGTCGTTAATGCGCATAGAATGGCTCCTTGATGTTGAGCAGTCAAAATCTGGTGGATGGAAACTAACCACTTATATCTCTAATTACACCCCGCGTCTTGCAGCTTGACGCGCGCAATGACAAGGTGCCGCGAAATCATGATGCCCAAGCGCCACGCATCATCGAAATTTCACGATCAAGGGAGCCATGGAGATGATCGAGAAACGCCAGTTTTACATCAACGGAGAATGGGTCAACCCGGCTGCGGCCAATGACCATAACGTTATCAACCCCTCCAACGAAGAGCCTTGCGCCGTGATCAGCCTCGGTGGGCAGGCCGATACCGATGCCGCCGTGGCCGCCGCCAAGGCCGCCTTCCCCGCCTGGATGGCCACCCCCCCGGCCGAGCGCATCGCGTGGCTGGAAAAACTGCAAGCCGCTTATAACGCGCGCGAAGAAGACATGGCCCAGGCGATCAGTCTGGAGATGGGCGCACCGATCAACATGTCGCGCCAACAACAGGCCCCCTGCGGTACCGGCCATATCGCCGCCTTCCTTGATGCCGCGCGCAGCTATTCTTTCTCGCATCCGCATGATCCGAACACACCGGGCAGCTATATCCGCCACGAACCGATCGGCGTGACTGCTCTGATCACGCCGTGGAACTGGCCGATGAACCAGGTCACGCTGAAGGTTTGTGCCGCGCTGGTGGCGGGTTGCACCATGGTGCTGAAACCGTCCGAAGAATCGCCGCTCTCCGCCATGGTCTTTGCCGAAATGGTCGATGCCGCAGGTCTGCCCAAAGGCGTCTTCAACATGGTCAATGGTGATGGCGCAGGCGTAGGCAGTCAGCTGACTGCACATCCGGATGTGGACATGGTCAGCTTCACCGGCTCCTCCCGCGCGGGCAAGCTGATCTCGAAATCTGCCGCCGATACCCTGAAACGCGTCAGCCTGGAACTGGGCGGCAAAGGCGCCAACCTGATCTTTGCCGATGCCGATGAAAAGGCCGTCAAACGCGGCGTTCTGCATTGCATGAACAACTCGGGCCAATCCTGTAACGCGCCCACACGCATGCTGGTGCAGCGCGATGTCTATGACCAAGCCGTTGAAACCGCTGCCGAAGTGGCCGCCGCGATCACCGTCGGCCCCGCCTCGCAAGAAGGCCGCCATATCGGCCCCGTGGTGAACGAAGTCCAGTTCAACAAGATCCAGGACCTGATCCAGAAAGGCATCGATGAGGGCGCCCGCCTTGTCGCCGGGGGCACAGGCCGCCCGGATGGCATGAACCGCGGTTTCTATGTCAAACCCACGGTCTTTGCCGATGTCACGCCCGACATGACCATCTATCGCGAGGAAATCTTTGGCCCCGTGCTGGCCATGACCCCGTTTGACACCGAAGAAGAAGGCATCGCCATGGCAAACGACACGGTCTATGGCCTGACCAACTATGTCCAGACACAAGACCCCGCCCGCGCCAATCGCGTCGGCGCAGCGATGCGCTCAGGGATGGTCGAAATGAATGGTCAAAGCCGCGGCGCGGGTGCCCCCTTTGGCGGCATGAAGCAATCGGGCAATGGCCGTGAAGGCGGCACCTGGGGCATCGAGGACTTTGTCGAGGTGAAATCCATCTCGGGTTGGTCCGAGGACGCTGCCTGATCATGGAGGTCCACGCGTTTGTCCTGCATCTGACCCGCGCGTCGGGACGCAAGGCAAACGCGCACCACCTGCGCGACACATTCAAGGCCATTGATGGCTTTGACAAGGTCGAGATTTGGCCCGCTGTTGACGGTTCGGCTTTGTCCTCGGGTGACTTGTCCGATATTGTTGGGGCTGATCTGTTTCACCCCAGCTATCCGTTTCCACTGAACAATGGTGAGATCGGCTGCTTTCTCAGTCATCGCCAAATCTGGGCCGAGATGCAGATGCGCGAGGCTAACGCGGCGCTGATTATCGAGGACGACGCCGGGATTGACCTTGATCATTTCACACCTGCCCTGGAACTTGCCGCACAGAACATCGCGCGGCTTGGCTATATCCAATTGCAGACCCGTCGCACGGTCAGCCCCGCAGCCCTGATCGACAGCAACGGCCCTTGCCACCTGAGTGTCCCTCGGGTTGCAGGCCTGCGGACCACCGCGCAGATGGTTTCGAAAGAGGCCGCGGCCCATCTGTTGCAGTTGTCTGAAATGATCGACCGTCCTGTTGATACTTTCGTGCAAAGCCACTGGCACACCGGGTTGCGCCCCGCAATGATCCTGCCATCTGGCGTCAACGACGTGGCCGCAGACCTTGATGGATCAACCATCCAGAAAGGCGGCAGATCGACCTTTGAAAACCTGGCGCGGACGATCTATCGCGCGCGCTATCGTCGCGGTGTTAACACGCTGTCACGGCGCAGTGCGGCACCGGCGAAGGGAGGACTGGCGAATGGCCGATAGGGCGATCATCTCGCGCCTGTTCGGGGGCGCTGGCAACCAACTTTTCCAATACGCCGCCGGGCGCGCCTTGGCCGATCAGCTTGGTTGTGAATTGGTACTCGACAGCCGCTATGTCGCTGACAGTCGGGACCGGGGGGGTTGCTTTGAGCACTTCGCCAATGCGCGGTTTGCGCGCTCGGACACGCTGCCCCCAGCCAAATCTGACGGGTTGATCCGCTATGGGCTGTGGCGCTGGTTCGGGCGCAACCCCCAGCTTTACCGCGAACATGGGTTGGGATTTGACTCCGGTTTTTTTGATTTACCTGCCGGGACTTATCTGCACGGTTATTGGCAATCCGAACAGTATTTCGCTCCGATCGTGGATCAACTGCGCCAAGACCTGACGTTTACCACCAAGCTGGACGGCGCCAACACCGCCATGGCGGATCAGATCGCAGCAGCCACGACACCGGTGTCATTTCATGTGCGACGCGGCGATTATCTTGAAGCCGGCGCTTATGCCGCCTGCACACCCGACTACTACCGGAGCGCAGCCAAGCAGCTAGGTGAGCGACTGGGCGATCTAACCTGCTTTGTCTTCTCCAACGATCCCGCCTGGGCGCGGGGCAACCTTGATCTGGGGCATGAGACCGTGGTGGTGGATATCAACGACGAGACCACCGGCCATTTCGACATGCACCTGCAATCTCTCTGCGCCCATCACGTGATCGCCAACTCCACCTTTTCCTGGTGGGCCGCATGGTTGAACCCATCACCGTCCAAACAGGTGATCGCACCTGAACATTGGTTCGCCGGGGATAAACTTTCGAATCCCGACCTGTTGCCGCTGAGTTGGACTCAGCTTTAGGCACTGACGATAGACCACAGGTGCATGCCAGGCCGCCTACCGCTTTCCCCATCGCAGCAAACCCGCTAAGACGCCCGCATGACAATCACCCCAGATATCGCCAACGCCCCTTTCATGGGCGAGACCGTACACAAGCGCGATATCTTTTCTGAAACGATTTCGGGCCATCTTGAGGGGCACCCGGATTTCCCGGTGGTGCTGCGCAAGCTGGGCGGTGTTCCGCTCTATGCCCGCCCCATCGCGTGGTTTCTGGCCCGCAAGGAGATCAGGGGCCTGCGCGCCGTACAAGGGATCGAAGGTTGCCCGGTTCTGGTGCGCACCGATCGCACCGGATTGCTGCGCAGCTGGACCAAGGGCACGCCATTGCAACTGGCCAAACCCTCCGATCCGGCGTGGTACCGCGATGCCCGCCGCCTGTTGCGCGAAATGCGTCGCGCGGGGGTCACCCATAACGATATCGCCAAGCCGCAGAACTGGTTGATGACGCCCGAGGGTCGTGCTGCTGTGATCGATTTTCAACTGGCCTCTGTACATCGCCGTCGTGGGCTTTTGTTCCGCGTTATGGCGCGTGAAGACCTGCGCCACCTGCTGAAACAAAAACGTGCCTATGCGCCGGAATTGCTGACGCCAACCGAGCATAAGATGCTGAACCGCAAGGCTTTGCCTGCACGCATCTGGATGGCCACGGCCAAGCCGCTTTACAACTTTATCACTCGGCGACTGATGAACTGGTCCGACGGGGAAGGCACCGAGGACAGGATCGAGCGGGACGGGACGGCCCTGCGTGAGACGCTTTTGGCCCACCCACAGGTGCACGACGTTGCCTTGTGTACCTATGCGTTACCCGCCAAGGGGGTAGGCCTATATGCCTTTGTTGAAACCGATCTGGGCGAAGCCGACCTGCGCAAACTGACGCCAGAGCCTGAGCTGATCCAACCCGTCGCAGCCTTGCCCCGCCACACCGATGGCAGCGCGCGTATGGATATTCTGACGCTGATTGCCACAAACCGCTTGGACGAGTTGGAACAGCTGCAGGCGGGCGATGAAGCGCTGGCAGCAGAGTTGAAACCGATCATCGCCGAGCGGTTGAACCTGACGGATCGTATTTTGAAAACTTGAAAGTCGATCATATTGGGCTTTGATCTGGCTCGAACCTGTCTCATCACTTTGCAAAAGACCTGAGGTGGTTAGCCCCTCATCCACTCAAACGGATCCTCGCCCCTCATTCGCGCGTCCGTTTGCTGAACAATCAATAAGAAGTTTTCTGACCAAAGCGCAGGCCACAGCAAGTCATTGTCCAAAACGCTTTGTGCGTACATGAAAATCGAATTAAAAACATCAACTGTTACATATAGCTCATTGGCGTATATAAGACCTATATCATGATATTCAGGATGTTCCGGGTCGCCCCGCTCCAGAACATCCCAGCTTAGCTTCGGGTGCATTTTGCGTATCGTTTCCCCAAGATAGACCCCAACATCCAGACAAAATTCGCCCCACGCAAACGTCATGTGGTCGGCACCCGGCTGCCGCTCCGCCTTACCAGAGAATAACTCGTTCAGCTTTATGATCTCTTTATCGGAGCCATCCAGCAAGATGCCCGCTGGTCGCACAAGCTCCTGAAGTTTATCCTGCCTGACCTGAAGCTGTGACTTCAGTGTTTCTAGGCCATGTTCCACCTCTTGGATATCCAGCGTTCTCGCCAATTCCCCAAAGGGGAAATCAGGGAGCTGATAGGTGGCATATTTTTTCCAGTCCAGCTTCATACCTATCGTCCTAGGATTTAAATCGTTGGTGGTTGGCCCTGAGGCATTGCAATACTCAAAAACCCGCCTTCGCCCGGAAGCTCATGCCGGGCCCGTTCTCGGGATGGTTCAGCCGCAATTCCTCGGAATGCAGCATCATCCGTGGATAGGCCCCGGCGGTTTCTTCCGCATAAAGCGGGTCGCCCAGTATCGGATGGCCAAGCGACAGCATATGCACCCTCAGCTGATGACTGCGACCGGTTTTGGGAATCAACCGCACCCGGGTTTCGCCCTCTCCATATCGCTGCACACGCCAGTCGGTCACCGCAGGTTTGCCGGTCTCGGGGCAGACCATCTGACGGGGTCGATTCTCCCAATCCACGATCAGGGGGGCATCAACCGTGCCGGTCTTCGGCTCTAACCGCCCGGCCACACGCGCCACATAGGTCTTGCGCACCGCGCGCGTTTCAAACTGCATCGACAGGGTCCGCTGCGCATGGGGGGTGAGGCCAAACACCATCACGCCCGACGTGTCGCGATCCAGCCGATGCACCAATAGGGCCATCGGGAACGCCTCTTGCACGCGGGTCAGCAGGCAATCGGCCAGATGCGCGCCGCGCCCTGGCACAGACAGTAACCCTTCCGGCTTATTGACCACGACGATCTGATGATCCTCGTGCAGCACCTCAAGCGGGGTATCGGGCGGGGCGTAGTTACTCATGACGCCCCCCTACACTATCGCGATCACGGTTTACACCCGGCATTGCCACCCTATGATTTGATCAAATCCAGAATGAGAGGCAGACCCATGACCATCACAGACTACGAGGTTGTTGTCGTGGGCGCGGGTGCCGCCGGCATTGCCGCCACCCAAGCGATCAAGACAGCAGGCCATTCGGTGATCTGCATCGAGGCCGCCGACCGCATTGGCGGGCGGACCCATACCGATTCCGAGATTTTTGGCGTGCCGTTTGATATGGGTGCGCATTGGATGCACACCGAACATGTCAACGCCCTGAAAGCACCGGGCCTTGCACTGGGACTTGATCTCTACCCCGCGCCGGATAATGGCGTGACCCACGAGCTGGAGGATGATGACGTTCTTTGGGACGAGGTCGCCGAGATCTACAAAGCCATCAAAAAGGCCGCCCGGGAGGATGCCGAAACCGAAGCGAAAACCGGTGTGCCCACCGACCGATCCCTTGCGGATATCTTTGAGGACAAGACCCCTTGGTCACTGACGGCTGTGATGATGATGGCCCTGTCGATCGCGCGGGATCTGCCTGATACATCCTTGCGCGACATGCTCGCCTGGGAAAGCGGGGGCGACTGGTTTTGCCGCGAAGGTTTTGGCCATCTGATTGCCCGCACGGCCGAAGGGCTGCCCATCAAACTGTCCACCCCCGTGACGGATGTCGAGGCGCTGGCCGACAGCGTGCGCATCACCACGACCGATGGTATCACCACGGCCCGCGCGGTGATCGTAACCGCCTCGGTCGGGGTGCTGGCCGAGGATGTGATCCGCTTTGATCCGCCGCTTGAAGCGGATCGGCGTGGCGCGCTCGATCTGATCACCATGAGCGATTACAATCACGCCGCCATGCTGTTCCGCCCCGGCGCGATCCCCGTCGAGGCCGACACATGGCTGACATACCGGTTGCACGCAAATGATGCCGGAATCGCGCAGGGCGGTGGGTTCCTGTGCAATATCTGTGGCACCGGGTTGACCAGCTTCGAGAACTCAGGCAGCTTTTCGCGGGCACTGCAAGCGGCCGGACCCGACGTCGCGATTGATCATGCGCTTGAGACATTGGTGGGGATTTTCGGCTCCGGCATCAAAAGGGATTTCATCAAGGGCCACGCCACGGCATGGCGCAACGAACCCTATGTGCGCGGCTCTTATGCCGGGGCGCTGCCGGGTGGGTATAACCGGCGCGATATCCTGCGCCGCGCCCATGCCGAACGGGTGCATTTCGCGGGCGAAGCAACCCATGCCGATGGACAGCAAGCCTCGGTCAGTGGTGCACATCTGGATGGGCTGCGCGCGGCAAAGGATGCGATGGCGCAGTTGGGTTAGGACAGCCAGAGCAAAACATAAAGGCCTATGGATGAAGCCGTCGCTGCGATAAAATCAAAACGGTTGGATCAACCCGGTTTGCGAGCCGTCAGGATGTAAGCCGATGTAGGGAAGACAGCTTTTCCAGATGGCGTTGCGTATTTGGACAGCGTCGCATCTGACTTTGTCAGCACATCGCTGATCTGATCCTCATCGAGATGGATATCGAAAAGGGGCAACCATCCGCGCAGCTCCACTTCCACCATTGTCCGAGTGCTGGGAAACTCTGCCTGCTCGCTTTTGGTTTCGACCTTTGTTCCGGCAAAACCAGCTTGCGACAACAGAGTGACAACATCGTCCGGGTTGCCCAAACAGAATGGGATCGTGACGGCATTTGCAGCCGCTGGAGAAACATGTTCTTCCAACACCGAGACAATGTCGCCGTAGGCAGGATTCCGATCAATCGAGTGCCATGCTGCGATCGCCAATGTGCCGCCCGGCTTGGCGGTCCGGTACATTTCGCTCACTGCTTTCTTTTTGTCTTGAAAGAACATCATGCCAAATTGCGAGATGACACAGTCGAACGATCCATCGCCAAAAGGTACGTCTTCTGCGCTGCCCTGAACCCATTCGATTCGGCTTTCGACTTCCTTTGCGGCGGCAAGCATGCCCGGCGCCGGATCAAGACCAACGACCCGACCGGAACTTCCCGCGCGCTTTAGTGCCGCGCGTGTCAACACGCCCGTGCCGCAGGCAATATCCAACACATGCGCGCCTTCCCTTACAGTTGCTCCTTTAATCAAGTGGCCCGCCCAAGGCGCAAACAACGCAGGCACGAACAAGGTTTCATATCCGCGACCCGCCTGCAGCTCTTCTTGCGTTACTTCGATAACCATCGGGTATCCTTTCTCCGCAATTCATCGTGGGCCCAAAGCATATCACAACGACCTCAACAGCCGGGAAAAGGTTCTCAAAGGTGTCAGAGTAGCTCTGCATCAAGTGGCGAGCAGGCATACATGAACTAAGTTTCTTCAACTGAAAAACGCAGCGCACGAAAAAGGCCAGCGCCGGGAAACCGCCGGTGCTGGCCCTGATCTCAGGCATAACGGCGTGTCAGATCACACCTTCACCCGCTCTGCCTTGGGATCGTACATCGGTTTCAGGCTGGCTTCGGCCTTGACCTTCACGCCACAGACGTCGATCTCATAGCTGGAACCCAGCACATCCGCCGCGCTTTCGCCTGCGCAGGGCACATAGCCCATACCCACGGCCCCGCCTAGCGTGTGACCGTAATTGCCAGAGCTCAGGTACCCGACATATTCGCCATCCCGGATGATCGGCTCGTTGTGATAAAGCAGCGGCTCGGGATCATTCAGAAGGAACTGCACCATACGGTTCTGTGGCCCGCTTTCCTTGCGCGCGGCGACAGCGGCCTTACCTATGAAATCATCCTTGTTCAGATCAGCGGCAAAGCTGAGTCCCGCATCAACCACATGGTCTTCACTGGTGATGTCATGGCCGAAATGACGGAAGCCCTTTTCGATCCGGCAACTGTCCATCATGTGCATACCGCACAGCTTGAGGTCCATCTCTCTGCCGGCATCCCACAGGGTTTCGAACACATGTTCAGCCATGTCGGAAGAGGTGTAAATCTCCCAGCCCAGCTCGCCCACATATGTGACACGGTGTGCCCGGGCGAGGCCCATACCGATTTCGATTTCCTGTGCCGTGCCAAAGGGGTTCACCGCATTCGAGAAGTCATTGGGCGAAACTTTTTCCAGCAAGGTACGCGCATTCGGCCCCATCACGGCCAATACGCCTTCCCCTGCTGTCACATCGGTGATGACCACACGCAGATCCCCGACATGGCGCTGGAGCCGGGTCTGATCGGCCAGACGGGTGCCGGATGGTGTCACCATCAAATAGGCCGTTTCAGACAGGCGGGTCACGGTCACGTCCGCCTCGATCCCGCCCTTGCTGTTCAGCATCTGGGTATAGACGATCTTGCCGACCGGCACCGACATATTGGCCCCGCAGACAAGGTTCACAAGCGTCTCGGCATCCCGCCCTTCGATCCGCAGCTTGCCAAAAGATGACATGTCGTACATGCCGACATTCTCACGGGCCGCCCGGTGTTCAGCGGCCGAGTTTTCAAACCAGTTCTGACGCTTCCAGGTATATTGATATTCGCGCGCCTGCCCCTCGTTGGCGAACCAGTTGGCCCGCTCCCATCCAGCCGATTCCCCATAGACCGCGCCGTTCTGGTCCAGCAGGTTGTGGAACGGCGACCGCCGTACGCCCCGCGCGGTGGCTTTTTGCCGATAGGGGTAGTGGTCGGCATAGAGCAGGCCCAGCGTTTCCTTGGACCGTTCAAACAGGTAATGCTTGTTGCCCTGGAAAGGTTGCATCCGGGAAATATCAACGCCGCCCAGATCCATCGTCTTTTCACCGGTTTCCATCCATTCGGCCAACGCCTTACCCGCCCCACCGGCAGATTGAATACCGATCGAGTTAAAGCCCGCCGCGACGAAGTAATTGCGCAGCTCGGGCGCCTCGCCCAAGTGATAGGCGTCATCGGGGGTGAAGCTTTCAGGGCCATTGAAGAACGTATGAATGCCGGTCTCTGCCAGCATGGGCATCCGGTTTACCGCCATTTCAAGGATCGGTTCGAAATGGTCGAAATCTTCGGGCAGTTGGTCGAAACAGAAATCTTCCGAAATGCCGTTCATGCCCCAGGGTTTGGCGTTGGGCTCAAAACATCCCAACAGGATTTTGCCCGCGTCTTCTTTGTAATAGGCGCATTCATCCGGCACCCGCAGCACCGGCAGTTCGGTCAGTTCAGGGATGGCTTCGGTCACGATGTAGAAGTGCTCGCAAGCATGAAGCGGCACGTTCACACCCGCCATTCTGCCAACCTCATGGCCCCACATGCCGGCACAGTTCACAACGTAATCCGATTCGATATGACCGGTTTCTTCACCAGCGGCCCAGTCAACACCGGTCACGCGGCCATTTGCCTTGCTGATCGCAGTGACCTTGACGTTTTCGCGGATCAACGCCTTTTCCATGCGTGCGCCTTTGGCTAGCGCAAGGGCAACGTTTGCCGGATCGCCCTGCCCGTCATTGGGCAGATATACGGCCCCCGTCACATCACCGATGTTCAGGTGCGGGTACATCTTCTTGGCGTCTTCAGGCGAGATTTCCTCGACATCCACATCAAAGGCACGGGCCATCGCGGCACTGCGATACAGCTCTTCCTTGCGGTCTTCTGTCAGCGCCACGGAAATCGAGCCATTCGCCTTGATGCCTGTGGAAATGCCGGTTTCGGCTTCCAGATTGTGATAGAGGTCGGTGGTATATTTTGCCAGTTTCGTCATGGTGGACGAGGCGCGCAACTGGCCGATCAGGCCGGCGGCATGCCATGTCGTGCCGCATGTCAGTTGCTTGCGTTCCAGCAGCACTATGTCTTTCCAGCCCAGCTTGGCCAGATGATATGCCACCGAACAGCCAATCACGCCGCCACCGACAATCACCACACGGGCTTTATTTGGAAGAGTGCTCATTCATCGAATCTCCTGTCGAATTCTGGTTTCGTTTTGCAGAATGCCGAAAACATCCGACATAAAATGTTCGAAATCCGTCACCGCTTCCGAAGTTTTAGTAACTAAAGTGCTGCGCGAAAAGCTTTAGTCCTTCCAGGTTTTCTGCCTGCGGCGGCGGCGGCGCATTTCCAGAGGCGTGATGCCGTAGAAACTTTTGTAAAGCACCGAAAACCCTCCGGCAAAGCCACTGGCCAATCCGACTTCGCGCACGCTTAACGTGGTGTTCAAAAGCAGGTTGTTGGCCCGGGCAAGGCGCAACTGGCGGTAATAGGTGTTCGGCGTCGTGCCCAGAAAGGTACGGAACTTCCGTTCCAGAGATCGGCTGGAAACCCCAACCGATGTCGTAAGCTCGCCAATGAGCACCGGGTCTTCGATCCGCGATTGCATGATTTCAATCGCCCGGTCCAGATCGGCATCCCCCGTGGTTGCCGCGCTGGTTCCGCCGAATGGCTGGCGGGTGCCAAAATCGCGTATCTGCTCGTGCAGGAAAATGTTCACCACGGTCTGCAATTCGGCCGATGAAATATGTTGCCCCATGACGGACAGCACGACGTCCATCGTCGCGTTCATCCCGGCGCAGGTGACAACCGGACCATCCCCACTGGCCAGCGCGTTATCTGTATCCAGAAGTTCCATCCGTTCGCGCAGAAGGGCGGAGTTTTCCCAATGGGTGGACATCCCCCAGGCCGCGCTACCCTTGTCCTTGATATAGCGGCTCGCGGCCTCGGCCAGCAGAAACACCTTCGCTCCGCGATGGGTGTATGTGTTGATCACATTGCCAAGGGTTAGCCCCGGTGCGTCCGGGTCAGTGTTGCCAATGACGAACAGGTAATCCGCGTCGGGTTTCTCCGCAAACCGTTCGGTTGGCAAGATCGCCTCGCTGCTGCTGGTGATCGTGCCCCCGCCGGCCGATCTGAAGGTCCAGGAAAACAGCGGTTGTGCCGTCACCCGGTTGGCCGTTCTCAACGGGTCCACCACGGCTGCGAATTCAGTCAGAACGAACCCGTCCGTGACGATGATATCAAAATGCTGCTTGCGCGGCTGGGCGTGTTCCGAGGTCATTGCATCTGGCCGTGGTCATGACGGGTTTTTTTAGACAATGCGATATCCTGCCCGGGTGATACACTGGGCCAGTTCCGCGATATGGGCCGGGCCAACTTCGCAGCACCCCCCCACGATCGTAGCACCTTGGCCGATCCAGCCCATGGCGAAAGCGGCATACGCCTCGGGGCCCAGATCGTGGCGCTGTTCCAACGCATCGACGGTCGGGGCATCTTTGAGGAAGCCTTCGCTGATCTTGGTAAACCCGTTGGCATACGCCCCAAAGGGCTTACCGAAACCCTTGATGATCTCTAGGGTCGGCCCAATGGCCTCGGGGCGCGAGCAGTTGATACAGATCGCATCAGGCTGATGCTTCTCGATCAGCGGCGCAACATCGGCAACACCTTCACCCGAGCGCAGCCTGGTGCCGTCTTCATCATCCACCGACAGCGCCAGCCAAACCAGCAAACCCTGCCCCATGCAGGCCAGCAGCGCGCCTTCGGCCTGCTGCAGCGAGGACACCGTCTCGATCAACAAAAGGTCAACGTGATCCTTCAGCAGCGCGACGGTCTCACCATAGATCTTCGCGGCCTCTTCGGCGGGCGGGGCCACATCTGCGCGATAGGAGGCGCCAATCGGCCCCAAGGCTCCGGCAATCCGGCCCGATCCATATGCGGCCCGCGCGCGCCGGGCAGACATCACAGCCGCCTCGGTCAGTGCTTCAAACTGATCATCCAACCCTTCGCGCGCCAGCCGATCCCGCAACACGGCATAGGTGTTGGTCGTTGCCACGCTGGCACCGGCCTGAAAGTATTCCAGATGCACTTCGCCCACCAGTTTTGGGTGTTTGATCATCACCTGGGTCGACCAAAGCGCCGTCGGCCGATCGCCCGCGCGTTTGACCAGTTCCTGCCCGATCGACCCATCCAGAAGCGTGATCTCAGTCATACCGCCAACTCCTCGTCCCATGGCCGCAAAACCAGCTTGCCGGGATAGCGTTTCGATTGAAAATCTTCCTGTGCCTCATGGATGTGCGACAGCGGGTAGGTCTTTGAGATATGCGGGCGCACGTCGCCCGCGTTCACCATGTCGATCAGTGTACCGAACGTCTCGGGCGCTTGATAAGTGCAGCCATGGATCGTGATATCTCGCAGGTAGATGCGGCGCAGATCGGCCGCGATCATTGGTCCACCGATCGCCCCGGCAGTCGCGTAATGCCCGCCGGGTTTCAGCGCATCGATCAGCGCAGCAAAGACATCCCCCGCCACCAGGTCGATCACATGGGTAAAGCTGTTTTCCGGGATCGCGGCACTTCGGTCTATCGTGGCCTTCGCCCCGGCCTCGATAACCGCATCGGCCTTGGCAGGGGATGATATGCCTGTGACCCGTGCGCCCTGTTTCGACGCCAACTGCACGGCAGCAAGGCCAACACCACCGGACGCTCCCGTGATCAGAACGTGGCTGTCCGCACTCACACCCGCGCGGTGCAACAGCCCAGCGGCGGTGCCGAAGGCACAGGGGATCGCCGCAATTTCTACGTCACTCAACGGCGAATTGGTAACGTCATACAAATCCTGCGCCGCGACCACACAGTATTGCGCGAAGGCCCCATTGTATTCCGAGCCGAGGGCGACAAAGCCCACTGGGTTCTCGGCTGTAGGACGCGGTTGGTTGATCGGGCAAGTCACACGTTGTCCAACGGCGAAACCCTCAACATCCTTACCCAAAGCCACGACTTCACCGCACAGATCCCCGCCCTGAATAAGCGGGAAGGACAGCGCCCCGCCCCAGCCACCGGCCTCAACTTCTTGATCGATCTCCTCGGTCGCGCCAGTCACCTCGGGGGCATACCAACCGATCCGCGTGTTGATATCGGTGTTGTTCACGCCAGCGGCGAGCACCTTGACCAACACATCATCCGGGCCAACCACAGGCACCGGAATATCCTGCCGCCATTCCAACGCCTCCGGCCCGCCGTGATGGGTCAGGTAGACACCAGACATGGTGGCAGGGATGCTCATTTCGCGCTGTCCTCTACAAGGTCCTTCGAGCCAAGTAGAGCAGCCGCCCCAATCATCAACGCGCCGGAAATGCGGTTGATCCAGACGCCGGTCAGGTTTTTCACCCGACCCAGCGTGCGCGTCGCGGCCCAACCCCAGAGCAACAGGATCAGCCCGTCCACAACCAGATAGGTAACCCCAAGGATTAGCAATTGCGGAAGGATAGCCGCGGCCGGATCAATGAATTGCGGAAACAAAGCCCCAAAGAAAACAACCGCATAAGGGTTGGCCGACGAGGTGACAAAGCCTTGGCGGAACAGTTTGCCACTTGGGGCCGCCTCGGCGCTGCGCTCGGTTGGTTTCGAAAACATCAGTTTCAACCCGATCCAGACCAGATAGGCCACGCCCAACCATTTCACGAGTACCAGCGCATTGGCATTGGCCGCCACAATCGCTGTCAGTCCGAAGGCTGCCAGTGTCATCTGGATCGCGTTGGCGCTGAGATCCCCCGCCACTGTCGCCATCGAGCGTTTCAGCCCATGGCGCAGTGAATTCGAGATGATCAGCAACTGGCTTGTATCCGGCGGCGTCACAAAGAACGCCGCCAAGACACCCAGATAGATCAGGTAGGTCTCTGCCGTCATGCGCGGATCCGTTCGTTTTCCGGATCCCACAAGGGCTGATCGGGCTGCACCACGGCCTTGCATTCCTGTCCGTAGATATTCACCGTCAGCTCTGTCCCCGGCACGGCCAGACCGGCCCGCACCATGCCCAGCGCCACCGAGGCATTCACCCGGTAGCCCCAGGCGCCCGACGTGGTTTCGCCGACCACTTCGCCCTCATGTGACAGGGTCGACATATAGGGGGCATCGGCCTCTCCGGCATCAACCGTCAGCATCACAAAGGCTTTCTTACGGCCCTGCTGTTTCTCTGCCAGTAGTGCGGCTTTGCCGACAAAGTCCTGCGGTTTGTCAAACTTCACGAACCGCTCCAATCCGCCTTCAAGCAATGAGTAATCGGTGGACAAGTCGCCCTTCCAGGCGCGGTAGCCTTTTTCAATGCGCAAGGAGTTCAGCGCATACATACCAAAGGGCTTGGCACCGGCGTCAAGGATCGCCTCGTAAATCGCAGGCATATCCTCGTTGGCAGCATGCACCTCCCAGCCCAACTCACCGGTAAAGCTCACCCGGATCAGGAAGGCTTTCTTGCCTGCAACGGTGCAGTGCTGATGGGTCAACCAGCCCATGGAGAGGTCCGCATCGGTCAGCGGCGCCAGCAGATCACGGCTGGTCGGGCCTGCTACCAGAAGTGCGTCGCGCTCGGTTGTGGTTTCTGTGACAGTCACACCTTCAGGCACGGAACGGCGGATCAGCTCACCGTCATGCCACTGTGCAGTGGCGGCGGTGATCAGCACGAAACTATCTTCCTCCAGACGGATGCAGGACAGTTCGGTCAGGATGCGGCCGCGCTCGTCCGCCACGTAAACCAGGTTGATCCTGCCGATCTTGCTGAGGCCCCCGGTGACAAAGCCGCGCAGCCATTCGTCCGCGCCCTCGCCCTGCACCCAGAAGCGCGAGAACCCGGGCAAATCAAGTACGCCGCAGGCATCGCGAACCGCCTCGCATTCTTCCTTGATGCGTTGCTCCCACGGGCCTTTGCGACCCCATGTGTGTGTGCTTTCCTCAGAGGTATCATCGCCCGGCTGCGCGAACCAGTTGGCCCGTTCCCAGCCGTTATAAGCGCCCATCACGCCGCCCAGTTCCTTGACCTTCGCATGGACCGGCGACAGTTTCTTGTCGCGCCCTGCGGGCCATTCGTGCTGCGGGAAATGCATGGCGTATTCGTTGCCATAGACTTCCATACCCTTGGCGACACAGTAATCGTGATCGGTGTAATCGGTATAGCGTCGCGGATCGACCGCCCACATATCCCATTCCGGCGCGCCATCGACGATCCATTCGGCCAGCACCTTGCCCGAACCGCCGCCTTGGGCGATCCCGAAGGTATAAACACACGCCTCAAACGCGTTCTCAACGCCGGGCATCGGCCCAAGCAGGGGCAGGCCATCCGGCGCATAGGGGATCGGCCCGTTGATCACGCTGCTGACACCGGAAGTCTGCATCAGCGGCACCCGCTCCATCGCGTCGGTCACGATGTCCTCAATCCGGTCCAGATCGTCCTGCCACAGCTGGAAGCTGAAATCGTCGGGGATGGCATCGCCCGACTCGGTCCATTCGCCTTTGCAGTTAGGCTCGTACGGGCCAAGGTTATAGCCGTGCTTTTCCTGCCGCAGATAGTATGAGACATCCACATCGCGGATCAGGGGCAGTTTGCCACCATGTTCCTTGCTCCATGCTTCGACCTCGGGGATCTGTTCGGTCAGCAGATATTGGTGGCTCATAACCATCATCGGCACGGTGCGACCGCCATAAGGTTTGAACATCTCGCCCACGCGCTGCGCATAATAGCCAGCGGCGTTGACCACATAGTCACATTCGATATCGCCCTTCTCGGTATGGACGATCCAGCTTTTGTCCTCTTTCTGCGTCACGTTGGTGACCGGGCAGAAGCGCACAATCTGAGACCCCATATCGCGCGCGCCCTTGGCCAAAGCTTGCGTCAGCTGGGCCGGGTCGATATCGCCATCTGAGGGATCATAAAGAACCCCTTCCAGATCATGGGTCTCAAGGAAGGGATACGCCTCTTTGGCCTGTTCTGGTGTCCACATCTCCATCTCGATGCCTTGGTAGCGGCCCATCGACATGGCACGCTCAAACTCCTGCATCCGCTCTTTGGTATGCGCCAGACGGATTGACCCGGTCTGGTGGTAGTTCATCGGGTAATCCACCTCTTCGCCCAGCCGGGAATAAAGCTCGGTCGAATAGCGCTGTATGTTCATGATCGCCCAGCTGGTGGAAAAAGTGGGTACGTTGCCCGCAGCATGCCATGTGCTGCCCGCCGTCAACTCGTTCTTTTCCAGAAGAACACAATCGGTCCAGCCCTTCTTGGCCAGATGGTACAGTGTCGAGCAGCCAACAACACCGCCCCCGATGATGACAACCCGTGCCGTTGTTGGAAAATCAGCCATTCGTTCAGACTCCCGTCAGATAGTGGCGCAGCTTCGCGCAAGATTTAGAAAGACCAAGGGGGTGGGCCATCCTGCTCACTCCCAAACCAGACGGGCCGCCAGCCCGCCAAACATCACTGCCGACAAGCGGCTCAAGACGCGCGATTTTGCACGCAAGACATGGGCAAAGGCACCTGCCGCCGCCCCAAGGCACAGCGAGAACGCCATGCCGAAAACCAGAAAGATCACCCCCAGCACGACGATCTGCATCCATATCGGGCCGATGGCAGGGTCGGTGAATTGCGGAATAAAGGCAAAGATGAACAGCGCCGTTTTGGGGTTCAGTACATTTGTCACGAAGCCACGGCGCAGCGCGCGCCACACATCTCCGGCTGCGCGCCCCTGCTCCAGCGCCCCGTCCGAGCGCCACGCCTGCCATGCCAGCCAGATTAGATACGCCGCCCCGGCATAGCGGATCACATCATAGGCCAATGGCCACGCGATCAGCAGCGCAGACAAACCCGCAGCCGCCATCGCAATATGCACCACGATACCCAGATTGATGCCCAGCGCCGCGGCCATGCCCACCTTGGGCCCGCCGCTGATGCCGCTAGCCGACACAAACACAAAATCCGCCCCTGGTGTGATATTCAGCAACAAGCCCGCAGCGATAAACGCAACCAGCACAGCAGGGTCAAAACCGGTCAGAACCTCCCACATCACGAACGCTCCAACTGCGGCAAGCCATCAGCGATCTCATAGTAATCGCCCTTGTCCGCCACAAAGATGTGTCTTTCCAAGGTCAGCCCGGTGGGTTCATCCAACGCGCCCAGCGCGAAGCTGATCGTGTCCTCGTCATGGGCGTGCCAGAACAGGAACGATCCACAGCGCGGGCAAAACCCCCGCTCGGCGGTCGCGCTTGAAGCATACCATTTGACAGGTCCGTCGATTTTCAGGGCCGTTTTCGGCACATAAGCCGAGGCCCAGTAATGGCCCGATTGTTTCCGGCATTGTCCGCAATGACAGCCGCAGGCGCCTTGCGGCGCGGCGTTAGTCTTGAAACTGATATCCCCGCACAAACACTGCCCTCTGGTCATGGCGCTTCTCCCTCATATTGCGGCAACCCGTCATCAACCGTGTAGTAATCTCCTTTGAAATCAAACCAATAATGGCCAGCCAGTCGCAGACCGGCAGGTTGGTCCAAGGATCCCATCGCGACCATGATCTTGGCACTCGCGTCGCCGCGCCAGAACAGGGTCGATCCACAGTTGGTGCAAAACCCCCGGGTCGCGATATCGGTATGACGATACCACTCCAAGGTCGAGTCACGGTGAAACTTCACCGCGCCCTTGGGTGCAGCCACCGCACTAAAGTAATGACCGGACTGTTGCCGACACTGCTTGCAGTGACAAGCAATCGGCGCGTCCAAGTCAGCGGCGACCTCAAAGGCCACAGCACCGCAAAGACAAGACCCTTTATGCATGGCGCGCCTCCCTAATAGACCGGCGGGGCAATGACCCAGATCACCACAGCCGCTTCGTCATAAGGATTCTCCCAATCATAAACCTCGCCTCGCAGCCGGAAACTGTCGCCGGGGCCAACTGTAAAAGTGTTTCCGGCAACGGTCAGATCAAGCTTTCCCGAGATCACATAGCCCACCTCTTGCGTAGGCCGCTGGTTTGGCGTGCTCAGCGAGGCACCCGGTTGAAAGGTCGAATGGATCACCTCGAATTCGTCAGTCAGATCGGGCGACAGCAATTCCTCGATCAGCCCTTCCTCGCCACTGCCCATGGGACGGCGCGCACCCGCGCGCACGACATAGCCCTGCTCTTCCGCCGGGGCACTGGCATGACCGAACAGAAACGACACCGGCACCTCCATCGCATCCGCAATCTGGCGCAGATCGGAAATAGACGGTTCGGACATGTCCCGTTCGACCTGGCTGAGCCAGCCGACCGAGCGCCCCAACTGATCGGCCAGATCGCTCAATGTCATGCCGCGCGACTTGCGCAAAGCGCGCAGGTCAGCCCCCAACGTATGAAGTTTGGCAGGATCGAACTGATGCATAAAGCGGGCACCGATGGGTTAAGGTCTATGATGCGGGCCGTGAAATTTTTGCCCAGAATTTCACGTTGCGTTGATTCCGTGAAAAAATCAAACGGAATTTCATGCCAAAGGTCAGGTTTTCCACACTCGCCTGCCAGTCCGAAAAAGAGGATTAACCGCGACAGTGAAATAGTATCGGATGTATCCAGTGAAGTTTCTTGTGCTTTTGGTTCTGGCCTATGGTCTGGCCGTTAACCTTATGACTGCCTTGCTGTTCTGGCTCGATAAAAGGCGCGCCATACTTGGCGGGCAGCGTGTGCCAGAGCGACGTTTATTAACACTCGCAGCGATAGGGGGATCTCCGGCGGCACAGGTCGCGCGGCGCAGGTTGCGACACAAGACCCACAAACAACCCTTCACCAATCACATGCGCCGGATCATAAATGTGCAACGCACCCTGCTTGTCACATGCGCTGCGTTGCTGGTTATTGTGCTTTGGCAAATATGGTCTGCATAAGCCCGCTAAGCGCCTCGGCATCCTCTTGGGTAAACGCACTCGGCTGATCCGAGTCGATATCCAGCACGCCCAATAAGTCTCCCGCGTCGTTCCAAACCGGCAGCACCAGCTCTGATCGGGTCGAACTGGCACAGGCGATATGCCCCGGAAAAGCATCCACATCATCAACAAGCTGCACTTCACCAGTGCGCGCCGCAGCCCCGCAAACCCCACGCGAAAACGGGATCGTCAGGCACCCATGCCCACCTTGATAGGGCCCGATCTTCATAAGCTCGGGCGCGACCACACGATAGAAGCCGGTCCAGTCGAACCGATCGTCGGAGTGATGCACTTCGCACACCACAGTGGCCATCAACGCCACCGTATCGTTTTCTCCTTCGGTTAACGCGTCGAGTGTCTTGCCCAACGCCGTGTAATCGACTCGCATGATGTCTCCTTGGGTGCAGCTATTCCACTCGCTCTATGGCAATCGCCGTGCCTTCACCACCACCAATGCAAATCGCCGCAACACCGCGTTTCAGCCCGCGTTTCTCTAACGCATTCAGCAATGTCACCATGATCCGCGCGCCGCTGGCCCCGATCGGATGGCCCAGCGCACAGGCCCCGCCATTGACGTTCAGCTGGTCACGCGCCACGCCCATTTCGTGCATGAACGCCATGGGTACGACAGCAAATGCCTCGTTCACCTCCCAAAGATCCACATCGCCGACGCTCCACCCGATCTGGGCGAGCAGCTTTTGTGCAGCAGGCACCGGTGCGGTGGTAAACCAGCCCGGCGCCTGGGCATGGCTGGCATGGCCCACAATCTTCGCGCGAACCTTCAACCCCTGCGCCTCTGCCGTCTCGGCCGAGGCCAGAACCAGCGCGGCCGCCCCGTCGGAAATGGAAGAGGCATTGGCCGCCGTCACCGTGCCGTCCTTGCGAAATGCCGGCTTCAGCGTCGGAATTTTCTCGGGCCGGGCTTTGCCGGGCTGTTCGTCTGTGGTGATCACCGCCTCACCGCGACGCGTATGTAGGGTAACTGGCGTAATCTCTCCCTCGAAGGCTCCGCTACGCTCGGCCTCCAGTGCGTTAGACAGCGATGCCAGGGCGTATTGATCCTGCGCCTCGCGCGTGAACTGGAATTTCTCGGCGCAATCCTCGGCGAAAGTGCCCATCAGACGGCCTTTGTCATAGGCATCCTCTAGCCCATCAAGGAACATGTGGTCTTTGACCTCGCTATGTCCGATCCGCGCACCGCCCCGCATCTTTGGCAACATGTAAGGCGCGTTTGACATGCTCTCCATACCGCCTGCGATCATCGTGTCGGCGTGGCCAAGGGCGATCTGGTCAAACCCCATCATCGCGGCTTTCATACCAGACCCGCACATCTTGTTCAGGGTGGTGGCCGGAACGTCCTCGCCCAAACCTCCGGCAAACCCGGCCTGTCGTGCCGGTGCCTGGCCCTGCCCTGCGGGCAATACACAACCCATCAACAACTCGTCCACCGTGGTTGCCCCGGCATCCGCCAAAGCCGCCCGGATCGCTGCTCCACCGAGGACGCTGGCTTCGACGCCGTCGAAATCACCCTGAAATCCGCCCATTGGTGTGCGGGCTGCCCCTGCGATGATCACGTCTTTCATAACATCCTCCTGCGGTTATCTGGCCCTTACATACCGAATGGTAAGGAATGGGGTCTAGCCTGCGCGTAGTTCTACTTAACGCGTTTCGCTCTGACACGGCCACTGATGGTCTGGATGTGGCGCGCGCAACGTACTTATTTCTCACGGCGTTTCGCGGACAACTGTGGTTCAGTTTTTTGCAGGGCGCTTTAGCAGGCGGAGACAAGAAATGAAGCTCGAAACCGATACCACGAATGACGTAACCATTCTCACCGTTACCGACACGCGCATTGATGCGGCGGTGGCTATTCAGTTCAAGGATGCTATGCGCACGGCCACCAATAATGAGGCTGATCGCGTGGTTCTGAACATGTCAAAGGTGAAGTTTGTTGATTCCAGCGGGCTTGGCGCCATTGTGGCCGCGATGAAACATATGGGCGCGGGGCGCAAGCTGGATCTGGCCGGACTGACGGCCGATGTCGACAAGGTGTTTCGCCTGACGCGGATGGACTCGGTGTTCGATATCTATCCTTCAGTCGAAGACGCTGTCGACATACGCGCGGCTGGCTGACGCCGCACCCATTCTAACGCAGGAGCGTTCGTTGACAGGGCAAGACCGGCAACTCAGCTTTCAATTGGAAACACTGGGCACACCAGAAACAGTGCGCGATATCCTTGGTGACCTGCGCGCCCGGCTTCAGAACATCGGACTTGACGAAGACCGCTGTGGCACGGTCGAAATCGTGATGGCCGAGGCGCTGAACAACATCGTGGAACATGCCTATGCCCCTCAATGTGAAGGTCCTTTGTGCCTGAGCGCACGTCTGGACAGGGGCCATCTGGTCATCAGGACGCGCGATCGCGGTCACCCACTTCCCGGTCTTACTCTGCCCAAACGGGCCCTGCCAGATGCAACAGGCCCGCTCGACAGCCTCCCGGAAGGGGGATTCGGCTGGTCCCTCATTCACGATCTGACCGAAACGGCACAATACACGCGCAAGGCGAGCGAAAATCGCCTAACCCTAACGTTCGCGATCAATCCGCCTGTTTCGGCGTAATTGTTGCCGTACGGGGGGCAAAACGCCACTGAAATGACATAATCCATGCGAAAATCCGCCTGAAATCATGGTCATACAGGTCGGGTAGCTGCAATAAGCTTCCCTCGGCGTCGCGCTGAAACAGCCCCCACCCAGTGCGCGACGCCGAGGAACTACATCCCCCTACATTTTCATTTTTTGTCAGTGCGTCTTTCCGCGTGCCGAACCTTGCCGCTTTGCCATACAAGCAAGCCACCAGTTCATCCCGATATCCTCGTACGCGCACTTGCAGTGAAACGGAAACGCCTTAGTGTCTCCTCGAAATCGTTTCAGGAGACACCATGCGCGATTTTCACCAACCAGGCCGCTCGGCGGTTCTTGCCAGCAATGGCATTTGCGCAACCTCACACCCGCTGGCCGCCCGCACCGCCATCGATATTCTGGCACGCGGCGGCAATGCGATGGACGCAGCCATAGCCGGAGCGGTCCTTCTGGGCTTTTGCGAGCCGCAGATGACGGGGATTGGCGGTGACTGTTTCGTGCTTTTCACAGACCCCGGCGCAACCAACGTGAAAGCACTGAACGGATCGGGCCGCGCGCCCGCCGCCGCGTCGGCACAGGCCCTGCGCGACGACGGTCATAACACTGTGCCGGTCTATAGCCCGCATGCCGTAACCACCCCCTGCGCTATCGAGTCGTTCTGCCGCCTGTCAGAAGATCACGGCAAGCTCGGCCTTGATGCGTTGCTTGCACCCTCGATCCGTTACGCGGACGAAGGTGTTCCGGTCGCCCCACGGGTTGCTCTGGATTGGCCCGAGGATGCCAAGGTGCTGCAGGGCCATGGCGTCACCCACTTCTCCAATGGCGGCAAGATCCTGAAAACCGGCGATCTTTTCCGCGCACCGGGTCAGGCCGAAGTGCTGCGCCGCATCGCGAAGAACGGCGCATCCGCGTTTTACGAAGGCGAAGTGGCCAACGACATGCTGGCGGCGCTGACCGCACTGGGTGGCGTTCACACGACAGAGGATTTCGCCAACCGTTCGGTTGATTACACCACGCCCATAAGCGGCACCTACAAAGGCACTGACCTGATCGAGCATCCGCCCAATGGTCAGGGAGCCACTGCGATCCTACTTCTGAACATTCTGGCCCATTTCGATATCGCAGCGATGGACCCGTTTGGCGCACAGCGCGCCCATATCGAGGCCGAAGCCAGCAAGCTGGCCTACGATGCCCGCGATCGGATTCTGGGTGATCCTGACACCACTGCACGGTTGGAGCATATGTTATCGCCTGAAACCGCCGCAAGGCTGGCGGCGTTGATCGATCCGAAAAAGGCGATGCCCGACCCGGCGCCCGTCGCGGAGGCCGTGCACAAAGATACGGTCTATATCACCGTCATCGATCGCGATCGCATGGCCGTTTCGCTGATCTATTCGATCTTTCATGGCTTTGGGTCGGGTATAGCATCAGAAAAGTTTGGTATTCTGCTGCAAAATCGGGGGGCGGGGTTCAATCTAACCCCGGGTCATGTGAACGAACTGGTCCCGGGCAAACGCCCTCTGCACACGATCATACCGGCGATGCTGGGACAGAACGATCAGGTCAGTACAAGTTTCGGCGTGATGGGCGGGGCTTATCAACCCTGCGGGCATGCCCGGTTCATGTCGAACATGCTGGATTTCGGGATGGACCCACAAAGCGCCAATGATGCGCCGCGCTGTTTTGCCGAAAGCGAAGGTTTGAAGATTGAGCGCGGTTATAGCGATGCCACCAGGCAAGCGTTGGCCGATATGGGGCATAACCTGATCACACCCCATGAACCGATTGGCGGCGCACAATCGATCACCATTCGCGAAAACGGCGTGCTGGAAGGATCCAGTGACCCGCGAAAAGATGGATGTGCTTTGGGGTACTGACTTAATCGGGCGGGGTTCAGCCCGCCACGCACTTAGTTCAGTTGGAAGTGCAGCGGGTAATGCCCGTCCTGAAACGGACCGAACAGATCGGGGATATCAGGATGATCCACCGGTTCTCCCGAATAGTCCGCCACGAGGTTCTGCTCGCTCACATAGGCCACGTAATAGCTTTGGTCATTTTCGGCCAGCAGATGATAAAAGGGCTGCTGTTTCAACGGACGGCTGTCTTCGGGAATCGCATCATACCATTCCTCGGTATTGGAAAACTCGGGATCGACATCAAACACCACGCCCCGAAACGGATGTTTTTTGTGCCGGACAACCTGTCCCAAATGGTACTTCGCGCGCGTTTTTAACATCATAACAGTAAGCCCCTCGACCCGCACACTAATCATTTCAGGCCCGGTTTGTCCAATATTGACGACAAATTTTGCGGAAACAGTCTGTCATCTTGGACACCGGGAAAGTGCCTCTCAGCAAATTGATCGCCGAATGGGGAAAATCCGCCGCCAAAGGGCGCATTTTCAGAATTGGCGATTCCCTCGTGGCGTCGTTTGCGCTAAAATGAAGAAAAAAGAAAGCGAGAGGCAGATGAGCAGAACTCTTCGCGCAATACTGGTGCTTTTGCTGGTCGCATCCTGTGGCGGGCGTGGCGGTCCTCCGCCGTCGGCAAACCTGTTGGATGATGCCTGCGCCATTTTGCGCTCAAAACCCGAATATAAACGCGCCTTCCGCGCAACCGAGCGGCGTTGGGGCGTGCCGATGCATGTGCAGATGGCGACGATCCATCAGGAAAGCAAATTCGTATCGGATGCGCGCACCCCGTTTCGCTATACTTTGGGCGTGATCCCGATGGGCCGCCAAAGTTCGGCGTTTGGTTATAGCCAGGCGCTGGATGGCACTTGGAAGGAATACCTGAAGGATACCGGCAAGCGCGGCGCACGGCGGGACAATATCCGCGATGCCACCGATTTCATGGGCTGGTACATGAAGGAATCGCGCGACAGGCTGAACATTCCGCTGTCAGATGCGCGTAACCAGTACCTGGCCTATCACGAAGGGCGCACCGGCTTTTCGCGCGGCACGTATAGCAGCAAGCCGTGGTTGTTGCGCGTGTCAGGAAAGGTTGAGGAACGTTCGCAAATGTATCGCGGGCAATTGCGCCGGTGTCGCTAAAAAGCGTGACGGGGGCTGCGGCCCCCGCCAGAACACCATCCAGTCGCTCCCACTAGCCGGCCAGTGTGTTCGCAACTTTCTTGGCGGTCTTTTTGCCCGATTTGTGCGCTCCCGCAACGGTTGCCCAGTCATCCTGACTTAACGCCTCACCCGCGAACCAGAGCCGCTCGGCCTCGGCCTTGCGTAATTCCTTGCGGCTCCATGCCCCACCAGGTTCGGCCGAGGCATAAGCGCCTTGGGTGAACGGATCGAACGACCAATCGTAAAAGGCCTGTTCCAGCAATGCGTTTTCAACGTCTGAGCCAAACACTTTTTTCAGCTCTGTGATGACAAAATCGATCGAGGCGCCAGCCCCGGCCTCGGCCATCTGACGTGCGAAATCACCACCTATGTCACAATAGGTGATGCCCGTTCCACCTGCATCTACCAATGCGGCAAATCCATGCGGCACGCCGTCTACTTCTTTTTCAACTTTATAGCTGTAATACCCGTCTTCTCCGATGCCGAAGAAGTTCTCTTTGAACTGGAGAGCGACGTGGTTGTAATGCCCCATGGTCAACAGGTTGATCGCCTCTTGCTTGCGTTCGGGAAGGGGCGGGTCGAACGCGATATCGCCGCTTTTCAGGACCCCCATCGATACGGTCACCACGACCGCGCGGGCCTCGATCGTGCCTTGATCGGTCTCGACCTGCACGCCCATACCACCCCAGCGCACGGTCTTGGCCGCCGTATTCAGGGATACGGGCACATCCCGCGCGCTGTGGGCAAAGAGGGTGCCGAACCCTTCGCGACAATAGAAATCTGTACCATCCTCAGCGGTCCACCAATCCTTGCAGGAAAAGTGGTCGAAATCCTTGGCCAACTCGTAGGGGCCGATCAGCATATGGGCCGTGATGCCCCACTCGCCCAGATCCGGCATCACGCTGGCAGCCGAGACATCCTTGCCCTTGCGTCCCGCCTTGGAGATTGCCTTAAGCGCCTTGGTTTCGGCTTGCTCATAGGCGCGCCACTCGGCATCTGTTGCCTCGCGATTGCCGACATACATCACCCCGTCATCCGGGGCGCGGTAGATATCGAAACCGTTCTCGATGCCGTAATCCGCAAAGGGGTTCTTTTCTCGGTAATGCAGCCAGTGTGCGCCGACATCATAGGGTACACCGAAGGTTTCGGTTTCGGTCCACACCCGGCCACCGACCCGGCCGGACGCTTCGATCACCGTGACAGTCAGCCCCCTGACGGTTAGCTCGCGTGCCGTTGAAATGCCCGCAGCCCCAGCCCCGATCACCACCACGTCAGTTGAGGCCGCATTGCCGCGTCGTGGGATCATTGGTGTGGCCAACAGGGCCGAACCGGACAACAAAGTCTGTCTTCTGGAAAGCAATGGCATGCGGCACCTCAATTTATGATCAAATCTGTCGAGTTAATGTGGACAGAGCCGCCGCAAAGATCAAGGTTAAGGCTGTCAGAGGCGCAAGACCTGCGCGCCTACATCAGAGTGCAGTCAAAAAAATAAACTAAGTACCTGATATTATTTATACTAGCACTCCGCGCATTGGTGGTCCGTGGGTAAGATATAGCGATCAAAGCATCATGAAACGCTCACGGCATCTTGTCGCAGCCAGCGAAGAACGCGGTGAAAATCACCATTCCTGCCTTTTTGATCAAATTTTGACGCTTTGCGCTTGGGGATTTAATCTTGCCGTCTGGTACCATCGCTGATGCCGGGGATTACGAAGATGTTGTTCGCCAATCGTCCACCCTTTTCAAGATCACCCAGAACAACGGTGGTCCGGCTGCCTGCATCGTCATTAATCACCCATTGACGCAACTCAACCGGATTACCGGTAAAGACCAGTTCGATACTGCCGTATTCCGGGTTATCCGGGTCCTGCGCCGTGACGGTTGTGGAAGTCCCGTCACTGGTATGGCCAATCACCATTCTTTCCCGCGCCAGATTCACATTCCGCGCGAGGATAATCTTTAGCGGTGTGCGGTGCAGCGGATACCCTTCAGGCTTGGTATTTGATTTGCCATCAACCACGCCCACGGTGTTGCCATCAGCCACCACCAGAATCTTTTCGGGCGGGTTGTATTCAAACCGCACACGGCCCGGGCGCTTGATATAGATTTGCCCGGTGCTGATCGTGCCGTCGTCATTGATCTGGGTGAATTCACCCGTGGCAGTGCTGAAACTGTTCAAATACTGCGAGATCTGGTTCAACGACAGTTTTTCTGCCGCTGCCGGACTGGCCACCACCAGGGCAGCCGCGATTATCGTGCGAAACAAAGTCATAACCTGAACCTATGTCTGTGGGCGGGGGATTACACCCCCCGGATTACCGGGAATCCTGCCCGATCTCTCCCCGTTAGGCGATATCGTGCCCACTGTTATCAGCTATCAATGCTGTTCGGGCACCAGAATTTCGCGCTTTCCGACATGGTTGGCCGCCGAAACAATGCCTTCTTCCTCCATCTGCTCGACCAAACGTGCGGCTTTGTTATAGCCGATCGCCAGTTTGCGCTGAATGTAAGAGGTCGAGCATTTCCGGTCGGTAATCGCGATCTGCACAGCGGTATCGTAAAGCGCGTCCTCACCATCCGTGTTTCCACCGGTGTTCAAACCCAGAACCGCGTCGATATTCCCGGCCTTGTCATCCTCAGGGCCGTCTACAACACCGCTCAGGTAATCCGGCGGGCCATAGGCCTTGAGGTTGTTGACCACTTCTTCGACTTCTTCGTCCGACACGAACGGCCCGTGACAACGGGTGATTTTACCGCCGCCTGCCATATAGAGCATATCGCCCATACCCAGCAGTTGCTCGGCCCCCATTTCCCCAAGGATGGTGCGGCTGTCGACCTTACTGGTCACCTGGAAACTGATCCGGGTGGGGAAGTTGGCCTTGATTGTACCGGTGATCACGTCAACCGATGGGCGCTGAGTGGCCATGATGAGGTGAATGCCCGATGCCCGCGCCATTTGCGCCAAACGCTGAATGCAAGCCTCGATTTCCTTGCCCGCCACCATCATCAGGTCGGCCATCTCGTCAACGATCACGACGATATAGGGCATTTTTTCAGGGATGATTTCCTCGGTCTCGAACACCGGTTCGCCTGTCTCGTCATCAAAGCCCGTTTGCACCGTGCGGGTGAAGGTTTCGTTCTTAGACAAAGCCTCTTCGACCCGGCCATTATAGCCATCGATATTGCGCACGCCCATTTTGGACATCTTGCGATAGCGTTCTTCCATCTCACCCACGGTCCATTTCAGGGCCACAACCGCTTTTTTGGGGTCGGTCACCACGGGGGAGAGCAGATGGGGAATGCCATCATAAACGCTGAGTTCCAGCATCTTGGGGTCAATCATGATCAGGCGGCATTCATCCGGCGTCAGCTTGTAGAGCAGGCTGAGGATCATGGTGTTGATCGCCACGGATTTACCCGAACCGGTGGTTCCCGCGATCAGCAGGTGGGGCATCTTGGCCAGCGATGACACGACCGGGTCACCGCCGATATCCTTACCCAAGGCCAGCGGCAGCTTCATGTTGCTGTCGCCGAAATCACGCGTCGACAGCAATTCGCGCAGAACCACCATCTCGCGGTTTTCATTGGGCAGTTCGATGCCGATCACGCTGCGCCCCGGTACGGTGGAAACCCGTGCGGAAAGTGCAGACATCGACCGTGCAATATCATCGGCCAAGCCGATCACCCGGCTGGCTTTCAGGCCCGGGGCGGGCTCCAATTCGTACATGGTTACAACCGGGCCGGGGCGCACGCTGACAATCTCACCTTTGACGCCGTAATCATCCAGCACGTTTTCCAGCATCCTGGCGTTTTCTTCCAACGCCTCGTCACTCAGATGATGACGTTGCACAACGGTCGGATTGGACAGCAGGCTGAGCGGTGGAAGCTCGTATTCGACCTTGGGTTTTTCTTCGAACTGCAAGGCGGGCTGGGCCTCGGCCTTGGCTTTTTGCGAAGGTTGTGCGGGCTTACGCGGCGGATGTTGCACCACTTTACGCGGTTCGGCGGTGGGAATGGCCATCGGTTGGGCCATGTCGGTGACGTGCATAGCCGACTCATCCACATATGGCTGCTCGTCGATCATGTCGGCAGGTGCTGGCGGCGCGCTCAAAGGCGGCTCGGACGGCATGGCGACATGCGCAGCAGTCAGCGGTGGTTCGGGCGGCAGGCCGGGCGCACTCGGCGCATCGGTGTTCAGAACCAGAGGTTGCGGCCCGCGGCCACGGCCCTTGGTCAGGGGTGCGACACTGTCGACCTGCACATGTGGATTCTGGCGGACGCGGGTTTTGATCACATCAGAAATCCGCGCCTTGATCCGGTCTTCTCCGGGGACTTCGGCATCGTGATCCACCACACCATTTTCCACCAGTTCCGGTTCAGGCATGGGTTCGGGCTTGCGCATCAAGGATGGCATCAGGGCGCGCAAACCACCGGGTTTCTCCACGACTTCGTCTTGTTCTTCGGGCAAGCGATACGCGGGTGCATCACCCGCGGTCAGTACCGGTTCAGCCGCGCGCAACACGCGGGCCGGTTGGGAGACGGCCTGTTCGGCGACCAGTTCAGCGGCACGGGCTTCGGCCTCTTCCGCGCGCAGGGCACGGCGCTCGTCATTGCGGGCTTTCAAGCCTTGCGCGACATGGGCCGCCCCATGAGCGCCACGGCCCAGAACAGACATGATTGTCGCATAGGTCATGATCACACCGACGACCATGAACCGGCCCAGACGCATCAGTTCCAACCGGGTGAAACCCAGTACGAAAGCGCCCAACACCAACATCAACGCGCCCAGCATCAGCGACACCAGTTTCAACCCCAGCGCAGCACCAATCGGCAAAATGCCCAGGATTGCCCCAAGAACAGTATCTCCAAACAAACCACCCAGCCCAAAGCTGTGCGTGCTCGCCCAGGCCTCGCCAGGGGTCAGCGACGAGGCGTAAAGCGACAACAGCGCAATCCAGATCGGGGCGAAGATCAACCGCCCGATGGCGCGCTCCTGCCCTTTATGCAAAGCGAAACGAAGGCCCCAGGCCCCCAGGACAATGGCCAGACCCCAGGCCCCCCAACCGACAATCATGAACAGAGGCGCTGCAATTGCGGCTCCGGTGGCCCCCATCCAGTTGTGCACTGCGGCATCCGTTGCGCTCATCCAACTGGGATCATCGGGGTGGTAAGATACAATCATCGCCGCCGCCGCAGCCCCCACGACTATCAGCACCAAACCCAGCAATTCCTTGCCGCGTTTCTCGATTGCTTCAGCCATGTTGCTGTCCAAAAGCGGGTCGCGCCCACCACGTGCCTGATATGCCATCTCGTCCCTCGTCCTCTTTTATTGCCAGAGACAGTCGCGCAGACGGGTCAGACCGCGCTCCATCTCGTCTGTTGGGGCCACCATCGCGGCCCGAATGTATCCATGGCCCGGGTTTTGCCCGTCGGCCTCGCGGCTCAGATAGGCACCGGGCAGAACCCGCACACCTGTTTCCTGCCATGCTTTAAGTGTTGCGGCCTCACCATCATCGACCGGAAGCCAGAGGAAAAACCCGGCTTCGGGGCTGTTGTAGCCTGGCACATTTCCCATGATCGCGTCAGCGCGTGCGTACTTCTCCTGGTAAAGCCGGCGGTTTTCAACGACATGCACCTCGTCATCCCAGACCTTTTCGGCCGCATATTGCAGCGGCATCGGCAGGGGCGCGCCAGCGTAGTTGCGCAGCTGACGCAAGCGTTTGATCGTCTCAGGGCCACCAGCGGCAAACCCGCTGCGCAGGCCCGGCAGGTTGGATCGCTTAGAAAGACTGTGGAAAATCACGACGCGCTCAGGGTCAGCCCCCATCTCACGCGCCACTTGCAAGGCCCCCACTGGCGGCTCATTACGGTAAATCTCAGAATAGCATTCATCGGCGAAGACTTTGAAGTCAAAGCGTTCCGCCAGAGTGATCAGGTCGCGCCAATACTCACGGCTGGCCACGGCCCCCTGCGGATTGCTGGGCGAACAAAGGTAAGTCACGGCCACCTTGTTCAGTACGTCATCCGAAAGCGCCGAGAAATCCGGCAAATACCCGGTCTCGCGGGTTGCTGGCAGAAACACCGGTTCTGCACCGACTGAGATCGCGGCGACCATGTAGACCTGATAAAACGGATTGGGCAGCAGCACCTTCGGCGTTCCGCCCTTGGTTTCAGGGCACAGCGCCATCATCGCGTTGTAAAGACCTTCACGCGTGCCATTCAGCGCCATCATGTTGTTCTGCTCAAGCGCAACACCATAGCGCCGGTTCACCCAGTCGCAAATTGCACGCAACAGGCCCTCATACCCTTCATTTACCGGATATTGGCCAAAGCCCGCGCTGTGTTCGGCAATCACATCCATCACCCAAGGCGGGAAGGCATGTTTGGGTTCGCCGATGGTCATATGCATCACGTCGCCGCCCGGTTCATGGACGTCGAGAAGGCTCCGCAGGCGCGGAAACGCATAGGCCGGTAGGTTCGAAAACCGCTCGGGAAACATCTAAAACTGCCTCGGTTTCGGGGTCGTTTGTCGCCCCGTTTCTTCAAAATTACCGAAAATGCCGTACGGCGTCCAACAAAAACCGTCCTGCACGGGCGAATTGTGGCCTTTTTACCAAATCCCGCCTTTCTCAGGCAAAAACATCTGATTCCAAGCGGTTAAGCCACGCCGAGTACTGCCTCTGCCGCAGATGCCACGCGCAACAATGCCTCTTCTCCGAAAGGCTTACCGCACAACATGATCCCGCAACTGGGCGTCCCGGTGGGCAACGTCACGGCACTCAACCCCATCAGATTGCCCACCCGGGTATTGCGCAGCGCCAGCAGGTTTTCGGTCACGTAGTAGTCTTCATCACTCATCAATCGCTCGCGATCCGGTGGCAGGATGGGGGCAGTGGGCATCAACACCGCATCATACCCGGCCACACGGGCGTGCCACTGCACCCGCAACGCATCCAGTTTTTGCCACGCCGCCACATAATCAGAGGCGGCAAAGGCTTTGCCCGAGCGGAATCGCTCCAGAATAGGAGCAAACATCTTGTCAGGCGCGGCTTCGATCACATCAGCCCAGGTTCCGTAAGCTTCTGATGTGAAAAGAATTCCGGACAGCGGCATCGCTTCGGCCACTTCAGGTGCCTCGATTTTCTTAATGGTTGCCCCCGCAGCTTTCAGGCGCGCCACGGCATCATCATAAGCGGCCATGGGCGCTTCGCGCATGTCATCCAGAACCACCATTTGCAGCGCCGCAAATCGCATGCCTTTCAACGATGCGCCACGTAAATCCGCCGCTTTACCCCCTTCCAAAGCCGCCAGCATCAACGCGCAATCCTCGACCGAGCGGGACAGTGGCCCAACCGTGTCGAACCGCGCGCATAGCGGCACAACCCCGCCCAAAGACACGCGGCCGGACGTGGTTTTCAGCCCTACAAGATCGTTCCAGGCTGACGGGATACGCACCGACCCGCCCGTGTCACTGCCAATTCCGCAAGCGGCCAAATCAAAGGCCACCGATGCTCCGGCGCCCGAGGACGATCCACCCGGCACAGCGTTTTCGTCATTCACGCATGGCGGTGTGGCGGTTGAGGGGTTCAAGCCCAAGCCAGAAAACGCCAATTCGCTCATGTGGGTTTTGCCCAGACAGACCAGCCCCGCCATCGTTGCGTTGCGCAAAACCGTTGCATCCCGTGTCGGCACCCGACCTTTCAACAAGGCGCTGCCCGCTTCGGTTGCAATGCCTGCGCTGTCAAACAGGTCCTTCCAACTGATCGGCACACCGTCAAGCGGCCCCAGCCGCAGCTTGGCATCGGCGCGTTCTTTGGCCGCTTTGGCTTCGGCCATCGCGCGATCGGCGGAGATCGCCGAATAGATCTTTTTTTTGTGGGAATGCGATTGAATCGCATTGAGATAAGTTTGGGTCAGAGCCACGGGATCAATCGCGCCCTTGCCGATGCCGCGCCCCAAATCCGCTGCAGTCATGCTCAGCCAGTCTTGCATCTCTGTCCCTCTTTTGTTGGTAGTTTCACGCTAGCGACGCCAGGGCGCATGGACAATCCCGGAATGCCCGCCATAAGAAGAGGCATGACATATGACTCGGATATTCTGATCGTTGGCGGCGGCTTGAATGGCCCGGCCTTGGCACTGGCATTGGCCCAATCAGGGCTGAGCGTGACAGTGATCGACGCACTGACCATCAAGGCCCGCAAGAATGCAGCTTTTGACGGGCGGGCTTACGCGTTGGCGCTGGCTTCGGTGCGGTTGCTGTCGGCGATCGGCATTTGGGAACGCGTCACGGGAAATGCGCAGCCGATGCTGGAAATCAAGGTGTCAGACGGGCGCGCAGGCGAAGGCGCCGCGCCGTTCTTCCTGCATTTCGATCATGCCGAGATCGAGGAAGGCCCAATGGGGCATATGCTGGAAGATCGTTTCCTGCGGGCCGCATTTCTGGATGCAATGAAGGAACACAAGGCAATTACCCATCTGTCCGGCACGGAAGTGGTGGCGCAGGAGGTGACACCGCAAGGTGTCACTCTGACACTCGCCTCGGGCAAGACACTTTCGGGCCGTCTGCTTATCGGCTCGGACGGGCGACGCTCGGGCACCGCCGAACGCGCCGGCATCAGCCGCACCGGCTGGAGCTATGGGCAAACCGCGTTGGTCGCAGCGATTGAACATGAATTGCCCCATAACGGCATCGCACATCAGTTTTTCATGCCCCCCGGCCCGCTGGCTATCCTGCCCCTGCCCGGCAATGTCAGCTCGATCGTGTGGTCGGAAACGGACGAAACCGCCGCCCAGTTCGCGGCCCTGTCAGACGCGGATTTCATGGAAGTTCTGCGCCCCCGGTTCGGTGATTTTCTGGGCGCGATCAAGCTGCAGGGAAAGCGGTTCACCTATCCGCTGAACCTGACCGTCGCCAACAGTTTTATCGCTGACCGCTTGGCTCTGATCGGCGATGCGGCGCATGGGATGCATCCCATTGCAGGGCAAGGCCTGAATGCCGGGCTGCGCGATGTGGGTGCTTTGGCCGAGGTCACCACCCATGCGGTGCGGCGTGGCGAGGACCTTGGCGCGCCGGATGTTCTGGCCCGGTATCAGCAATGGCGCCGCTTTGACACGACCACGTTGGCAATCACCACCGATCTGACCAACCGTCTGTTTTCCAATGACAATCCAATCCTGCGAGCGGCGCGTGATATTGGCATGGGCGCGCTAAACGCGATGCCCGGGCTGCGCCGATCGTTCATCCGCGAGGCGGCGGGCCTGACCGGAGATCTACCCGAATTGATGCGTTGAGCGGTCGCCCTCGATCACCTCGAAGGTTGGCGCGCCCCAGTCCTCTGCCATCTCTTGCACCAGCACCGGATCACCGGGGCGCACCGCGCGCAATGCGGGACGTTTTTCGGTCACAAGGGCGGTGATATAACGCGTCTCCCAAAGATCGGGATCAGATAACAGCCGTTCAGGAAGGCGGTCCTTAAGAAATACCCGACGCTTCTGCTTGCGCATAACCACGCAGTGATCGTCCCCCTGCAAGCCGCAGGTGCCGTGCAGCAAAGCGCGGCGCAGCTCAACCTCGCGCGCTTTCAACCCACGGATCTGCATGCGTAATACGGCCAACTCGTCGGCGGGATGGCGATTGATCAACATCTGAAACCTCTTCATGTCAGGTCGTTTCAGATTGGCTGACCTCGGTTAATCCAAGGTGAATATCCGTATCACCGTATCACCATATCGCCGCTCGTCCTGCAAAGACAGACCAGCGGGGGCGGCGACCTCGACATTTTCTTCCCAAACCACCAGCGCGCCGGGGGCAAGCCAACCGCCTGCCATGGCCGCATCCAGCGCCGCCTCGCCCAGCGCCTTTCCGTAGGGCGGATCAAGAAAGATCAGATCGTTGAGCATCCCGGTGCCGATCCGTCGGGCATCGCGGGCCAGAACCTGTGTGCGGTCCTCGGCGCGGCATAGCGCGATATTCTCGCCCAACAGCTTTTGCCCCGCGCGACCGCTTTCGACGAAAGTGGCCCGTTCGGCCCCGCGCGACAGCGCCTCAAGCCCCAGCGCGCCGGTTCCGGCAAACAGGTCCAACACATGCGCGCCTTCGATCACTCCATAGCTGCCCAGAATGTTGAACAGGCTTTCGCGCACTCGGTCCGAGGTGGGGCGCAAATGCGCGGCTGCATCGCCCTTGCCGACACTTGCAAGACGCCGTCCGCGAAACTCTCCGCCGACGATCCTCACGCTTTCAGAAGCGCCTTGAGATCGGTATCCGGATTGGCGATCGCATCCGGATCAGGAGACTTGTCATTGTCGATCAGCCGCTTACCGACCATGTAGGCACGCGGCTCGTTCATGGCATCCACCGCCAGCAACTGAGCGCCCTTGTAATACCAGAACGAGACATGGCCTTCGGTATCGCCGGGGCGCGTTACGATCCGGTCAAATCCGGTACTCAGCCCCGCGATCTGCAATTTGACGTCATATTGATCCGACCAGAACCACGGCTGAGGCACATAGGTCTTGCCTTCGCCCATGATGTTCTCGGCCACGCATTCGGCCATATCAATCGCGTTGGGCACAGATTCCAGACGCAAGCGACCGCCCTGATGCGGGAAGGAGGCACAATCGCCCGCAGCCCAGATATGCGCATCGCTGGTGCGGCCCTGCTCATCTGTCTTGATCCCATTGTCGATCTCAAGCCCAGCGGCTTCTGCCAATGCCGTGGCGGGCGCGATGCCGACACCAACAATAACGAAATCTACTTCCAGTTCAGATCCATCACTCAGACGCGCGCCACTAACCCGACCCTCGCCCAGCAGTGTCTCAAGGCCAACACCTTCACGGATATCAACACCGTGGCCGGTATGCAGGGCACGGAAGTAATCCGAGGTTTCCTTGGCCGCGACCCGCTGGAGGATGCGATCGGCCATCTCGACCAGCACAACGTTCAACCCTTTGCTGGCCGCCACGGCAGCCGCCTCCAGCCCGATATACCCGCCGCCAACGATCAGAACCCGCGCGCCCTCGCGAAACTCGGGGGCCATGCTGTCGACATCCTTGAGGTCGCGCACCACGTAGACGCCCTCCAACGCGCCGCCAATCGCAGCCGGCAAGCGGCGGGGGACCGATCCTGTGGTCAGCACCAGATGATCATAAGGCACCGACTGTCCGCCCGCGATCACCACCTTGCTCGCGCGGTCAATCCCGTCCACCTTTTCGTTCAGGTGCAGATCAATCCCGTTCTCGCCGTAAAACGTCTCGGGGCGCAGATAAAGCCGCTCAAGCTCCATATCCCCCAAAAGGTACTTCTTGCTCAGTGGCGGGCGCTGATAGGGCGGCGCAGGTTCTTCCCCGATCAGGGTGATCTTGCCCTCGTATCCCAGCCCGCGCAGCTTGACCACGCAGGACGACCCGGCCTGTCCGGCACCGACAACCACAACCCCCGACATCACAGTCCCTCTCTTTTCCGTATGGCGCATCCGCGCATTGCGCCTATATCTACACCCAGATGAAACGAAAGCGATAGACAGGATACGACAATGAGCATTTCTACCGGCGACAAACTTCCCGCGGCCACTTTGGGTCATATGGGGGCCGAAGGGCCAGAACAGGTGCAACTGAGCGACAAACTGGCAGGCCGCAAGGTGGTGATCTTTGCCGTGCCTGGTGCCTATACACCCACCTGTCATTCGGCCCATGTGCCCAGCTTTGTCCGCTCCATGGATCAACTCAAAGCCAAGGGTGTAGACGAGGTGATTTGCGTATCCGTCAACGATCCCTTCGTTATGGGTGCTTGGGGGGAAACAACAGGAGCAGCTGCCGCGGGCATCACCATGCTGGGCGATGCGGATGCGTCCTTTACCAAGGCCATCGGCATGGATTTCACCGCTCCGCCCGTGGGCCTCATCAACCGCTCAAAGCGTTATGCAATGCTGGTTGAGGATGGCAGCGTGGCGTTGTTGCAGGAAGAAGAAAACCCCGGCGTCTGCGAAGTGTCCGGCGGTGAAGCGCTGCTAGCCAGCATGTAAGACTATCAGGCGATGCGGGCCAGCCCGTGTCGCCTGAACGCTGGCAAAGACGACAGTCATTCGACCAGAGTGTCCATCTTGCGGGCGAGTTTCACGTCCAGCGCGCTTAGACCATCCACATCATGGGTGGTCAGTGTCACCTCAACGCGGTTGTAGACATTGAACCATTCGGGGTGATGATCCCATTTTTCCGACCATATCGCCGCCCGGGTCATAAACCCGAACGCGTCGGCGAAATTCTTGAACTTAAACGTTTTCCTGATCGCATCGCGGGCTTCATCCATCTCCCAACCGGTCTCCATCAACGGCTCCAGAGTGGTCTTACGGGCAGTGTCGCTTAATTTCTCACTCACTGGTGATCCTCCTGGTTGGATTTACGGAATGGTCCGAAACTCGTCAGTATCTCAACATCCTGCTCGACGGCACGGCGCTCGGCTTCAAGGTATTCGCCAATCGCACGGGCAAATCCGGCGTCGCGCACCCAATGCAGCGAATGGGTGGTGACAGGTAAATAGCCGCGCGCCAGTTTGTGTTCGCCCTGCGCGCCTGCTTCGACCGTTTTCAACCCCTCGGCAATCGCGAAATCTATGGCTTTATAATAACATAGCTCAAAGTGCAGGCAGGGGTGATCTTCGTTGCAGCCCCAGTATCGGCCATAAATGGCCTGCGCGCCGATCATATTCAGCGCACCCGCAATCGGCACGCCATCGCGTTCGGCCAGGATCAAGACGATATCGTCACGCAATGTCTCGTGTGCGATGTCAAAAAATCGGCGGGTCAGATAAGGCGTCCCCCATTTGCGTGCGCCGGTATCCTGATAAAACTCCCACACCGCATCCCAATGATGCGACTCAATCTGATCACCGGTTAGGGTTTTAATGTCCCCGCCAAATCCTTGTGCCTTCGCGCGCTCCTTGCGGATATTCTTGCGCTTGCGCGAACTCAGATGGCTTAGAAAGTCATCGAAATCGGCATAGCCGCGATTTTCCCAATGAAACTGTTGCGAACTGCGCTGGAACAGGCCCATCTGCACCCCGGCATCGGCCTCTTCCTGAGTACAAAACGTCAGGTGTAGTGAGGACAGATCGTTACGATCCGCCACCTGAAAAGCGCCTTGGATCAAGGCCGCTTGCCCCGCCTCTTCATGCCCCGGCTTTACCAACAGGCGGCGCCCGGTCACCGGCGTGAACGGCACGGCCATCTGCAATTTGGGATAATAACGCCCGCCTGCGCGCTCATAGGCATGCGCCCAATTATGATCGAAGATATACTCGCCCTGGCTATGGTTCTTGCCATAAAGCGGGGCACAGCCGATCACTTCGCCATCCAGTTCGGCAGTCAGATACAAGGGTTGCCAGCCCGTCCCGACCCCAACCGAGCCGCTGTCTTCCAGCGCCTTGAGGAACCTGTGGGTCGTGAACGGATCGTTGGGCCGCCCGCCACTTGCGGCTTCTGGACAGGCACAGGCATCCCAATCAGTCTGACCAATGGCCGAAAGGGTCTCGTGCGTGCTGATGGTAATTTGCGCCTCGGCCATCTGTCCTGCCCGTGATTACACGGTGTTATCTGTGGCTGGGACAGCGTGGATCAAGTCGGAAACGCGGCCAGATAGCGCTCAAAGGTGATATTGTCGGCCACCTTGCGCGCCTCGGCCTCATCCTCGGGCGACCGCACTGTCCAGGTCAGCACATGCGCCCCTTCGGCTTTCAGCCGCGCCACATGCGCGCTGCCCAAATCGGCCAGTTCGTGGCTTATGAAGCTCGCGCGGGCACGGTCGTAGTCCGGGATCGTCCTGAGATGGGCACGAGTAGCTTCGGGAACCATCGGCCAATCCTCGGGCGGATAGTGGCAGGTCACGATGCCCCTTGGCAGGCGCGGAACCAACTCGGCCAATAACACCACGGAATGCGGGTTGAATGACATCAACGCCAGCGGCCCATCATACCCCTCCAGGTCTTTGGCAACGGCACGTTCCAGAACGCCATCTGTCACACCCATTTCACCATGCTGATCCTTCAGTTCCACCAGCAAAGGCACCTGCCCCGCCACCAAGGCCAACACCTCGGCGAATGTCGGAATACCTTCGGTGCCACCGGTCAGGGATATGGAGGCCAGATCGGCAGCATGGCGTTGCCGGACCGGACCTGTGTCGCCGGTTAACCGGCCCAGATGGTAGTCGTGAAACACCATCGCCACACCATCGCGGCTGAGTTGCAGATCAATCTCGACACCATATCCCGCCGCCATCGCCGCACGGATCGCCGCGCGCGAGTTTTCAGGACGCCCATCGGTCACGTCATGCAACGCACGATGGGCGAAAGGTGTGGTCAAAAAGACCTCGGGCAAGGCGGTCATTTGATCTGGAAAATGCCTTCGATCTCAACGGCCACGCCAAAGGGCAAGGCAGCGGCGGACACGGCCGAGCGGGAATGCTTACCCGCCTCGCCCAGCGCCTCACCCAGGAAATCGGACGCGCCATTTACCACGGCGGGCTGTTCCCCGTAATCGGCAGTGGAATTCACAAAGCCGGTCAGTTTGATCACCCGCACCAGACGGTCCAGATCACCACCACAAGCCGCTTTGACCTGAGCCAGCAGCGCAATGGCGCAGACTTTGGCCGCTGCCGCCCCCGCAGGCGTTTCCATATCATCGCCAAGCTTACCTGTAATCAACGTATCGCCATCCTTCGAAATCTGACCCGACACATACAGGATGTCGCCCACCTGAACATAAGGCACGTAATTGGCCGCCGGTGCTGGCGCGTCGGGTAACGTGACCCCAAGTTCGGCCAATCGAGTCTCGAACTGTCCCATGTTTCATTCCTCCCAAACAAAGTTGGCGCGACGCTACAGCCCGATCCACGCGAAGGAAATCGAAAAACGGCCTCGCCGCGCCTATTCGCGCAACGCCTTGTTGAAATAATCGCTCAGGGGTTTGACCAGATAGGCAATCGGGGTGCGATCCTCGGTGCGGATATAGGCCTCGACCGGCATACCAGGGATCAGCGTGGTGCCTTCAGGCAACCGCGCCTGCTCGCCTTCGCTCAGCACAATTTCGGCGCGGTAGAAGGCACGTTTCGTGCTTTCATCCTGAAACGCATCCGCCGAGATTTGCACCACCTTGCCGGTCAGTTCAGGCGTATTGCGCTGATCCAGCGCCGAAAACCGTAGTGTCACGTCCTGCTCAAGGCGCAATTTATCGATATGAATCGGCGAGACTTCGGCATTAATGATCAATGGACGGTCCTGCGGCACGAGGAAAAGCACCGGATCGGCCGGGCGAATAACTGAACGCAGAGCAAACACCTGAAGCCCATAGACCACGCCTGAGACCGGCGCTGTAATCTCAAGTCTTTCGATCTGTCCGATCAGGGCGTTGCGTTCTTCACGCAATTCCAGCTCGCGAAACTGCAGGTCACGCAGGTTGGTGATCGCCTCTTCGCGCCGACGCGTGGCCAGCTTGAGGATTTCGACATCAATTTCGGTGATCCGCCCGGCGGCCTGGGCCTTTTGCGCGCGCAACTCGCCTTCGACACCGCTGAGCCGGGCGCGTTCGCGTTGCAATGACAAGACCCGCGCGGCCTGGGCCAGGCCGCGATCCAGCAGCGATTGCTGATCAACCAGTTCGACGTCGAGCAGTTCAAGCTGGCGGGTAATCGCCTCTTGCTGGGCCTCGATGCCAACAATCTGGTCTGCGATCTGCGCGCTGCGCTTGCCGAGTTGATCAATCTCTTGCGCCACTGATGCGGCGCGCGCAGCCAGCAATCGTTCCTGACCGGCAATCAGGCCTGCAACATCCGGGTTGGCATTGGCCATCTCGATCAGAAGCGGATCAAAGGTAATCGTGCCGGTGCCGTCACGTTCAGACTCAAGCCGGCCACGCCGGGCCATCAATTCGAACAACTGACTTTCGGTGATCGCCAGCCGCGATGTCAGATCGGTTGCATCCAGCCGCAACAACGTCTGCCCGGCCTCGACCCGATCACCCTCGCCCACCTCGATCGCGGCCACCACGCCGCCATCGGGATGCTGTACCACCTGGCGGTTCTGATCTACTTCGATCCGCCCAGGGGCGATGATGGCCCCGGATATCTGAGTGGTTGCGGCCCAGGTGCCAAACCCCCCGACCAGCACAAGCAGTCCGATGAGCCCGATGACCAGCGGCTTACGCGCTGGCCAGTTGCCGGATGACGCGCTCATTGCACACCTCCCGGCCCTTTGGGATCGCTTACCTCTTGATGGTTGGCCAAGACTTCGCGCAGCACCTTATCCCTGGGCCCGAATGCACGGACGCTGCCTTGCTCCAACACCAACAGCAGATCGCATTCTTTGATCGCCGCCGGGCGGTGCGCCATGATCAGGATCGATTTGCCTGCCGATTTGAAGCCGCGAATGGCTGCATTCACAGCCTCGCTGCCCTCATTGTCGAGATTCGAGTTCGGCTCGTCCAGAACAAGGATGACCGGGTCTCCATACATCGCCCGGGCCAACCCGATGCGCTGCATCTGTCCACCAGAGAGCCGCCCGCCCCCTGCCGTGACCCGTGTGTCATACCCGTCCGGCAGACGCAGGATCATTTCATGGGCGTCCGCACGGCGCGCCGCAGTCACCACCTGTTCATCGTCGGGTTTATCCGCCAGACGGGCGATGTTCTCGGAGATGGTGCCATCGAACAATTGCACACGCTGAGGCAGATATCCGACATGCTGCCCCAACACGTCGTTTTCAAACTGATCCAATGCAGCCCCGTCCAGCCTGATTTTGCCGCCAGCCGGTGGCCAGACACCGGTCAGGGCGCGGGCCAAGGTCGATTTCCCGGCACCCGAGGCCCCGATCACTCCCACCGCCTGGCCGGGTTGTACGGTAAAGCTGATCCCCTTCAGGGCCGCTTGCTGCTCTCCGGGTGGCGCCACAACCAGCTGTTGCACCTCAAGCAGTGCCTTGGGTCTGGGAAGTTTGGTCTTTGGTTTCACAGGTGGCACCCTACCGAGCAACAGGGCCAGGTTTTCCCAGGCCTGCATGGCTCGCTGCACGAACGACCATTGCCCAATCACCTGCTCAATCGGGGCCAATGCCCGGCCCAGCAGGATCGACCCCGCGATCATCGCCCCGGGCGTCAATTCGTCCAGCAAGACCAGGTAGGCACCGACACCCAGCATCGCGGATTGCAGAAACAACCGAAAAGTTCGCGTGATCGTGGTGAAGGTGCCGCCCATATCCGACGCACCGATTTGTTCGCCCAAGGCGGCGCCACGGGCCTTGTACCATCGTTTGTGGGCCGCATTGCTCATGCCCATGGCGCGAACCATTTCTGATTCGGTGCGAAGCTGTGTCAACACCTCTTCGGCGGTGGCGGTGGCATGATTCATCCGCTCAACCGGTCGACGAGTGACAATCTGATTGAAGACCGTGACCATGATCAGCAGCAATCCGCCAACAATCGCAAGTGCCCCCAGCCAGGGGTGAAATATCCAGATTGCGATGATGAAAACCGGTGTCCAGGGAAGATCAAACATCGCGGTGAGCACCGGTGACGACAACAAGCGCTGTACCGCTTCAAGGTCACGCAGACCCGTGTTGGCGGCAGGATCCGGACCAAGGGCCGTTTTCCGGATCACCGCATCGAAAACCCGCCCATCCAGCCGGGATTGGAACCGGCCAGCAACCTTGCTCATGACGCGACCGCGCGCGTAGTCCAGAATGCCCATCATGGCGAACAGAAAGGCCACCAGGGCCGATAGGGCGATCAGCGTCTCAACCGATCCGCTCCCCAATACCCGGTCATAGACCTGGAGCATGTAAAGCGGCCCGGTCAGCATCAACAGATTCACGAAGAAGCTGAACACTCCGACGAACCAATACAGCGCACGGCTTTCTTTGCGTACTGCGCGCAACTCGTCCAAACCAGTCTTGTACTGCTTCTTGTCCATGGGTTGTCCTAATATCGCGCACAACAGGTTGCCACCCAATTGATCATCGCCTGGCTTTGCCGACATAACGCGATTGTCACCATTCTGCCACAAATATCGGGGTCGTCTTTCTCGCCAGTGGGCAGTATGATGAGATGCTTTATGTAGCTTCCAGTCATTTATTGCAATTTATCAAACCCGTGTCCGATAAGAACCGCCATACCCGACCTCGCCTTGCCCGTCTGAGCCTGTTGGCTGCCGGGCTTGCCATGCTTGTCGCATGCGGCCCGCGCCAGGCGCATGAAGTCAGTCAGCCATTTGATCCGTTTGAAGCCGAAAACCGCAAGATGCACGAGTTCAATAAATCGGTCGATCGCGCTTTGGTACGTCCTGCCGGTAAAGGCTATAGCAATTTCGTGCCTGATGACATCGAAGCCGGTATCGGGCGGTTTGCTTATAACCTGTCGGTCCCCGGCATGGCTGTGAACAACATGCTGCGCGGCAATATGAAAGCCGCTTTCGAAGACCTCTTTCGTTTTACGGTCAACAGCACGCTTGGATTGGGCGGTGTGTTTGATCCGGCAACTGAATTGAACATGCCTGCCGCCTCGGACGCTGATTTTGGTCAGACTTTGCATGCCTGGGGTGTGAAGTCGGGGGCCTATGTTGAACTGCCGTTCCTTGGGCCATCCACCGAACGGGACGCGGTGGGCAGCTTCGTTGATCTGTTTACCAATCCGCTCAGCTATGTTTTGCCGGCACCGGAGCGTTTCTATGGAACCGGGGCGTCGGTGGCCTCACGGCTGGGCGATCGCGGTCGTTTCGCCGATACGCTCGACTCGATCCTCTACGAAAGCGCGGACAGCTACGCGCAAACCCGCTCATTGTACCTGCAGAACAGAAACTTCGAGCTAGGTAGAATACGTACGGATATTTATGTAGACCCTTATGATGATCCCTATGGAACTGTTTTCGAGCTAGAGGACCCGTATGATGAGTGACCTGACCCGCCGTAATTTCATCGCAACCGGTCTGGCTGCCACCGGCGCCGCCGTGTTTCCCGCCGGTGCCTTCGCCCTCACAGATGCCAAGGCAAAGGCGCTGGTTGACCGGGTCGTGGCTGAGATCAATAAGGTGATTGCCTCGGGCAAATCCCAGTCTGCGATGATCAAGGATTTCGAGCGCATCTTCCGCACATATGCCGATGTTAACATCATTGCGCGCTCGACTCTCGGGGCAGATTCCAAACGCCTCAGTTCAAGCCAGATGAAGGCCTATACTGATGCCTTCCGCGGCTATGTTGCCCGCAAATACGGCAAGCGCTTCCGCGAATTCATCGGTGGGCGGATCGAGGTCAAAGGCACGCGCAAGGTAAAATCCTGGTACGAGGTCAGCTCGACTGCCTACCTTCAGGGCGAACCCCCTTTTGAGGTGCGCTTCCTGGTGTCAGATAGGTCCGGCAAGGACTTGTTCTTTGACATGGTCATCGAAGGCGTGAGCCTGCGGCTGAGCGAACGCACCGAGATCGGTTCGATGCTGGATCGTCGCAATGGTGACATCAACGCGTTTATCGCGGACCTGCGCAAGGCTGGCTAAATTAGTTGTTCTTAGGCTTCGTGCACTCGGCAATGGCGAGGTCTTTCAGCGGTTCCGGTCTATGATCTCCTTGCCGGGGCCGGTAGCACCTGATCCCAGCAAATCTTGCAGGATGCTTTCAATCGCCGACTCAGGCTTGATCCTGACTTGGGGAACTGGTTCATAATCAACATTCTGCCCCGTACCCCGGCCGGGATTGCGCAGCATTGGCAGGGGCCGTGCCGGCACACCCTCGTGCACTCGCATCATGGTTTCGTGCCAAATCTCCGCTGGCAGTCCTCCGCCAGTGACGCCGGTCAGCGGCGTGTTGTCGTCATAGCCCATCCACACACCGGCGACGTAGTCGGCGGTAAAACCAAGAAACCAGGCATCGCGCGCCGCCTGCGTGGTGCCGGTCTTACCCGCCGCCTCGCGCCCATCCAGCCGGGCCTTGGTGCCTGTGCCTTCGGCCACCACTTTGTGCATCATGTAAATCAGCTCTTCGGCGGCATCCTTGCGGATCACCCGCTCGCCAATACCGCCTGCGGTGCCCATCAGCGCATTGTCATCGCCCAGCAGGCGAAGTTCGACCAGACCATAGGGGGTCACCGACGATCCACCGTTCAAGATACCAGCAAAGGCCCCTGTCATCTCGATCAACGTGCTTTCGGACGCTCCAAGCGCCAAGGCGGGACCAGCGGCCAGATCGCTTTCAATGCCAAACTCGCTGGCCACTTTGCGCACCAGATCAAGCCCGACACTCTGAGCCACCTTCACCGCCGGGATGTTCAGCGATTGGCGTAGCGCCTCAGTCAGGGTGACAGGGCCGTAGAATTTGTTGGTGTAATTTTTCGGGCACCACTGCCCCGAACCCGGGATATTGAGGCAATAGGGTTCGTCCACCACAATACTGTCATAGCTGTACCCCAGCTCAAGCGCGGTGGCATAAACGAACGGCTTGAACGCCGATCCTGTCTGGCGTTTGGCCATGGTCGCACGGTTGAAAGCGCCCGAAACCTTCGACTGCCGCCCCCCGACCATCGCCCGCACCGCACCGTCGGCGGACATCACCACGATTGCCGCTTCAGCCTTGGAGCCTTCACGCACCTTTTCTTCGAAGATATAAGTCAGCGCCTCTTCTGCGGCGGCCTGCAGGCGCTGGTCCAGCGTGGTCTTGATGATCACGTCTTCTGTCGTGTCTCGGGTGAAGAACTCGGGGCCCGACTCCATCACCCAGTCAGCGAAGTACCCACCGGTTTGCGCCTCAGCCGCATCGGACAAGGTGGCGGGGTTGGCCTGTGCCACGGCCATGTCCTGATCGCTGAGATATCCTTGATCGTTCATCAGGCGCAGCACCGTGGCCGCGCGATCCTGCGAACGCTTGAGGTTGGTGGTGGGGGCCAGCCGCGTCGGCGCAGTCAACAACCCGGCCATGATGGCCGCCTCGGGCGCCGTCACAGTTGCCGCCGGTTTGCCGAAATAGCGTTGCGAAGCCGCTTCGACCCCGTAAGCTCCGGCTCCCATATAGGCCCGGTTCATATAGATCGAAAGGATCTGATCCTTGGTGTACTTGGCCTCCATCGCCAGCGCGAAAACCGCTTCCTTGGCCTTGCGCGCCAATGACCCGCGACGGCAATCCCGCACGTAGTCCTGTTCACTCTCCCATTCACTTTTGTCATAGACCACGCCCAGACAAAGCAGTTTCGCGGTTTGCTGGGTGATCGTGGAGCCACCATGGCCCGACAACGGCCCGCGCCCTTCGCGCAGGTTGATTCGAACGGCACTGGCAATCCCCCGGGGGCTGAGGCCAAAGTGTCGGTAAAACCGCTTATCCTCGGTCGCAACCACAGCGTTTTTCAGATGCGGGCTGACCGTTTGGGCCGTGACCACGCCGCCAAACTGATCGCCGCGCCAAGCGTAAACCTCGCCCTCGCGATCCAGCAAGGTGACCGAGCCACGGGCGCGCCCGTCGAGAAACTCGCTCACATCCGGCAGGGTGGTGTAGGTATAGCCAACCGCAAGGCCCAGAACCACGAATGCCACCGCCACTACCCGCGAGGTGACCTTCCAGACGAGCCGCAAAATCCAGCGGGCGATCCTGAGGAAAAACGCCATGATAGGATTGCGCTTGCGGGCTGTGCGACGGCGCGCGGGCTTGGCAGCGCGCGCCTTGCGTTTGGGCGCCGCTTTCTTTTTTGGCGTTCGTTTCGGTGCCACCAAACGGGGTTTCTTACCGCCCGTATTACTCATGCTCTGTCTGCCCAAGGCCTGCTGTTTTTTTTCATACTATCGTGCCGCACTGCGAAAGTAGACCCCTTAGAACGCAATTCCTTTCACCTTTATGGCGCGCTCACTTTTTAGGCAATCACCATTAATTGCTCATTTTGTGTGCATATCATGCGATTCTTTTCGGTTTTCACGTCCGCAAGGCTGACCTTCACGGTGCAGCGCGGTTTTTCTGCACCTGCACAATAAATGTCGCTCTGCAGATACCGAAAGGGGAAGATGTGAAACTCATCATTGCAACGATCAAACCATTCAAGCTGGACGAGGTGCGCACGGCACTGACCGAAGCCGGAGTGAGTGGCATGATGGTCACCGAAATCAAAGGCTTTGGTGCACAGTCAGGCCATACCGAAATCTATCGTGGGGCCGAATACGCGGTCAATTTTGTTCCCAAGATCAAACTGGAAATCGCTGTTCCCGCTGCGATGGCCGATCAGGTTATCGGACTCATCAGCGACACGGCCCGCACCGGCAAGATCGGCGACGGCAAAATTTTCGTTCTGGACATCGAACAAGCCATGCGCGTGCGCACCGGCGAAACCAACGAGGACGCGCTGTAAGCGCGCCGGGGAAGAGGACAATCTGATGAAAAAACTTAGCTCTTTGGCGCTTGGCGCAACCATTCTGACGATCCCGTCAGTGGCGTTGGCCCAAGACGAGGTCGCGGCGGCAGTATCTGCCGAAATGGTCTGGATCATGAATACGCTGCTGTTCCTTATTGGCGGCTTTCTGGTGTTCTTCATGGCCGCAGGTTTTGCGATGCTCGAAGGCGGCCTGGTGCGGTCGAAAAACGTGACCATGCAGATGACCAAGAACGTGGCACTGTTCTCGCTGGCCACGATCTTTTACTGGGCCATCGGCTATAACCTGATGTACCCGCTGGGCACCTGGTCGGTTGAGGGCGTTCTGTCTGGCGTGATTGGACCCGGCGTGTTGGAAGCGGTCGGGATAGACTTGGCTGGCGCGGATGACGGCGAATACGCTTCGGCCGGGTCGGACTTCTTCTTTCAGCTGATGTTCTGTGCGGCCACGGCCTCGATCGTTTCGGGTGCTCTGGCCGAGCGGATCAAGCTATGGCCCTTCCTGATCTTCGTGATCCTGCTGACCGGTGTCATCTATCCGCTGCAGGCCTCGTGGAAATGGGGCGGCGGCTTCCTGGACGAAGCTGGCTTCCTGGACTTCGCGGGTTCAACCGTTGTGCACTCGGTCGGCGGCTGGGCAGCTCTGGTTGGGGCCATCATCCTTGGGCCACGCCTTGGCAAATACAGCAAGGACGGCAAGATCAATCCGATGCCCGGTTCCAACCTGGCGCTGGCGACCCTCGGGATGTTCATCCTGTGGCTCGGCTGGTTCGGCTTCAATGGCGGCTCGCAGCTGGCGATGGGCTCGGTTGGCGACATCGCAGATGTCTCGCGCATCTTCGCCAACACCAATGCCGCTGCTGCTGGTGGTGCCGTTGTTGCCCTGATCCTGACCCAGGTTCTGTACAAGAAGCCTGACCTGACCATGGTGCTGAACGGCGCGTTGGCTGGTCTGGTGTCGATCACCGCCGAACCGCTGACGCCCTCCCTGGGCATGGCGACCTTGATCGGTGGTATTGGCGGCGTGATCGTGGTCTTCGCAGTTCCCATGCTGGACAAAATGAAAATCGACGATGTTGTCGGTGCCATCCCGGTCCACCTGTTCGCCGGAATCTGGGGCACCATCGCAGTGGTTCTGACCAACCCCGATGCGAACCTGGGCACGCAGCTCTACTCGATCATTGTTGTCGGTGTGTTCGTCTGTGCTGCCTCGGCAGTGGTTTGGTTCATCCTGAAAGCCACCATGGGCATCCGTGTTGATGAAGAGGCCGAAATCAACGGTCTGGACGTCTCGGAATTGGGCATGGAGGCCTATCCGGAGTTCTCCAAAGGGTAAGCCACTCCCGATAAGCAAATGGCCCCGGGCGTCCGCGCCCGGGTTTTTTTATGCGTTGATCACCTGCGGTGCGCCTGTGGCCATGTTGGTGGTAATCAGCGGTTTTTTCGCCGCCTTCCATGCCCCAAATCCACCTTCCATATGGGCAATGTGATCAAAGCCCGCCTCAATCGCCACCCGCGCCATCTTATCCGAGCGGATGCCCGACCCGCACATCAGCACGATCTGCTTGTCGCTTTGGCCCGGCAGCTTCTCGGCCTCAAAGAACGACATCGGCATCAGCAACGCGCCGCCGATATGTTCAAACATGTATTCCTGCGCCGTGCGCACATCAATCAGGACGATTTCATTGGCGGCCCAGGCCGTCGCCACCTCCTCGATGGTCCAGGTTTCCAGACGGGCGGTTCCGATGGTTTCTGTCTGCATGTCGACCTCAGTTTAATGATCAGGAATTGCCGGGAAACCTAACTTGGAAATCAAGGCACCGCCACAGCAATGCGGTGGCCGAATCGCAGTTCGACATGCTAAGTCTTGTGGCATGGCGCAGAGAAACCCCCAGATAAGCGAAAATCGCCCTGTCATCCGACAGTTGGATGAGGCCGCCGTCAATCGTATCGCAGCCGGTGAAGTGGTCGAACGCCCGGCCTCGGCCGTGAAGGAGCTGGTCGAGAACGCATTGGACGCCGGGGCAACGCGGATCGAAGTGGCCTACGCGGATGGCGGCAAGACGCTGATCCGGGTCACGGATGATGGCTGTGGGATCGCGCCGGATGATCTGCCTCTGGCGCTGGCGCGGCATGCGACGTCGAAGATCGACGGCTCGGACCTTCTGAACATCCACACCTTTGGGTTCCGGGGCGAGGCGTTGCCGTCGCTGGGGGCCGTCGGACGGCTGAGCATCACATCACGCGCGCATGGCCACGAGGCCGCCGAAATCAGCGTGTCCAGCAGCCAGATGAGCCCCGTCAAACCCGCCGCGCTGACCGCAGGCACAATCGTCACTCTGCGCGATCTGTTCTACGCCACGCCCGCCCGGTTGAAATTCATGCGCACCGACCGCGCCGAGGCGCAGGCGATCACCGATGTGATCAAGCGCCTTGCCATGGCCGAGCCGTTCGTGGGCTTCACCCTGCGCGATGTGACAGGTGGTGGCGAAGGGCGCGTGACCTTCCGCGCGGATGCCGAAACCGGCGATCTGTTTGATGCGCTGCAAGGCCGCTTGGCCCGTATTCTGGGCCGCGACTTCTCTGATAATGCGCTGGCGGTTGACGCCGAACGCGATGGCATTGCCCTGACTGGCTATGCCGCCCTGCCGACCTATTCGCGCGGCTCGGCGATTGCCCAATATCTGTTCGTAAATGGCCGCCCGGTGCGGGACAAAATGCTGACCGGCGCGCTACGCGGGGCGTATCGTGATTTTCTCAGCCGGGATCGTCATCCGGCGGCGGCACTGTTTCTGGAATGCGACCCCACCCTGGTCGATGTGAATGTGCACCCTGCGAAATCCGAGGTCCGGTTCCGCGATCCCGGTGTGGCGCGGGGACTGATCGTATCGGCCCTGCGCCACGGGCTGGCCGAGGCCGGGCACCGTGCGTCCACCACTGTTGCTGATGCCACATTGGGGGCGATGCGGCCCGAACCCAAGGGCGCCCGGGTATATCAGATGGATCGCCCGTCCGGGTTTGCCCGCGCAGAAAGCTATCGCGCGCAATCGCCCGGCTTTGCAGACATGCAGGAAACCTATAGCGGGCGGATCGAAGAACCGGTTGTTGAGGAAGCAGGCGCGCCGCCCCTGCAATCCCTGCCTTTGGGGGCCGCGCGCGCTCAAGTGCATGAGAACTACATCATCGCCCAGACAGAAACCGGCATGGTTCTTGTGGATCAACACGCCGCCCATGAACGGCTGGTTTATGAGAAACTGAAAATCCAGATGGCCGAAAATGGTGTTGCTGCCCAAGCCCTTTTGATCCCCGAGATCATTGAGCTGTCCGAGGGCGATGCCGCCCGCCTGCTGGAGCATGCCGACGAGCTGGCCCGCTTTGGTCTGGTCATCGAACCCTTTGGTGCAGGCTCGATCGCTGTGCGCGAAACCCCCGCCATTCTGGGGCAGGTCAATGCGCAAGCACTGGTACTGGATATTCTGGACGAACTGGCCGATCAGGGCAGTAGCGAAATGGTGCAATCCAAGATCGAGGCGATCCTCAGCCGCGTGGCCTGTCACGGCTCGATCCGCTCGGGCCGCCGGATGCAGGCGGATGAGATGAACGCCCTGCTACGCGAGATGGAAGCGACGCCTCATTCCGGTCAATGTAACCACGGCCGCCCGACTTACGTGGAGTTGAAGCTGTCGGATATCGAACGGCTTTTCGGGCGCACATGATCCAGATTGGCGAAACCACATATGCATGGGATGACCCCGTGGTGCTGGCCGTTTTGGCGGGCGGGGCGATCCTGTTGCTGGTGCTGATCCTGTTGGTGATGGCGGTGCGCGCAGCCGGGCGTACGGCCCAACTGGCCGCCCCTTTGGCACAGCAAATCGATCACCTGGGGCAACGCGTGCAGGGATTGAGCGATGGGCAACAGCAGCTTGCCGGCGGGTTGAACCATGTGTCAGAAGCGCAAGCCGCCTCGCAGGCCAATATGCTGAACCTGATGGAACAGCGGTTAACCCAAGTGTCGGAAAAGATGAACGAGAACCTGCACGGCTCGGCCCGGCGCACGGCGCAGAGCCTCGGGGATCTGCAGCAGCGTTTGGAAGCCATCGACAAGGCGCAGGACAATATCACCAAGCTGTCAGGCGATGTGCTGACCCTTCAGGATATTCTCAGCAACAAGCAGACACGTGGCGCGTTCGGCGAAATCCAGCTGACCGATATCGTGTCCAAGGCCCTGCCCTCGGACAGTTTTACGCTGCAGCACACCCTGTCCAACGGCAAACGCGCCGATTGTCTGATCCACTTGCCGAACCCGCCGGGGCCAATCTGCATCGACAGCAAATTTCCGCTGGAAGCCTACGAAGCCTTGCGCAACGCGACAACGGATTGGGAGGCCAATGAGGCCGCGAAATTCCTACGCACCTCCGTCAAGAAACACATCAAGGACATTTCCGAGAAATACATCCTTGATGGTGAAACCGCCGATGGCGCGCTGATGTTCCTGCCATCGGAGGCGGTCTATGCGGAACTCCATGCCAACTTCCCTGAACTGGTGCGCGAAGGGTTTGCAGCGCGGGTCTGGATAGTGTCGCCCACCACCTGCATGGCGACGCTCAACACCATGCGCGCGATCCTGAAAGATGCGCGGATGCGGGAACAGGCGGGCGCCATCCGGCGCGAGCTGGGTCTGCTGTTCGGCGATGTGGAACGCCTCGGCACACGGGTCGAGAACCTGGACCGTCATTTCAATCAGGCAGCCAAAGATATCTCCGACATCAAGATTTCAGCAGATAAGGCCGGGCGGCGCGCCAAGCGGCTTGACAACTTCGATTTCGAAGAACTGGCCCCCGAAACCGACCCGACCATCGTGCGGATCAGCAAAGACAGCTAACCCAGACAGAAAGGGGGGGGGCGCTCAACACGCCCCCGCTGATTTTGTTAATCGGACCGAGTCTTACCGATTGAGGAATTCAAGCTCGTACTTGTCCTCGACATCCGGAACCGGGTGGTCTTCATGCAGCGACTTCACAGTCCCATAGATCATGAACAGCAGGATCACCGCGATGGGCAGGCCTGCTACGATCGATGCGGTCTGCAGCGCACTCAATCCACCGGCCAGCATCAACACACCGGCCACGATCCCCGAGGTCAGGCCCCAGAAGATACGGAACTTAACCGGAGGGTGCTCGTCCCCCATCGAAAGCATGGTGCACATCACCAAAGTGCCCGAATCCGACGAGGTCACAAACCAGCTGATCAGCAGGATCGTGATCAACACCGTGATCGGGTAGGTCAGGAAATCGTAACCGAACCCAGCCACCGTGGCGAATACGCCCGCGGCATAGTCATTGTTGACCGCATCGACGACACCGGCGTTATAGAACAGGTCCACCCCGGCGGCTGCGCCACCAAAGACACCCATCCAAAGCATCACCACCGAGGTGGGGATCAGCAGCACACAGAAGCAGAACTGCTTGATCGTGCGGCCCTTGGAAACGCGGGCGATGAAGAGGCCCACGAATGGGCACCACGCGATCCACCAGCCCCAGTAGAAGATGGTCCACCAGCCCTGCCATTGCACTTCCGGGTCGCCATTGATCCAGAAGCCCATCGGAATGACGTTCCACAGGTAATCCCCCATGCCCGAGATGGAGATCCCCAGCAGGAAGGCTGTCGGCCCAAGAATGATGAACAGCACCAGCAGGCCGATCGAAGCCATCACGTTACATTCCGACAGGATACGCACGCCCTTGCCCACACCAGACGCGGCCGAAGCCGTGCCGAGGCAGGTGATGATCGCGACAAGGATCAGCTGATTGGTCTGGGTGTTGCTCATCCAGCCAAGGTTCTCCAAACCGGCGGCAATGGGCGTCACTCCCAGTCCCAGCGACGTTGCCAAACCGAAGATCGTTCCGAATACGCCGATCAGGTCAACCAGATGCCCCCATGGCCCATAGATACGTTCTTTCAACACCGGATAAAGCGCCGTACGCAGAGTCAGGGGTAAGTCGTACCGGTAGGAGAAATAGGCAAGACTCAGCCCAACCAGCACATAAAGCCCCCAACCGTGGAAGCCCCAATGGAAGTTGGTCACCGTGACGGCAGAGATTGCCGCGTCGACACTTCCCGGTTCAAGGCCACCGCGCTCCAGATAGGGGCTGCCCTGAATATGGAACATCGGCTCGGCAACACCCCAATAGATCAGACCCGAGCCAAGGCCCGCACTGAACAGCATACAGATCCACGAGAAGGTGGAGAAATCCGGTTCGTCATCGTCCTTACCCAGTTTCACATCACCAAAGCGGCTGATCATGAGCCAGATCACAAAGAACAGCGCGGCGTTCACCACGATCACATAGAACCAGTCCATCGTGTTGATAATAAAGTCTTTCCCAGTCGCGAAGACCGCGCTGGAACGTTCCACGTCCATGATCGTATACGCGACGAAGCCGATAATCATAATCATCGACATGATGCCCATCAAAGGGTTCATCCCCTTGAACAACCCGGAACTGGCAACAAGATTGTCGGGTTTGTGTGTTGTTGTGTCACTCATTTTTCTAAACCTTTTTGTCCCTGTTGGCCCGGTTTACCGGACTGTTCCCGACGCGCCCTGACGAGCCCCGGCGGATGTCCAGATGTTGAACGCCTCTTCCAGACGGGCATGATTGGCAGCCCACCATTCCGCGTCCGAGCGGATAAAGGCCTTGTCATCATACGCCGGTCCATTCGGGATTTGCGCCAGCGTCTCTTCACTCAAAAGCGGCAGGGACGAGTTGCGCGTCGGACCATTAGGCAAATAGCTCACCATATCCGCCAGCGCCTGTGTGCTGCTGGCATATCGGATGAATTCGATCGCCTCTTCCTTGTAACGGCTGCCCTTGGGGATGCCGAACAGATCAAGCTCGATCACCCGGCCGTCCATGTTCACCAAGAAATCAGCCCCCTCTTTCTGCGAAGCCGTGGCACCAGTCGTGGCCCAAATGGACGACATGGCAACCTCGCCGGAATTAAGCATTCGCGCTGGTTCAAGCCCTGCGCTCCAAAGCTGGAGGCCGGGCCGAATACTGTCCATCATGTCAAACGCCCGCTCGACACCCTCTTCGGTCTCAAGCATCGGATACACATCCTCGCGCGCGACCCCATCGGCCATCAGAGCCCATTCCATGATCACCGTTGGGTCATCTCGAATGGCCCGGGCACCCGGATACGTCTCTGTATCAAAGAAATCGGCAATGGTGGTGGGTGGATTGTCTCCAAAGGCCGACTTTTTATGGGCAAAGGCTGTGCCCCAGACGATCACGCCAACGCCGCAGTCATTCAAGGCACCTGGCACGAAGTCTTCACTCGCAGGTGTTCCATCGGCCCCATCGGGAAGCTGGATATCCGACAGGTCTTCCAACAAGCCCTCTTCGCAGGCCCGCAAGGAATCGGCCTGTGTCAGGTCGACCACGTCCCAGACGACATTGGCACTTTCGACCTGATCGCGGATTTCGGCGATGCCGCCATCATAGTGTTCGACATGCACGCGCGCGCCGGTCTTGGCCTCGTACGGGCGCACAAAGCCCAGCATCTGACTGCGCATGTAAGGCCCCGTCCAGGACGTAAACACGATTTCGGGCACAGCAACAGGCGCGGGCAGGGTGGCTGGCGTGCCATCGCTTTCCTGCGCCTGAGCCATGCACAGCGATACGGCCAGTATCGCCACTCCGGCGATCGGCCCGCCGAGCCTGTTTTTCTTGAGTTGGATCATAAGACTCTCCCTTTGTTGCAGGCAGATGTCAGCAGACCCTCTTCACGCTTGGCGTGGTAAGCTTAAAGCGTTTCGCGAAAAGCAGTGAGTCAGGTTTTTCGCGAAACGCTTTAGGCAAATTGACTCGTTTCTTAAAACAGGGCCATCCGATCTTGATTTGGATTAGTCCACAGGCGCTGACATGGCCTCACTGTTATGGTGTGCAAAAGAACCATGTTGCATGATGCGCGCGTTTTTTTGGATTCCAAAGCACGAAACGACGTTACCAGGGGTGAAAGCGACGCGCAGAACGGGTTCTGGCAGAGAATCGCCCAACTTTTAAGCCTAGTTCATGGGCGGGGATCGCCTACATTGTCTCCAGACAATGCCGGCGAAACGCCCGTTTCAACATGTCCAGCTCTTCGCGCAGCAAGGTCACTTCGGCCCGGATATCATAGCTGAGCGCCTCGCCGGACATCAGCGCAAAACTGTTCAGCGTGTCGCCGGTCCGCTTGTCGCTGATCAGGAAGGTCTGAACGCCGTCAGCGATCAAATCTGCCGGAATTGGTACTCGCACAACCCACAGATTTTCGTCGGGCTTTTCGACAACCTCGACATTGTCCACCGGGTTTTGCAGATGTGTGACCTCAATCTCGGGTTGGAAATTCCCGGCCCCGTCATAGGTCAGCACGCCTTCCCACACACCTTCAAACAGGCGGGTCTTGGTCAGTGTCACATCACTCATGCGGGCTCTCCGTCAAAGCAGGTTCTTACAATTCGGCGCGGGGGCTGCGGCTAAAGGTGAGATCGCGCAAGATCACCTGGCTCATCTGCGGGTTCTCAAAAATCAGGTCGATCCACGCCCGCTCAAGCCGCTTTTCATTCAGGTTGGAATAGGCCAGATCAAACTCTACCATGCAATCCACCTCATTCAGGGGCAGTTCGCGCACGATCTGTTCGGTATTGGGACCGTGTTTGATATTCAGCCGCGCAAAGATCTCCAACGGCTTTTCCATCTCGACAATCGTGTCCATACGGATCAGGTGCCGTTTTTGCAGCCCCTGCACAGCCGCTTCTGGCATATCCAGAACCAGCGACAGGAACGAGCCATCAAAGTTGAACACGTCCATGCGCAAACCATAAGGGGCCAGATCGGCCTCGCGGCTGTTACGCACCTGGCGCAGGGTCAGTTCGGATTGTACACAATCGTGAAACAATGCGACTTCACTGCCCAGCATGGATTTGCTTTCAACCGAGGACATGCCTGGCACGGCAAGAGGTTCGCGCCAAAGCGCCGGGCGCCAGGACCAATCGGTACCATGCGGCTTGGGAAAGGCGTTCGATCCGATCATCGGCAGCGCCAACCGGTTATCTGCCACTGAAATAACTTCGTTCAAGAAATACCTGAGCTTACGTGCGCGGGATCGCTCCAACCGCAGCCGCGAATGCTTCATGGTCGATGCGTTGCGCGCAGCACGACCCCAGCGACGCAGGCCACGGCGATGAACGATCCAGTCCAATAGTGATGATCGCAGCTGCATGTGCTCGGATCCGTTCTGTCCCTACCCCGGTCTAGCGGGCCGGGCTTTCCATAGCATTAATCACATTCTGGAAACAATCCACCCGTAACGCGACCAAAAGTTCAGGATTTCACTGCGCGGGAGGAACTGGCGCAGCGGCCGGCGTAAAGTCTTTGACCGGGCTGAGATCACGCAGGATTTCGGCCATGCGCAGAATAACGCGGCGACCTTCGTTATTCGCCAATGAACTGCCTTTGGGCCCGTAAACCGCCAAGCCGACCACATGGCCATTGATCAACATGCCCCCTCGCCAGTAGCGCGGGTCGCCATCGGCCAACAGGGCGTTGCCACCTTGGGACAACTGCACCAACGCGATCCCATCGCCATCTTCCTGCTTCAGTGTCTTGGCCGGGGCCGCAAGGGCACTTAGCCCGGCAGCCGAGGGCGGCCTTGCCGAAAGGTTGCGCGGCAAGACCGACACGGTGATCACGGCAGGGGCAACCCCCTTGCCGATGGTCCCGGTCAGGCTTTCACAGCTGGCGATCAGCACAAAACCACCATCGCCCCCACGGCGCAGGCTTTGACGATCAATGCAATACCCCCGCGGTCCCTCAACCACGACATTGCCACGAAACAAGCTCACTTGCTTGAAGGGCGGTGGACCAGAGGCACCCGCGTCCGAGGATCTGAAAAGGCCGCCGCCCCCCTCGGTACCGTCGCCCATACACGCTGCCAATGGCAGGGCCAGCGCAAGCGCCAGCCCCGGGGCAACTCTGCTAGATATCCATGTAAACATGGCGCTCGGCCTTCCCACCGGGATGGGTAACGGCACCTTTGTAGGTGGCCCCAACCTGCTGGGCAAATTTCCACAACGCGCCCGATGCGTACATCGTCTCACGCGGGCCTTTCCACGCGTCTTTGCGTTTGGCCAGTTCATCATCAGACAGATCAACACTCAACGTGCCATTGATTGCATCAATGGTGATCACATCGCCATTTTGCAGCAAGGCAATCGGGCCGCCATGCGCCGCCTCGGGGCCAACATGACCCACACAGAAGCCGCGCGTTGCGCCCGAGAAACGGCCATCGGTGATCAATGCCACCTTCTTGCCCATGCCCTGACCTGACAGGGCGGCGGTGGTGGCCAGCATTTCGCGCATACCGGGCCCGCCCGACGGGCCTTCGTTGCGGATCACAATCACTTCGCCCTCTTCATAGCCGCGCTCTTGCACGGCTTTGAAGGCGTCTTCTTCGCATTCGAATACCCGCGCGGGACCTGTGAAAATCTGGTTCTGGCTGGGGATACCGGCCACTTTCACAATCGCGCCTTCCGGGGCCAGGTTGCCCTTGAGGCCCACAACACCACCAGTTTTGGTCAAGGGCGCATCGATGGGATAGATCACCTGCCCATCAGCCTCGCGGTCGATCAGGTCCAGCTCTTCGCCGATGCTGCGTCCCGAAGCGGTCATGCAATCCTCGTGGATCAGCCCCGCCTTGCGCAGTTCCTTCATTACCACCGGAATACCACCGGCATCATAGAGGTCTTTGGCCACATATTGACCGCCCGGTTTCAGGTCGACGAAATAAGGCGTGTCGTGGAAAATCTCGCACACGTCATCAAGATAGAACTCGATGCCCGCCTCGTTGGCGATGGCAGGCAGGTGCAGACCCGCATTGGTGGACCCACCGGTACAGGCCACAACACGGGCCGCGTTTTGCAGGGATTTCAGTGTTACCACGTCACGGGCGCGAATGTTCTTCTCAAGCAGGGTCATCACGGCACGGCCCGACGCCTCGCCATACTGATCGCGACTTTCATACGGGGCGGGCATGCCTGAACTGTTCATCAAGGCAAGGCCAATCGCCTCGGACACACAGGCCATGGTATTGGCGGTGAACTGGCCACCGCATGCCCCAGCAGACGGACAGGCCACGCGCTCCAACACGGTCAGGGCCTCTTCGGACAGGGTGCCGTTCTGGTGACGGCCCACGGCCTCGAACATGTCCTGAACGGTCAGGTCGCGATTCTTGAAATCTTCGGGCACAACCGGCAGATCGGGCGCTTTGCCCGGCAGGATCGAACCGCCATAGATGAACACCGACGGCACGTTCAGCCGCACCATGGCCATCATCATGCCCGGCAGGGATTTGTCACAGCCCGCAAGCCCAACCAGCGCGTCATAGCAATGGCCGCGCATGGTCAGTTCGACCGTGTCGGCAATTGCCTCACGGCTGGCCAAAGAAGAGCGCATTCCTTCATGCCCCATGGCAATCCCGTCGGTGACGGTGATGGTGGTGAACTCGCGCGGGGTGCCCAGCGCCTGTTTCACGCCCATTTTCACCGCCTGAGCCTGACGGTTCAGCGCGATGTTACAGGGCGCGGCCTCGTTCCAGCAGGTGGCGACACCAACAAGGGGTTGGTGAATCTCTTCCTCGGTCATGCCCATGGCGTAGTAATAGGACCGATGCGGGGCCTTGGATGGGCCTTCGGTCACGTAGCGGCTGGGCAGTTTGGCTTTGTCAAACTTGGTCATGGCGGCTCCCCTGAAACAGTTGCGCACCGGAATAGGCCGTTGGCGCGCGTGACACAAGCGGTCGGCGGCGTTGATCTTCGATTTTTCAGGGGCTTGTCGCGTCTTGCGTTGCACGCCCTTTCACCCGTCGATAGCGTGTCAGGCATGTCCTACCGCCCCCATGAACAGCTGGTCGCTCCAGCCCGGTCGACAAACGAACTGATACGGCTGATCATCGGCGCGATTGCGGTGGTGGTGGTCTTTGTCCTTCTTGGCATGGTCTATGCCGGCTTGGAACGCGCTTTGTTGCCGCCGGACATTTCCAACCAGTTGCGACAAGACCTGATCACCAGCACCACTGCGGTTTCCACCCTCGTAAATCTGTTTTTCTTTGGATTGATGACAGTGTCATTGGCGATCGTGCTGCGAATGATTCATTCGCGATCTTTGATCAGCCTGATCGGGTATCCGCCATTGGCGCTCTGGCAATTCTGGCTGGTCACCCGCGCGCTGGTGGGTCTCTACATCGCGATCTACATCCTGACCGCATTCCTTCCCGCACCTGAGTCGCTGCAAACTTCGATCAACATGGCCTTCGGCAAATGGCTGTTATTTCTGCCCCTGACGCTGCTTGGATTATTGATACAGACCTCGGCGGAAGAACTGGTCTTTCGCGGCTATCTGCAAAGCCAGCTGGCCGCACGGTTCTCACACCCGCTGGTCTGGATTGTTGTGCCCTCACTGCTGTTCGCCTTGCTGCATTTCGACCCCGAGGTGATGGGCAACTCGGCCTGGCTGATTGTTGTCTGGGCGGGTTGCTTTGGCATGGCGGCGGCTGATTTGACGGCACGCTCGGGCACTTTGGGGCCGGCCATCGCGCTACACCTGACCAACAACACAATCGCTATTGCCCTGACAGCGCCAGACGGCAATTTCGATGGGCTGGCGCTTTATACCTATCCATTTTCCATGACGGATGCCGATATCTTGATGGCCTGGATGCCGGTTGAGATGTTGGTGCTGTTATGCACCTGGCTGGTGGCGCGCCTTACATTGCGCTGCTGATTGCAATTTCCGTTCCACAGGATTATTTCAGAGCGGCAACATTGCCAAAGGGGTTATCCCGCATGAACTGGATCACCAACTACGTGCGTCCGCGGATCAATTCGATCTTTTCGCGCCGTGAAATTCCCGAAAACCTGTGGTCCAAATGCGACGAATGCGGCACGATGCTGTTTCATCGTGAACTCAGCGAGAACCTGCATGTCTGCACCAGCTGCGGTCATCACATGGCGATATCCCCGCGAGACCGATTCACGGCCCTGTTCGACGGCGGCACCTTCGCCGAGATCGCAGTGCCCGAACCAAAGGCCGATCCACTGCAGTTCCGCGATCAGAAAAAATACCCTGACCGGATGAGGGCCGCCCAGAAGGAAACCAGCGAGAAAGAAGCGATGCTGGTGGCCACCGGCGAAATTGGCCGCACCCCGATCGTGGCGGCTGCGCAGGATTTCTCGTTCATGGCCGGGTCCATGGGGATGTATGTGGGAAATGCGATCATCAAAGCTGCCGAAGAGGCGGTAAAGCTGAAGCGCCCTCTGATCCTGTTTTCTGCCGCAGGTGGCGCGCGGATGCAGGAAGGCATCCTCAGCCTGATGCAAATGCCGCGCACGACCGTGGCCGTGCAAATGCTGAAAGAGGCCGGTTTGCCATACATCGTTGTGCTGACCCATCCCACCACCGGCGGGGTTACCGCCTCTTACGCGATGCTGGGGGATGTGCATATTGCCGAACCCAATGCGCTGATCTGCTTTGCCGGACCGCGCGTGATTGAACAGACCATCCGCGAAAAGCTGCCCGAGGGGTTCCAGCGCGCTGAATACCTGCTGGATCACGGGATGCTGGACCGCGTTACGCGCCGCACTCATATGCGCGAGGAACTGATCACCATCACCCGGATGCTGTTGGGCCTACCTCCCGCCGTGGTGGGTGATTTACCGCCGCCCACAGAGGAAGATGCCGAATCCGAGCCCGAGGCCGAGACGGTCCCGGAAGACGCCGCAAAGAAATGAGCGCGCCCAAATCCGACCTCATCCTCGAACGGATGATGGCGCTGCATCCCAAGATCATCGATCTGACACTCGATCGCGTCTGGCGCCTGCTGGATGCGCTGGGCAATCCGCAAAACGATTTGCCACCCGTCATCCATATTGCGGGCACCAATGGCAAAGGTTCGACCCAGGCGATGATCCGCGCGGGGTTCGAGGCCGCAGGTAAACGCGTGCACGCCTACACCTCGCCGCATCTGGCGCGGTTTCATGAACGGATCCGGTTGGCTGGTACACTGATCACCGAAGAGCACCTGACCGAGGTTCTGGACGAGTGCTATGCCGCCAATGGCGGCGAGGTGATCACCTATTTCGAAATCACCACCTGTGCCGCCTTGCTGGCCATGGCACGCACGCCCGCTGATGTGACACTGCTTGAGGTCGGTCTGGGCGGGCGGCTGGATGCGACCAATGTGATCGAGGCCCCCGCCCTGACCATCATCACGCCGGTGTCGATGGATCATGAACAATTTCTGGGTGACACCCTCGCCAAGATCGCAGGCGAGAAGGCCGGAATCATCAAACGCGGCGTACCGGTGATTGTCGGCCCGCAACAGGGTGAGGCCGAAGAGGTAATCGAGGCCCGCGCCCGCAGGCTTGGTGCGCCGGTCCTGGCCCATGGTCAGCATTGGCATGTCACGGAAGAACGAGGGCGGCTGGTTTTTCAGGACGAAACCGGCCTGCTTGACCTGCCGTTGCCCGCCCTGCCCGGCGCGCATCAGATCGAAAATGCCGGGGGTGCGCTGGCAGCTTTGCGTCATTTGCAGATGGGCGAAGCCGCCTATGAGGGGGCAATGACCGGGGCCAATTGGCCTGCCCGGATGCAGCGGTTGAAAACCGGGCCGTTGGTCGAGGCATCTGGTGAGGCCGAGCTGTGGCTCGATGGCGGTCACAACGCCGCCGCCGGACAGGCGCTTGCCAGGCATCTGGCCAGTTTGCCCAAGCGACCCACGCATCTGATCTGTGGCATGCTGAACACCAAGGATGTCACCGGCTATCTGTCGCCGCTGGCCAACCAAGCACAAAGCCTAAGCGCCGTATCGATCCCCGGCGAGGCCAACACCCTGCCCGCAGCAGACACAGCCCGCGCCGCCAGAGATTGCAGCTTGCCTGCAAGCGAGGCCGACAGTGTCGAAGCCGCCATACGCCATATCGTTACCCAAGACCCGAACTGCCGCATTCTGATTTGCGGGTCGCTCTACCTTGCCGGGAATGTCCTGCGCGAAAACGGCTGATCGGTGGTGTGAGGGGCGTTTTTCAGTCAGTACCGGCGAAAACTATGTGCTGTGTCACGAAAACGAATCACTTCATGTTGACCGATTCGATTCTCTTCGCCTATATCTTGTGAAAGCAGTCACAGCGCGAGGCCAATTCGCCAACAAGCGCGCTAGGGGTTTGGGGGAAATCGCCGTGAATTTGACGGCAATGCAAGGACAGATCAGGCACACAGGCCTGAGACTGTCAGAGACAAGCTTTATGCAGGCATCCAACCATGCCTCCCCTTTGGGTTCTGGGGGCAGGTTCTAACATGATCCGTGCCGCAATCGTGTCTTTAGGTTTTTTGTGCGTCACGCTGGTTCTGATCATTCTGCAACCGACTTCCGAGCCCACCGAACAGACATTGGCATTGGCGGATGATAGCGCCGTCACCCGGGCCGAGACCGAATTTGAAGCCTACGATGCGCTGGCAGACAGCCTGTCATTGGTCACGGAAGGGGTGGAAAACGCGGCGCCTGAAATCGAGATAGAACCAGTCTATGCCGCCGTTGCACCGGCGACGCCGGCCGCGATCACCCCCGAAACAGATCTGGCAACCGAACCCGTCTCGTTGACCGCCACACCGATCCCGAAGGACGGGCTGGAACAGCTGGTGATCACGGCCCTCGCTCAAGGCCAGTCCAATGCCTATATCGAAGCGCTGGTGAATGATGCAGCGGCAAAGGGTAAGGTCGAGGTACCCGAAACGCTGATCACCGAAGACGGGCGCGTCGACACCACATCTCTGCTGTCGATCCTGCAAAAAAGCGGGTTGGAAGCAGGGGTCGATGAAAGCTACACGGTGCAGCCGGGCGACAGCCTCGCGGCAATTTCCTATCGCTTCTATGGAAGCACCACACAGGCGCTGGATATCTATAACGCCAATCGCGGGGTCCTTACCTCACCCAATCAATTACAAGCCGGACTGGAATTGATGATCCCGGCACTCTGACTTTTCCGAACACATGGCAGGATGGAATGAGGGGCCGGTTCAACGGCCCCCTTTCTTTTGCGGCATAAGTTCGGACATTCTGACCTGCCCTAATCAGGAAGGTGCATCACCCGTATCAGCCGCGTTCTTCACGTTGCGACTGGGGAAAAGCCGCCGAATGGCCACATAGAACACCGGCGTGAAGAACAGACCCAGGAACGTGACACCCGCCATGCCGAAGAACACCGCGGTACCCAACGCCTGACGCATTTCCGAACCGGGCCCGGTCGCGATCATCAAGGGTAGCACCCCAAGGATGAATGCGAAGGCCGTCATGAGGATGGGTCGCAGCCGCAACTGGCTGGCCTCAACCGCCGCGTTGATCGGCGACAGCCCGCGCTCTTCCTGCGCTTGCTTGGCAAACTCGACGATGAGGATCGCGTTCTTTGCCGCAAGCCCGACAAGCACAATCAATCCGACCTGCGTCAGAATATTGTTGTCCATGCCCCGGAACATCACCCCAAGAAGCGCGCCGAGAACGGCAAGCGGCACGATCAGGACAATCACGACAGGCAGCGCCCAGCTTTCGTAAAGGGCAGCGAGGAAAAGGAAAGCAAACAAAACGGAGAACGCAAAGATATAGGCGGCGGTGTCGCCTTGATTGCGTTCCTGTAAGGCAAGTTCGGTCCACTCATAATCCAGACCCGGTGGCATCACGGACTCCGCCAACGCCTCCATCGCCAGCAAGGCTTCACCGGTTGAGACACCCGGGGCGGCTGACCCCTGCACCGGGACAGAAACCTGCTGGTTGTAACGTTGAACAAGCGCCGGTCCCGCCGTTTCCTGAATCGTGATAAGTGTTCCCAATGGCACCAACGCCCCCGTGGCCGAGCGCACACGCAAATTGCGAATGTCGGCCTCGTCCAGTCGGAACCGTTCATCCGCCTGCGCGCGGACCTGAAACAGCCGCCCGAAAGCGTTGAAATCGTTCACGTAGGCCGACCCGAGATTGATCGACAACGCTTCAAAAATCGCGCCGATGGGCACGTTCAGCATTTGCGCCCGCACCCGGTCAATCTCAAGGAAGAACTGTGGGGAACCTGATGAGAAGGTCGTGAAGACCCTCTGAACCTTGTCCGACTGCGCCGCGCTGCCCATGATGGCATAGGCCGAATTCAGGACCTGCGCCATGTCTGCGCTTTCGGTTTCCTGCAATTGCAGTTTGAACCCGCCGCCGGTGCCAACGCCGCGCACCGATGGCGGAGCAATTGCAATGATAAAGGCCTCGCGCAAAACCTGCATGCGACCGAACAATTGCCCGACAATCGCTCCTGCCCCGAGGCCACTTGCCTGGCGGTCTTCAAAGCTCTCAAACGTCGTGAAAATCACACCCTGGTTGCTTGCATTGGTAAAGGTTGCGCCGGAAAACCCCGCAAAGGCCACCGCGTTGGTGACGCCGGGTGTGTCCAGCGCGATTTCCGTCGCCTGCTGCATGATCGCATCGGTTCTGCCAAGCGAGGCACCATCGGGCAATTGCACAACAACAATGGCATAGCCCTGATCTGCATCGGGAATGAAGCCGGTCGGCACTTGGTTGCTGATCCAGTAGGTCGATCCAAGAAGTCCCACAAAAACCACAAGAGATGCCAGTATCCTCCGGGTGGACCCAACAAGAAAGCGCACGATACTGCCATAGCCATGTGCGATGCGGTCAAAGCCACGGTTGAAGCCTTTTGACAGCGACTCGGTGAGCCGCGACAGCGGATTGGGAGACGGTGTGTCGCTACGGGGTTTGAGAATGCTTGCCGCCAAGGCGGGCGACAGGCTGAGCGAATTGATCGTAGAGATGACCGTGGCGACCGAAATCGTGACGGCGAACTGGCGATAAAACTGTCCTGTGATACCAGGCACCAAGGCGGCGGGCACGAAAACGGCGATCAACACAAGCGATGTGCCGATGATGGCGTTCTGCACCTCGTCCATGGTGCGCGCCGAGGCCTCTCGCGGGGCCATGCCATTGGCAATGTTGCGTTCGACATTTTCCACCACGACAATGGCGTCATCCACCACAATCCCGATCGCAAGGATAAGCCCGAACAACGTCAACAGGTTCAACGTGTAGCCCAGCGCCAACATCACCGCGAATGTGCCAATCAGGGACACGGGTATCGCCAGCAAGGGAATGATGGCCGTGCGCCACTTCTGCAGGAATATGATGATAACGGCGACAACCAGCAGCACAGCCTCGAACAGGGTCTGATAGACAGCGCTGACCGAAGCCGCGATAAATTCGGTCGGGTTGTAGACAACACGGTATTCCAATCCTGCAGGAAAATCCCTGGAAAGGTCTTCCATCACGCCAAGGATTTCCTCGGCCGAGGCAAGGGCATTTGACCCCGGCCGTTGAAAGATACCCAGTGCAACAGCGGGTTTGTTGTTGAGATACGAGTTCGTGATGTAGGACCGTGCTCCGATCTCGACACGGGCCACATCGCGCACGCGTACCACCCGCCCCTCTTCGGATGCTTTCACGATCACACGCCCAAACTCTCGCGGGTCTTCCAGCCGTCCTTGGGTGGTCAAGGTGACCTGAAAGGCGCTGGCGCTCTCATTCGGCGGTGCCCCAAGAGAACCACCGGAAACCTGTACGTTCTGTTCACGCAAGGCCGCCACCACATCCCCGGCCGTCAAACCGAGCGAGCCCATCTTGTCCGGATCAAGCCAGACGCGGGCGGAAAACTCACGTTCGCCAAAGATTAGCAAATCCCCGACGCCATCCAGTCGGACCAGCTTGTCCCGCACCCGCGAGCGGGCATAGTTCGACACGTAAAGCTGATCGAATGAATCATCCGGCGACAGCATATGCACAACCATCATCAGGTCTGGCGAGGACTTGGTCGTGGTCACGCCCAGGGCGCGGACTTCCTGTGGCAGGCGCGGCTCGGCAATCGCGACGCGGTTCTGCACCAGCACCTGTGCGGCATCCAGATCCGTGCCCAACTCAAACGTGATGCTAAGCGACATGGACCCGTCGGCGGTCGAATAGGAAGACATGTACAGCATGTCCTCGATGCCGTTGATTTCCTGCTCCAGCGGCGTCGCAACCGTCGCGGCAACCGTGGCGGCATCGGCCCCGGGATAAGATGCGCGCACGACAATCGAAGGCGGCGCGATCTCGGGATACTGTTCAATCGGCAACTGGAAATACGATAATATGCCCACGATCGTTGTGAGGATCGCGATCACGAGCGCAAAAACTGGGCGGGTGACGAAAAAGCGGCCCATCCTAGTTTTCGGCAACCAAGGGCAATTCCACCACGTCTGGTGCAACAACCATACCGGGGCGGGCTTGGATCAGCCCTTCGATCACAATGGTCTCCGATCCGTCCAGACCTTCCCGGATCACGCGATACCCATCAATGCGCGGCCCCGGGCGAACTTCGAGCGGAATCACATTCCCCTCGGCATCCACCGACATCACAAGGCGCCGGTTCTGATCAGACACAATCGCCGCATCGGGTACCAGAACGCCCTCGTAAGGCAGCGATCCCGGCACGTTCACACGGCCAAACAGGCCCGGTGTCAGCAATTCATCCGGGTTGTCCAGAACCGCGCGCACTCGCATTGTGCCGGTATCTTCATCAATGCGGTTTTCAGAGAAGTCGAGAATGCCCACCTGCGGTGGAATACTGTCGTCCGACAGAGACACGCTCACCTCAAGCCCGCTCGCCCCTTCCTGCAGCACCGATCCGCGCGCTCGAGCGTCCCTAGAATAGGCCAAAAAGAAACGCTCATCGATGTCGAAATAAAAGTAGATCGGATCACTGGCGACGATTGAGGTCAACAGCGTGTTGTTGCCCGATACTAGGTTGCCTGGATCAAGAACAGCTTGGTCGATGCGACCCGCCATGGGCGCGCGGACCTCGGAATACTCAAGGTCAAGCTGAGCTAGTTCAAGCGCGGCGCGCGCCTGCTCCAACGTGCCTTGCGCCGCCAGAAAGGCTTCGCGCCGCTCATCCACCACGCTTTCAGATATAGTCCCATTGCCCACCAGGGCCTCGGCGCGCTCGAGCTGTTCGCGGGTGAAGGCGCTTGTTGCCTCGGCCACGTCAATCTGGGCCCGAGCCTGTCGCAAGGCTGTGCGAAACTGGCGCTGGTCTATTGTGAAAAGCAACTGGTCCTTTTCGACAAGGCTGCCATCGGTGAAATGAACGGCATCCAGAAATCCCGTCACGCGGGCGCGGATGTCGACCTCGGCTGAGGCCGCAAATCTGCCAACAAATTCATCATCTTCAACGATTGTTTTGACGACCGGTTTTGCTGCTGTCACAGGCGGTGGCCCCTGTTGTGCAAAAGCGGTGCCAAGGGAAGCACACAGGGCAAAGATCAATATTGGAAGTAGTTTGTGTCGCATTTTTCAAGCTCATTGCGGCAGTGTGTCACCTGCACTCTACAGCTTTGCAGAAAGCAGCGGCGATCACAATCAAATCCATTTTTGGGATCACGGTACTGGAGGAAGAATAAGGCGTTTGCCTAAAAATTCATCACGAGCAGCTGACGCCAAAGCCGGCCGGGGGTGACAGCAGATGGCCAGCCGTGAAAGCAAAAGACCCGGCAGTTTCATTGCTGCCGGGTCTCTTAGATTTCTTGGGTCCGAAGGACTCAGTGCAGCTTGGCTTCGACCTCGCCGATGGCATCGTCGATCAGTTTGTTGCCGCTCTCTGCAGTCATCTGCTTGGCGATCACATCCTTGGCGGCAGCCACCGCGATCATGACGGCGGTGTCGCGCACTTCCTTAACAGCACCGGCCTCGGCCGAGGCAATCTGATCTTCGGCCGCTTGCAGGCGACGCGCAATCGACACTTTCAGATCAGCCTTGGCTGCCTCGGCTGCCTCCGCGGCCTCTTCCTTGGCATGGGCGACGATCCGGTCTGCCTGCTCCTGAACTTCCTTCTGCTTGCGCTCGTAGCTGGCCAGCAGGGTCTGGGCCTCTTCGCGCAGGGCACGGGCCTCATCCAACTCCGATTTGATACCCTCGGCGCGCTTGTCCAGCAAACCACCCAGCAGGGACGGAACCTTCAAATAGACCAGCACCCCAATGAAAATCAGGAATGAGATCAGAACCACGAAATTCGTATTCTGCAGCGAAAAGAACGGGCCTTTCGCGGCGAATGCCGGGCCAGCCATTGTGATGGCAAACACGGTGGGGAGGAACAATCTGGTCATGGTTCTACCCTTTCATCCGTGCAGTCACGGCGGCGGTCACCGTTTTCGCATCTGCCTTGCCACCCAGCGCGGCAACGATTTCCTTGGTGGTGTCCTTGGCCACGACCTTGACGCTTTCCAACGCTCCGGCGCGAATCTCGGCAATCTTCGCCTCGCCTTCGGCAGCCTTGGCGGCAATCTCGGCATCAGCCTTCACGATGGCTTTGTCCAGATCCACTTTGATCTCAGCCTTCGTTTCGGCCACGATGTTCTGGGCCTCGGCACGGGCATCGGCCAGCGCCTTGTTATAGGCTTCTTCGGCTTCGACCGCTTTGGCCTTCAGGTCTTCTGCGGCGGCCAGATCATTGGTGATCGTGCCTTGCCTTTCGGCCAGAACCGCGGCGATGCGCGGCAATGCGATACGCGACAGGATAAAGTAGATCACGATCAGCGTGATGACCAACCAGAATATCTGATTTCCCATCCAGGATTCGCACAATTGCGGCATCCCGACGGCGCCACCGTGCGAGTCCACGCATTTGCCAGCCTCTTCCAATTCATAAGGCGAGACATGGCCTTCTGCGGCTGTTGTTTCGGTTGCCATATCGTCGTCCTCCTTCGGGGAACTTTCCGGTTACAAGAGGTGGGAAGTCATGCGTCCCACCCCCGCGTAAGGATCAGTTTCCGTCAGGTTTAGACAGCGAACATCAGCAGAAGGGCAACAAGGAACGAGAAGATCCCCAGCGCTTCCGAGAACGCAATACCAATGAACATGGTTGCGGTTTGGCCACCGGCAGCCGACGGGTTGCGCAGGGCGCCCGACAGGAAGTTACCAACAACGTGGCCCACACCAACAGCCGCGCCGCCCATGCCTGTACAGGCCAGACCGGCACCGATGTAAGCACCCATTTGTACGATATCGCCTTCCATAGTGAATTCTCCTTACGTTGGAATTGGCATTGATAGTCGGGCGCGCCTCAGGCGCACCCATCGTTTCGGTTATCCCTTAATGGTGCGGATGCAGCGCATCTTTCAGATACACACATGTCAGGATGGTAAAGACGTAGGCCTGAATGAAGGACACCAGCACCTCAAGCGCGTAGATCGCGGTGATCGCAAGGATCGACAGCGGGGTTACAACCAGACCAATGCCGGTTGAGATGATGATCATCGGCGCAAAGGCCGCGAACACTTTGATCACCGCGTGGCCGGCCATCATGTTGCCCGCCAGACGAATGGAGTGGCTGACGGGGCGCACGAAGTAGGAAATCACCTCGATCAGGGCCAGGATGGGCCGCAGCGGCAGTGGGGCCGCGCTGATCCAGAACACGCCGAGGAAGCCCAGCCCGTTTTTGACAAAGCCCAGTATGGTCACGAACAGGAACACCGCCATCGCCATCACGGCCGTGACCGCAATATGGCTGGTTGTGGTGAACGATCCGGGGATCAGCCCCAGGAAATTCGAGAATACGATGAACAGGAACAGCGTCATGATGTAAGGGAAATACGGCAACGCGTCCTTGCCGGCGACATCCTCAACCATCTTGCGGATAAAGCCATAGGCGAGTTCGGCGATCGACTGCATGCGCGAGGGGATAGTCGAGCGTCCGGACGAGCCCAGAACCATCAAACCGATGATCGCCAGCACCGCCAGCGCCATCCAGAAGGTCACATTGGTGATCGTAAAGGTCCCAACCGGCCCATCGCCAAACAACGGCTTGACGATAAACTGATCCATCGGGTGGAAAACCAGACCAACCTCGTCAGAACCGTGCGCTTCATCCGCCATTTTTTGCCCTCTTCTCGTCACCCTCAACAGGTGTTGTTTTCTCGGCCTCGTCGGCCATTGCCTTCTGCTGGATTTCGGCAGCGCTGCGCATCATCGTTTTGATGCCTGCGGCAAAGCCCAGCAATGTGAACAGCACCAGAAAGATCGGGATTGTCCCGAACAGGCTGTCCAGCCCGTAACCAATGCCAAAGCCGATCGCGATGCCGGCTACCAATTCGATCACCATGCGCCAGGCATGTTGCGCCTGTGAATAGTGCTCATCCTGATGGGGTTTGGGCGCGTCTTTGTTTTTCAAAGCGTCGATCCGGGCTTCAAGCTGCGCAAGACGCTCGCTTTGGTCGGGATCGGTCACGCGGTTTTGCCCCTCAGAACAGTTGCCTTGTTGCTAAGCATGGCAGGGCCATGAGTCAAGCGAGAGGGGTGGCTTGGAAAGCTTGCTCTATTCATTTGATTTTAATACCTAAAATGTGATCCACTTGAAGCTGGGAAACTCTGTCGCAGAGGCGCAGCATGCAGATTCAATGGTTTGATGATATTCAACCAATCGGTTGATCTTTCTCAATCATCCAATGCGGGGTCGCGGACAACAAACACCGATATGGGCGCATGACTGGCCAACCGCCCACCGTGAGAATTGACGAAATACTCGACCCAGCCCGGCCGGTGACTGGCCATGACAACCAGATCGATCTCAAGCTCCGCGATGGCCTGCAAAAGCTTCTGGTCCACTTCGACACTGGGATCTGGCACGCCATAGTTCATGCTGCCAACCTCGACGCCATGTTCGGTCGCAAGCTCATGTGCATAGACGGCTAGACGGCGTCCATACTCTTGGGTTGAATGCGAAACCTTGCCCTGAATACCGCCACTCACACTGACCAGCGTGATTTTGGCGCTGAAATGCTCAGCCAGATCGCACGCCACCAGGGTTGCGTGGTTCCAGCTGTCTTTCTCGGCCAGATCAATCGGGACCATAATGTGCGTGAACATCGCCGCATTCCTCTCATGGCTATTTTCGCCGATGCAACACCGAAGCGCTTTGCGCTGAATCAATGCATCGCTTGACGGGCGCGTGGCCTTGGCCCAAACCATCAGGCGATGACGCACCCGCTTGATACCGTGTTTGCAGCCCTGGCCGATCCAACGCGCCGCGCGATCCTCGTGATGCTGCTTGAGGATGATATGGCCGTGACAGATGTGGCCGAACCGTTCGAGATGAGTCTGGCGGCGATTTCAAAACACCTGAACATTCTCAGCCGCGCAGGCCTGATCAGTCAGGAGCGCCGCGGCCGTGTGAAATGGTGTAAACTGGAACCCGACGCGATGCGGGACGCGAGCATCTGGATGCAAAGTTTTGGTCAGTTCGAGGCCGTCAATCTGGATGCGTTTGAACGGTTTCTTGAGGTCGAGTTGAAAAGCGATGACTGAGAACATCCCACCACCGACCGGTGAGACGGCCTCCTTGATTTCACCCAATCAACTTCCACCGCCGATTGTGGAGCCGATAGCGGATGCAGTGGTGATGCCGGTGGGGCCAGAAGCAGGGATTGGCTGTGGGGTTTTTCGCCCCGACGGCAGCTTTTGTGACCTGTCACGCACAAGGCTGTCCAGAAGCCGTTTTTCCGCGATCCCAGACCACCCCGGCACGACCACGCGCGAAAGGCTGACGGGAAACTATCTTTTCGCCGGGATCGGGCGGCATCACTTTGGTCATTTCATCATGGAGACGCTGTCCCGCCTCTGGGCGCTGGATGGGCGACAAGACCGGTTTGACGGTCTGATCCTGTTGCCCATGTACCAAATCGATTTCGGCGCCGTGCTGCGCCGTCGCCTGCTGTCCTTCCTGCGGCTGATGGGATGCAACATGCCCCTGCATCTGGTGCGCACGCCTATGACGGTGGATACACTCTATCTCCCTGCGCAGGGCTTTGGTCATATGCAATGGGCGACCGGCACGGGTGAATTCCGCAGTTATGTCCGCGACCGGATTGACCGCAATTGCCCGGCGATCGGCCCCGAGAAAATCTATGTCTCGCGCAGCAAGCTGAAATACAGCCATCAGCGGGTCGATCAGGAAGCCCGGATCGAAGCCCTGATGAAATCGGCAGGCTATGCGATCTTTCATCCTCAGCGCCACAGTATCCGGGCGCAATGCCAGATCTACCGCGCTGCCCATACAATTGTCGGTGGCGATGGCTCGGCGTTTCACCTGGCGCCGTTCGCGATGCAATCCGAAACCCGCGTTGGCCTGATCCAGCGCCGCACCCGTCAGGACGCGGTTGAGTCGATGGCCAATCAGATCAAGGCCTTTGCCCCCGTTGATCTGGTGCGATTAAACCCGATCAAGGAAAGCGCAACAGCCGCGAACAAGGACAGTGCCGCACCGATCAGTTTTGAATCGCTCAAGGAACAGCTTGAGGCCGCGCATCTGATCTAGCTCAGCGTTGGCTTGTCCTCGTCCTTCAACAACATCAACAATGCCAGAATGGTCAATGCCACTCCGCCAAGCACCAGCCCTCGCGGCACACCATGACCCAACGCGGCCTGCCAAAGGATCACCCAACTGGGCGTCAGGTACGTATAGGCCATCACCTTCGCACTGGGCAGGCGCAACGACGCATATTGCACCAGCACAAAGGTAATCGCGGTGGCAAAGATTGCCGTATAGGCAATGGTAATCCAAACAATTGCGGGGAGAGCCATCCAGTCGGTTCGGACAATATCTTGCCACCCCACGACACCTACCAGAAAGGCCGTGGCCGCCATAGCGCCAAAGGAAAACACCACCGGCGACTCGCCGCGATTCAGCTTGCGCACCAAGGGCGTGTAAAACGCATGCGCAATGCAGCCAAAGAAGTAGATCACCTCGCCCCGGCCGACATTGAATTGCAACAGCGCGTTCCAATCGGCGCGGAAGATCACCCAAAGCGCGCCACTGGCCCCTACGGCCAACGCAATCGCCATGCGACGCGTGGTGATCTGGCGCAACAACAGATAACCGAACAGCCCGGACAGGATCGGCGTCAGGGTAAAAACAGCGGCAGCCGACACGGGCGGCGCGGTTTTCAATCCCTCAAACATCAGCACGAAATACGTGCCCATCGATGCGCCCATCAGCAAATAGCGCCAGGGCGCCTGAAATGCGCTGCGTTCAACCCCCGTGACCGCAAAGGCCCATGCCCCCACGATAAGTGAGGCCAGAATGAAACGGACGGCATTCAGCGCGGTGGGCGCTACCTGTGGCGCTGCCATAGAACCCAGGGCAAACGACCCCGCAATCAAGCCGGAAAACGCCAGCATCGCCAGATGCCCCTTAAAAGCCTCGCTCATGCTGCGTCCCAAGCAGCAGCACGTTCTTTCAAAAAGCTAAGGAAAGCCTGCACCTTGGTGGTGCGGTGCAAATCCATATGGGTGACCAGCCACAACGGCGTCGACCATTCGTCACGCGGTGGCGTAACCTCGGTCAGGCCACCAAACTCTTCGGCCTGAAGCTGAGACATGAATCCGATCCCGGCCCCTTCGATAATGGCCCGGCGTTGGGCGTGAAAGTCGCCACTGCGAAACACCACGCAGTCCAGTGGTACGTTTTCCCGCATCCAGCGGGCAAAGGGCGCGCGCGATTTTGCGTCATCCATCCCGACAAAGCGATGCCCAGCGTAATCTGTGCTGTCAGAGGGGCAGCCATGTTTGTCCACATAAGCCTGGCTGGCGTACAACGTCACCTTCTGCCTGTGAAAGGGCTGCACCACGTTGTCAGGCTGATCAGGGGCGGCACCGGCGCGAATGGCAACATGCGCCTCGCCATATTCCAGACGAAATAGCCGGTCACTGGTCAGGTAGCGCACGATGATATCGGGATACTCGGCCTGAAACCCTGCCAGAACCGGCACCAAAAGATGACTCAGCCCACCCAGAGACGTCACCACCAATTCGCCGTCGACATCATTGCCCTGGCCCTTGATGCGACCCGCCAACTGGCTGAACTGATCATCAGTGGCCTGTGCCACACGCAGCAGATCCTCACCCGCCTCGGTTGGTGTATAGCCGCGGGCATGGCGCTGAAACAGCTTCACGCCCAATCGTTCTTCGAGCGCATCAATATGGCGGATGACCGTGGCATGATGCACGCCCAGCACATCCGCAGCACCACTGACCGTTCCAACGCGCGCCACGTTATAGGCAGTTCTTATCTCATCCCAGTTGTCCATGACGGCCCCTGTTCCCAGATGCACAAAAGTGCGCACCTACGCAATAATTGTTCATCAATGCATGGCCATGTAAAGCCCCAAGAGGTCTTGCAGCGCCTTGTGCCCCGCCCTAGCGTGCGACAATGAAAATCACCCGCGACACGGATGAACAGCTGATCCTCGATCATATCCCTTGGGTACTATCCATCGGGCTTGCACTGTTGGTGATCATGTTCATCGGCATTGGTCTGTTGCCCTTGGGCCAGTCCGGTGACCCGATGATGTGGCTGTTTTCTGGGATGTTCATTGTCGTGGGCGGCGGGCTGTGGTTGATGGCGCTGGGGCTGTTTGCCAAACGGTTGCAGTTCATCTTTGATCGCAACACGGATCGCATCCGCATCCGCCGCCGTTCGATCTTCAAACACTCCGAGATCACCCACAAACTCTCGCGTCTGGTTGAGGCACGGATCGAGACCGACTTTGGCAAAAACGGCCGGACGCTGCATCGCCCCGTCCTGATCCTAAGCAGCACAAGCAATGGCAAACCGTCTGAGGCCCGCGTGCCCCTGCACGACTACTTCACCAATGGCCCGGGCCCCGAGGCCATGGTGGAGGCGGTCAACAGGTGGCTGGCGCGCCGCTGATCACTCGTCCTTGTCGCGCTTGAAAAGGCCCTTCAGCTTGTCCATCGCGCCCGCTTTCGGCTCAGCTTCGTCTGTATTCTCCTGCACGGCATCATCGGGATCGCTGTCATCGTTGCCACTGCTGAACGGAAGGCGCTCTTTCACGGACGTCATGGCACCCGACAAGACCACATCCCAGAAATAGGCAAGATCACCCGAGCGCAGGGCACGCACCTCTTCGGGATCGAGCGAGAGCATATACCGAAAATCCGCCGTGCCCCCTTGCGCCCTGACGGCCTTGGCTAAGGTATTGGCTAACAGTTTCTCCGTTGTGCCAGCCTCTTGTGGAACGGCGATCTGCACCTGATCGAAGCGAATGTTCCAATCCATATCGATCCAGTCGTCCGACAAGCTCCATTTGTCATCCACACGCACCGACACCGTCCCGCCATTCAACCAGGTGAGCGGCGCTTTGGGCACAAGCAGCTTGATCTGCTCCGCTTCGACATCCTCAAAGCTCCAGAAGGTTTCGCGCCCCAGTTCGGTGATTTCACGGGTCTCCACGATCAGGTCCTGCCCCGCGATCTGTGCTGCCATGTTGGCGCGGAACAGCAGGTCAAACAGGGCCGAACGGCTGCGGAAGGGTGCCAGTTCTGCCGAGGCGATCACCAGATCATAGGGCGCGCTGTCCTTGGGGCGGATTTCCAGATCGACACCCGCGGCCTGAACCAGATCAGCGCGGAAGGCGCGACGCTTCTTTTTGGGCTTGTCCTTGTCGACGGGCGGCGGGCTGACATACCCTGTCACACCCTCAACCACTGCAAGGGTGATCACCGGTTCACTGCCAAGCAAGGTCCAAAGGTCCACATCCGCCTGTGCCCTTGCCACCCGGATATCAAGGTCTAGCCCCTCAGGGTCATCCCGGATGACATGCACATCGTTCAGCGTCACTTGCCCGGTCAGTAACATGCCGCTGGCACTTTCAAACTGCACCTCCATCCCGGCCTTCGCAGCAGCACTTGCCATTGCGTAATTCAAAATGGGTTGGAAAAAGAGAACCGACCCCAGCACAGCAAGAACCCCAAGCCCTGCAAGACCGCCCGCCGTCCAATGCAGCACTTTGCGCGGGATCAGAGGTTTGCGCGGCGCTGCTGGCACGCCATCCCTCGCAGGGGCTCGTCGCTTCTTGCGTGCTCCAAACGACCCGCCGAACAATATCGTGAAGAAGGCGGCGAGAAGTTCAAGCAACCCGGCCAACGCGGCCCCTGCGAGACCAAGAACGGGGGCAAGGCAGGCAAACAGGATTTCACCAAAAATCAGAAGAAGGGCTTCCATAATGCGTTTTGTCCAAATCAGTTTGGGTCACGCTAGCAGCCACACGGCCCCAGAAGAACCCTGAATGTTGTCTGACAGAAGAGCAGTATGGTCAGGGTTTGTAAGCGATCTGGCTGACGTAAGACATGAAACCAAAAAACGTGCTGGCCGAGACCCGGTGCCGGGCTTCGGCCTTCATCGCCGCCGCGGTATCGGGATGCAGCAAACCTGTCTCGGCCATCCTGTCAGCACCGCGATCAATAACGGTCAGGAAATAGGTCGCCTCGCCCTCGGCCACATAGCCATGCCCGCGCCGCGGGCCCAGACGAAACCCGGTCTGGTTCAACATGCCGCTTATCTGGCGCATGATCCACAGATTGGTGACGTTCTGGTTGATCATGAAGCGCACCAGTTGATCCAGCGGATCATAATCAGCAATCTGCGCCGTGGCAGTGTCATAATCGCCATCACAGATCGCCAGCACCCCGCCGGGCTTCAGAACGCGCCAGGCTTCGACAATCACATCCTGCGGCCCCGGCACATGGCACAACAGCGTATGCATCAGAACGCAGTCGACCGACGCATCCCCAAGGCCGGTTTGCTTGGCATCGCCGATCTCAAAACTCAGATCAGGGTTAGCCGCGAAATGCTGTTGCGCACGCGCCACCATCACCAGGGACGGCTCGATCCCATGCGCGCGGGCGGCACCTGAAATGGTGATCAGGTCACGCGTGACATGCCCGGTACCGGACCCGAATTCGACAGCAAACGCATCTGCCGGTAACTCCAGATCGCCCAGATAATCCTGCCTCAAAGCCACCTGTGCCGGTTCCATACAACGCGCATCCATTGCATCGGCAATCCGGTTCTGAAGGGCCGTATCTTCCTCGGCAAGATTTGAATAAGGGTCAGACATGTCGCAACCTGTTTCTATCCGGCGATTGCAGTTTATCACACCCCGGAGCAGTTATGAAAAACCAGAGCAATCCTGCCGGATCGTGACGGCCATGATCCGTTGACTCTGGTCTTTGAAAGCTTTAAAGCCGCGACAAATTCCGGAAGTTCTGTTGCTTCCGGTCCCTTGGGTTATTCCCGGGATCGCCCCCCACCAGCGTGTTACGCCCGTGGGGGCGCTTATCGTTTGAACCGTCGCCCCTTATATTGGGGTGGCAAAAAGGAACCGCCCAAGGAGGCACCGATATGTTTGAAAGTCTTTCCGACCGCCTCTCTGGCGTCTTTGACCGGCTCACCAAACAAGGTGCGCTGTCCGAAGAGGATGTCAAAACCGCCCTGCGCGAAGTGCGTGTGGCGCTGCTTGAGGCCGATGTGTCGCTGCCCGTGGCGCGCGATTTCATCAAGCGGGTTCAGGATGCAGCCACCGGTCAGGCGGTCACCAAGTCGATCACGCCGGGTCAGCAGGTCGTCAAGATTGTCCATGACGCTCTGGTCGAAACCCTCACGGGCGACGAAGACCCCGGTGCGCTGAAGATTGATAACCCGCCTGCGCCGATCCTGATGGTCGGTCTGCAAGGCTCGGGTAAAACCACCACCACCGCCAAGCTGGCCAAGCGCTTGAAAGAGCGCGAGGGCAAGCGCGTGTTGATGGCCTCGCTTGACGTCAACCGCCCGGCGGCGATGGAACAGCTGGCGATCCTTGGCACGCAGATCGGTGTGGATACCCTGCCCATCGTCAAGGGCGAAGACCCGGTCGCGATTGCCAAACGCGCCAAAACGCAGGCGAGCCTTGGCGGCTATGACGTTTACATGCTCGATACCGCAGGCCGCCTGCACATCGATCAGGAACTGATCGCCCAAGCCGCTGCCGTGCGCGATGTGGCCAATCCGCGGGAAACCCTGCTGGTGGTCGATGGCCTGACCGGTCAGGACGCGGTGAACGTCGCAACCGAGTTTGACGACAAAATTGGCGTCAGCGGCGTGGTCCTGACCCGGATGGATGGCGACGGACGCGGCGGCGCGGCCCTGTCGATGCGGGCGGTCACCGGTAAGCCAATCCGCTTCGTCGGCCTTGGCGAGAAAATGGACGCGATCGAGACGTTTGAACCCGATCGCGTCGCAGGCCGCATCCTCGGTATGGGCGATATCGTCTCCCTTGTCGAAAAGGCGCAGGAAACCATCGAGGCCGAACAGGCCGAACGCATGATGAAACGCTTCACCAAGGGGCAGTTCAACATGAACGACCTCAAGATGCAGCTGGAGCAGATGCAGAAGATGGGCGGCATGGAAGGCGTCATGGGCATGATGCCGGGCGCTGGCAAAATGGCCAAACAGATGGATGCCGCCGGGATCGACGACAAGGTGATCACCCACCAGATTGCCCTGATCCAGTCGATGACCAAGAAAGAACGCGCCAATCCCAAGCTGCTTCAGGCCAGCCGCAAGAAGCGGATCGCCAAGGGCGCTGGCCTTGAAGTATCCGAATTGAACAAGCTTCTGAAAATGCAGCGCCAGATGGGCGACATGATGAAGAAGATGGGCAAGATGGGCAAAGGCGGCATGCTGAAACAGGCCATGAAAGGCATGTTCGGCAAAGGCGGCCCCAGCCCCGAGGACATGGCCGCAGGTATGGACCCCAAGGCGCTGGAACAGGCTGCCAAGGCCATGGGCAAAGGCATGCCCGGTGGCGGGTTGCCCGGCCTTGGCGGTGGTGCGGCGCTGCCCCCCGGCCTCTCAGGCTTTGGGAAAAAGAAATAAGCCATGCCTTTGCTCCTCGATATCACACCCATCCAAACCGAGAGGCTGGTCCTGCGCGTTCCTGATGCGTCGGATACAAGCGCTATGCTGTCCTTTCTGGGGTCGGATTTTGCCGTTTATTATGGCGGGCCGATGGATCAGGAAGCCGCATGGCAGAAGTTTTCATCCGGTGTTGGGCAGTGGCTGCTGCGCGGCTATGGAATGTATAGTGTGGTTCTGAAGGAAACTGGCGAAACCATTGGTATGGTCGGGCCGCACCAGCCCGGGCACTTTCCCGAGCCCGAAATGTCCTGGCTGCTCACGGCTCCCCGGCACGAGGGTAAAGGCTACGCGCAGGAAGCCTGCGAAGCGGTGCTTGCCCATCTGTTCACCGACCTGGGTTGGACCTCTGTGGTCAGCTATATCGACAAAAGCAATCTGGCATCGCAACGGCTCGCAGAACGGCTTGGTGCGCAACCCGACGCCAACTCCAAATCGCCAATCTCTAATTGCGATGCCTTTCGCCATACACCCATGAGAGGCAGCGCATGACGTTGGCCCTCACCCCTCCCCGGTTGGAAACCGAGCGTTTGATCTTACGCGGCCCTGAGGCTGCGGATTTTGAGCCGCTTTGCGCGTTTCTGCTCAATAAAGATCGATCCTGGGGGTTTGGCACCGAAGAAGACCGCCCCAAGGCGTGGCGTTGGTTTGCCACCAATATCGGCCACTGGGCGCTGCACGGCTATGGCTATTTCACCATGGTGTGGAAAGAAACCGGACAGCCTTGCGGCATCACCGGCATCTGGAACCCCGAAGGGTGGCCCGAACCCGAAATCGGCTGGGTTGTGTTTGACGGATTTGAAGGCAAAGGCATCGCCTATGAGGGCGCCCTTCGCGCGCGCCAATGGGCCTATGAAGAGCTGGGCTTTGAAACGCTGACCTCGAACATCGTGCCGGGCAATGACCGCTCGGTCACGCTGGCCAAGCGCATGGGCGCATGGTTCGAGCGCGAGTATGACAACGTTCAGATGGGCGCCGAACAGCTGTTCCGCCATCCTGCGCCTGCCGAGCTTGGCCTGAGCGCCGACGGCGACGGCAACCCCGAGGCCTATGCATGACCCCGCATCTGGCAGATACTCCTGTTCTGGAAACCGAACGCTTCATCCTGCGTGCCTTTGGTCCGCAGGATATGGAGCGTGGTGTCGCGCATCTGATGACCGAGCGCACGAAATACATGGGCGGGCCGTGGTCAAAGGCCGATGCCTGGGATCATTGCTGCGGGCTGATGGGCCATTGGGCGGTGCGCGGCTATGGCCTGTTCTCGATCTGTCCGAAAGGGAGTGACGAGGCGATTGGGGATGTCGGGCTGCTGATGCCCGAAGGCTATCACGAACCCGAACTGGGTTGGGGTGTCTGGTCGCCGGAATATGAGGGCAAAAGCATCGCATACGAGACTGCGCTGGTGGTGCGGGACCACGCCTATCGCGATCACGGCTGGAGCACATTGGTCAGCTATATCGACCCGGACAATACCCGCTCGATTGCTCTGGCCAAACGCCTTGGCTGCACGCTGGACCCGGACGCCAAACTGCCCGACCTGCCCGAGTGGGAAGGCACGCTGACCTATCGCCACCCCGGGCCGGAGGTACTGGTATGAGCATGTATTGTGAAACCCTGCCCGTCGGTGTGCCCGCAGAAATGGCGGCGCAATTCGCCTCGATGGTGCCGGTACTGCGCACCAAGCGCCTGACCCTGCGAGCCCCGCGCGCGGATGATTTTGCACTTTATGCCGAGATTTCCTGTGGTCCGCGTGGCGTTGGCCTGGGCGGTCCGATGAGCCGCGATGAGGCGTGGTATGATTTCGCCAACCTGTCGGCGGCCTGGATGTTGCAGGGTCATGGCGGCTGGAGTGTCGAGCTGACCAAAACGGGCGAACTGATCGGCTTTGTCCTGATCGGGGCCGAGCCGGGCGATCAAGAACCCGAACTGGGCTATCTGATATCTGAGGCTGCGGAAGGCCGCGGCTATGCCAGCGAAGCGGCCAACGCCGCGCGCGATTATGCCTATGGCACCCTCAAGCTGCCATCCCTCGTTAGCTACATCCTGCCCGGCAACATCTCATCCATCGCATTGGCCGAACGTCTGGGCGCTGTGAAGGCAGGCGAGGTCAGCTATCCTGAAGACGATGAACCCTCGCTGATTTACCGCCATCCCAAACCGGAGGATGTGTGAATGCCAACTCAAAACATCCCCATTCTGGAAACCAAACGCCTGATCCTGCGCGGCCCCGAGGCTGAGGATTACCCGGATTTCAAAGCCACGTTCAGCTCGTACCGCTCGCGGTTTATGGGCGGGCCGCTGAACCCCTATGAGGCGTGGATGCTTTACGCGGCTGAAATCGGGCACTGGAACATTCGTGGCTATGGCATGTGGATGATCCATGATCGTGACACCGACCGCACGCTGGGTATGGCTGGCGGCTGGTTCCCGGCGAAATGGCCCGAGCGCGAAATTGCATGGATCATATGGCCGAATGAATCTGGTCATGGTTATGCGTTGGAAGCCACCCATGCGGTGCGCAAGCACCTTTATGCGAATGGCGGCTGGGATGGTGCAGTCAGTTACATCGACCCCAAGAACCTCGACAGCATTCGCCTAGCCGAGCGCCTGGGTTGTGTCAAAGACAAGGAAGCCGCCACCATCGACGGCAATGACGCAGTCTATCGTCATCCCAGCCCGGACGTGCTGCGGTCGGGCCAGATTGCCGATGGGATCGAGTTGGAAATCAGCCATTACTGCGACCCGCTGTTCAAGCCGAAAGGAATGCCAATTGACTGACGCCTCCTCCCGCGCCGCCGAGCTGCTGGCCGAGCATCGCACGTCGATTGATCGTCTCGATGCCGTCTTGGTGTATACGCTGGCCGAACGGTTCAAACACACGCAGGCCGTGGGTCAGCTGAAGGCTGAACACGACCTCCCGCCCTCCGATCCGTTGCGCGAAAGCCAGCAGATCGAGCGGCTGCAGCGCATGGCGCTGGATGCCGATCTTGACCCCGAATTTGCCAAGAACTTCCTCAACTTCATTATCGGGGAAGTCATTCAACACCACAAGAAACATCAGGAATAACAGAGATGTAGGGTGGGGTTTCACCCCACCTTCCCCCGCCATTCAAAGGAGAAACAACAATGGCTATGAAAATCAGGCTCGCCCGTGGCGGCAGCAAAAAACGCCCCTTCTACCGCATCGTGGCTGCCGACAGCCGCATGCCGCGCGATGGCCGCTTTATTGAAAAGCTGGGCACCTACAACCCGCTGCTGCCCAAAGACAGCGAAGATCGCGTGAAAATGAATATGGAGCGTGTGGAATACTGGTTGGGCCAGGGCGCGCAACCCACCGACCGGATCGCCCGTATGCTGGAAGCCGCAGGCGTGCGTGAAAAAACCGAGCGCAACAACCCCAATAAGGGTGAGCCGGGCGCAAAGGCCAAGGAGCGCGCAGAAGAGAAAGCCACCAAAGCCGCTGAGGCCGAAGAGGCCGCCAAGGCGCCCGCGGAAGAACCTGTCGCAGAAGAAGCACCTGCTGAGGAAGCGGCTGCCGAAGAGGCAACAGAAGAAAGCTGAGCAGGGTGTGATCTGGAATGTCGACCTTTCCACAAGACTTCCAGTCCGACCTGCTTGATCTGATGCGGTGGCGGCGCGATGTGCGCCGTTTCCGCACCGATCCGGTAGACGAGGCGCTGTTGCGGCAGTGTCTCGACAGCTTTCTGCTGGCCCCGTCTGTGGGCTTAAGCGAACCATGGCGCGTGGTGCGGCTGAACAGTTCAGCCGCCCGCGCCTGCGCGCTTACCAATTATCAGACTGCCAATGCGAAGGCTTTGGAGGGCTATGACGGAGAAGATGCGCGGCTTTACAGCACGCTGAAACTGTCCGGCATGCAGGATGCCCCGGTCCAATTGGCGATCTATTGTGATGAGGGGACCGGGAAGGGCAAGGGCTTGGGGGCCGGAACCATGCCCGAGATGCGCCGCTATTCCGTTGTGGCGGCCATCACCCAGTTCTGGCTGGTGGCACGCAGTCATGGTCTGGGCGTTGGTTGGGTGTCGATCCTTGATCCCGATCAACTGTCCCGCGATCTTGATATTTCGGACGATTGGGTGCTGGTCGGCTATCTTTGTGTTGGCTGGCCAGAAACCGACAGCGACACGCCTGAGTTGGAGCGGGCAGGCTGGGAAGACCGGCGCGGCCACCTGCCGGTCGAGACAAGGTAGATACCAATGTTCAAACTGATCCGCCTACCGATCCTTTGCGCCATCGCCTTTGTCGGGGGGATGATCTACGAACGTGCCAATGTCCGCGAGGCATGCACCGTGGTCGGTGGTTCCTCTGTCAATGGCCTTTGTATCGCACCGGAGGTGAAGCGTGAGTGACCTGATCTGTGTGGCAGCCATCGCCGGCGCGTTCGGCGTCCACGGCGAAGTGCGTTTGAAAAGTTTTACCACCGTACCCGAAGACGTGGCCACCTATGGCCGCCTGTCTGTCGAGGATGGCAGTCGAAGTTTCGAGGTGACATTGGACCGCCCGATTAAGAACGGCTTTGCCGCGCGCCTGTCGGGCATCGCCACAAAGGAACAGGCCGATGCGTTGCGTGGCACCCAATTGTTCGCCCCGCGCGAGGCCCTGCCCGGCCTTCCGGATGATGAATATTACCATGCCGATCTGATTGGCCTGTCGGTTTATGACACAGGCGGGGCCCTGCTGGGCACGGTCAAATCGGTGCAAAACCACGGGGCCACCGATTTGCTTGAGATACAGGGCGCGGGGCTGAAGGCCACGGTATTACTGCCCTTTACGATGGCCTCGGTGCCCACGGTCGATCTGGCCTCGGGGCGGATCGTGGCAGACCCGCCTGACGGGGTGTTCTGATGCCAGACACACCCGCCAAATCCCACGGTCGCAAATCGATCAGCGCCTCGCTCCAACCGCGTGATCTGATGGACCTGAACCCGCGCCTGTCCAGGGCTTGGACGGCGCAAATCATCACCCTGTTTCCCGCGGCCTTTCCCGGTGTGCTGGGCGAAAGCCTGACCGGCAAGGCGCTGAAAGACGGGTTGTGGCAGTTGGAAACCATCGACCTGCGCCCCTTTGGGGAAGGCAAGCACCGGAATGTCGATGACACCCCTGCCGGGGGCGGCGCTGGCATGGTGCTACGCGCCGATGTGATGGGCCGCGCCATTGATCATGCGGCCAAATCCGCCCCTGCTGGCGCGCGCCTGATCTATCTCAGCCCGCGCGGCACACCCTTCACGCAAGCCAAGGCGCAGGCGCTGGCCAAAACGCCCGGTGTGACCACGATTTGCGGGCGCTTTGAAGGCTTGGATCAGCGCGTGATCGACCACTACGATATTGAGGAAATCAGCCTTGGGGATTTCGTGCTGACCGGCGGCGAACTGGCAGCCCAAGCGCTGATCGACGCCACGGTGCGGTTGTTGCCCGGTGTTCTGGGCAATGACGCCTCGACCGAGGAAGAAAGCTTTTCCGGCGGCTTGCTGGAGCATCCACAATACACCCGCCCGGCCGAATGGATGGGCCACGCGATCCCACCGGTTCTGGTCTCAGGCGATCACGGCAAGGTTGCCAAATGGCGCCAGGCGCAGGCCGAAGAGCTGACGAAAGCGCGGCGTCCTGACCTTTGGCAGGCGTATCAAGATCACAAGCCCAAAGACTGAGCCGTCACCAACGGCTGCAAAGCCTCGATATGCGCCACGCCTAACCTACAGCATCCGCCGATCAACTGCACGCCTCGCTGCATCCAGATCTGTGCTTGCCTGGCATAGACTTCTGGCGGGATCGTGCCTTCAAACTGCGTCACCTGCCCGACCCAACGTGCCGAATGTGCATAAACGCCAACCGGCCCACTCCAATTTTGATCGAGGATATCCAGGCAGGCAGCCACATCTTCGACCTCTGTGTGCATGATATTGATCAGCGGCGCTTGGAGTTCTCTCAGTGCGTCCAGCAAAGGTTCGATCGGATCGCCATGCATCAGTCGCATCTCGCCCTCGCTGTCCCGTGCACAAGACAGACCCACCCAAACCGGTCGCCCGGTGCGGGCCGCAGCATTATACATTATCAGGGCCTGTTCATGGTCCACCATCATTTCCAGCATCAGCAGGTCAGCACCGGCCTCTGTCATGATGTTGGCCTGCGCCTCGGCGCTCTGCCGAATCTCGTCCAGTGACGGCACACGCCCCGACCAGGTCCAATACGACAAACCACCTGCGACCAATACATCCGGCGCATGACACATCTCGCGCGCCTCTCGTGCCAGCTCGACCGCGCGCTGGTTGTAGGCCACGAAATCGGCATCCACACCGGCATCCTCAAGCGCATAGAGCGCCGTGGCAAAGGTGTTTGAAATGATAATCTCGGCACCGGCACGAATGTAATCCGCGTGCACCTGCGTCAGAATATCGGGATGACTGAGCGCTCCACCTCCGTTCCAGGCATTATCAAGCTGTGGTACACCGCGACGCTCAATCTCGGTTCCGGTGGCCCCATCGGTCAGAATGCGGGCCCCGTCAGCGACGCGCTGCATCAGTTTATCATAGGCAGCCAACGACAGACCTCCCCATGGCATAAGCAAGCTGGTTTTCGTCCAAACCCTCGCATAAACCCAGCGACGCGCCAATCCTGACCGCGCTGCCTGAAAACACTTGAAATAGCGCCTGCTTTCTGGTTTACGCGCGTCACTCTGGTGTTGTCGGCTTTTGTGATTCCCATCTGCTTCTGACGGGCAGGTCGCAAAGGCCAATATGGCAAGTCCCGGATTAAAAGATATGACGACCTGATCTCTGGCGGGCGCTGAGGCGGACCCGGATGAAGACCAAGAGCTCTGAGGCGCAAATCAACTTTGCGGACCAACCGCAAGCATCATAGGAGTGGATCAGATGGACCTGATCGCAGAACTTGAGGCGGAACAGATCGCCTCGCTGGGAAAAGACATTCCCGATTTTAAAGCCGGTGACACTGTTCGCGTCGGCTTTAAGGTGACCGAAGGCACCCGCAGCCGTGTGCAGAATTTTGAGGGCGTCTGCATCGCCCGCAACAACGGCCATGGCATTGCCGGTTCGTTCACCGTTCGCAAGATTTCATTTGGCGAAGGCGTGGAACGTGTGTTCCCGCTCTACTCGACCAATATCGACAGCATCACCGTTGTCCGCCGTGGCCGCGTGCGCCGCGCCAAGCTGTACTACCTGCGCGCCCGTCGCGGTAAATCGGCCCGTATCGCCGAGGATACCACCTACAAACCCAAAGCCGACAAATCGGCATAAGGAGCGGCACGATGAAAAAAGAACTCCACCCCGATTATCACATGATCGACGTCAAAATGACCGACGGGACCATTGTGCAAATGCGCTCGACCTATGGCGCCGAAGGCGACACCCTGTCGCTGGATATCGATCCCTCGGCGCACCCGGCCTGGAACGGCGGCAGCACCCGCCTGATGGACGCCGGTGGCCGCGTGTCGAAGTTCAAAAACAAATACGCCGGTCTGGGCTTCTAAGGTTCACCGGATACGAAACGTCAAACGCCGCCTGAAAGGGCGGCGTTTTTTGTTTTACGGCGCACTTGGACCAAACCCACAATGGCGGCGATGCGGACGTTCTCATCCGCCGCGCGATGGCCATATTGCGGGATGGCGATCAGGTCTTTCTGTGACGCAGGTTATGATTGCCAAATCCGCAAAAAAGCATCGCGCCTCCTCGGCCAATTGCCAGCCCTTGCGGGCGGTCCTGCTGTGTCGATTGCCGGGCAATCGACTTTCGGTCAACGGACGATCATGCGGTGGAGGCTTTCTTCTTGGGGCTCAAAGCCGCCAGCCAGAACGGATTAAGGGCCTTTTTGGGATACCTGCATTTGAAGACATGCACAAAAAAGACCCCGGCGCCGGGAGATGGACGCCGGGGTCTTTCCCCCAGAATGGCAAGGGGCTAGAGGTTGCCGCTGGCCAGCTCGGCAGCGATATGATCGGCCTGGCGGATTGCCAGCGCCACGATGGTCAGCGTCGGGTTCTCCGCCGCCCCCGTGGTGAATTGCGAGCCGTCCGAGACAAACAGGTTGGGCACGTCATGCGCCTGCCCCCATTTGTTGACCACGCCGTCCGCCGGGTCCTCGGACATCCGGTTGGTGCCGAGGTTATGCGTGCTGGGGTAAGGCGGCGTGGGGAAGGTGCGTGTGGCACCGACCGCATTGTAAATCGCCTGCCCCTGCTGCCAAGCATGGTTGCGCATGGCGATGTCATTGGGGTGATCATCGAAATGCACATTGGCCACCGGCATGCCGTGCTGGTCCTTGACGTCCATGTTCAAGGTCACACGGTTGGTTTCCTGGGGCATGTCCTCGCCCACCAGCCACATACCCGCCATGTTTTCGTAGGCATCCAGGGCAGTGGTGAACTCACGCCCCCAGCCGCCGGGATCAAGGAAAGCCGCCATGAAGGGCAGGCCGAGGCTGAGCGTTTCCATCTCGTACCCGCCGACGAAACCGCGGGACGGATCATGCTTGCTTTCATCTGTGATGATACCCGCCATGGTCGTGCCACGCCACATGCGCACGGGCTGGTCGAACACCGCGTAGACCGAGGCCGTCATGTGGCGCATATAATTGCGCCCCACCTGCCCTGAGCTGTTGGCAAGGCCGTCGGGGAACATCTCGGACGCCGAGTTCAGCAGGATACGCGGGCTTTCGATGGAGTTGCCTGCCACGGCCACAACCCGCGCCTTTTGCACCTGCTCATTGCCCTCGGCATCAATGTAAACAACGCCCGTGACCTTGCCGGTATCGTCATGTTCGATCCGCTGAACATGGGCTTGCGTGCGCAGTTCAAGATTTCCGGTCTCAATCGCGGCCGGAATCTCGTCATAGCTGGGCGACCATTTCGCGGCGACCTTACAGCCCTGGAAACAGAAGCCCATCTGCTGACAGGGTACACCATCAGCGTCCTCGCTGCTTTTGATGGCCATGCGGCCAGTGTGCACGTTCTCGTAACCCAGCTTCTTGGCGCCCGCTTCCAACACTTTGAAGTTGTTGTTGCCGGGCAGGCCGGGGCGCTCGCCCGTGCGGGTCACGTGCAGCTTGTCTTCGGCTTGTGCGTACCACGGGTCCATCTCTTCGGCGTCGATGGGCCAATCCAGCAGGGACGCACCCTCAACCTCGCCATAGGTGGTCTTGGCCTTCCATTCATGAGGTTGGAAGCGAAGCGATGCGCCCGCCCAATGCACGGCCGAACCGCCAACCGATTTCACGATCCACGCAGGCAGCCCTGCAAAATCGCGGCTGACCCGCCAATCGCCCGAAGTGGTGCGTGCATCAAGCCAGGCCAACTGACCAAAGCTGGCCCACTCATCCTGCACGAAATCATCCGGGGTGTGCCACGCGCCTGCCTCAAGCGAGACGACGCTTACGCCTTTCTGCGCCAGTTCGTTGGCCAGGGTGCCGCCGCCTGCGCCGGTGCCGATGACAACGACCACAGAGTCGTCATTCAGATCAAAAGATGCTGTCATGGTGCTTGCCCTCCCTTAAAGCCAGTTGATGTCGTTGAAGCCGTGGTTGATGTAACCACCTTTTTCAAAGCTCGCGCCCTCATACCCAAACAGCGGCCAAACCGCCTTCTGGTTATAGAGACCGGTCACCAGCCCGCCGCGAATCTGCTGGAAGAACGCGCTGTCTTCCATGCTGCGCAGGATGTCGACACGGTCACGTTCCCATCCCATGGACAGGTAATCGGCATGTCCCTTGTCCTGTGCCGCCGCGTTCAGACTGGCGATGCCCGCTTCGACGCCCGCTGCGGCCTCTTCGGTGTCATAGCCTTTGACGGCAATGGCATAGAATTCATCGCCCACGTGATCATGCGGATAGATATCGCGCGCCATCTGGATCAGCGTCGCCATGGTTTCGGGCTTGAGCACGGCGCTTTCCATGGCCCATGCCGCATCTGTGCTGGCCACATAGCCCGCGCCCACGACAAAGCTGGCCCCGGCGGCCATCGAACGCGACAGCAATTCGCGCCGGGTCAGCCCTTTTTGGGGTGTTCCGTCTTTCATTTTGATTTCCTCCCTTGGTAGTCAGTCGTCCCTTGGTAGACGTGTGTTTTCTCAGGCTACTGGTAGCGTCCTCCACGCTGCAGAACCTCGATTTCGTAGCCATCCGGATCGGTTACGAAAAAGAACTTGGCGATCACCTCGCCATCCGGTGCGAATTCCACCAGCTTGCGGGGGTTCAGCCCCTCGGCTTCAAACCGCGCATGTTCCGCTTCGACATCACCCACGACCACGGCAATATGGCCATAGCCATCGCCCAGATCGTAAGGCTCGCTCCGGTCCTTGTTGACGGTCAATTCAAGCTCGAACGGGCTTTCATCATTGCTCAGGTAGACGAGGGTGAACGCCTCGAAGTCGAGCCTTTGGGCAATTTCCAGCCCCAGCGCCGTCTTGTAGAATGCAACTGATCGCGCCTCGTCGAGAACGCGGATCATGCTGTGAATGGCTTTGGCCATATGCCTCCTCCGAACCTTTGGATTGGTCCAAGAAGGCTAGCACCCGGCCTGAATGGCCGGGTAGTAAAGGAATACTACACCCTGTTTCGCGCTCTATTCAGCGGCGATCTGACCGCTGTCAGCTGGGGCGGGCAACTCGCGATAGAGCAGGCAGGTGCATCGCAGGAGCGCGGTAAAGTTCTTTGACTCCCCGTGCAGCTCCAGCACCTCGTCATGCAGTTTCGAGACGAACGCGGGCGTTGTGACGCCTTCATTCTCAGCCAGTTCATCAAGGATTGCCCAGAATGAGTTTTCCAGACGAATGCTGGTGCTCTGACCATTCAGCCGCATGCTGCGGGTTTCCAATTGATACCGGGCCGGATCCTGTCCGGCGAAAATCTGACACATGTGTTTGTCCTCCCATTGGGTCCTTTGGCACTGGAAAACGTCCCTCGCCAGACCCTTGCACACCTCTTTCTCAAGCAGGTGCGCCAAACGAAATTTTAGGGGTTTGAACGGGTTTGTAAACTGTCTCGATGCCAAGGCCCGCTGCGAGACCGCTGCGGAGGGGCACAAACCGGCCCTTGATGCACCCGGCATTGGACAGCCCCCTCGCATAGGGATATGGAGGATCAAACCGAGCGTAAACGGTGCGAGGGCAGCGACATGGCAGACAAACTCTTTGGCACGGACGGGGTGCGTGGGCAGGCCAACAGCTGGCCCATGACCGCCGAACTGGCGTTGAAACTGGCCACTGCCGCAGGGCGTCATTTCCGCCGCGACAAACAGGAACACCGCGTGGTGATCGGCAAGGATACGCGGCTGTCGGGGTACATGATCGAAAACGCGCTGACGGCCGGGTTCACCAGCACCGGTATGAACGTGTTTCTGCTGGGGCCTGTCCCAACCCCTGCGATTGGATATCTGACCCACAGCCTGCGGGCCGATGTCGGGGTGATGATCTCGGCCAGCCACAACCAGGCGACAGATAACGGCATCAAGTTTTTCGGCCCTGACGGGTTCAAACTTAGCGACGAGGCCGAGGAAAATATCGAAACCCTGATGGCAGGCAACGTACAGCTGGCCGCCCCCGAAAACATTGGCCGTGCCAAGCGGTTCGAGGATGCGCGCGGACGGTATGTCGAATATGCCAAGACCACCTTTCCCTCGGGACGGCGCCTCGATGGGCTGCGCATCGTGATTGATTGCGCCAATGGTGCGGCCTATCGCACGGCCCCTTCGGTGTTGTGGGAACTGGGCGCCGAGATGATCCCGATTGGCGTGGATCCCAATGGGTTCAATATCAACAGCGGCTGCGGCTCGACCCACCCCGAGGCTTGTGCGGCAGCGGTTTTGGAAACCAATGCCGATATTGGAATCTGCCTGGACGGGGATGCCGACCGGCTGATCATTATCGACGAGGCTGGACAGGTCGCGGATGGCGATCAGATCATGGGCCTGATTGCCAGCCGCTGGGCCAAGGAAGGGCGTTTGGCCGGCGACACTCTGGTGGCCACTGTGATGTCGAACCTTGGGCTTGAACGCCACATGAACGATCAGGGGATAGCGCTGAAACGCACCGCTGTCGGAGATCGTTATGTGGTCGAGGCGATGCGCGCGGGCGGTCACACGCTGGGCGGCGAGCAATCGGGCCATATCGTGATGACTGATTATGCCACCACCGGTGACGGGCTGATTGCCGCATTGCAATTCCTGGCCGCCATGGTCGAAACCGGCCAGAAGGCCAGCGCACTCGCAAGGGTGTTCGATCCGGTGCCCCAGAAGCTGATAAATCTGCGCTACACCGAAGGCACCGCCCCGCTGGAGGCCGACGAAGTGCAAAGCGCGATCGCCAGTGCCGAGTCCGAGCTGGGCAGCGATGGCCGCCTGTTGATCCGCAAATCCGGCACCGAGCCGTTGATCCGCGTCATGGCCGAAGCCATCGACCCGGCCCTGTTGGACAAGGTGCTGGACGATGTTGTCGGCGCTGTAAAACGGGCGATCTGAGAACGCATATGGCTAAACCCACCAAACCCAAACGCGGCCCTCTTTATTCTGAGACAGATCGCGACAATATCCGCTGGTTCTGGCGGCGCTACATGCGTGACAAGGTCAAGTGGGTTGCCCTGATCCTGGTGATGCTGGTTCTGCAGGGGCTGATCTATCAACAGTTTCTGGCCAATACCGAAACCGGCCTGCGGGTGATCTTTGAAAGTGGCTCGATCAGCGACCTGCTGTGGATTTGCGGCGTTGTCTTCGGCCTGTTCATGGCGCGCGGGCTTCTGGCCTATCTGGTCAGCATCGTCACCGTGCGGATCAGCAACGAAGCCATTTACGAGATGCGCGCCGATCTGATCGCCCATCTGATGGCCTTGGACCTGGCCTATTTCGAGCGCACGAAATCCGGCGAGATTCTGCAGAAAGTGGTGACACAGACGCAGGCTTTGGGGCTGTTCGTCTCCCTTTCGGTGTCCAATGCGGTGCGTGATGCCATCACCGTGGTGATCGTGGCGGGATATCTGATCTGGAAGAACCCGCTGTTGTTTTTGTCCGCCGTCGTGGTTCTGCCCTTCATCATCTGGATGATGAACGTGATCTCGGAAAAAGTGAAACAGGGGCAGGCCGAGGCCGAAGAGGCGTTGGGCCATTACATGAACGGCATCGAGGAAACCGTGCATGGCATGCGCACCGTCAAGATCGCCAGCCAGGAAGAGATGGAAACCGGCCGCCTTCTGGGCAGCACCGAAAAGCTGCGTTCGCTCGTGGCGCGGGTACAGCGGGTTCAGGCGCTGGCCATGCCGTCGATCGATTTCAGCTCGGCCTTTGTTTATGTGCTGGTGATCGGGGGCGGGGGCTACATGGTGCTCAGCCCCGCTTTCGATGTCGATGGCGCGGCGATCATCACCTTCCTTCTGGGCATGGTGATGATCTTTGACCCCGCCCGGCTGCTGGCGCAGTTCTTTGGCGGGTTGCAGGCCAACCTCGTGCTTTTGGATCGCATCAGAAGCCTCTACAAAGAAGTGCCCACCATTCAGGACAAAGAGGGCGCTGTTGAGGAATTTGACACCGGCGCAGACATCGTGCTGCGCGATGTCGGTTTTTCCTACAGCGCCGATCAACCCTTGTTCGACGGGCTGAACATGACCTTCGAGGGCGGCAGGATGAGCGCCATCGTCGGGGCCACCGGATCGGGCAAAACCACGATCCTGTCATTGCTCTCGCGGCTTTACGATGTCGAGGCCGGGCAGATCACCATCGGTGACCAGCCGATTGACGGGTTGAAAGTCAGCGCCCTGCGCAACGCGTTTTCCGTGGTGGCGCAGGATATCGTGATTTTCAACGCCTCGATCTGGGACAACATCCGATACGTGAACCCCGATGCCAGCGACGCCGAGGTCTGGCAGGCGGCTGAGGACGCCGAGATCGCCGATGTGATCCGCAAACGCGGCAATGATCCGGTTGGCCCCAAGGGCGCGCAGCTGTCCGGCGGGCAAAAGCAACGCATCGCCATCGCGCGGGCGTTTTTGCGCGACGCCCCTATCCTGCTTCTGGACGAGGCAACAAGTGCGCTGGATCAGGCCACCGAGGAACGCATCAAACGCGCCCTGGCCCGGCTGACCAAGGGGAAGACAACGATTGTTGTGGCGCACCGGCTGTCGTCGATTTCCGACGCGGATCAGATTTTTGTGCTGGAAGGCGGCAAGCTGGTCGAGGCGGGCAAACACGACGATTTGCTGAAAGACGACAAGCTCTATGCCCAACTCTACCAGGCGCAAAAACAGGGCTATGTGAAGGGGTGATGCTGTCTTTGAACCGATGGTTGGGTTTCGGGACCACGCGCGTCTCTGAAACCAAGCACCCAACCCATCCAAATCGCCACCTCCTGTAGGAAGGGTTAACGATGGCCTAGGGCCTGCGGCGTGTTAATCGGGCTGAAGGCGGAATGACTGCAAAGGGCTTAAAGCAGGCGAACAACAGGCGCATGACGATGGGGCCACTTGCGCGAACTCTCCCTTTCCAACGGGCCAAGGGGTGGATAGTGTAGCCAACATAACGAGGCCGGGCAGGCACGAGGGGTAAAGGGTCATGGCGCATATTATTGTCGTGGGCAACGAAAAAGGTGGGGCTGGTAAATCCACCGTCGCGATGCACGTGGCTACGGCACTGGCCCGCATGGGACACAAGGTCAGCGCACTGGACCTTGACCTGCGTCAGAAAACCTTTGGCCGCTATGCCTCGAACCGCGCACGGTTTCTGAAAAAATCTGGCCTCAGCCTGCCCGGCCCGCGCTATCACGATCTGCCCGAAGTGGATCAGACCAGCCTGAAACCCGGCGAAAACCTCTATGATCGTCGCCTGTCTGCCGCCGTGGCCGAACTGGAGCCCGACAGCGATTTCATAATCATCGACTGCCCCGGATCGCACACGCGCCTGTCCCAGGTGGCGCATTCGCTGGCCGATACGCTGGTCACACCGCTGAATGACAGTTTCATCGATTTCGATCTGCTGGCCCATGTGAACGAAGATGGCACGAAGATCGAAGGGCCGTCGGTCTACTCGGAAATGGTCTGGAACGCCCGGCAATTGCGCGCACAGGCCGGGTTGTCACCGATCGACTGGGTGGTGGTGCGCAATCGGATGGGCGCCCAGCAGATGGTGAACAAGAAGAAGATGGGCGAAGCAGTGGACGCGCTGGCCAAGCGGATCGGTTTCCGCACGGCGCCCGGTTTTAACGAGCGGGTGATTTTCCGCGAATTGTTCCCGCGTGGCCTGACCCTGCTGGACCTCAAGGATATCGGCGTCAAGCAGCTGAACATCTCGAACGTCGCCGCCCGGCAAGAGCTGCGCGACCTGATCAAAGCGCTGAACCTGCCCGGGGTCGAGCCGGATTTCTAAACTGACTAAGTGCATTTCCAAACCTGAACAGGCCATTACGAGTGTGATGCTGGGTGGGTGTTCAAGCCCGCCGTGAACCGCCCCGCATCAACACCAAAAGGTTCGACATCAACAACGCCCCGATGACCACTACACCTCCAGCGATGGCCCAGCCGCCGGGGTCTTCGCCGACAACGGCCCAGACGAGGATCGGGGCCAGCACCGATTCCAGCAGGATCAGCAGAGACACCTCGGCCGAGCTGATGTAGCGCGGGCCTAACGTGAGAAAGCAGGTCGCCCCGGCGATAAACAGCCCGTGCAAGGCCAGCAAATGCCATTGCGTGGCCACAGGCTCCATCGGTGCGGTGAAGGGCCACAGCACCAACGCCACGCCGATATAGGCGATGGGTATGGCGGGGATCATCGAGATATCCTTGACCACCCGCACGGCGGTCAGCGCAGCCGCGTAAGCCGCCGCCACATAGAGCGCAATCAGATCGCCCTTCCAAGACGCAACTTCGGACGCGCCAGACCCATAGGCGATGATGCCAAGCCCGATCATGACCACCAGCATCGTATAGACAAGACGGCGGCTGATTGGCTCACCAAGAAAAGCCCGGCCAAAAACAGCCGCAAAAATCGGCATTGAGGCAAAAATGAAAACCACATTGGCGACGCTGGTATGGGTGATCGCCAGGACAAACCCCGGCGCGGTCGAGCCAATCAGGATGATGTAAATCCAGGCAGGCCAGCCACCGCGCAGCACCGCGCGGAACCCCTTGAGGCCCGTGGCCACCAAAAGGCCAACTAGGATCATCAATCCCGATGTCAGACCACGCCAGAACGCGGTGACCATCGGCTCAGCCTCAATCAGCTTAACAAACAGGGAATCCGGCACCACCAGCAACACACCCAAAGTGGTAATCAGCAGGCCTTTGACGTGATCATTCATCCTGTGATCAGTCGGCTTTTTTGCACGAAAGTAAAGCCCTGCCAGGATGGACAAGTTTGGAAATGAACCGTGATCGGTCTATACCGACTCTGGATCGAACAACACAGTCAGTAGTGCCATCATGACAACCGCCACGCTCATCTACCTGTCCCTGAACACGGTTGTCTTTGTCATCTGGGCGTTTTTCATGTTCCGGATGCTGTGGCGTGTAACCCGCGTTTCGCTCGACCGGCAGGCCGAAACCGGTGGCGGATATTTCACATGGGTCGGGCACTCACTGAACAGCTTCTTCGCGTTCTTTCGCGACGAAGCATACAAATTCGAGCGGCGTCGGTTGATCCTGCTGAGCGTCCTTGTGATGGCGCTGACCATCGCCCAACCATTTCTGTTGCCACTTTAGAGCCCAGATCAGCCGGCCGCCTGCCAGTCGCGGATGATGTCTAGCGGGTAGAGCAGCATGATCACATTCAGCGCCAAACCATCACGGATGATCGCCATAGTCAGCACCTCGAACCCGATCACGATCACCACGCTGGCCCAGACCGGCAAGCGCGCCGACAGCCAGAACCCCAGCACCATCGCCGCCATATCCATCACCGAATTCAGAACGCTGTCGCCATAGTAATCCAGCGAAATCGTCACCTCGCGATAGCGTTCGATCACGGCATTTGTGTTTTCTGCAATCTCCCAGGCGGCCTCGACAAGCATCGCGATCACTAGACGCCAGCCCAGATCGATCCGCCGCGCAACCAGCCACAAAACGGCGTAGAAGATGAACCCGTGCAACAGGTGGCTGGGCGTGTACCAGTCAAACGGCTGCTGTGACCCTTCCGAGGTGCCCACCGTGCCCCACAGATCGACCTCGCAGGCGCACCAAGGCACCCGGCCCATCCACAGCAGAATACCCGCCGTGACCACCATGATCAGGGCCGTTAGGACATAAGGGATACGCGAAGACTGCTCCATAGGCGCACCCAATCACAGGGTGTGGGTCTTGTCACCCCTCGCCTTTGATCGGGCCCACGGTCTATGCTGTTTTCAATCACGCAAGGAGGAGCCTCATGGCGGCACCTGAAAATCTGTTTAAATCTGCGCTGTTGCGCGGCGAGACGCTCTATGGCTGCTGGGCCGGTTTTGCCGATACCTACGCCACCGAAGTGCTGGCCACCGCCGGGTTCGACTGGCTGGTGATCGACGGCGAACATGCCCCCAATGATCTGCGCAGCATGATGCAGCAGCTACAAGTGCTGCAGGGGCGGGCCAGCCAGCCGGTTGTCCGCTTGCCGATGGGCGAGGCATGGCTGATCAAACAGGTGCTGGATGTAGGTGCTCAGACCCTGTTGATCCCAATGGTGGAAAGCGCCGAAGAGACCCGCAATCTTGCCCGTGCAATGCGCTATCCGCCAGAAGGCATCCGGGGATCGGGTGCAGCACTGGCGCGCGCTTCACAGTTTTCATCAATCGCCGATTACACGCTGACGGCCAATGATCAGATGTGTCTGTTGGTGCAGGTCGAAACCATGGCCGGGATCGAGGCTCTGGACGAGATTTTGCAGGTTGACGGCGTGGATGGTGTCTTCATCGGACCCTCGGATCTGGCCGCGGACATGGGCTATCTGGGAAAGAAAGCGGATGCGCCGGTACAAGAGGTAATCCGCGATGCGCTGGCCCGGATTGCCGCTTCGGACAAGGCTGCCGGGATACTCGCAGTCGATCATGACACGGCCCTGACCTATCGCGACTGGGGCGCACAGTTTCTGGCGGTCGGTATTGATTTACTGATGCTGGCCCAGACTGCCCGCGCCACAATGAACCGCTGGCGCGATGACTGAGCGGTTGCTTCTGGCCGATCTGGGTGGGACCAATACGCGGGTCGGGCTGGGTAACGGTGCGGGCCTGATCACCGACAGCGCCCGCAGCTTTTCCAATGCCGATTTTGACAGCCTAACCCCCCTGTTACAGGCCTATCTGTCTGACATTGGCACACCACCGATCACCGCCCTGTGCGCAGGCGTTGCTGGCCCTGTAAATGGAGAGGCGGCCCAGTTGACCAACCATGATTGGATGATCAAGGCGTCCGCCTTGCGCGAGGCCACCGGTGCGACTGAAGTTCGGCTGCTCAACGACCTTCAGGCGCAGGGCTATGCGTTGGACGATCTGACTCCGGACAGCGTGACGTCACTGTTCCCCGGCGCCGCAACGTCGGATGACGCCACGCGCTTGGTTTTGGGGTTGGGTACAGGCTGCAACGTTGCTGTTGTGCACCGCACATCGCTGGGATTGCTCGTACCCGCCGCTGAAAGCGGCCATACTCACCTGCCCCATTGCGACGGCAATCTTGGCAAGCTTATCACGCATCTGGGCCAAAGCCATGCGCACCGCCCCATCGAAAGCGCCCTGTCAGGACCGGGGCTGCAAAACATTTACCACTGGGTGACCGGATCTGACCTGCCCGCAGATCAGATCATTGTTGCCGCGATCAAGGGAGATACAAGTGCCCGGAAAGCTATTGACCTTTTCACGCAGCTTCTTGGCACGGTCGCAGGCGATCTGGCGCTGACGCACCTGCCAATGGGGGGGATTTTCCTGATCGGTGGACTGGCGCGCGCCATCGCCCCTTTTCTCGCAGACTCTGGCTTTCACGCCGCCTTCACCGCCAAAGGCCCCTACACCGCAATCGCGCAGGATATCCCGGTTTTGCTGATCAAGGATGATATGGCAGCCCTTAGAGGATGCGCGCGGTATCTACGTCAAGAAATGACTCAAACAACCTTCTGAATCTCTTCAACAACAGAAAAGCCCTTAGTCCGCTTGAAAACCATGTTATGCCTAAAATTGCTCAACGCGTCTGACGGGTCGATATGTTTAAGATTGAGTTGCTCAAAACTGCTTCTAACAAAATGCACCGATAAGATCGGACTTACCTCTTTATGACCTGTAGATGAGTTCAGCATTGACGTCGCACAGGTCACAATAGTCTCAGTTACAGGAAGCATCTGAAACAGGTCACCTGCTAATCTTATTGCCACGCTTGCCACGTAGTCTTGATAGATCTCGTTGAATTCACCTTTCGGCATCTTCGTTTCGGACAGCTTTCCACTAGCCAGCTGCTTTCGGCGGAAATTGGGAATAATCTCATCTGTATGACATTGGACAAAAGCAGAAACCAATCCGGATTCAACTCCAAAACCAATCTCATTACCGATCAATCCTTCATCTGTAATAGACTGATATTCTTTGATAACTTCGATGATTGTGGTATCGTCACCAGCTAGAATATCCTTTGCGAACTTCGTGTCCCTTTCCCATTCAGAAAGCTCTTCCATATAGGCGAGGTATCTTTCAGAATTCCTTCTATCATCCTCAGCTTTGGCGCTCTCGACATCCCGCGCTAACGCTTCGGTCTTAGCTGCCACGTTACCCATCAACTTTGTTATTAGGCCAGGCTTGAAAGAGGATAAAGCTGCTTGCGCTTTTGCTTGTTGTTGTGAGGTGTCGATAGGTTTTACCGGCTGCGGTGCACTACCGAGTTTTTGCCAATCAATCTTTTCGGCCAAATTCGTGTGCACGGACATCAATGCCGTCAAGTAATGCTTCCAGTTCTCGACGTCTTCCGCGGCGCTTTGAGATATCTGCTGCTTTAAGTCAGCTTTATGCCGGCGCTCTGCTTCTCTGGCAGCTGCCTTGGTTGCGGCATTTATTGAACGCAGAGTTCCTCGCCAACCCACTTTCATACTCTCCTACATTACGACTGATTGAAGACCATGTTATTCTGCTAACCCTCATCCACCACCACGACTTCAACATCATAGCGCGCCATGCATTCGGCCATTTGCGGACTGAGGGCGCGGTCTGTCACAACCGTGTCCACATCGCCCGGACCACAGGCCACCATCGGGGCGTTCTGGCCGAACTTGGTGTGATCCGTCACAACAATCGTGCGATGCGCCCGCGCAATGACAACGCGGGCCAAGGCCGCCTCAGATGCTGCCGCCAGAAGGAAACCGGACTTGGGGTCATAGCCATCGGCGCTGACCACGGCGACGTCCAGATTGAACCTCTCGACAAAAGCGATCGTGTCGGGGCCAAAGACACCGCCTTCAACGACGCTCAGCTCGCCTCCCGCCAGAAACACCCGATTGTTGTTCTTGTTGACCAGCGATTGCGCGGCATGCAGCCCGTTGGTGACAACCGTCAAGTCCCGGTGGTTTTTCAAATTCTCCGCCAGAAACGCGGTCGTGCTGCCCACATCCAGAAAAATACACGACCCGCTGGGGATCATGCCTGCCGCAACAGCGGCGATGCGGGCTTTTTCCTGAGGACGTTTGCCAAGGCGCGAGACAACGGGCGTCATCGCCTCGGTATTGGGCAGGTAAACGCCGCCATGCACACGTTGCACCAGCCCGGATTTGGCCAATGCCTTGACGGTGCGGCGAATGGTTTCCTCAGAGACATCCATCGCCTCGGCCAAAGCCGCCGTTCTGGCCGAGCCGCCAAATCCACGCAGCTTGTCCAGCAACTCGACCTCGCGGTGGGTTGCATGCGGTTCCAGGGTGTCAGCCATATCACCTCCCGTTTTACGGGAATAGACAGGCAAATTCCCCAGATGTCCAGAAAGGTCACTATAGGCTTGCGTGTTTTTGTGGGATTATGCGGCCTCAGCCTTCAAAGATCACACCGTCGGATTGCGCCCGCAGACGTGGATCTTTGGACTTGATCTGCACCGGGCGACCTTCAAGCACCTCCTGACACCTCTCCAGGGTTTCGCTTTCAAGGCGGTGCATGGCCTGCGCGGTATAGAATGTCAGATGCGGGGTCAGGATGACGTTATCCCGCCCAAAAAGCGGGCTCAGCGGATGACCCTCGCGCGCCAAAGGCTCGGCACTGAACACATCCAGCGCGGCCCCCGCGATCTGCCCCTCATCCAGTGCTACGATCAACGCTTGTTCATCCACAATCGCCCCGCGCGAGACGTTGATCAGGCAGGCCCCGGGTTTCATCGCAGCGAACTCTGCCGCGCCGATCATGTGATGCGTCTCGGGGTTGAGCACACAATGCACCGACACAAAGTCGCTTTGCGCCAAAAGGCTGTGCAGATCGGCGCAGCGCTCTACCCCGGCGGCATCAAACACGGCTTGGTCGGTATGTGGGCTATAGGCGATCACCCGCGCGCGAAATCCAGCGCCGGCCATGCGCGCAAAGGATTGTCCGATATGGCCCAGCCCGATGATCCCCACCGTGCTGTCTGCAATATCATGGCCCATCCATTGCGGTTCGGGCCAGGCCCAGCCGTGGTTCTGTATCTGATCCTGCAAGGCTGGCAGGCGTTTGGCCAGCGACAGCATCAGCGCAAAGGCCCCTTCCGCAACGGTTTCTTCGGCATATTCCGGGATATTCACCACCGGAATGCCCCGTGCGATGGCCGCAGGAATATCAATCGCGTCGAGCCCAACGCCGTATTTCACGATGCCCTTCAGCTGCGGTGCCGCAGCAATCACCGCCGCGGTGATGGGCGTGTAACACATCAACAACAGATCGGCACCGGCCACAGCGCGGCACAACTCCGCTTCGCTCGCTCCGTCAGGCAGCGGCACCAGATCATGCCCAGCCGCGCGCAATTCATCGTCCAGAAACGGCGTCTGCAACTCGGCATCGGTGCGGACGATCTTCACGTCGCCATCTCTCGAACAGCCGTTTCAACAATCCCAAGAGCACGATCCAGATCGTCCTGCGCAATGGTCAAAGGTGGCGACAGGGTCAGCACCGACCCCGCGCTGATCTTGAAGCTCAAACCCTGTTCCAGACAGGCGTAATAGATCTTCTCGGCGGTGGCATGATCAACCTCCCGGGTTTGACGATCCGCGACAATCTCGACCCCGAACATCAAACCGCGCCCGCGGATGTCTCCGACAGCGGGGTGATCCCCAAGGCTCTCCTGCAGCCTCGCCATCGCGGCACGGCCCAAGCGGTCCGACCGCTCCACCAGCCCCTCATCTTCGATGATATCCAGCGTGGTCAGCGCGGCGCGGGCCGTCACGGGGTTTTTCTCATGCGTGTAATGCCCAATGGCAAAGTCACCGCAGACATCCAGATCGTGGCGCGCGATCACCGCCGCTAAAGGCAACATTCCACCCCCAAGGGCTTTGCCTAATGTTACGATGTCCGGGATGATTTCATCGTGATCAAAGGCAAACATGCGCCCCGTCTTGCCCAATCCTGTCGGAATTTCATCCATGATCAGCAACGTACCGTGGCGATGGCACGCCTCCTGCACGGCCTTCCAATAGCCCAGTGGCGGCACAACAGGCACGGCGCGCATTGGTTCGGCAATCACCGCGGCCACATCGCCTTCGCGGCCCAGAACATAGTCGACCATCTTGGCACAGGCCAAGCCGCAGTTTTCCGGCCCGGTGTGACCATAGGCACAGTGATAACAGTGAAACGGGGCGACATGTTCAGTGCCCGGCATCAAGGGCCCGGCGATATGGCTGCGGAATGTCGCCTCTCCGCCGACGCTGGCCGCGCCAAACCCGGCACCATGGAAGGCATCCCAGAAGCTCAGCGTCTTGAAGCGGCCCGTGGCAGCGCGTGCGATTTTCAGCGCGACCTCGTTGGCATCAGACCCACCTGTGGTGAACAGAACCTTGTTCAGATCGCCCGGGGCCAGTGCACCCAACCGTTCGGCCAGCTCGACCGAGACGTCATTTGTGAAGCGGCGCGGCGAGAAGGGCAGCGCCTCCATCTGCGCCTTCACCGCTTCGATCAAACGCGGATGACCATAGCCAATGTGATGCACCGAGTTGCCATGAAAATCCATGAAACGGCGTCCAGCGGTATCTTCGATCCAGATACCCTCGGCCTTGGCAATCGTACTGACACAGGGGCTGGACAACGATTGATGTAGAAATGCCTCGGCATCCCGGGCCAACAAATCCTGCGTTGGCTCATGATGCTCGCGTTTTGCCCAATTCGCCCGCGCGGCACTGGTATTGGCTTCGCCTTCTGTATGCTGCACTGCGTCGCTCCTTTATCTTGCCAAAAATACTCCTGCCGGAGGCCTGGATTTTTCGTACGAAAAATCTCACCTTGGCCATGGCATTGAGTATGTTTTGACGTTTGTGAAGAACTTCATGGCTTCTGTGACGCCTTCTTTGACGGCGTTACCGGAGTCTTTGATGCCGCCGAAGGGGGAGGTTTCGATGCG